>QYZZ01000044.1 GCA_003838145.1 Tindallia sp. MSAO_Bac2
ACCTCCCAAGTGCACGGTTTTTGGGTTGAATTGATTAAAACCTATGCACTTATTATATCATAAAAGAGGTTGTAAGTCAGTATTTTCAATGTGTTTAACGTTATTCATTAGACCCTAATTATTAATCTCTGTATTAGCAGGTTGCTTTAAAAATATCCTTTTGGGTGACCACACCCACCAGCTTACTGTTTTTGACAATGGGCACCATATTCAGATCCTTATTTTTCATCATTCGTGCTACTTCTTTGACATCCTGGTCGAAGTTGGCCACGGTCGGGTCTTCCTTCATAATGTCTTTTGCCTGGACGCATTTCATTTTTTCAACCTGTTGCTGCAGATTTTTCGTACAGTCACCAAAAACCTGGCCCTGTAAAAAATTGAAGTACATCGGGATCTCCAGCTTTTGACAACGTACAATAATGTCCTGTTCCGTGATGATTCCAATCACACGATTTTCTTCATCAACTACTGGCAGACCGCTGATTTGATGTTCCTTAAGCAGCCGGGCCACCTGCGGAGCCGAATCTTCTGCTTTGACCGTAATTACCTCAGTAGTCATGATATCTCCGATTATCATTTTGTATCCTCCTTGTTCCCTGGCAGATCACTTAAACTCAGCAATTAAATTATTTGATGGAAAGAGTAATTGCTGCAAAGGGATTACATAAAAGTAAAGATCAGAGCGCTGCAAATAAAGATGGTAGCTCCTGGTGGATCAATATAGGTGTCTCCATAGCTGTTCATAGTGTTATTGACCATTTCACCGACTAAATGAGCCAGAATACCGAACAGACCTCCAATGAAAATACTTCCGGAAGCAGCGTAACCATAAGCGGCAACAAGAGTGATGTGGTGTGTAACCGGGAATTCAAATCCCATTTGCAGAAAGATTAGCAGCGTTGCGCTAAGGCAAAATCCAAAGAATATGCTGATGCCGGTAGTATGAATGATATAGCAGATCAGAAAACCTATTATGAAAGACCAGAAGATATTAAAGGCTAATAGTTTTAGGTTTACAAAGGCATACTTGTCCTTGTCAGTTTTTCGACCGTTAAAAAACTCACCAAACATACCGGAAGTTCCAAAAGCATAGCGGGCGACAACATTACTGGTGAATACTGACATGGCAACGGTATCAACAGGCAAGCCCAGGCGGATAAATATCATGTTAGCCAGATAGGCCAGAATTCCGAAGATACCGCCAGTGAAATAGACCTGCAGGTTTTTGGTCTTGACTAAAGGCGTCAGAATATCCATCCCGGTACCAAGTAATTTCTTTTTATTACCAGCTAAAGCGGCACTGGCAACTCCTGCGGCAAAAACAATATGAGGACCGAATAAGGGCCCAAAAGCCAATTCGCCGAGAAAAACATCAGAGCCTCCAGCGGCAATGACGCCAATGCTTACTAAACCGGTGACGCCACAGAATATAAAAGCTGGCAAAGCGCCGATAGCAGTTCCCAATACTCCGCCACAAAATGCGGCTAAAAATACTATTATATTTAATTCCATATTTGCCCCCTTTGTAATGGCACCTCCCTAACCACAGAAGGAAAGGGAGGCGGAGGAGATTAAAATTCATTCATTTGCATATAATGTTTTACATAGCCGCTCTGAAAAGGTTTTCCAGATCCTTCACAGTACCGGATACCGGGTTGGTACCTGCATTACCATCTTTCATTGCCAATTCAGCCATGGCAGGAATATCTTCTTCTTTCACACCTAACTCAGCCAGGCCGGAAGGGATTCCAACGTCTTTAGAAAGTTGGACAATGGCGTCGATAGCTTTATCGGCAGCATCTCTGAGAGACAGGCCATGAATGTTTTCACCCATCATCTCGGCGATCTCAGCAAACTTTTTCAGGTTGCAGTTCAGGTTAAAACGTTCAACATGAGGCAGCAAGACTGCGTTGGCTACACCGTGAGGCATATCATAAAAACCACCCAGCTGATGAGCCATTGCATGAACGTAGCCCAATCCGGCATTGTTAAAGGCCATCCCGGCTAAAAGGGAAGCATAAGCCATGTTTTCGCGTGCTTCGATATTGTGGCCATAGGCAACAGCTTGTCTTAGGTTTCCGGCAATCAGTTTGATAGCCTGAGCAGCGACGGCATCGCTCATCGGGTTGGCATTCAACGTAACATATGCTTCAACCGCATGGGTAAGAGCATCCATACCGGTAGCGGCTGTCAATCCACTCGGCTTACCGACCATCAGAAGCGGGTCGTTGATAGACACCAAAGGCAGGTTTCTCCAGCTGACAATAACGTACTTTACATTTGGCTCCACATCGGTTTTGGTAACGACGCAATGTCTGGTAACCTCGCTGGCAGTTCCGGCAGTTGTGTTAACAGCAACAATTGGCGGCAGCGGATTTTCCAACAATTCAATGCCTGCATAGTCATACAGGTCACCATCATGCGTTGCTGCGATTCCAATTCCCTTTCCACAATCATGGGGACTTCCGCCGCCTACAGTGACGATCATATCGCAGTTTTCATCCTTATATATCTTCAATCCGTCTTTGACATTGGTGTCTCGTGGATTTGGTTCAACACCATCATAAAAAGCAACATCAATACCTGCATCTTTCAGATGACCTACCACTTTGTCCACCGGACCGTCTTCGATAGATTTAAGAACTTTGTCCGTTACCACCAATGCTTTTTTGCCCCCGAGAATTTTACAGCGTTCTCCTACTACCTCTACGGCACCTTTTCCTGCGAAATTAACACTTGGTACTAAAAAATCATACATGTTTATTTCCTCCTTTTTCATAGTATAACTTATCGACTTAACATTATTTAATGCAATGATCATGCCAAAAGAAAAATGGCTAAAAACAGCCATTGTTTTTCTGGATGTGTCAGAAAATGAAACGACTGAATTTTGGGAATACTCAAAGTGTTCATTTTCCAACAAAAAAAGACAGTGTCTGTAAAAACAAACACTGTTGGAATATTTGACATACCATAAGATTTCCTTAGTCTATAGAAGTCTGAAGATTAATCTGTTGGAGTTTTATGCCTCGATATTATATTTCTTTATTTTTGCATATAATGTCGTTCGATGTATTTTTAGTATTTTTGCTGCCTGTGCCTTATTGTTTCCGGTCTTTTTAAGTGCAGCAAGAATAGTATCTTTTTCAGTGGAGTTAACGGAATCGTTTAAAGTAACCTGCTCTTCACCTTCATTCTTCCATTCGGGGCCTTTATGATTCATCTGATCATTTACTTTGGCTGTTCCGCTGTGATATAAATCAGGAGCAAAGGATTTAATGTGATGAGGTTTTATAATTGGCTCCTCTACCAGGAAAGTCATTCTTTCCACAACATTAATCAATTCTCGTATATTTCCGGGCCATGAAAAGTTCTGGAGAATTTTCATGACTTCGGAAGAAATACTCTGAGTACTCTTTAATTGTCTCAAAGTTCGATGGACCAATAGCGGTATGTCATCTTTCCGCTCTCTTAATGGGGGGACTTGCAGTGTAACTCCATCTAAGCGATAGAGAAGGTCAGGTCTGAACTCCTTATAAAGCACTTTTGATTTAACGTCATGATTTGTTGAAGAAATAACCCGCACGTCAATGGACCTTAACTCTGTATCGCCTACTCGTTCAACATGCCTGTTTTGCAGCACCCTTAGCAGTTTTGCCTGCATTCGCAGAGGCATATCACCTATCTCGTCAAGAAAAATGGTTCCTCCGTCTGCGAGCTCGAACTTCCCTGGCTTTCCTTTTTTCCGCGCCCCGGTAAAAGCACCTTCGCCATAACCAAAAAGTTCAGACTCCAGCAAATCCTGAGGAATAGCAGCACAATTAATACTGATGAATGGACCGCGATGCCTTGGACTGGCGTTGTGGATTGCCTGAGCTAATAAATCTTTTCCAACTCCTGTTTCACCAAGTATCAGAACAGACATATCTGACTGAGCTGCTTTGATGGCCATAGTTTTAACTTGTTGAAAAGATGCGGATTCACCGATGATGTCATCAAAAGTATATGCTGGTGATGTCAGAATAGATGAGCCTTTTTGATAGTGCTCTAATTTTTCTTCCATTGATTTCAATTTTTTTGCCAATTCATTTAGTTCATTAACATCCTGGAAAGTTACCTTACCAATTGCTCCAACAACCTCATCGTCAACTACAATCGGAAGTCGGTGCACAACAGCTTCACGACCATGAATCTTTTGCAAACGATCAATTTCAGTTGCACCCGTATTGCACACCAGGTGAAGGCGGGTATTCTCAATTATTTCCTGTACCGGCTTACCAATTGCATCTTTTCTTGCAACTTTAATAAACTTAAGATAGGCTTTATTTATGAATACAATATTAGCTTTAGAATCCACGATAACGATGGGCTCGGAAAGTGCATCGAGAATATGCTCGTAAAAAATGCACTGATTGTAAAAACACTCCTCCATACAACTTCGAATTACATCTTTAGTATCCAACAAGCCCATCCTCCTTTGGATTTTTTAATCTTGCATGATGGTGTTTATGTAGATAAAGAGTATCACAACAAAAGCCTGTTTTCAATTATCAGATGATTGCGAGGAAGGGATTTTACATGAACAAATGGGTATCATTTTTTAAAAGCGAGTTTTAGCTGCTTGCAGTTTAAGTAAAGGAGACAGGAACAATGATGACAATAAATGAAAAGGAACTGGATCAATATGTCCGTAAGATGTATAAAAAACTGCACCAGACCCCGGAAAAATCCTATGAAGAATTTGAAACTGCTAAAATAGTGGCGGGAGAACTTCGGAGCATGGGTCTGGAAGTGGAGGAAAGTATAGCTAAAACAGGAGTTGTTGCCAGGCAAAAAACGAATAAGGAAGGCCCTGTAATAGCGCTGAGAGCAGATATGGATGCACTTTGTCTGTTTCAAAACCATCGGGAAACAGTGAGCCATGTCTGTGGACATGATGCGCATATGGCAATGGTGCTGGGTGCAGCTAAAATACTAGCATCACAAAAACCGGGAAAAGGTGAGATTCTTTATTTGTTTCAGCCATCGGAAGAAAAGCTGGATGGGGCAAAAAAAGTAATCGAAAGTGGTGCTTTGGATAATGTGGATGAGATGATTGGGATTCATGTAAGACCTGAAAACGAAATGCCTGCCGGCTATGCAACGCCAGCCTTGATGCATGGATCTGTTCAGATTATCCGGGCGGAAATAATCGGCAAAAATGCGCATGGCGCCCGCCCGCATCTTGGAATTAATGCACTGGAGGCAGCCGTGTTGTCGGTTAACGCCCTTAATGCGCTCCATTTTGATCCGAATGTTCCACATTCTGTCAAAGTGACTAAACTGCTGGTAGAGGGAGATACGTATAATTTAATCCCTGATACGGCAGAAATACATGTAGATATCAGGGCTCAGAACAATCAGTTAATGAGAATAATGACTGAGGAAATCAGCAAAGCGATTGATAAAAGCGCTGGAGCTCTTGGTGCAAAAACAATCATTGACACAGTTGACCATACCCTTGCGGCAGAATACGATGAGGATGTGGTCAAATCCGTTGAGGAGTCCATTGTGGAAGTGCTGGGCAAGTCTTTGCCGCCTGTAGCTACTTCAGGGTCAGAGGATTTTCACTTCTATGCATCATACAAAAAAATAAAGACAGCTTATATCGGACTTGGAGCCGGCGTAAGACCAGGTTTGCATCATCCTGCATTTCGACTGGAAAAAGGGATGCTGGCAAAAGGTTCTGACATTCTGGCAAAATCAGTGTTGAAGAGGATCGGATAATTTGCTTGCACTCCGAAAACCGGAAAGATATAATGTGATTGACGACGCAGAAGCAGATGACAGGAGGTTAAAATGATACGTGCCACTGACTACTATGACAAACAGGAACTTATTGATTTAACGAAAGACCTGATAAAAATCCCAAGCCATAAAGATGTGAAGACTCAGGAAAAAGAAATTGCGGAATACATGTACGAATACTTCCGGAAAAACAACGTTGAGGTCTCTTTGGAGCATGTAATTGATGACAGAAGCAATGTCATTGCCTACATAAAAGGCAATGATGGAGAAAATGGAAAATCACTCATGCTGAACGGACATATTGACACTGTTCCGCCGGATAATATGAATGTAAATCTGTTTGGTGCAGAAATGAGGCCGGAAGAGCTTTTTTCCGGAGACATCAAAGAGGGTTATATCTGGGGAAGAGGCGCAGTTGACATGAAAGGACCTGTAGCTGCCATGATGATGGCGCTTGTTGTATTAAAGAGAGCTAACCTGAATCTGGCCGGAGATATTGTTTTCTCTGGTGTTGTGGGTGAGGAAACCAAAAGTGAAGGGACTGAACATCTGGTATCCTGCGAAGAATGTTTGGTGAAAAAACACATTAAGCTGGACGGAGCTGTAGTTGGTGAGCCGACAAATTTTAAATACGTGGCCAGTCATCGGGGACTTGTGTGGCTGGACATAAAAATAAAGGGCAAAGGTGCTCACAGCGGTACTCCGCATAAAGGTATCAATGCAATTGAAAAGGCGGTGGAGTTTTTATCAAAGGTCAAGGAAGAGCTATACCCTAAGCTTAAGGAAAGGCAGCATGATTTTATGGGGACGTCTGTTATGAACATTGGGACAATCCAAGGCGGAACAGGCCAGTCGACAGTAGCTGAGGAAGCTCTGATCCGCCTGGACCGTCGTTATGTAGAGGGAGAAACGCTGGAGTCGGTCATTCAGGAATATCAGGAATTAATTGATGAAATGAAGAAAGAAGATCCATCCTTTGATGCGAAAATTACCCGGACGCCGGAAAGTGTCTCTGTATTACCGCATCCACCTCTGAATACCGGCATGGATGAGTCTGTTGTTTTAGCTGTTAAGAAATCCATTGAAGAAGTAATCGGTTATGAACCGGAAGTCAAGACGGAATACGGATGGACAGATGGCGCGCTTATATCTAACTATATGAAAATACCGACGGTGGTTTTTGGACCTGGAGATATTTCTCTGGCTCACACAGATGAAGAAAGAATTGCCATTGATGATTTGGTGAAAGGTGTAGAGGTCTACACGCATATTGCCGACAAGTTTAGCGTATTTTAAATAAAAGGAGGAGTTTTTGTGCAGATTATTACAGACAGTTCGTGTGACTTGCCAAAGGAAATAATTGAGAAGTACAACATTTTGGTAGTGCCTCTGAGAATTGAAATTGATGGGACGGATTATGTAGATGGCGTGAACCTGAGT
This sequence comes from Tindallia sp. MSAO_Bac2, assembly GCA_003838145.1. Lineage (GTDB taxonomy): Bacteria > Bacillota > Clostridia > Peptostreptococcales > Tindalliaceae > Tindallia. The sequence continues at coordinate 7,228 of QYZZ01000044.1, forward strand.
CATCAGGAATTCTATGAAAAAATGACGGCTTCACCAACATTGCCTAAAACATCGCAACCTTCACCTCAGACATTTGTTGACCGATTCAAAGAAGGATTGACAAACAGCGAAAGTGTATTAAGTATTCATCTTTCATCTAAACTGAGTGGAACCATAGACGGTGCTCATCAGGCGAAAAATGAAACTGGTGGAAATATTGAAATCTTTGATACATTAACGGGTTCGCTGGGCGTTGGAATGCAGGTGTTAAAAGCCTGTCAGCTTGCCGGGGAAGGTCTGGAAATGCCGGAAGTGGTCGAAAAAATAAAAGCTTATCGAGATCAAATGCGAGTGGTGGTTTATCTGGAAACTTTGGAAAACGCTGTTAAAGGCGGAAGGGTGAGCCGACCCAAAGAATTTGTTTCTAATCTGCTGAATTTGAAGCCGGTAGTCCATGTAGAGGATGGTTATGTTAGGGTTCTCAAGACCCTTCGTGGCAAAAAGAAGGCTATCCGTGTGCTGCTGGATGAAATGGAAAAAAAGAGAGCTGATTACAGTGACCAAATTGTTGGCATTACACATTGTGATTGTCTGGAAGAAGCTCAAAATCTGAAGGAAGAAATAATTCAGCGTTTCAATCCTCGTGAAGTGATGCTGACAACCATGGGGCCGGTTATAGGAACTCATGCTGGTATTGGGGGCCTTTTGGTATGTTTCTAAATAACGAATACAGATAGATTTTGTTTAATTTCTGTCGAATGACCATATTTTTAAAGGAAAGAACTACCACTTTCTTTATAGGTATGTTATAATTCTAACTGAGTAGGAGAGACGGGGGTTGAGTTTTTTCAAAGTCTGCAGCTTATTGAAAAGTTGGAATTAACAGAAAATGCAGGAAGGTTAAATTTTTAACTTTTACAAGGGGGAAAACGTTTTCTGAGAATGAAAAAACCGGTCAACCTCTGCTCATAATATCAACGAGAGATAAAGGAGGCAGTCAAATGGCAGAAAAAGGTGTGAACAATCCGTTTGTAATTGCGCAACAACAGGTAAAATCAGCTTGTGATAAGCTGGGTACTCCGCAGGAAGTTTATGAAATTATTAAGAATCCAATTCGAGTGCTTGAAGTTTCTATTCCTGTGAAAATGGATGATGGAAGCATCAAAACCTTCGTTGGATATCGATCTCAGCACAACGATGCTGTGGGACCGTTTAAAGGCGGCGTTCGCTTTCATCAGGACGTGAATGAAGATGAAGTGAAAGCACTATCAACCTGGATGACCTTTAAATGTGGTGTTGTTGGTATCCCTTATGGCGGCGGAAAAGGAGGCGTAATTGCAGATCCTTTCGAGTTGTCTGAAGGTGAACTGGAAAGACTTGCAAGAGGATATGCAAGAGCTATTGCTCCTATTATTGGCGAAAAAATTGATATTCCTGCTCCGGATGTTGGAACCAGCGGACAGGTAATGGCATGGATGGTAGATGAGTATGAAAAAACAACCGGACGTTTTGAGCCTGGTGTATTTACCGGAAAGCCTGTAAATTACTATGGTTCCCTTGCCCGAACTGAAGCTACTGGATTCGGTGTTGCAATTATGGCCCGTTATGCAGCGGAAAAATTAAACCTGAATCTTGATGGAATACGTGTTGCTGTTCAGGGTTTTGGTAATGTTGGAAGCTATGCAGCTATGTACATGGAGGAAATGGGAGCCAAAGTTGTGGCCGTTTCTGACGTATCCTGTACATTAATTAATAATAATGGATTGAATGTAAAAGAGTTAATGGAATATGCAAAAGGCAATAAGAATAAAATGATCACCGGATTCCCTGGTGCAGAAGAAGAAATTGACAGAAATGCAGTTATAGGAGTAGATGCAGAAATCTTAATGCCATGCGCTCTGGAAAATGTTTTCACTTCCGAAACAGCAGATCAGGTTAAAGCAAAAATTGTTTGTGAAGGAGCGAATGGACCAACAACCCCGGAAGGCGATAAAATTATGAACGATAAAGGCATTCTGGTTGTACCGGATATTCTTGCTAATGCAGGTGGGGTTACAGTGTCCTACTTTGAGTGGGTTCAGAACCTTATGCGATACAACTGGACATTTGAAGAAGTTCAGGAAAAGCAGGAAACTTCCATGAACAAGGCCTTTGACGATATTTGGGCATTAAAAGAAGAGCACAAAGTTGATATGAGAACTGCTGCTTACATGATGTCAATCAAGCGTGTAGCAGATGCAATGAAGCTTCGTGGCTGGTACTAGAATACGTACTTTCCAAACCGCCTCTCTTAAAGGGGCGGTTTTTTCTTGATATTTTTTCATGACAACGTTATCATAAGATATAATCATGGTAAAAGGAGTGGGAATTATGAAACCAGCTACAAAGGCATTTGTAAATGGAAAAATATATACAATGGATGGATCGATATGCGAAGCTGTTGCCTTCAAGAAAGACATTATTTTAAAAGTTGGTACCAAAGATGAAGTAATGAAAGTGACTGATAACTCGACGCAGATTATTAATATGGAAGGTAAAACCATGCTACCTGGTTTTATTGATACACACACGCATTTAGTAGGGTATGGAATTTCTCTGACCACCGTCGACCTGGAAGGAGCCCGGTCTATTGGTGAGGTTGTTGATAGATGCAAAAAATTTATTAATACGAATGATTTGAAAGAAGGTCAGTGGTTAATTGGTCGTGGTTGGAATCAAAATCAATTTGTTGATGATAACCGCTTTCCTGACCGACATGACCTGGATAAAGTAAGCCTTAAACATCCTGTTTTATTGTTGCGGGTCTGTGGACATATAGGTTCTGTGAATTCCATGGCATTAGAGGAAGTTGGTGTCAGCAGTGAAACTTTTATTGCGGGAGGCTCTTTTGATCATGATGAAGAAGGAACTCCAAACGGCATTATTCGAGAAGCTTCACTTGAGTGGTTTAAGAAAAACAGGTGTTTGACAGATGATCATGAGTATATCAGAAAGGGTATATTAGAAGGAGCTGCTGAACTTCTGAAATATGGAGTGACAACAGTACATACGGAAGATTCCTATGACCTGGGCTATAGTGGAGACTTTAAACACATTGCAGACACATATCGGCAGATGGCTGCTAATCAGGAGCTGCCTATTCGAATATACCAGAAAATTTCTTTACCTAAAAGAGAAGATATCGAATTATTTCTTAATGGCGATTTAAGAACCGGACAGGGAGATCATTACTATAAAATTGGCCCCATGAAACAATGGTGTGACGGTACTATAGGAGCAAGAACAGCTGCCCTTAGAGAACCCTATACTGATGACCCGGATAACTATGGTATTCTTGTTTATGAAGGAGATGAACTGTATCATAATGTGAAGATGGCTCATGACTCCGGGATGCAGGTTTGCCTGCATGCCATAGGAGATGCTGCTCTGGAAATGGTAATAGAAGCTTATGAGCGGGTGCAAAATGAAAACCCCAAAGCATCGCGGCATCGCATTGTACACTGTCAGGTTGGCGATAGAAAGCTTTATGAAAGGCTGCAGCCATTAAATGTGAGTCTTAATATACAGACGGCTCAAACAGCATCTGACTGGCCAATGATGAAAAGTCGTCTTGGAGATGAGAGGGAAAAAGATAGTCACAACTGGAGAACATTAACAGATCTGGGAATTTGCCTTACAGGAGGATCGGATATTCCGGTTGAAGGACCAGATGTTCTTTATGGTGTTTATGCGGCTGTCACCCGCAAAGATCTGAAGGGCAAGCCGGAAAGTGGCTGGTTGCCGGAGCAAAAGCTGACTGTCGAAGAAGCTTTTAAAACGTATACAATTAACGCTGCATATTCTTCTTATGATGAAGATGTAAAAGGCAGTATCACCGAAGGAAAACTGGCTGATGTTGTTTTATTGGACCGGGACCCATTTGAAGTTGAAGTCCAGGATTTAATAAATATTGAAGTTTGCATGACAGTGGTCGGGGGCGATATAAAATGGACAAAATAATTGCTTCAAGTATTCGCGTACTCATGTTAGAATAATAAATAGTGTTATCAAAAATGGATTAATGATAAATTCCGGGAGGTAAAGTATGAGTACCATCAATCGTTTTAAAGGAAAAGATGAGTTTGATGCGATTAAGTCGCAAATCAGAACCACAATCCAGACTGCCTTTTATCAAAACAATGTCCAATCGGTAAAAACCGTGGCCCAGGCATATCAACTGGCTAAAAAAAGCCCTGGCACAATTCCGCTGACAGGCATTCCTATTTATGAGCCGGAAAAACAGGGCCTGCCTGAAGATGCGCACGCTTTGCTGTTTAATGATGGCAACACTTTTGGCAGAGCAGCAGCAGCCAGACGAATTTCAGGCGATCCTGGAGTTAACCTTGCAGAATACTCTGCGATAATCCGTGATGCTATTTATGATACAAGGAAAAAATCCATGTACCATGGTGAGGTTATCATAGGACTTCATCGAAACTTTATGATAAAAGCCCACATCCTTATTCCGGAAAACCATGAAAACATTTTTTATAGTTGGTTGCTGAATTTCCAGTATGTAAATGAAGTTTACTCTGAAATGTACAAGTACTCCAAGAAGATTCCGGAGGGAGACATCGTAATATTCTGCGACCCTGACTGGTCACATCCGGATCATCCGATGGGTCTTACGTTTTTTGATCCGACACATAACTGTGCAGCTATACTCGGAATGAAATATTTTGGAGAATACAAAAAAGGAACGTTAACGCTGGCTTGGGGAACTGCTGCCAGAAATGGATTTGCAGCCTGTCACGGAGGTCTGAAATGCTACAACCTGCCGGGAAAAAGGCATACAATAGCTGTATTTGGTCTGTCCGGTTCAGGAAAATCAACTATTACACATGCGAAGCATGATAATAAGTATAATGTAACTGTTTTGCATGATGATGCGTTTATCATCAATATCGAAGATAAGACATCTATTGCTTTGGAGCCGACTTATTTTGATAAGACGCAGGACTATCCGATGAACTGTGAAGATAATAAGTATATTCTTACGATGCAAAACAACGGTGCGATTATGTATGATGACGGAAAAATATATCCGGTTACAGAAGACCTTAGAAACGGAAATGGCAGAGCCATTAAATCCAAGCTTTGGGCGGCGGATCGGGTAGATCGCATCGACGATCCCATTAACTCCATTTTCTGGATTATGAAAGATCCCACAATGCCACCGGTGGTAAAGCTGAAAGGAGCGGCACTGGGGTCTGTGATGGGAGCAACACTTGCTACGAAAAGAACATCGGCAGAAAAACTGCCAGAGGGTGTTAATCCGGATCAACTGGTGGTGGAACCCTATGCAAATCCGTTTCGGACCTACCCATTAAGTGTGGATTACAAGCTTTTCAAGAGCCTTTTTGAGTCGGGTGTTGATTGTTATGTTATCAATACAGGTCATTTCATGGGTAAAAAAGTTAAACCACAGCATACTCTCGAGATTATAGAATCGATCATTGAGGATAGAGCTGAATTTGTAAAATGGGAACCCTTTGAAGAAATGGAAATCATGAAAATTGATGGATTTGATGCTGACCTGGAAGATCCGGAGTATCGAAAAGACTTTATGGTTCACTTTGTTCAGCGGATTCAATATGTGGAATCGCGACAAACGGTTAAGGATGGGGTGGATGCGCTTCCGGCAGAAGCAGTTAAATCCCTGTATGCCGTGATGTCGGAACTGCATGGTGATGAAGATAAAAAGCTGCAGGAAAAGCTTTTGAGCGGTGTGGGGGAAATCGAATAAAACATTGAATAAAAGCTGGCCTTTATTGGCCAGCTTTATGTTTGGAATTATTTATTAACATTGGCAGGCACTATTACTGACTTGAAAGGATTGCTTCGACAATTTTAGGTATAACTTGTTTTTTTCTGGAAATAACATGGGGTATAAAAGTGCCCTGCTCCACAGTGGTGGAAAAAGCGGTTGTCAGCAAATGCCTTGTTCTGGATACATAATAGACGTAAGAACCTTCTTTTAGGATATCGGTCACTAAAAGTAAAACGAGATAATAAGATCCTTCGTGTTTAATGGTTTTCATTAAGTCTTGCAATTGATTTTTACGGTTGCTTATCTCATCCAGATCCAGAGTGAAAACCTGGCTGATTCCCACTTTTTCGCCTTCCAGATAAAAAGATTTAAAATCTTTGTAAAACACATCTTCAGTGCTTTGACCTTCCAATGAGGTTCCTGCCCTGAACATTTCCATGGCATATTCTTCCAGATTAAGATTTAATTGACCGTTTAGTTTTTCGACCGTTTTTTGATCCTGATCTGTAGTAGTGGGTGACTTAAAATAAAGGGTATCTGAGATAATGCCGGAAATCAGTGCACCGGCGATATTGTCAGGAATCTCAACGCCAGCTTCCTGATACATTTCTGCAACAATGGTACAGGTGCTTCCGACAGGTTTATTTCGAAAACTAATAGGCATACTGGTGGATAAATCGCCGATTTTATGGTGGTCTACTACTTCCAGAATCTGGGCTTCTTCAAGGCCATCTGCACTTTGTCCAGACTCATTGTGATCTACAAGAATAACCTGTTTTCGCTCTGGGTTCATCAGGTGCTTACGATTAATGAATCCTAAAAAGCGATTATTTAAATCAACTACTGGGTAATTTCTGAAATGTGAATTTGCCAGCTCATCTTTTAACTCCTCCAGATATTGAGTATCAATAAACTTGATAATATTACCTGATCGCATAATTGTAGAAACATAGTTGCATTGGTCAATTATCTTAGCTGCATGAAATGTATTCTGAGGAACTGACAGAATTGAAATGCCATTACTGTTAGCCTTGGAAAGCAGCTCCCGGGGAAGAGTATTGGCTCCCGTCAGTATGATTAGCTGAACGCCGGATTCGATGGCATGTTCAATAATATCATAGCGATCCCCTACAATGATAATGCTGTCCGGACCTAAAGTTCCACGGATTGTTTTGTAATAAAAGGCAATAACGGATATTTTACCGTCGATCTGTTTGCGCTGTTCAGTCAACAAGGTTCCGCCCAGTGTTGCTGCCAAATTGCGGAGGGATGTTTTAAGGTGGTAAAAATCGCCTTTAATAAGGCCCATGGCAATATCTTTCATACTGACGATACCCAGCAAGTTTTCTTCATTATCCAAAACTGCCAGCGTTTCAAAATGATTCTGCACCATCGTTTGGTATGCTGTCAGTATAGAGCACTCCGGAGTGATACCCTGGGTAAAATCATAACGGATATCTTTAACCTGTACTTTTACGTTGTCGATTAGTTGAGGTGTTTGCAGGTTGAAGTAATCCAGCACAAACTGAGTTTCTCTACCGATGGTGTCAAGGCGGCAGGGAATAGCATCCATGCCTTGCTGTTTTTTTAAATAAGCCAGGGCGACAGCCGAAGTGATTGAATCCGTATCGGGATGCTGGTGACCGAATACATAAATAGACATATTAAGCCTCCTGTTTAAACTGCAAAATTTATATTGTTGCTAAAAAGTATGTTTGCGTTCATCGTATTATAACAAAAACCTGTAGAAAACTCATTAAAAATTTTGTGTTTATTCATTTCTTTTAGAGGATTTATCCACTTATTGTCGAATATCAAATAGTAAGAAAGTCTTATTTGTTGATTACTGAAATATAGCTATGGATGTGATCCGAGATGAGAAAAAACAATACGAAGTTTATTAAGTTGGGATATATGCTGGTGATTCTCTTTATTTTTATGGCCTTTGCCAGCTCGATTTATTATGCCATGAATCTGCGCACTGCACAGCAGAACTTATCTGAAAAAAATTTAAAAATGATTCTTCTGACCAGTGATCTTAAGGTGAAAATCGCTTCCCAGCAATATCATCTTGCAAATTTTTATGAGCGCAATGATCGCAACAGCCTGTATTTTATCGAACAAAACAATAGGGAGATTAGCGCTATTCTTGGAGAACTTTTTTCTCACGATCTGACAAATGATGAATACCACTGGTTGAACGTTATCAATAAAAGCTATGAGTCATCGAAAATCAACACGATAACCATAGTAAATCAATACAGCGGAGATGGAGAGGAGCTTCGAAGGTCTTACATACGGCCATTAATACCATGGCAGTTGCGATAAATCTTTCGGATCAGTTAACCGGGTTGCTTCATAAAGATTACCAGGATCAAAGACAGAAAAATGATCAAGGGTTTATGGAGTCGATCGCTATAACCTCTATCGGAGCTTTGGTTGCGTTGTTTTCGTCGGTTTATTATTTTGGCTTTATCAGCCGCCAGGTGGATGATCTTGAAATACAGGGTACCAAAGATGGATTAACTGGAATTTACAATAAAAGTGCCATCACTATGATTGTTGAACAATTAGTTGAGCGGAATCGTGAAAAAGGCAAAGGTTTTTCAGTGGCACTATTGGACCTGGATCATTTCAAAATGATCAATGACAGTTATGGACATCTGGCAGGGGACGTGATTCTTCGCGAACTGGCTTCCATTTTGCAGTCTTCTGTTCGAAATAACGACGTATGCGGTCGTTTTGGAGGTGAAGAATTTCTGATTGTTTTTTCAGATGCAACTCCCGGAGAAGCACTGCGAGCCTGCGAACGTATTCGCAGGAAAATTGCGGATACAGTTTTTAGAGCTAATCATCATGACATCCATATAACCGTGACCATTGGTCTTGCTTTTAGTGATTCTAAAAATAGTGCTGTTGACCTGCTGCGAAAGGCTGACTCAAATCTTTATACAGGCAAGCGGATGGGACGAAACCGTACAATATCCGGAAATGAACACAGCGATGATAAAGGGGGACCTGGCGGTTGTTTGGAGGAGCCCTGCTATTAACAGTGCGAATAATTTGTAGAATAAAAGAATTTTTTATGCGGGTAAAAGTCTGAAAAAGTGGTAATAATGGAAAAGAACAGTCATTGGTTTGCTTAACGAAACCCTTTATATAATTGTACGGAAAGGGTGGTATAGTCCATGAAGTCCTATTTATTAAATCCACATGCTCAGTTATTTCGCTTTGGAAACCCCATAGAGACAGAAAGCCTTTCTTACTCCCGCGACAGACTGGAACTTCAAATTGAGGCTTCTTTACCATTATTCGAAGTTGACTGCAAGACTGATGAAACCGTCCTCAGGTATAAAATGAATAAAGGCGACCGGGTCTTAGGACTTGGAGAAGCCATGGGAGGGGCGGACAAAAGAGGTCGGTACATTGAAGCGTATGCTACGGATGATCCCGTTCATACGCCTGACAAATCTGCATTATATGGTGCTCATAACTACTTGTTTATATCGGGCCACAGTCATTGTGGTATCTACCTGGATTTTCCGGGTAGGATTAGCTACGATATTGGTTTTACTCACCCTGATGAGATGATTATAATTATCGATGGCGTTGATTTTGATCTGTATTTCTTCCAGAACGAAACTCTCCTGGAAACGGTACAAGCTTTCAGGAATCTTCAGGGAGTAGGATATGCACCTCCGAAGTGGGCCTTTGGAAATCAACAATCAAGATGGAGTTACGACACTCGGAACAAAATTCTGGAAGTAGCCGATAATATGAGGAAAAAATGGCTGCCCTGTGATGCGATATATCTTGACATTGATTACATGGAGGGTTATAAAAATTTTACGATAGACAGCACCAGGTTCCCTGATTTTGAAGATATGGTGAAGGAAATGAGAACCAAAGGGTTCCGTTTGATTCCCATTATAGATGCGGGTGTAAAGATAGAACCGGGATATGAGGTATATGAAGAAGGGATAGAAAAGGAGTATTTTTGTACTAATATTAAAGGTGAGCCTTATAAAGCTGCAGTGTGGCCGGGTTGGGTCCATTTTCCTGACTTTCAGAAACCACAAGTGCGTAAATGGTTTGGCGAAAAATATAAAAATCTTGTGGACTTTGGTATTGAAGGCTTCTGGAATGATATGAATGAGCCATCCATTTTCTATACATGTGAAGGACTAAAGAAGTTTATTGAAAAGGCCAAAGAATGTGAAAGGAAAAATCTGGACCTTAAAGACTACTTTGAATTGGAAACATTGTTTGAGACATTGTCCGGAAGCAAGGAAGACTATGAAAGTATGTATCAAATGCTGGAAGGACATCGGACGTCCCATCATAAAATACATAACCTCTACGGGTTTAATATGACCAGGGCTGCAGCTGAAGGGCTGCAGGATATAGGTTCAAATAAGCGTTTTCTGCTTTTTTCCCGGTCATCATTTACAGGTATGGGGCGTTATGCCGGATTGTGGACAGGAGATAATCATTCATGGTGGGAACATATTCTGTTAATGATCTATATGATGCCATCTTTAAATATGGGCGGCTTTTTATATATTGGATCTGATATTGGTGGTTTTGGAGGTGACGCCAGTGCTGCTCTATTAATTAGATGGAGTCAGGCGAGCTTGCTGACGCCACTATTCCGAAATCACTCAGCATTGGGAACCAGGAATCAGGAACCTTATGCTTTTGATGACAAGACAACTGATACAATGAGAAAAGTGCTGGAACTCAGATATGCATTAATACCGTATATATACTCTGAGTACATGAAAGCAGCGCTGAAAAAAGACCTTTATTTCAAATTGCTTTCTTTCGAATATGATGATGATCATTCCAAAGAAGTGGAGGACCAGCTTTTGGTAGGTGACTCTGCGATGATGGCGCCTGTTTATCGTGAAAATGACCGTGGTCGTTATATTTGGGTACCGGAAGAAATGCTTTTGTGGAAAACGGTTATGAATCATCAGGACGAATTTCAGGTTATCAGGCCAGGTCATCATTACATGCACCTGGAATTGGAAGAAACTGCCCTGTTTATCCGGAAAAATAAGATGATTGTTCTGTCAGAACCTGCTCAGAATGTTGATCTTATGAACTTTAGTTACCTGACAGTACTGGCTTTTGTGGACCATTATGCCGAATACCATTATTATGATGATGACGGTATATCCATGGAATACAAAGATAATGAGCAACAGGGGATGATATTCAGAATTCATCAGCATGAAAACGCATATAAGATTTCCGTTGATCAGAAAGGTAATATGGATGTTAAAATAATTAATTTTATGATAACAAATATGCAGGGCGAATTTACTGAAATTGTTTATCAGGTCAGCGATGGAAGTTTACAAAGCAAGCAACCTGAATAATTTACTGTTTTATCGAAGTAAACTTTGCGGAGAAGGGACTGTGGCAATGCAAACAAATGATAAGCAACAAACCATTCTTATTGTGGATGATAGCCCTGTCAACATACAAATGCTGGGCCAGTTACTAAAGGGCGAGGGGCAGGTGAAAGTGGCGACAGACGGAAAAACTGCTTTAAATATTGCTGCTTCAGAGGATCCGCCAGACTTAATTTTGCTTGATGTGATGATGCCGGAAATTGACGGCTATAAAATCTGCGAAATTTTGAAAGCATCTGATTCAACGAAAGATATACCGATAATCTTTGTAACGGCCATGTCTCAGCAGGAAGATGAAGCGAAGGGACTGGAACTGGGCGCAATTGATTATATTACAAAGCCCTATAATGCTTCTATTGTTAAAGCAAGGGTAAGAAATCACCTGGAATTGAAACATTATCGGGATTTATTGAGGGACGCCAGTCTTATTGATGGACTTACCGGTATTCCAAACAGAAGGCGGTTTGATGAAGCCTTAAAGACTGAGTGGAAAAGAGCCTTTCGGGATGGGCAACCTGTTTCTGTACTGATGGCAGATATTGATTACTTTAAGCGATATAATGACCGCTATGGTCATTTGGAGGGAGATGAATGCCTTCGAAAAGTCGCAGAATGCCTTCAGAAAACCTTGAAGAGACCCGGGGATCTTGCAGCTCGCTATGGAGGAGAAGAATTTGTTGGAATAATGCCAGCTACCAACGCAGATGGAGCTTTTAAGATTGCAGAAACATATCGTGAAGCGGTAAAAGAGCTGAAAATTCAGCATGACGAATCACTTATCAGTGATTATGTAACTATAAGTATAGGCGTAGCAACTATGATGCCTTCCTCGGAAGCTGGCGCGGAAAAGCTGGTTGAGCGGGCAGACAGATCTCTTTATGAAGCAAAAGAAGCCGGAAGAAACCGGGTCAGTGTTAATGTTGTAAAGGGAGATCAAAAGAACTGACTGAAATATAACTTATATAAGGAGTGTGAAGAAAGTTGAAAAATGCAGTTATTGAAACAGAAAAAGGAACCATTCATGTAGAGTTGTTTGAAAAAGATGCGCCGAAGACGGTGGATAACTTTGTTAAACTGATTCAGGAAGGATTTTATGATGGTCTTACCTTTCATCGCGTAATTGATGACTTTGTGATTCAGGGCGGGTGCCCTAAAGGGAACGGTACCGGGGGGCCGGGATACACAATCAAATGTGAGCTTGACAACAACCCGAATAAACATGAACGTGGAAGTCTTTCGATGGCACATGCAGGAAGAGATACTGGTGGAAGTCAGTTTTTTATCTGCCACAGCCCGCAACCTCATCTGGATGGGAACCATACCGTATTTGGAAAGGTGACAGAGGGACTTGAAATAGTGGATAAAATTGAAGCTGGCGACAAAATGGTTAAAGTGACGGTTACATCATAATCAAACTGGGAATGAAGTGTGTAGAAAGCCTGGATCAATAGGCCTGGATTCCATTGACGAATCCGGGCTTTTAATTTATAATATAAATGAACATATGAACATGTATTCATATTAAGGAGGGTAAAGATGGAAAAGGATAGATGTGCGGTCACGATCATTCATCATGATCTGATAAAGCGGGTTGAAGATAAAATGATTTCAGACAGTGAGGCAGTGGATTTGGCGCATTTTTTTAAGGTTTTTTCCGATCCGACAAGAGTTAAAATTCTTTATGTACTGGGAGTGCAGGAAATGTGCGTCTGTGATATTTCATATGTTTTAGATGTCAGCCAGTCAGCTGTGTCCCATCAGTTAAAAATTCTCAGACAAGCCAGAATTGTTAAAAACCGACGCGATGGCAAGGTGATGTATTATTCTCTGGACGATGATCACATTCAAAGCGTGCTTATGAAGGGCTTAGAACATATCAATGAGTGAAACGGAGACGATGACCATGAAACATTTTGAGTTTAGACAGTATAAACTGGACCATTTAAACTGTGCAGACTGTGCAAATAAAATGGAGCAAAAGATTCAGAAGCTGACTTATGTATCGGAAGTACACCTGAACTATATGACTCAAAGGCTAAAAGTTGGGATAAAACAGTCGGTTGATGCTGGCAAAATGCAAAGTGAAATCGAAAAAATTGTAACTGACATTGAGCATGAAGTTCAGGTAACTGAGATTCCGGAATCCGAGAATCTTTTTGAGAAGCTTGGGAATCATCCGGATAATAACGATGGCGAACAACATTATGACGAAAGCCAATCATTAAAAATTATTATCATTAGCGGTGTTTTTTTTGTGATCCCATGGTTGATCAATTTCCAAGCTCCTGTATCGATAGGGGTTTATCTGGCAGCCTACCTTGTGGCTGGCGGACCTGTTCTGAAAAGGGCTTTTACCAATTTGTTAAAAGGTCGTATTTTTGATGAAAATTTTCTGATGAGTATTGCAACATTGGGAGCTTTTGCTATTGGAGAACACCCGGAAGGCGTTGCAGTCATGCTGTTCTATCAGGTTGGGGAGTATTTTCAGGGTAAAGCGGTTAATCGTTCCAGAAAGTCTGTTGCGTCCCTCATGAATATCCGACCGGAATATGCCAGCCTGATAACAGTGCAGGGTGAGGAGAGAGTCGACCCGTCTGTTGTCGAACCGGGGCAGCATATTTTGGTCAGGCCAGGCGAAAAAATACCGCTGGACGGGCATGTACTATCTGGTATAGGGATGGTTGACACGTCAGCACTAACAGGTGAATCCCTGCCAAGGGACGTAAAACCAGGCAGCGAAGTGTTGAGTGGTTCAATTAATCAAACAGGAGTACTGACCATTCATGTTGACAAAAAGTATGGAGACTCGGCGGTATCAAAAATACTGGAACTGGTTCAGAATGCCAGTGCAAAAAAAGCAAAAACAGAGAAATTCATAACCAGATTTGCCAGATATTACACACCGGTAGTGGTTGGTATTGCCGCTGGAATCACTTTGATTCCTCCGCTGCTCATTCCGGAAGCCCGGTTCAGTGAATGGTTTTACCGCGCATTAATATTTCTGGTTATTTCATGTCCGTGTGCTTTGGTGATTTCAATACCACTTGGCTTTTTCGGTGGTATAGGCGGAGCGTCAAGAGCAGGTATATTAGTTAAAGGAGGAAACTACCTGGAAGCTCTTAAAGATGTGGACACCATTATATTTGATAAAACAGGCACGTTGACTCAGGGAATTTTTAGAGTAGAGGAAATTTATGCAGCAGAATCATTTTCGAAAGAAGAAATACTAATGAAAATGGCAACAGCGGAATATTATTCGAATCATCCAATAGCTGAAAGCATCCGGAGTGCCTATGGAGATACAATTGATGAAAGCATTATTGACGAGTATCAGGAGTTGCCGGGACGTGGTATTATCAGCAGCATCTCTGGGCATCAAATAATGATCGGAAAAAAAGAATTTCTAGAAGAATACAGTATAGAAACAGCAGAATGCTTTGAGCCCGGAACAGTAGTCCATATATCGATTGATAAAAAGTATGCAGGATATGTAGTGATCCGAGATCAGGTTAAAGCGGAAGCAGCAAAGGCTATATCTGAACTAAAAGAATCCGGAATTAATCGTGTTATTATGCTTACAGGTGACCAGAAATCCATTGCAGACCAAATCGCCGAAAAGTTGGGAATCGACGAAGTATATGCAAACTTGCTGCCTCATGATAAAGTAAGAGTTACGGAAGAAATAATGGAAAAAAATTCAGGAAAAGGTAAAATTATGGTTGTAGGGGATGGCGTAAATGATGCTCCCGTTCTGGCCAGGGCAGATATCGGTGTGTCGATGGGAGGCCTGGGCTCTGATGCTGCTATTGAAGCATCAGATGTGGTGATCATGACAGATCAGCTATCCAGCATAATTAAGGCATTCTCAATTGCAAAAAAAACACATGGAGTTGTCTGGCAAAATATTGTCGCAGCCCTAGGAGTAAAAGCATTGGTTATGATATTGGGTGCATTTGGTATGGCATCAATCTGGGAAGCAGTATTTGCAGATGTGGGAGTTGCATTACTGGCTATATTAAATGCCATGCGAGTGATTGAATCCTAGCATATTTTTACCTTGGACGAAGTGACGATGTTTGCAGAAGACAGGAAACAGGTTTGTGATAAGCTTATTAGGGTAATTAATATTATTAGCATATAGAAATACTATACTGAAAGAGGAGTGGTTATGTGGATATTATTATGGAGATGATTTATGCGTATGCTGGCAGAGTCTTATTGTCGATTGTCTTTCTGGTGGTTGGCCTGAGTGTTATTAAGAAAATTTCTTCAATAACAGCCGAAAGAATGGACAAGTCAAATTTAGATCAGTCTCTTAAGTCGTTTTTAGTGCCAATGATTCGTATTATACTTCAGATTTTACTGGTGATCACTATTGCATCAATGCTTGGTGCTGAAATGACATCATTTGTTGCGGTTTTGGGTGCTATGAGTTTTGCAATAGGTCTGGCGTTGCAGGGAAGTCTTGCGAATTTTGCAGGTGGTGTGTTGATCCTCATTTTAAAGCCCTTTAAAGTTGGTGATTACATTGAAGCTGCCGGCTATGCCGGAACCGTCAAAGACATTCAGGTATTCTACACCATATTGAACACTCCGGATAATAGAAAAATTATTATTCCTAATGCAAATCTATCTAATAGCAGTGCTGTTAATTACTCATCCTATGATACCAGAAGAGTGGACTTTAAATTTGGTGTAGGCTATGGTGATGATATTCAAAAAGTAAAGCAGGTGCTTCAAAAAATTGCGGATGAACATCCGCTTGTAATGAAAGAACCGGCGCCCATGATTGTATTGGGAGAACATGGCGACAATGCCATTGTTTTTTATTTCAGAGTATGGTGTCAGGCGCAGGATTACTGGACCATTTATTTTGAAATGATGGAAAATGTGAAAGAGACCTTTGACAGAGAAGGAATCAATATTCCATATCCTCAAGTGGATGTACACATGCAGCAATAAAGAGGGCAGCCAGTAATTAACGACGACGGAGGAAAGAAAATGATCATCAAAATTGAAGATGTTTCATTGTGGAGAGGCAGTAAATTTTTATTAAAAAATGTGAACTGGCAAATTGAAGAAGGTGAACAATGGGCAATCATGGGGCTGAATGGTTCCGGAAAAACCACTCTTTTGAACATGATTAATGGTTATCTGTTCCCATCTTCCGGAAATGTTGAGGTGCTGGGAAAAACATTTGGTCACTACGATCTGAGAGAACTGCGTAAACTGATCGGATGGGTTAGTACGGCTATACAGGAACGCTTTTATCTCAACGAATCAGCACTTGATATTGTTATCAGTGGAAAAGAAGCTGTTATTGGACTGTTTGACGAACCTTCCAGACATGACATTTTAGTCGCTTCGGATCTGCTGGAGCAGCTGGGATGCATTGATTATGCTCACCGACCCTATCAAACCCTGTCTCAGGGAGAAAAACAAAAAGTATTGATTGCCAGAGCCTTAATGGCAAAACCCAGGCTTTTAATACTTGATGAACCATGTACAGGGCTGGACCTTTTTGCCCGCGAACAGCTATTGAGATATATAGACAAGTTAAGCAGGCAATCGGAAGCACCGGCTTTGATATATGTAACCCATCGGACGGAAGAAATACTGCCTGTATTTGATAAGGTATTGCTGATGAAAGATGGAGGCGTGTTTGCAGCAGGTAGAAGGAATGACCTGATGACGGAGGAACTAATGAATGAATTTTTAGAGGCCCCTGTCAGTCTGGAATATAAAGACCGAAGGCACTGGATGAATCTTATTGCGTTTCCGGAATGAAAAAAAGACCTTTTGCCGGGAGCAAAAGGTCTTTAAATAAGCTTTGAGAATAGACTCTTACGTTGATTTTGACTGAATATACAGCTGTCGGGAATCCCAGTCTGCAAAATAACGACGGTTTCCCTCATCGTCAACTAAAATATACGCCTTATGTTCAGCAATGGGTTTTTTGGTTACTTCGTCTTCAACCATTTTAGGGGGTTCTGGTTTTTTTTCATTGGCTTCAGCTTCTTCTGTATCGGAAGGAGTTGAAGATTGCGGCTCAGAACGTTTGATAGAACGGGTGGCGAAACCGCCCCCTCCCATGAGTTTAATGACGCTTCTAAAGATCAAAATCATTAGCGTGATTCGAATCAATGAATATACTAATGTATCCATACATAACACCTCCTGTGCCGCTATTTCTTTACCTGTCATATTATAAAAGCTTTGGCAGTGCATCTGCCAAAGCCCGGTTGGCTCCTATACTAATTATACCCTATTCATTAGTATTATATCAGAATCATATCTGATTTTAGTGAAATAATCAAGAGGTGAATTCTTAATGAATAAAACATTGAATACCGGTTCTGATGATTTTTATACCTATACCCTTGACAGCAGTATTTCAGGCTCTATGGTTAAGAAATTTTTTTTAAGACAAGATCCTCATGGCTGCAACGGAAGCTATCGTGTTAATAACTGTCGAATTACTGTTGAAATTAAGCATAATAGAGACTATGGCGTTATATCCATCCCTTGCACGGAAATTATTTTTAAGGGAAAGAAAGAAGACTGCAAAGCGGTTATCGATGCATTTCGGTTTCACTTTTTATCTGCCGGCGGATAAGTTGACAGATTTTAACAGGAGGATTATAATGAACTTGTAAAAAGTAACAACAAAAAAACGGGGAGCTGGATAAGTCTGGCTGAGAGGGAATGTTTCATTCCGACCCGACACCTGATCTGGATAATGCCAGCGGAGGGATCATTTAGTAATTGATATGGTCTGCAATCCTAAAGGTGGCAGGCTTTTTTTGTACCGCTGAAAGATCAGGCCTCAAAATTAGAATAGGAGGAGAGGTCAGATGAGAAAGAGAAAAGAACGATCAAAAGTAATTGGAATGGTAATTGTAGCAGCTTTATTCCTTACCGGATGCGGGAATGGCGGAACTGAACCTGCAACAGGTCAGGAGGTTGGGGAACTGGAAAAAGTTACAGTGGTATTGGACTGGGTTCCAAACACCAATCACACAGGCTTATACACCGCTGTGGAAATGGGATATTTTGAGGAAGCAGGCATTGAAGCGGACATTATTCAGCCCAGTCACGGTGGCAGCGCTGACTTAATTGGTGCAGGTCAGGGAGAGTTTGGCATTAGCTATCAGGAAGAAGTAACCTACGCACGGACTGCCGAAGATCCATTGCCTGTAAAGGCCATTGCGGCCATTATACAAAACAACACTTCGGGTTTTGCATCACCGGCAGAAAAAGGTATCGAAAGGCCCCGGGATTTTGAAGGAAAAGATTACGGCGGTTGGGGGTCGCCCGTCGAAGAATCAATGATTAAAGCGTTAATGGATAACGACGGTGGTGATTTCGATGAGGTTGGCTTTGTGAACATCGGAACTTCCGACTTCTTTGATGGGGTAGAAAACCATGTGGATTTCAGCTGGATTTATTATGGATGGGATGGTATCGCTGCGGAACTGAGAGACTATGACATTAACTTCATTCTGTTACAGGACTATGAACCGGCTCTAAACTTTTACACTCCTGTTATCATTGCACATGAAGAACTGCTTGATCAGGACCCGGAGTTGGCCAGAGGATTTTTGGCAGCGGTAACAAAAGGATATGAATATGCTATTAATCATCCGGAAGAAGCAGCTCAGCATCTACTGGCTCATGTACCGGAAATGGATGAAGAAATGGTGATAGCAAGTCAGCAGTATTTAGCTAATGTATACCAGGCTGATGCAGACAGATGGGGCGAAATGAAACTAGAGGTATGGGAAACCTATGCATTATGGATGTATGATCAGGAGTTGCTTAGTCAGGCATTGGATGCGGAAAAAGCCTTTACAAACGAATTTTTGCCAGGAGGAGAGTGAAAATATGGCTATTTTTGATGGTGAAGCACAACAGTATGATGAGTGGTATAAAAGCGTTTCAGGTGCTTTCGTCGATCTGGTAGAGTCCAGGCTGGCTCTGCGCATGCTACCGGTAGAACCAGGAATGAAGGCATTGGATGCAGGTTGTGGCACCGGAAACTTTAGTTATAAGCTTGCGGAAAAAGGGGCTGAAGTGACAGCTGTTGATATCTCTGAAGACATGCTGAAAAAAGCAAAAGAAAAATTTCCTTCTCATACAAATTCTATAGTATTTAAGCAAGCAGATTTATATCAATTACCGTTTTCTGAAGGAAGTTTCGATGCTGTTGCCTCCATGGCAGTTTTTGAGTTTTTTCATGATGGTCAGCAAGTATTTAACGAGCTATATCGGGTTCTTAAACCCGGCGGTTACTTATTGATTGGTACGATCAATAAGGACAGTTCCTGGGGAGAACTTTATCAGAGCGAAGACTTTCAGAAAAGCACGGTATTTAAACATGCCAGTTTTAAAACAATGGAAGATTTACAAAAGTATTGTCCTGAAACTTTTGTTAAAGGAAAAGAATGTCTTTTTGTACCACCAACGGCTGACGATTCAAACTTTACGCTACAACAAGAAGAAATATTGGCCGAAACAGAAAAAGGAGGATTTATATGCGCGTTGTGGCAAAAGACAGATTCATAAGCTGTCAGATCCAATACGTTCCTTTGAAAACCCTTGAGACAGATAATGATGTGCAACAAGTCCTGGAGATTATCAGTAATAGCGGACTGGAATATCAGGTTGGATCGATGACAACGCAGATACGTGGAAAGGCTGAAGAGGTTTTTGGTTTATTGCAGTTAATTGAAAAGAAAATGACGGAAAATAACAGGCGTTTCACCATGAATACGATTATTTCGAATGATTGTGGTTGTCATCAGTAACAAAGTCATCCGGGCATTGGGTCCCGGATGACTTTGTTTTTGGAGAAAATATGTTAGAATATCTATAAGCATAATAAAGAACATAGATGGGCTTCGGGAAAGGAACTATATATGGACTTTAACAAAAAACAATTTAACTGGTACTGGAATCAGCAAGTGGAATATGGAGCCTTTTTAGGTTGGGATAAAAAACTGAATATTACTCATGGCTTTAGCACCAGGCATGGCGGTGTTAGTGAGGGGTGCTATAAAAGTATGAACCTGGGCTTTGCTTCAGGAGACAAAGAAGAACTGATTATTGAGAACTTTAAGCGATTTAGTCAGGCTTTGAAAATCGACTGGAAAAATCTGGTTCTTTCGGATCAGATACATGAAACTGAAATTAGGGTAGTGTCCGAACAGGATATAGGAAGTGGAATAATAAGGCTCAAAAAGTACAAGGGGATTGATGGCTTGATAACAAACGTCCCAGGGATTCCTCTGGCAACTTTTCATGCAGACTGTACTTCATTGTTTTATATCGACGCTGTAAAAAGGGTTGCAGGTGTGGCTCATGCCGGCTGGCGTGGAGCATTTGCTGGTATGGCGGGGAAAATGGCTCATCGCATGAAAACAGTTTACGGAAGCAAGGCCGAAAATATTCAGGTTGGCATTGGCCCAGGCATAGGAAAATGTTGTTTTTTGATACGGGAAGATGTATACAATCAGATTAAGGTATTTCCACAGTATGTGACCAGACTGTCCAGGGTGAATGATGAGCAGTGGAGATTGTCCCTGGAATCAGTGCACGAAAACTTTCTAAAGCTTGAAGGGATACCAACGGGAAACATTTTTAAATCAGGAATCTGTACCTGCTGTGAGAAAGAAAGGCTCTT
Source organism: Tindallia sp. MSAO_Bac2 (assembly GCA_003838145.1). Taxonomy (GTDB): domain Bacteria; phylum Bacillota; class Clostridia; order Peptostreptococcales; family Tindalliaceae; genus Tindallia. Next base: position 28,118 of record QYZZ01000044.1, read on the forward strand.
TTCTCATCGGAGAATGGGTGAGGAGAGAGGGAATCACGCAGCGGTAATTCAATTAAACAGTTAACAGAAAAAATGGAAAGGATGACTAATCGGATGCCTAAAAACAATCCAGAAGTAAACAAGGTTCTGAAAGTGTTGGAAGATCTTAACATTCAGTACACTTTTCACGAGCATCCTCCTGCCTATACCGTTGAAGATGCAAAAAAGTACGCAGAAGGAATTGAAGGACTTCATTGCAAAAATCTATTTTTACGCAATTACAAAGGCAACAGACACTTTTTGATGATTACAGAAAATGAGAAACCACTACGCATAAAGGAAGTTGGCAAAAGGCTGGGTTTTGGAAACCTTAGTTTTGCGTCGCCGGAAAGGCTCGAAAAACATTTGGGACTGGAGCCGGGATCTGTCAGCCCCTTTGGTTTAATTAACGATGTGAATAACGAAACGCATGTATTGTTGGACAAGGTGACAGAAGAGCACGAATATATAACCTTTCACCCGAATGATAACCGTGCGACCCTGTCGATTAAGCATCATGATCTCATAAAGTTTCTTCAATGGAGTGGTAATAAGTATATGATTGTAAATCTTTGATTCTCCCTAACGGGAGCGAAATCACATATTTCATTTTATTGCAGATGGAATTATTACGATGATTGACACCGGATAAATAAGAATACTATTTCAGAGACGGAGAGATTCCTATGAAAAAAAAATCTATCCAGGAAGTTATCGATCGCGTTGAAGACATCCCGGCATTTCCCATGACTGTCAGCAGAATTATTCAGCTGACGGAAGATCCGGAATCAACTGTTCAGGATATAGAGAAAGAAATTACAAAAGATCAAAGCTTAACCGCCAGAGTGTTGCGGTTTGCCAATTCGACTCATTACGGTTATGCCAGAAAAATAAGCACTATTTCTCAGGCAACTGTTGTGCTGGGTTTTCAGGCGATTAAAAGTATTGCGCTTGCTGCGACTGTAAGTAAAATGATGGCACAGGAATTGCCTGGATATTCAATGGAAAAAAAGGCACTTTGGAATCAATCCCAGACCTGTGCCATTGCTGCCAGATTAATTGCGAAAAAAACCCGTTATCCCAAACCTGATGAAGCTTATGTAGCAGGTTTGTTAAGGGATGTAGGGAAAGTAGTGATGAATCACTATCTCAAAGAACAGATGGCTGCAGTACAAGATACAGTTAACAGGGAAAAAGTGTCTTTTATGGAAGCTGAAGAAAAAATAATTGGCTTTCACCACGGTCAGATTGGCTCAAAAATCGCAGAAAAATGGAATCTGCCGAAGGACTTGGTGGAGGCCATTGCGCATCACCATGAACCGGAAAAAGCATCAGCAAACAAAGAACTGGTTGCAATAACCCATTTAGCAGATGCCATGGTCATGATGCTGGGAATTCAGATGGGTGCTGATGGTTTGCAGTACTCATTTTCTACCAGGGCAATGGAAATGCTCAATTTAACAGAGATTCACATGCAGGAGCTGCTGTCCCAGCTAATTGATTTAATGAAGGATGAGGATGCATATAACAGTTAAATATGGTTAAACAGACCCCAAATGGGTGTGGATTTTTTCGCACTCTTTTGGGGTCTGTTTTTTTAACTTTTTACCTGAATAAGCTGTATTGCTTCCCATGCTGTTATCAAAGGATGATTATCGGGTATACTAGTATCAGCATATTTGAAGCTGGTGAAATAAGATATGGAAAGAAGGGACAGCATGTCAAAAAGAATGATGATTGTGATGACAATGCTAATAGGATTGCTTGCGGCATATATAAATTCTGAAGTTATCTCAGCTGAAAGCTGGCAGCAGGTACTGAGCAAAAGTGAAAACCTGGAGGGATACTATTATAAAACACCCTATAAGTTTTCCGAAAGAAATATGGGGGTTATCGAAGTGTGGCATCAGGGTTACGCCAGCCGGCTTGAAATGACAAATTCATTGACAGGGGAAACCATGATTTTACTGACAAGGCAGACGGATGGGACTTTTTATCAGATCGACCCAGAGGCGAATGAAGCAATTGCATACACATACACAGATATAGAATTGCTGCCACAAGACCTGGATGAAAGTCGGTATGCTGTTGCAGGAAGCAGATTTGATCAAAATTTTATTGATAGGGTATCGTCTGTGGAAGAGGTAGACTATCGCAATCAACCGGTATATTTGCTGGAAAACAAATCAACTCACGGTGGACAGGAAGAAATTTACAGGGTATGGATGTCTAAGGAGTTTGGTCTGCCATTAAAAGAAGAGATGCAAATGGCGGACGGGAGAATTCATCGGCGAATTTATACCGACATGAAGGAAGGACCATTTCCTCAGGAGTTATTTGTATTGCCTGAGGGATTGAATATTATCAGGGAAATGCGCTTTAATTAGTGGAATTCAGCGGAAGAAGGCGAAAATGGAATGAATAAAAGAGGATGGAAATATCAAAAAGCTGTGTTTCTTATTCTGCTGTTGTTAATAATAATAGCTGTATTTATATTTTATGAGTCAGAAAAAACACCGATGGATGAAGACGTCGAAGATTTAATAACTGAGCCAATCGGCGAAGAGCCAACAGAACCGGAGTTTGTTGAGCCGGAACCATATGTGTCTTTATTGGATGGTTTGGATAAGGAATCTCCTTTTTCATCAGGTGAAAGTATAGGCAGACTAAAAATTCCAGTCATTAATCTTGATATGACCGTTATTGAAAATGCCAGTGCATCAAATCTTAACAGAACCCTCGCCCGAATGATCAGCAGTGACTTGCCTGATGGTAAAGGAAACTTTGTGATTTCAGGCCACAGGATGTATCAGTACAATAGCCATTTCAACCGACTGGATGAGGTGGAGATAGGTGACGAAATAGTATTTGAAGATGAGAGCTACAGATATTATTATGAAGTGGAGTCAATAACTTTTGTGGAACCATCAGAAATATGGATTATGCTGGGTAATAACAGAGAGTCCATGCTGACACTGTTTACATGCACACCTATTGCACGAGCCACCCATCGCCTGGTAGTATTCTCTTCTCTAAAGGAAATGATTTCGCTGGAATCTTGAAGTTTTCAATTATCCATAAATTAAGATTGTTAGATATTCAGAAACATTAAAGGAGCGATGGACTTGGAACAAATCGACTTAAAGCAAATGGAAAAAAATCTTATCGTAAGAAATGTTCGAAAAGAAGATATAGATGCAATTGTTGAGTTGTCACATGTTTGCTTTCCCAAAATGGACCCATGGGAACATGGGCATATAGAGAGTCAACTGGCAGTTTTTCCCGAGGGACAGCATTGTGTTGAATACGATGGTGAAATTATTGGGGCATCTTCCAGTCTGATTATCGACTTCCAACAATACGAAGATACTCACAACTTTGACGAAATATGTGATTATGGCTATATAACTAATCATGATCCGGATGGACTCCAACTATACGGAATTGCCATGATGGTTCACCCTGACTTTCGACGGTTAAAAATCGGAACCCGTTTGTATGAGGCACGCAAAGAACTGGTTGAAGACCTTAACCTCAAAAGCATGATTATTGGAGGACGAATCCCGTATTACCATAAGTATGCTGATGAAATGAAACCAAGAGAGTATGTGAAACAAGTTGTTAACCGGGAAATATATGATCCGGTTTTAACATTTCATATTATGAACGGCTTTGTGGTAAAGCGGATCATTGCAGAGTACCTGGATGATGATCAGGCATCATTGCATTATGCGGTATTACTGGAATGGAGCAATGTGGATTATTTGCCGCAATCCAAAAGACACTTTATCCGTGCTTTTCCGGTACGGATATGTGCGGTGCAATATAGCCTGAAACGAATTGACTCCTTTGAGGAATTTGCCCGCCAATGTGAGTATTTCGTCGAAACCAGTGCTATCTACGAGAGTGATTTTGTGGTTTTTCCCGAGTCCTTTACTGTACAGCTTTTGTCTTTCCTGAACGAACGCATTCCCAGTAAGCAGGTGCGTCGACTAACTGAATATACAGAGCGATATATTATGCTTTTTTCTGAACTGGCGGTTCGCAACAATGTAAATATTGTTGGGGGTTCCCATTTTGTGGAAGAAGATGGTGCGATATATAACGTTTCTTACCTGTTTCATCGGAATGGAAAAATTGATAAACAATATAAAATTCATATCACCCCGGAGGAAAAAAAATGGTGGGGTCTTCAGCCCGGGAGTAAAGTTAATGTTTTTGATACAGATCGAGGAAGGGTGGCAATACTAATTTGTTATGACATTCAATTTCCTGAACTGGCCCGTATAGTGATGGAAAAAGGTGCTAATATCATCTTTGTGCCGTTCTGTACCGACGACCGTCAGGGATACTTGAGGGTTCGTTACTGTTCTCAGGCAAGAGCAGTAGAAAATCAAATGTATACTGTGATTGCCGGAACTGTTGGAAATCTGACTCATGTAGAAAAAGCAGATATGCAGTATGCTCAATCAGGCATTTTTGCGCCCTCCGATTTTTCCTTTGCCAGAGACGGGATCGTAGGAGAATGTACACCAAATATTGAGACTATTGTTGTTGGCGATGTGGATCTGGAAATATTAAGACGTAACCGAAAAACAGGAACGGTTACTCAGTTAAAAGACAGACGGAAAGATGTATACCACCCCTATCCTGCCAGAGAGAGCGTTGAATAATCTAATGGATATGGTAAAATATGCTATATCGTAAGTAGAGCAGATCAACTGACAAAAAACAGAAGGGAACTGGTTATGGAAATAATCCGAGGCCTGGTGGAACGGGTCACTTATTTGAATGAAGAAAATGGATATACTGTTATTAAAGTTAAAGCAAAAGGATTTCAGGATCTTGTTACGCTGGTGGGTATTATGGGGAATATAAATGTCGGCTCTGTTTTGGAGGTAAAAGGCAATTGGAAAGTGGACCCCCAATATGGAAAACAATTTCAGGTAATTGAATTTCAGGAAAAGATCCCGGCTTCCAGACGGGGAATCGAAAAATACCTGGGAAGTGGACTGATTCATGGGGTCGGCCCGGTAAATGCAAAACGGATTGTCGGTCACTTTGGGGAAACCACAATTCAGGTGCTGGACGAGGAGCCGGAGAGACTGATGGAAGTAGAAGGTATAGGTAAAAAAAGAGCTGTCACTATCCAAAAGGCCTGGGAGGCTCAAAAGGACATTAAAAACGTGATGCTCTTTCTTCAGTCTCACGGTGTATCGACGGCTTATGCGGTGAAAATCTATAAGACCTATGGAAATGAAAGCATTCCCATCGTCAGCGAAAACCCATACAGGCTGGCAGAAGATATCTGGGGTATTGGATTTAAAACAGCAGATAAAATCGCTAAGCATATGGGTTTTGAAAACGATTCTCCGAATAGGGTTAACGCTGGTTTGGAATATGTCCTTGCGGAATTGTCTGGCGAGGGGCATTGCTATGCCAGAAAACAACAATTAACAGAAGCGGCTGTGTCAATTCTGGAAATAGATGAAGAACTGGTGGAAAAAGGTATTCTAAGAATGCTTGAAGCCGGTAAAATAATTAACGACCTGGAAGACTCAATATACTTACCTGTTTTTTATTATAGCGAGGTAAAAGTTGCCCGAAAAATTGCGAATTTGATGGAAGGACCTTCCAGATATGGGCAGATTGATGTTGAAAAACAGCTGAAAGAACAAAAACATTCCATCAAATACCATGACATTCAGATAAAAGCAATTCACAAGGCTATTGGTTCAAAAATGATGGTTTTGACAGGTGGTCCGGGCACGGGTAAGACGACAACAACGCTGGCAATAATTAAAACATTTGAGCAACTGAAGGCAAAAGTTATGTTGTGTGCACCGACAGGCAGGGCGGCTAAAAGACTGTCTGAAACAACCAGGAGGGAAGCCAAGACCATCCATCGAATGCTGGAGTTCAAGCCGGGTGAGGGGTTTAAAAAAAACCAGGATCATCCGTTGAATTGTGATGTGTTGATTGTTGACGAAGCTTCCATGCTGGATATTGTGTTAACCAATAACTTAATAAGAGCTTTGAAGAATGACACAGTTCTTATTTTTGTTGGAGATGTGGATCAGCTTCCCTCTGTAGGCCCCGGTAATGTGCTTAAAGATATCATTGCCTCAGGATGCATACCGGTCGTTAAACTGGAGCGGATTTTTCGCCAAGCCCGTGGAAGTTTAATCATAACCAATGCGCACCGGATCAACCAGGGTGACTTTCCGTACCTTAAAGGCCGGCGAAATAGAGATTTTTTTTACATGGAGTCAGATGATCCGGAGGAAATACCGGAAAAAATTGTATCCCTGTGCAATAAACGACTGCCGCAATACTATGGAATTGACCCTATAGATGATATCCAGATACTTTGCCCGATGCAAAGAGGGAGCACTGGTGCTTTTCAACTGAATCAACTATTGCAGGAGCGGCTAAATCCACAGGATAAAAAAATTAACTATGGAGGTACTCAATTCAGGCTGCAGGATAAGGTAATGCAGATTCGTAACAACTATGATAAAAATGTTTATAACGGTGATATTGGCCGTGTTACAGGTGTTGATGAAGTGAACCGAAAAATATTTGTTAACTTTGACGGCCTGGTGAAAGAATATCAGGATTCAGAGATGGATGAGATTGTCCTTGCTTACGCTATGACAGTACATAAAAGTCAGGGGAGCGAATATCCCGTAGTCATTGCGCCTCTGACAACCCAACACTTTATGATGCTTCAGAGAAACCTGCTGTATACCTGCGTCACCAGAGCAAAGAAAATATTAGTGCTGATAGGATCCAAAAAAGCGATTGCAATGGCCGTGAAAAATAATAAAGTGGAAGATCGGAATACATGGCTTGCCAGACGGATAGAGGGCTTCATCAATCAGTAGATCCCTAATCTTTTGTCCATGATACAAGGACGAAAGATTTTTTTTGGATACTGAAAAAAATCAGGAATCAGTATAATCGTTGAAAAATTAATGATAAAGATGGTTAGGGAATGTTATATTCAAATATTCTGATATTTGACACGAGGATTAATCTTGAATATACTCTTATTGCACATTTGGAAAATGCGGAAGAAATGACTTCCTAATGCATTTTCTAAAAAAAAAAAAAGGGAGTTAGGAGTGAAAAAATGAGTCAGGAAGTGAAAAAGAAAAAGGGAATTTTTAATCGTTTTCTGGACGTTGTTGAGCGCGTAGGAAATCGATTGCCTCACCCGGTGACATTGTTTGCACTTTTTAGTTTGGCAGTAATTGTTATTTCGTTTTTTGCAGCGCAGGCCGGTGTGTCGGTAACCTTCGAAAGAATTGACATTGCCAGTGGCGAAATGGAAGAAGTAGTCGTTACGGCGGTTAGTTTGTTATCTGTCGAAGGGATCAGACGAATTTTCTCCGAAGCGGTTACCAACTTCACGGGTTTCGCACCGCTGGGTACTGTTTTGGTAGCTATGCTTGGAGTTGGTGTTGCAGAAGGTACAGGTCTTATTCAGGCTGCTCTGAGAAAGCTTGTTCTTTCCACACCACAGAAGCTGGTAACAGCAGTAGTTGTTTTTGCGGGAATTATGTCAAACCTGGCATCGGATGCAGGTTATGTTGTTTTAGTTCCTCTTGGAGCCCTGATTTTTCTTAGCTTTGGAAGACATCCTATTGCTGGTCTGGCAGCGGCTTTCGCCGGAGTTTCCGGTGGATTCAGTGCTAACCTGCTGGTGGGTACCATTGATCCATTGCTGGGTGGAATCAGTCAGCAGGCAGCTCAGATGTGGCAGCCAGACTATACTGTTGACCCAACTGCAAACTGGTACTTTATGATTGCGTCTACATTTTTGATTACAATTTTGGGTACTTTGGTAACAGAGCGTATTGTAGAACCACGACTGGGAGAATATCATGGTGATGCTGAAGTTAGTATTGATCAGGTTGCAGAAAATGAGAACAAGGGATTAAAATGGGCAGGAATTTCACTTGTAGTATTTATTGCAATCATGGCAGCGCTTGTTGTTCCAGAGAATGGAGCGTTAAGAGCTGATGATGGACAGATACTTGCCGGATCAGCATTTATGGCAGGTTTGGTACCGATTATTGCATTGTTCTTCCTGATTCCAGGAGTTGCCTTTGGAATGGCCTCTGGTTCTGTAAAAAGTGATAAAGACATAGCCGGATTCATGGGTAAGGCAATGTCTTCCATGGGCGGATATCTGGTATTGGCTTTTGCGGCCGGACAGTTTGTGGCATACTTTAGCTGGAGTAACCTGGGAACGATTTTAGCTGTTACAGGTGCGGATTTTCTTGAAGCAACGGGCATGACAGGAATTCCGATGCTGATTGGATTTATTATCGTATCCGGATTCATCAACCTGTTTATTGGGAGTGCATCTGCAAAATGGGCTATTATGGCACCGGTATTTGTTCCGATGCTGATGGCTGTTGGATACACACCTGAACTGACGCAGCTGGCTTATCGTATTGGTGACTCTGTTACCAACATCATTACGCCGCTTATGTCTTACTTTGCCATTATTGTGGCATTCGCCAAGAAGTACGATGAAGACACAGGTATCGGTACGCTGATTTCCTCGATGCTGCCATACTCGATAGTGTTCATGCTTGGTTGGACGATTATGTTTGTGGTCTGGGCAGTACTTGGATTACCTCTTGGCCCTGGCGTTACCATGTTCTATTAAAAATCACTATTTTAAAACAGCCTCCGGTATGAACTGGAGGCTGTTTTTTGATGTATGTACTATTTTGGATTGCCTTCTATGGTCTCACTTAAATGCTGCTGAACTCCTTTCCAAAAGATCTGAAAACTATGCTCATAAGGCTGGGTGTCATCCTCGAAAACAAACAGTGAATAAAGTGTCCCTAAAATAAGCACCATGAAAGAATTGTGAAAGGCGTGTACGTGGTTTTCATCTAAGTCGTTATGGCGGGCGTAATTGGTATATATATTTGTCAGGTAGTTTATGTTTCGTTGATGAATTTTCATATGAGCACTTTCTACTTTTTGTTTTAATGTTCCTTCAGATAGCAGCATGCATCTCTTCCAAAAACACAACCTGGTAGGATCATTAAAAAAATCCAGATTGAAAAAATAGAATTTTTTGACGGTTGTTTCAAGGTCGTTGGGGTCAGAAGCTTCTAAGGCAGTTAATGTAGCTTTATCAAACTTATCCAGCTCCAGGCTTATTACGTGAAATAACAGGTGGTCTTTGCTGTCAAAATGTGCATACAGAGACGATTTTTTTATAGATGATGCGTCGGCAATGTTACTTAAGGATAAAGTGTCACCAAGTCGGGAAAACAGTTCATATGTGTTCTCAATAATCTCATGCTTTTTGCTCATATCAGGTACGCTCCTTTTGCAATTATGAGATAAAGATGTAATCCTATTTATTGTCATACCCCAAAAACGGTTTTTTAACTCGCTGGTTCCTTTATTCCTGCTATGTTATAATAAACGGGATTCTTTATGATGTTGCCACTGGAAATAAAGCATGATACATCTGACGGGGAGAGATTTGAATGGCAATAAGTTTAGCGTTAATTACGATTCTTGGCATGTTATTTCACAGTCTTTTTCGAAAGATCGGACTTCCCGGCTTACTGGGTCTTTTACTGCTGGGAGCTTTGGGAGGGCCATATGGTCTGGATTTTATTGACGGGCAGGTTGTTGAAATATCCGCTGATCTTCGACAGATTGCACTAATTGTAATTCTGCTGAGGGCCGGACTGGGAATAAAGCGTGACACATTGAACCAGGTGGGAGTTAATGCACTTAAACTAAGCTTTCTGCCATGTATAATGGAAGGGATGACCATCACAGCGGCTGCCTTCTATTTATTTAATTTCTCCTTTCTGGAAGCTGGAATGCTGGGCTTCATCATTGCTGCTGTATCTCCGGCTGTTATCGTTCCGTCCATGCTGTCTTTTATTGAAGAAGGAAAAGGTGAGGAAAAAGGGATTCCCACCATGATGCTGGCCGGTGCCTCACTGGACGATGTTGTTGCAATTACTTTTCTGACTTCTTTTATAGGAATATATTCCGGACGGCAGGTGGCATTGTGGCAGCAGGTTCTTTCGATTCCCATGGCCATTTTTACAGGCTTATTACTGGGTTTGCTGGTAGCTGTTGCGCTGTTGAAATTATTTAATTCAATTGATATAAGACATACTAAGAAAACCTTGATCCTTATCGGTACAGGAGTATTAATGACCGGGGTGGAAGATTTGATGCAGGGTGTTGTTCCCATGGCAAGTCTGATAGGGGTGATGTTTGTCGGGTTTATTATCCTGGAAAGAATGCCGCGGGTAGCGGAAGCTTTATCATCGAAACTGAATAAAGTGTGGGTCCTGGCGGAAATTGTTCTCTTTACAATGGTGGGGGCAGTGGTGAATGTTCCGTTGGCATTGGAGGCAGGCCTTGTTGGGATCGCCTTGATTGTCATAGGATTAAGTGCCAGGAGTCTTGGTGTGTTTTTATCCCTTGCCGGAAAACAGCATACAATGCGCGAAAAAATGTTTTGCATTATTTCCTACATCCCAAAAGCCACTGTTCAAGCGGCTGTTGGTGCGCTGCCCCTGGCTGCTGGCGCAGTTAAAGGTGAGGAGATTCTTGCGTTTGCTGTACTGTCCATTGTGATCACGGCACCGTTAGGTGCCTGGTTGATTCAGTGGGGTGGAAAGAACTTGCTGGAGGTAAAAGAGTGAAATCGGTAATATGGAAGATTGGTGCGGGAATAATATTATTGGGATTTTTGCAAATTATTATACAGCACGGGACCCGGTTTGAAAGCCTTGGGCTGATTATTCTGGGGTTATCAATGGTTTCTTATCACCTTGCTGATAATATGTTCAAAAAACGCCTTATATTTTTGCATAAATATCCTTATATTAACAAGTTAATGATGGTTAAAGTATGGCTGTTCATATTCGTTGGCAGTGTGTTTATTCTTGTGCAGGCTATGATAATGGTCACAATCCTCACGGCTGACGATGGCGGTGCAGACTATGCCGTTGTTCTTGGAGCCGGAATTATAAGACGGGAACCTTCCTATACACTTGCACGAAGGCTGGATTCTGCAGTGGATTTCCTGAATGCATATCCGGACAGGCACGTGGTTGTCTCTGGTGGTCGGTCAGAAGGACAACTGGCGTCTGAGGCACAGGTAATGAAATGGTATCTGGAAGGACAGAAAGTGCCTTCTGAGCAAATTTTGAAGGAAGAAGAATCTACCAATACATTGGAAAATATTCGCAACAGTGTTGAAGCTTTGGAAAAACATAAAGGTATCAATGTCGAAAAAATAGTGATTATTACTAGTGACTATCACATGTTCAGGGCACAGCTGATTGGAAGAAGAATAGGTGTAGAAACTCATGGAATAACCGCATCTTCGCCGACCAGCCTATACTGGTATTATGCAATGCGAGAGTTTGCTGCAATTTTTAAATCGATGATATCCGACTGGTAACTATTCTAATAAAACATAAAGAAAGCAGGGCTGATTGTTGATCAGGTGCCCTGCTTTTTCATATGAAATGCATTTCTTTACCATTCGCTCTTAATTGATCCGGTTCCAAAATAGTTCATGGTAGAAAAATCCGAATCTACAATGGATTGATAGGTTTTTCCCGGAGAACTGACTGATTCTCCCTTTGTGTGGTGTGCACCAGTTGATTGATTTGAAAATGATTGATGCTGAGCTTGTTGTTTTTTAGTTAAACGTGTCATAATGACCCCTCCTAAATTTAGAATATAAAAAATATACAGACAATTCGAGCTCTGATCTTTCCAGTATCCCTCCTTTTCACATATTACCGGTATCTGGTATACAAAAAACCCGTCCTTTAATAATCTAAAGGACGGGTTATATGTTCCCGCGGTACCACCTTTTTTGCCTGCAACAGCAGACCACTCGTACGGAGTTAATCCTGGCGATAACGGCGCCGCCGGCTTCCATTACTATAATTCACAGAAGCTGCTCGGGAGTGAGTAACAACAAGATCAGTACCGGTTCGCAGCAACCACCGGCTCTCTGCCACTAAATACTTATTGTTTATCTCCGTCAATGCATCTTTTTTATAATTAAAACATATTATAGCAGGGGGTATGACGGACGTCAAGCAATTAACTGAAAAAAATAAAAAATTTTACCAATTCAAAAATATGTGCAAACATCTGACTGTTATAGGTTAAAAAAATGAATACGAATTGTATTCACGGTAACGGAGGAGTATAATAGAAGCTAAATTACAACTAAGGGAGTCTTGATATGGAAAATAACACAGAAAAAACTAATTTACGGGGAGTGCGTTATGGAATAGGGGCATATATGCTATGGGGTTTTTTGCCGGTATACTGGAAACTTCTGCAGGAATTCCCGGCTGGTATCATCCTTGCGAACCGTGTTATCTGGTCTTGTTTATTTGTGGCAGTGCTATTATGGTATAAAAGAGAGATGCGCGTCGCTTTTGCGTTATTTGCAGACAAAAAAAATATTTTGCTGGTTACGTTCTCATCTTTGATTATTTCGCTGAACTGGTTTACGTATATATGGGCTGTTAATTCAGGTTTCGTTATTCAGGCCAGTATGGGTTATTATATTAACCCCCTGATGGTGGTACTGATGGGTACTTTGATTTTTAAAGAAAAGATGGATAAGCCTGAAAAAATTGCTCTTTTCCTGGCGTTTATTGGTGTTGCGGTAATAACATTAGAATATGGTCGTATTCCCTGGGTTTCCCTGATACTTGCAACAACATTTTCGATATATGGCCTTTGCAAGCGGGTTGTTAAAGTAGGATCCATGGTTGCTCTGGCGATTGAAACTCTGATGATTACCCCTATCGCTTTAATATATCTGGCATATATGCGACAGGGAGGACATTTTATCCTGGGTGATATAAATATATCCTCCTGGCTGCTTCTAATGGGGGCGGGTGTGGTGACGGCGACACCTCTTTTGTGGTTTGCCATTGCGGCGCAGTCCATCCCATTCTCGGTATTGGGATTTATCCAGTACCTATCACCAACGATCAGTTTGCTGTTAGGGGTTTTTTTGTTCCGGGAGCCATTTACTGGCTATCATATGATTAGTTTTTCTTTTATTTGGGCCGGACTACTCTTATTCTCATATGTACGAACAAAAAAAATACGGCAATCAAGAAAGATGCTTAGAAATATTGAGAAAAAGGAGAAGGAAAATGACTAAACCGTTACCCTTCGATTGTTGCTCCTTAAATATGAAAACAGGCCACTTGAAGATCTGTGGAAAGTTGCTTCAGTAAAGCAAACCAGTGTTACGGAACTGGAAATAAAGGGAAAAGAAGTAAATATAATCAGAAAAGCTGATGCGAGTCATTTGCATGAATCGATCAACCGTTGTTTATCATAATGTGGAAAGGGTAGTTAAAATATAATTATGATGAAAGGGTGATGTTTTTCATGGCAATCGAATTTAATGCGAGTAAACTGTTGCAAGTTTTGGTTCGAAATGAAGCAAGAGTAGCGGAGTTGTATACGAATCTGGCCAATCAAATGCAGGAAGGCAAAGGGAAAAAACTGTTTGAGTTACTTTCGGAAGATGAACTTCGGCATGAAAAGATTTATGCTGATCTCCTGAAAAAACTACCGGAAGAAGGGACGACAGAGGTATCGGAAGAAGAAAGAGAATATCTGGATTCACTGATTGAAAACGACATGTTTGCTGATGCGGATCGCTCCATGGAAAAAATTAAAGGAAAATATACTAAAGATGAAGCCTTAGAAATTGCAGAAAAAGTCGAAAGAGACGGGATTATGTATATCTACGAATTAACCAGGCTATTCCCTGATTTAGCACCGAAAGAAATGAAAAAGATTCTTAATGAAGAAAGAAAACACTTGCAGGCGGTATTAAGCAGGGCTGAAGTGGATTTGGTTAAGTATTTAAGATATTAGCGATTGAAATGTATGAAAGTTTGTGAGATGATTATGGCTCTTCCTGTAGGAAGAGCTTTTTTGTGGATAAGGAAATAGCATGCGCAAAAGAAATGTGGATAAGCTGTGAATAAGTTATTGGAAAACTTCAAGAGGAACGATAAACTGAGAGTATGAAAAACAACAGCAAAGCCAAGT
>QYZZ01000045.1 GCA_003838145.1 Tindallia sp. MSAO_Bac2
GGAAATGTTCTGTGAAATCAGTCCCTCCCTGGCAGCTGAAATTGGGGTAGAAAATGGTGACATGGTGGAGATAGATACTCAGAGAAGTACCATTGAGTGTAAAGTTGCAGTCACACCTCGGGTGAAGCCCCTGATGATCAATGGTGAGGAGAAGGAAATTGTAGGAATGCCCTGGCATTGGGGCTTTATGGGCCTTTCCAGCGGAGCCTCCGCTAATGACCTGACCCCTACCATCGGTTGTGCCAATACAACCATTCCCGAGTTTAAATCGTTTATTTGTAATATAAGGAGGGCTGGATAATGGCTAAAAAAGTTAAATTAGTTGATGTTTCCAAATGTTGTGCCTGTAAAGGATGCCAGACAGCCTGTAAAAACTGGAATCAGCTGCCAGCGGTAGAAACGGAGTTTGTGGGATCCTATGAGAATCCTGCTGACTTTTCAGTTGATACCTGGTGCCGTGTAAAGTTCAACGAACATGAAGTTGGTGACAGTATAAACTGGTTTTTTTCCAAGTACCAGTGCATGCACTGCACTGATGCAGCCTGCATTGCAGTCTGTCCTGTGAATTCCCTTGTTAAAACAGAAATGGAAACTGTTAAAAACATTTATGATGAATGTATTGCCTGTGGAGCATGCGTGGGGGCCTGCCCCTTTGATGTTCCCCGGGTAGGCGATGTGATGATGAAGTGTACCCAGTGTTATGACCGCATAGGCAACGGCTTGATACCTGCCTGCGCCAAGACCTGTCCCACGGGCGCGGTATCCTTCGGAGATCTTGATGATAAGATTGCTGAAGCAGAAGCCAGGTTACCTGTGCTGCAGGATAAAGGTTTTGCCAATGCCCAGATTTATGGTAAAGACGAACTGGGCGGCCTGGGAGTAATCTATGTATTACCCGATGATCCCGAGAAGTGTGGATTGCCTGCTGAGCCTGAAATCAGCGCCACTACCTACTTCTGGAACATTGCCCTTAAGCCTGTAAAGACCCTGGCTGCAGTAGGAATCAGCATCGGCTTCATGAACAACTTCATCAAGAAGAAGGCATCTGAGAAGCAGAAGGAAGAAGTTCAATAAACAATAAACCAACATGACAGCGGATAATAAAAAGTAATAGCAAAAAATAAAAGGTAAGGGGACGATTATACAATAACGTCCCCTTAACTTATTTCTGGAAAGCTGCCCTATGCCCTGTAAAATTACTGGCTGCCGCAAGCATTAGTGTAGGGTTTATAAATAAAGTAGAATAAAGGAAAATAAGCTAATAAACAATAAGCCAGGAAATAACAAGAAGAGGGCCCTGAAATCGGGGGTCCTTTTCTCGTTAAAAAACAAATAGGCCTTTGAATAAAATTTCCTTGTTAATAAATAATAAAAGTTATGTAGTTAAATTA
>QYZZ01000046.1 GCA_003838145.1 Tindallia sp. MSAO_Bac2
AGGAGGGTAAAGGATGACGGTAAACAAACTTGAAGAAATGCAGCAAAGCAAATCAAAAATCCAACAGGGCGGCGGCGAGAAGAAAATCGCCAGCCAACATGAAAAAGGAAAACTAACCGCCCGGGAAAGACTCAATCTTCTATTTGATGAAAATTCTTTTGTCGAATTGGATGCATTTGTAAAGCATCGGTGTGTGAATTTTGGCATGGAAAAAATTGAAGCACCTGGTGAAGGCGTTGTCACTGGATACGGTCAGGTGGATGGACGACTGGTATATGCATATGCTCAGGATTTTACAGTAGTTGGTGGATCCCTGGGTGAAATGCATGCCAAGAAAATTTGCAAAGTACAGGATCTTGCTCTGAAAATGGGTGCTCCCATTGTAGGCCTGAATGACTCTGGTGGCGCACGTATTCAGGAAGGCGTGGATGCGCTTTCCGGTTACGGAAATATATTCTATCGAAACACGATTTCTTCCGGCGTTATTCCACAAATCACCGCCATCATGGGCCCTTGTGCAGGAGGAGCTGTGTATTCACCGGCACTAACGGATTTTGTATTCATGGTGGATAAAACCAGCCAGATGTTTATCACCGGACCACAGGTTATTAAAACCGTAACCGGCGAAGACGTTTCTTCAGAAGCTTTAGGTGGAGCGATGACCCACAACAGAACCAGTGGGGTAGCGCACTTTAAATCGGCCAATGATGAAGCCTGTATTCAGGAAATCAGACGCTTACTTAGTTTCCTGCCATCAAACAATCAGGAAACACCACCGGCTTTTGAAACCTCAGATGACCTGAACCGAATTATTCCGGAGCTGGACACCATGGTACCGGAGAATCCAAACAAGCCATACGATATGAAAGATATTATTGCAGCCATTGCAGACGAAGGCGATTTTATGGAAGTGGCACAGTACTATGCTACCAACATGATCACCGGCTATATTCGTATAAACGGGCAAACGGTAGGCGTTATTGCCAATCAGCCGAAAGTACTGGCCGGCTGCCTGGATATCAATGCATCCGACAAAGCAGGCCGCTTTATCCGAACCTGTGACTGCTTTAACATCCCTGTTTTAAATCTGGTTGACGTACCGGGCTTCCTGCCGGGAACCAGTCAGGAATACGGTGGAATTATCCGTCACGGAGCAAAAATGTTATATGCCTACAGTGAAGCAACGGTGCCGAAAATCACGTTAATTGTCCGAAAAGCCTATGGCGGTGCCTATATAGGCATGTGTAATAAGGAACTGGGTGCTGACTTGGTAATTGCATGGCCTTCTGCGGAAATAGCCGTTATGGGACCTGAAGGTGCGGCGAATATTATATTCCGAAAAGAAATCAGCGAGTCTGATAATCCTCAGGAAACCCGTGCTGAACTGATTGACAACTACAAACGTGAATTTGCTACTCCATACAAGGCAGCAGAAAGAGGCTATGTGGATGATGTTATTGAACCATCTGCAACTCGACCCCGCCTAATTGATGCCCTTAATATGCTGGCCAGCAAACGGGAAACCAGACCTCCTAAAAAGCATGGTAATCTGCCCGTATAATCAAACAGGACCCATGAAGGAGGAAAAAACGAGGTGAAACGATCATGACTTTATTGGAAAGGTTAAGCGTAGCATCCCATGAAATGACGCTGGCAGAACGATTTTTTGCCAGTGTTCAGGTAGCTTTAATGGGGATCGGCATTGTATTTGCAGCATTGTTTATGCTGTTTCTGATCATAAAAGTATTGGAAAAAGGCGTTGCACAATCCGATGTCGGTGCTAAAAAGAAAAAAGATCAGGAAGTTGCTTCTGTACCAGCTCAAGCCACCGCAGATACAAAGGAAGAAGCAGCGCCTGAGGAAGATGCAGCACAAGATACTCAGGAACAGGAGCAATTAGTAGCCGTAATCACCGCTGCAGTTGCTGCCAGCCTGCACACTTCCACTCACAACATTGTGGTAAGAAACATTGTTCGAACTAATGATACGGCTCCAGCCTGGAACCGATTAGGCAGAATACAGCAAATTAATCGTCAGTTGCATTAAACAATATTATTGGAAAGATGAAGGAGGAACCTAACTCATGAAAAAGTTTAATATTACCGTAAATGGTGTTTCATATGAAGTTGACGTAGAAGAAATTAAAGATGGTGCAGCCCCGGCGCCAGCAGCACCGGCGGCCCCGGCACCAAAACCCCAGGCAGCTGCGCCGGCACCGAAACAGGAAGCTCCGGCAGCTCCCAAAAAAGAAGCACCCGCCGCTGCGCCCGCTGCAGCAGCACCTGCAGGTGGTGAAACCGTTGAATCACCAATGCCGGGAAATGTGTGGAAAGTATTGGTAAAAGAAGGACAGGAAGTTAAAGACGGTGAAACCCTGATTATTCTGGAAGCAATGAAAATGGAAAACGAAATTCCGGCACCATGTGATGGAACCGTTGCATCTCTGCATGTTAACGAAGGCGATGCAGTCAATGGCGGAGACATTCTTGTCACCATTAAATAAGTGAGAATGACAAACCCATTGATACGAAAGGAGATGCACACATGGTAACCTTATTGACGAACTTCTGGCAGACCACCGGCTTCGCCAACATGACCTGGCAGGAGATGGTCATGCTTGCTGTAGCTGGTATACTGCTTTATCTGGCTATCGGTAAAGCCTTTGAACCGCTTTTGCTGGTGCCGATTGCCTTTGGAATGCTTTTGACGAACCTGCCCATGTCCGGTGTGATGGAAATAGGCGATACAGTCCTGAGAGCCATCAGCCCGGAAGCAGCCGGTGAAACAGCACGTATGTTGGCGGAACCAACCGCAGAAATGCTACGGGAGGGAATTCCCGTCGAATACTACACCGAAAGCCCTGGCGGTTTGATCAGCTATTTCTATCGGGGAAACCAGCTGGGAATATTCCCGCCGCTGATTTTTATGGGTGTTGGCGCCATGACAGACTTTGGCCCGCTGATTGCGAACCCGCGTAGTATCTTTCTTGGAGCTGCAGCACAGTTTGGAATCTTTTTCACCTTTACAGGTGCACTCTTAATGGGCTTTACCGCTCAGGAAGCTTCAGCCATTGGAATCATCGGTGGAGCTGACGGCCCAACAGCAATCCTGGTAACAGCAATGATGGCCAGCCATCTATTAGGACCGATAGCGGTAGCGGCATATTCCTATATGGCACTGGTTCCAATCATCCAACCGCCAATTATGTATGCTTTGACAACAAAAGAAGAACGTGTTATTAAAATGAAGCAGCTCAGGACCGTCACCAAAAAAGAAAAGATTCTTTTCCC
>QYZZ01000047.1 GCA_003838145.1 Tindallia sp. MSAO_Bac2
AAGAAGGAAATCCCACAGCATTATGCATCAAATGCCATGGGATTATGATACCAAAATAGAATAAAAATGAAACAGCCTGCGGGTTAGAGTCTTTTTACCCGCCGCAGGCGGTTTTGTTCAAAAACATTATTAGTAACATTTGCTCAAATGGAAATAATGTTCATGAGAGTTAAGTTTGGGTATCAATTCAAATGAGTTTCAGTACTTGGAGATTGTATTGAAGCAATCAGAAAAAAATTTAATAATTCTTAGAAATATAAGGAGGGAAACAATGTCGATTCTAAACAAAAGAAAAATGAAAGATATGAATCTGAAAGGCGAAAAAGTACTGGTGCGATGTGATTTTAATGTTCCGATGGATAAGACCGGAAATATTACGGATGACAGCAGAATTAAGGCATCCTTGCCAACAATAAAGTATCTCTTAAGTGAAAACGCGTCATTAATCCTTATGTCACACCTGGGACGGCCTAAAGGTGAACCAAAGAAAGAATTGACGCTGTTACCAGTGGCTGAAAAAATTAAGGAATTATTGGGTTGCAAGGTGTATTTTGCAGATGATAATGAAGTAACCGGGAAAAATGCAAAAAAAATAGCGGAAGAACTGAAACCTGGCGAAGTGATGCTGCTGCAGAATTTGCGTTTTCGTAAAGAAGAAGAAAAAAACGTTAATTCCTTCACTAAGGAATTAGCTTCGCTCGGCACAGTTTACGTAAACGATGCTTTCGGAACGGCTCACCGTGCCCATTGTTCAACAACGGGACTAGCAGATTTTTTGCCGGCTGCCATGGGATTATTAATTGAAAAAGAAGTTGACTATATGGGCAAAGCTATGGAAAAACCCGAAAGGCCTTTTGTTGCGATTTTGGGTGGAGCAAAAGTTTCAGATAAAATTGGCGTTATAGAGAATTTAATTGACAAAGTGGATACTCTTTTGATAGGCGGCGGAATGGCGTTTACATTTCTAAAGGCTGAAGGCTTTGAAATTGGCCAGTCATTATTGGAAGAAGATAAGATCGAAATGGCCAGTGATTTGATCACCATGGCTGAGAATAAAGGCGTTGATCTTATTCTTCCGGTTGATGTTGTTTCTGCCAGTGAAGTTTCAGAAAATGCCCGATATGAGATTGCGGAAATACATCAAATGCCTGAAAATGGAATTGGTGTGGATATTGGGCCTAAAACAATTAATCTCTTTGTAGAAAGAATAGCCGGCGCGAAGACGATTATCTGGAATGGTCCCATGGGGGTCTTTGAAATAGAATTATTCTCCAAAGGCACCAGAGCAGTGGCAGAAGCAATGGCTAAAAACCAGGGTATTACCATAGTGGGTGGCGGCGACAGTGCGGCTGCCGTTGAAAAAATGGAGCTAGGGAAAGATATGGCTCATGTTTCAACAGGTGGTGGAGCATCCCTGGAGTTTTTAGAGGGTAAAGCGCTTCCGGGTATCGAGGCGATTCCCGATAAATAAAACTGACGAAATGGTAATTGACGATATAGAAAGGAGAATTCTATGAGAATTCCACTGATAGCAGGAAACTGGAAAATGAATATGACTTGTGAGTCCGGCAAGAAACTCGCTAAGGCAATTGCTGAAGGTATTGGAGATACAGATGTTGAAATAGCCGTATGCTGTCCGTTTCCCATGTTGTTTGGCATTGCAGATGCGTTAAGAGGCACACCCATCAGGCTGGGAGCCCAAAACATGCACTGGGAAGATTCTGGAGCCTATACTGGTGAAGTGTCAGCAGCAATGTTAACAGAAGCCGGTACAACTTATGTGATCCTTGGCCACTCAGAACGAAGACATGTATTTGGAGAATCTGACGAATGGGTGCAAAAGAAGCTTTGCAAAGCTATTGAGTCAGAACTTGTTCCAATTCTGTGCATTGGAGAAACGCTGGAAGAACGGGAACAGGAACAGACAGAGAATGTATTGGAAAAGCAATTGGAAATGAGTTTAAAAAGCGTTGCTGCGAATAATGCTGAAAGAATAGTAATTGCTTATGAACCTGTTTGGGCTATTGGAACCGGCAAAACGGCCACTCCTCAACAGGCAGCCGAAGCTGCTGAGTTTATAAGAAGCTGGCTGGTAAATAAATATGACAACGAAGTATCAGAAAAAATTCGGATTCTTTATGGTGGAAGCGTAAAACCGGACAATGCTTCCGAAATAATGGAGTCCGAAGAAATAGATGGTGCTCTGGTGGGTGGTGCCAGTTTAAAGGTTGAAGATTTTATTGGCATCATAAATTTCTAAGATAGAAAAATGCCGGAAGGAAGATTCACGATGAAAAAACCAGTAGTGCTAATGATTTTAGATGGACTTGGCATAAGAAGTGAGGAAACCGGGAATGCTGTTGCTAAAGCGCATATGCCGGTTTTAAAAAAAATGATGTCAGAATACCCCAATACTCAACTACAAGCCAGTGGATCGGCAGTTGGACTACCGGAGGGTCAAATGGGCAACTCTGAAGTGGGGCACTTAAACATTGGTGCTGGAAGAGTGGTATATCAGGAACTTACACGAATCAGTAAATCTGTTGAAGATGGTTCATTTTTCAATAATGACATACTTACAGATGCCATGAAAGAAGCGAAGCAAAAAGAAAAAACACTGCACTTGATGGGGCTTTTATCAGATGGTGGGGTGCATAGCCATATAGACCATTTGTTTGCTTTATTAGATATGGCTAAAAAGTATAAAGTGAAAAACGTAGCTGTTCATTGTTTCCTGGATGGCAGGGATACATCCCCGCGAAGTGCCATCAAATATATTGAAGCCCTGGAGAATAAAATCAGAAACACAGGTGTGGGAAATATTGTGACCGTCAATGGTCGATATTATGCGATGGATAGAGACAAGCGCTGGGATCGGACACAGAAGGCTTACAATGCCATGGTGATGAGGGAAGGCCTGGAGGAGTCTTCTGCGGTTGATGCTGTAAAAAATGCGTATGAACGCGGAGAAAATGATGAATTTGTGCAACCAACTGTTATTAAAACTGAAAATGATGCAAACCTCCAAATTAACGCAGAGGATTCGATTATATTTTTTAATTTCAGACCTGACAGAGCGCGTCAAATAACACGAGCATTACTGGATGAAGAATTTACCCACTTTGACAGGGTTAAAAAGCCATCATCCCTTCACTATGTTACTATGACACAGTACGATCAAACAATTCTGGGGCCCAAAGTGGCCTTTGAACCACAAAGCCTTAATAATACACTGGGAGAAGTTTTGGCAGTTGCAGAAAAAAAGCAACTTCGTATTGCTGAAACTGAAAAATATGCACATGTGACATATTTTTTTAATGGAGGAATTGAAGAAGCCAATGAGGGTGAAGAGCGCATTCTTATTCCGTCACCCCAAATAGCTACTTATGATTTAAAGCCTGATATGAGCGCTTATGAGGTTACACAGACTCTTATAAACAGAATGGATCAAAATGATTTTGATTTTATTGTGATCAACTTTGCCAATCCGGACATGGTTGGTCATACTGGAAAGATGGATGCTGTGGTTAAAGCGCTGGAAACAGTAGATGAATGCGCAGGAAGAATTATGGATAAAGTCCTGGAATTAAAAGGAGCTTTAATAGTAACCTCTGATCATGGAAATTCAGAAGAATTGGAAGATGTTAAAACTGGCAAAACTGTGACGGCACACACCACAAACCCTGTACCACTTATTTTGATAGGCTTGGATAAATGTATTTTAAAGGAAAATGGAAAGCTATGCGACCTGGCACCGACAATACTGGATATTATGGAAATGGATCAACCTGAGGAAATGACCGGAGAATCCCTATTGAATCCTGGTTGGCGAGAAGAAGTATGAGTAAGTACGTCGATGATTACTCGATAATTACTAATGATGAAAAAGGAGTGGGTATATTGACAATGATAGCAGATGTATACGGTCGTGAAGTTATGGACTCACGGGGAAATCCAACAGTTGAAGTAGAAGTGTACCTTGAAGACGGTACTATGGGCAGTGCTATCGTACCTTCGGGAGCATCTACCGGTATTTTTGAAGCTGTAGAACTACGAGACGGCGATAAAAGCCGCTATTTAGGAAAAGGTGTCCAAAAAGCGGTTGAAAATGTAAATGACATCATAGCCCCGGAAATAATTGGAATGGATGCCACTGATCAGGTGAGTCTGGATGAAACGTTATTAAAACTGGATGGCACACCTAATAAAAGCAAATTAGGTGCAAATGCAATACTGGGAGTTTCAATGGCCAGCGTCCGTGCAGCGGCTCAAAGTATTGAAATACCTTTGTTTCAATACCTTGGCGGCGTTAACAGCAAACAGCTTCCTACCCCAATGATGAACATCCTGAATGGTGGCGAACATGCGGATAATAATGTTGACATTCAGGAATTTATGGTCATGCCTCTCGGTGCAGATAACTTTAAAGAAGGACTGCGTATGTGTGCTGAAGTATACCATCATTTGAAAAAGGTACTTAAAGATCGAGGACTTGGAACAGGAGTGGGTGATGAAGGTGGGTTTGCCCCCAACCTGGATTCCAACGAAGAAGCATTAAAAGTAATCATAGAAGCAATAGAAAATGCCGGATATGTTCCAGGTGATGATATGAAGATCGCTATAGATGCTGCCGCTTCAAGTTTTTATAACGAAGAAAACCTGCAATATGAACTGGCTGGCGAAGGTGTCAACAAAAATGCAAAGGAAATGATTGATTATTATGAATCGCTTCTTGACAAATATCCAATCATATCTATAGAAGATGGATTGGCAGAAGAAGACTGGGAGGGCTGGGCTGAAATGACCCGTCGCCTGGGTCATCGAATACAGATTGTAGGTGACGATATTTTTGTTACAAATACTCAGAGGCTGAAGCGGGGTATAGAAGAAAAAAGCGCCAATTCAATATTGATAAAGCTTAACCAGATTGGCACAATTACCGAAACCCTGGACACTATTGAAATGGCTAAAAGAGCTGGCTTCACCTGTGTAATATCCCACCGGTCCGGAGAAACGGAAGACAATACCATTGCTGATTTAGCAGTAGCTGTCAATGCAGGTCAGATTAAAACCGGAGCTCCGGCAAGAACGGACCGGGTAGCCAAATACAACCAGCTGTTGCGGATTGAAGACATGCTGGGAGAAACAGCGATGTTTGGCGGTAACATCTTTTACAATTTAAAATAATACATGATCCGAAAGCCGAAGGCTCTTCCTTCGGCTTTTTCATGTTTGCCCTTGGGTATTTGAATATGATGATCCATTGCCTTTTGTCTTTAAGCCTTTGACATTAATTATCCATTATTAATCCTCAATTATCAATTACAACAGACGCATAGCGTCTTTGTCAGCGTCTTTGTCTTAAATGCTTGTTGATTTTAAAATACCCCTGTGATAGAATATCTTTGTTAACGACATAGCATTGGAGGTGTAATGTATGGGTGGTCTAAGGATTTTTCTGATGATATTACAAGTAATCGCTTCTGTTGTACTGATAGCAAGTATACTTCTTCAGTCTGGAAAAAGTGCAGGTTTATCGGGTTCTATTGCCGGTGGCTCTGAACAGCTCTTCGGTAAAGAAGGAAGAGGTTACGAAGGTGTTCTTAAAAAAGTAACAACTGCAGGTGCTGTGCTATTCATTATAGTAGCTATCATTCTTGTTGCAATTCAGTAATAAGTAATATATGAAATTAAAACTAAATAGGAGGGACACAGTAAAATGGGCTATTTTTATGCTGCTCCTGTGGCAGGTATCATTGCACTTATATTTGCATTTATGCTGGCACAGAAAATTGATAAGGTTGAAGTAGGAACAGATCGAATGAAAGAGATTGCTTCCTACATACATGAAGGGGCGATGACTTTCTTACAGAGAGAGTACAAAACCCTTGTTATTTTTGTCATAGTTCTGGCCGTCGTGTTAGCTGTAGGCATTAATGTATTGACGGCTATTTGTTTTCTGATTGGTGCCTTGTTTTCAGGGCTTGCTGGTTTTTTTGGAATGCAGGTGGCTACAAAAGCCAATGTACGTACTGCTAATGCTGCAAAAGAAGGCGGTATGAACAAAGCTCTTTCTGTAGCTTTCTCCGGCGGAGCTGTTATGGGCATGTCCGTGGTTGGTTTAGGGCTTCTTGGTGTTGGTGGATTATTCATCTTCCTACATGGAGTTGAAGGACCTGAATCTGCTGCATCAATTATTACAGGATTCGCACTTGGTGCTTCATCCATTGCTTTGTTTGGTCGTGTAGGTGGAGGTATTTACACAAAAGCTGCCGATGTTGGAGCTGATCTTGTCGGAAAAGTTGAAGCAGGCATTCCGGAGGATGACCCAAGAAATCCGGCAGTTATTGCCGATAACGTTGGAGATAATGTTGGGGACGTTGCCGGTATGGGCGCAGACCTTTTTGAGTCCTATGTTGGTTCAATTATTTCAGCTATTGCTCTGGGGTTGATAGCCCATGGATTAAATGGTGCCATGTTCCCGTTAATTTTAGCTGCAGTAGGAATCATTGCATCCATCATCGGTACCTTCTTTGTTAAAGGTGATGATAATACAGACCCGGCAAAAGCACTTCATCGGGGGACCTATGTGAGCGGTATTATCACTGTTATTGCAGCTTTTGTATTAAGCCAGTCCCTGTTAAATGGATTAGGTGGATTTTTGGCTGTGGTCATTGGTCTGCTGGTGGGAATTCTGATTGGTAAAGTGACTGAAATCTATACATCTGGTGAATACGAGGCTGTCAAAAGAATTGCTAAACAGTCTGAAACCGGACCAGCAACAACGATTATCAGTGGTATGGCTGTAGGAATGCTATCCACGGTGTGGCCGATTCTGTTTATTGTTGTTGGTATACTTGTTGCCTATGCATCCGCCGGTCTTTATGGAATTGCGTTGGCTGCAGTGGGAATGCTATCTACTTTGGGAATGACTGTGGCAGTTGATGCTTATGGACCTATTGCGGATAATGCCGGTGGTATTGCAGAGATGTGTGAATTGCCGCCAGAAGTTAGACAGATTACCGATAAACTGGATGCTGTGGGTAATACTACTGCAGCCATTGGTAAAGGTTTCGCCATTGGTTCTGCAGCACTGACGGCTCTTGCCCTCTTTGCTACCTACACAGCCGCTGTTGGCCTGTCTTCCATCGACTTAACAGAGCCAACTGTAATCACAGGACTTCTGGTTGGATCAATGCTGCCATTCCTGTTTTCTGCACTTACTATGGAAGCTGTTGGTAAGGCAGCCAATGAGATGATTGAAGAAGTTAGAAGACAATTTAAGACTATTGATGGTATCATGGAAGGAACCGGTAAACCGGACTATGCAACCTGTGTGGATATCAGTACTGCTGCTGCATTGAAGGAAATGGTAATTCCGGGACTGCTGGCAGTGTTGGCTCCGATTTTAATGGGACTGCTGCTAGGTCCTGCGGCTGTAGGTGGATTATTAGCAGGTGCCTTGGGGGCTGGTGTTCTTCTGGCTATTATGATGGCTAATGCCGGCGGTGCATGGGATAATGCGAAGAAATATATTGAAGAAGGACATCATGGCGGAAAAGGAAGTGAATCACATAAAGCTGCTGTAGTTGGTGATACAGTAGGTGACCCTTTCAAAGACACATCTGGACCTTCGATTAATATTTTGATTAAGTTGATGACTATTGTTTCTGTCGTGTTTGCACCTTTGTTTATTGCCTTTGGCGGTGCATTGACAAACTTTTTTTAAGTAACTTAATTAACGGAGTCCTCTTTTGTAATTTGCGAAAGAGGGCTTTTTTTTACCTAAAGTGATAGTTGTCTGGTAATCTCGATGAAATAGAGGTGTATTTTATGGAATTATTTTATTACTTATTCATAAATATATTTGCCTTTATAACCATGGGATGGGATAAAAGAAGGTCAATAAGAAAAGACTGGAGGGTACCGGAAAAGCATCTATTGTTACTACCATTAATGGGAGCTGCGCCAGGAATTCTTTTGGGAATGTATATCTGGAAACATAAGACAAAGAAACCATTGTTTTATATAGGTGTACCTATATTGTATCTTCTACATCGGCTTTTGATTATGCCGACTTTATCCGACGCCCTGTTTTATTTGAGAAGCTGGTGGTAATAATTAACTATAATAACTCAGAAGAGGAGGAACTGTCATTAAAGATGAAATAATATCCTTTATGAAGGAACAGGCGTACCGACCATTACTTTTGGATGAACTGATGAATGAGCTGGATATTGATAATGAACAGAAAAAAATGTTTAAACAAATACTGGATGAGATGGAAAAAGATGGCCAGATTATGCGTAACCGTCATCAACGATATGGAATTCCCGAAAAAATGGGATATATGACCGGAACTTTAATTGGTCACTGGAAAGGATATGGATTTGTGGATTCGGAGCATCCGGAAATTAGTTCAGTCTATATTCCTCCAAATATGATGAAAGGTGCATTGCATCAGGATTTTGTCCTTGTAAAAGTTAGATATGAACCCACGGAAGAATATAAAGCTGAGGGTGAGATAGTGCGCATTCTGAGACGTGGCATGGTGGAAGTAGTTGGAACTTATGAAAAAAGCAAAAAACACGGCTTTTGTGTGCCTGATGATCAACGCTTCCATGCTGATATTTTCATTCCCGGTAAACAAAACCTTAAAGCTTCCAATGGTCATAAAATTGTTTGTAAAATAACTTCCTGGCCAGAGAATCGCCGTAATCCGGAAGGAAAAATCATTGAAGTTCTTGGAGATCCACGTCAGCCGGAAACAGACATGAAAGCTATTATCAAGAA
The DNA here is from genome assembly GCA_003838145.1 of Tindallia sp. MSAO_Bac2. GTDB lineage: Bacteria > Bacillota > Clostridia > Peptostreptococcales > Tindalliaceae > Tindallia. The sequence continues at coordinate 8,794 of QYZZ01000047.1, forward strand.
GCATCAGCTTTCGGAAGTATTTCCTAAAAAAGTGTTGAAGGAAGCAGAAAGCACTCCTCAGACAATTACTGACAAAGAAATAGAACAACGCCGGGATTTACGAAATCTTCGGATGTTTACTATTGACGGAGCCGATGCTAAAGACCTTGATGACGCTGTGTCCATCGAGAAACTAAAAGGAGATATGTATCGTTTAGGAGTTCACATTGCAGACGTATCACAGTACGTCCGATCGGGGAGTAGCCTGGATAAAGAGGCTCATAAAAGGGCAACCAGTGTTTATTTGGTGGATCGGGTACTGCCAATGCTGCCACCTCAACTTTCTAATGGAATATGCAGCTTGAATCCACAGGTGGATCGACTGGCCCTATCAGTTCTGATGGACATCAATCAGGAAGGAAAAGTGATTCATCATGATATTGTTGAATCAGTTATTCGAACAGACGCCAGGATGGTTTACGATGATGTAAGTGATATTGTTGAGAATAAAGATGAAACTCTTATGGAAAAGTATCGTGAATTGACGGAAGATTTTTTTACGATGAAAGATCTTTCCTTAATATTACGCTCTAAAAGAGAGGAACGGGGTGCTATTGATTTTGATTTTCCAGAATCTAAAGTAGTCCTTGATGATAAAGGGTATCCGGTTGACATTGTTCCTGAAGAACGGAGAACTGCTAATAGAATGATAGAAGAATTTATGCTGGTTTGCAATGAAACTGTTGCGGAACACTTCTATTGGCTTAAACATCCGTTTATTTACCGGGTACATGAAGATCCGGATCCAGAAAAAATGATGCGATTTAATCAATTTATTTTTCATTTTGGATACACTCTTAAAGGTAAACAAAGCGAGGTACACCCTAAAACACTTCAATTGTTACTAAAAGAAGTAGAAGATAAAAAAGAAGGAAAAGTTATTAATACAATGATGCTGCGCTCTTTAAAAAAAGCTCGTTATACAACGGATCCTTTAGGCCATTACGGGTTGGCAGCTTCCTACTATAGCCATTTTACTTCGCCAATTCGACGTTATCCAGATCTGGCAATCCACCGAATCATTAAAAATCATTTGAATAGCAAGAAGCAAATTGAAGAATCTGAGGATCAGAAAATAACCTCCAGGCTAGAAGAGACAGCCAGACACGCTTCGGAAATGGAACGTAGTGCGGAAGAAGCAGAAAGAGAATCGGTGGATCTGAAAAAGGCCATTTTTATGTCGGAGCGAATTGGACAGGAATTTTATGGTCTGATTTCCAGCGTAACCTCATTTGGCATTTTCATAGAGCTTGAAAACTCGGTAGAAGGACTGGTACGGCTTAGTGACATGGACGATGATTATTATCAATATGATCCGGATCACCTGAAACTTACTGGTGAGAGAACGAAAAAAACTTATACCATCGGAGATGAGGTAAAAGTAAGAATCGACGATGTCAATTTGATGCAAAGAGAGATTAATTTTTCTCTGATTGAAGAGGGTTTAATGTAGTTTTAAATGATTGACTAACAGCTATAAATGGAGTAATATTGAGTTGGTAGAATAACAATTAGAGAATTGAACTACCAACAAAAGAGACAAAATAAAGGGGGAATTAATGTTGAAGAAGTATGGAATTTTGTTATTAATGGTTTTGCTTATTCTGTCACTGGCTGTGACCGGTTGCGGTGGCCCTGATGAGCCTGCTGAACCGACAGACGCAGAAGAACCGGCAGATACTGGTGAAGAAGTAGACCCAAGCGATGATCAACTGGATATTGTTCTATTGATCAATGGTACTTTGGGAGACAGATCTTTCTTTGACTCTGCCCACAATGGAATGCAACTAATAGAGCAGGAATTGGGTGCTAATGTTAGAACTATCGAAATGTCTTATGATCAGACTAGCTGGGAACCTACGCTATGGGACGTTTCTGAGCAGGACTGGGACATTATCGTGCTGGGTACTTGGCAGATGCAGGAGTATCTTGAAGAGATTGCTCCCGAATTCCCGGATAATCGCTACATCATTTTTGATACTTCTGTAGACTACAGCCTTGGCGGATTGGACAATGTTTATTCCATTCAGTACAAACAAAACGAAGGTGCATTCTTAGCTGGCGTATTAGCAGCCCATGTGACTAACTCTGATATGGAATTTGCAGATGACAGTCAAAGCCTGATTGGGTTCCTTGGAGGCATGGACATACCTGTCATTAATGACTTCCTGGTTGGCTATATTGAAGGTGCCCTTTATGTCGACGAAGATGTTAAAGTTTATGTTTCTTATATTGGCGACTTTTCTGATTCCCCTCGAGGAAAAGAAATGGCGCTGGCCCAGTACAATGATGGAGTGGACATTGGCTTTAACGTAGCAGGCCAAGCCGGACTGGGACAAATTGATGCAGCAGAAGAAGTACAAAGATATGCCATTGGTGTTGACTCTGACCAGGCTTTGGTATTCGCTGAGACAGATCCGGAAAAAGCAGAATTTGTGTTGACTTCCATGCTGAAGCGAGTGGATAATTCTATCCTACGTGCAGTTGAGATGCATATAGAAGGAACCTTGCCATACGGAGAAGCAGAAGCTCTTGGTATTCAGGAGGAAGCTGTCGGATTAGCAAACAACGAATTCTATCAGGAAAACGTTGATCAGGAATTAAGAGATTATATCAAGGAAATTGAAGAAATGATTGATGCTGGCGAAATAACTGTAAGATCAGCGTTGGGAATGTCGACAGAAGAGTTGGATGAACTCAGAGATTCTGTCAGTCCTTAATAGAAACTTTATTTAAACTTCATCTGTTTTTCAATTATGGGGACAGGCCAGAACATGTTCTGCCTGTCCTCAATTTTACATAATATTAAATGAAACTCCCGCCAAATTTGACGGGAGTTTTAGAGATGGAGGTGTCACTGGAAATTATGGAAGAAATACTAAGTATGAAAGGAATTACCAAGGTATATCCAAATGGTGTTATGGCTAATAAAAACGTGGATTTTTCTGTCCGTAAAGGTGAAATTCATGCCATTATGGGTGAAAATGGTGCCGGAAAATCAACCTTGATGAAAATTTTGTTCGGTATGGAGCAGCCGGAAGAAGGCGAAATCATTTTCAAAGGAGAAAAAATCAATATATCATCTCCCAGTGCGGCCATTAATTATGGCATCGGAATGGTGCATCAACATTTTATGCTGGTGCCAAGCCTTACAGTTGCAGAAAATCTGGTAATAGGAATTGAGCCTAAAAAGAATAATGTTTTTTTTGACTATGATCAGGCGATCAAGATGACAGAAGAAGTTTCCAAGAAATACAATCTGTCAATCAATCCCAAAGCTGTGGTGGATACACTGGCTGTTGGAAAGAAGCAAAAAATTGAGATATTGAAGGCCCTGGTCCGGGGTGCGGAAATTCTGATCCTGGATGAACCTACTGCCGTTTTAACGCCACAGGAAACAAAGGAATTATTTGAAGAACTGATAAACCTTAAAAACCAGGGTTTTACCATCATTTTTATATCCCACAAACTAAAAGAAGTAAAACAAATAACAGATCGCCTCACGATTCTTCGAAACGGAAGAAGTATGGGTGTTCATGAAACCAAAGATACTAGTGAACAGGAGATATCAAATCTAATGGTTGGCCGGGATGTTTTGCTAAAGGTAGATAAAGGTGAAGCAAAGGTTGGAAAACCGGTCCTCAAAACGGAAAAACTTACTTACTACAGTGATGAAGACAAGCCGGTTGTCAATAAGGTTGATTTAGAGATAAAAAAAGGCCAGATATTGGGGATTGCCGGAGTTGAAGGTAATGGCCAGGGCGAACTGGTGGATTTGTTAACAGGTATGAAAACACCCTATTCCGGAAGTATCTGGATTAATGAAAAAGATACCACGAACCATTCTGTCAAAGCAGTAAGAAATTTAAAGGTATCTCATATTCCAGAAGACCGTATGATTTATGGGGTTTCCGGTGATGGAAGCATAGAAGAAAATATTATTTCAGATCGTTTCGACAAGAAAAAATACAACACAGGTGTTCTGATGAATGTAAAGAAACTAACTGAATTAGCCAAGAGTTTAATTGAAGATTATAATATCAGATGCGCTTCGGAAAAACAGCAGGTGAGAATGCTGTCCGGCGGAAACATACAGAAAGTGGTAGTTGCCCGGGAGTTTTCATCCGAGCCGGAGTTAATCATTGCTAACCAGCCAACAAGAGGCGTTGATGTTGGGTCCACAGAATTTATACGAAAACAATTAGTTAAATTGAGAGATGAAGGAACAGCGGTTCTTCTTGTTTCTGCGGACCTGAATGAAGTTATGGAGCTGAGCGACAGCCTGATGGTTATGTATGAAGGTGAAATAGTGGCTTACTTTGAAGATGCCACAGAAGTGACGGAAATGGAGCTGGGCATGTACATGCTTGGGCTAAAAAGAATGTCTGTTGAGGAACTGGGAGGTGTGATGAGTGGGTAGAAGAGTCTTTTTTGAGGCAGCAAGAACTTTAGTTGCTATAGGTGCTGCGTTTGTTTTGGCCTTAATCATCATATACTCGGTTAGTGATGATCCTGGATTTGCATTGTATCACTTTGTTGTTGCTCCCTTAAGAACAACGCGTTATATAGGAAATATTTTAGAAATGGCTATTCCTCTCATTTTTACCGGATTGGCAATGTCTATGATGTTTACGGCCAAACAGTTTAACCTGGGAGCCGAAGGAGGCTTTTTCATCGGTGCCGTAGCGGCTACTGCAGTTGCCATTTCTTTCGATATGCCGCCTGTCGTCCTTCCTTTTTTTGCCATACTAGCCGGCGGATTGGCCGGAGGCCTTGGAAGTACAGTGCCGGCCGTATTGAAAGCAAAGCTTAACGCCAGTGAGTTGGTTTCCTCCTTGATGCTTAATTTCATTTTATTCTGGTTTGGAATATTCCTTATTAATAATTATTTTCGTGATGAAATGGCTGGAGCCATGGCATCCCACCGTCTTAACCCGGACGCCCGACTCATTAGAATTTTGCCGGGAACAAGGCTTCATTTTGGAATCATTATTGCCATCCTGTTCGTTGTTCTTGTTTACTTGTTCCTGTTTCGAACACGTTGGGGATATGCCCTTAGAATGACAGGACAGAATATTAAATTTGCCGAATACTCAGGAATAAATACCACAGCCGTCATTATTTATTCACAAATCATTGGTGGATTTCTGGCAGGAATAGGCGGAGCCGTTGAGCTGCTAGGCATGTACAGTCGTTTTACCTGGTTTCAGTCTCCGGGATATGGATGGGATGGAGTTATCGTTGCCATTATGGCCAGGAACAATCCCCTCTTAATCCCGGTATTTGCTGTTTTTCTTGGCTATCTGAGAATAGGGGCAGATGTAATGGCAAGATTTTCCGATGTTCCCAGTGAAGTAGTGGCAATTATCCAGGGAATTATGATTATGCTGGTAACAGCTGAAAGACTGCTTTCCGGATGGCGGCACCGGGTGGTAGTGAAAGAACAAATGAAGCTGGAACAGCTAAAGAATGGAGGGGTAAACCATGGGTAGTCTATTTAATCTGATTTTTTCAACAACCTTTGGTTATTCAGTATTAAGAGTAACCACGCCCATTCTTTTTGCTACCATTGGTGCCATGATTTCTATCAAGGCAGGCGTTGTTAATATCAGTATGGAAGGTACCATGCTGACAGCTGCCTTAACCGCTGTCGTGATAAGTGGATATACCGGCAGCGCATTGGCGGGGCTGATAGGAGCTATACTAATTGGAATGCTGTTGGGGCTAATGCTGGCTTACTTTGCCCTGAATCTGAAAACCAATATTATTTTGGCTGCCATCGCTATTAACCTAATGGCATCAGGCGGAACCATCTTCGCCTTATTCGTTATATCCGGTGACAGAGGAATCTCTTCATCTATCAACAGCCAGATGCTTCCCAGGATTATCATACCTGTATTGGACAGTATTCCTGTATTGGGTGGCATTTTTTCCAATCATAATATATTAACCTATGTTTCTTTAATATCCGTGTTTTTTGTTTATGTGTTGCTGTATAAAACTCCATTGGGTTTGAGGATTAGGGCTGTTGGGGAGAATCCAAACGCTGCAGAATCTGTTGGTATAAACGTGCGAAAAGTACAGTACATTGCCCTCATTATGAGCGGGGCTTTTGCCGGTTTTGGTGGTGCCTATATGTCCATGGGATATGTTTCCAGGTTTTCGACGGATATGACCGCTGGCCGTGGATTTATCGCATTGGCAGCTGAAGCTCTGGGTATGGGACGGCCCCTGGGAATTCTGCTGGCTTCCCTACTTTTTGGAGCTGCCGACGCCCTTTCAAACTCTTTGCAGCGTTTCCGAATTCCATCAGAGTTTGTTCAAATGCTGCCATATATTGTGACTATCCTGGGCTTGATTATTTACGCTGTTAGACAAACCAACGCATCAAAAAGACATAAAGCGGAGGATCGAGTATGAAAAAACCAATTATTATGGACTGCGATCCGGGGCATGATGATGCCCTGGCCCTTTTACTGGCCTTTGCCAGTGATGAACTAGACGTTAAGGCTGTAACAACCGTAGGTGGTAACCAAACCAGTGAAAAAACCTTAAATAATGCCATGCGGGTGCTTAGTTACGCCGGTATTACAGATGTTCCGGTAGCACCGGGTGCCAGCCAACCGCTAATAAGAGAGCTTCAAATTGCTCCCGAGGTTCATGGCGAAAGCGGTCTGGAAGGCCCGGAGCTGCCGGAGCCGACCTTCGAAGCTTATGATAAAAGTGCCATTGAATTAATGGAAGAAGTGATTATGGCCAGTGAAGAAAAAATAACGCTGGTTCCCACCGGACCCTTAACAAACATTGCCACACTGCTGTTGACGGTTCCGGAAGCGAAAGACCGAATTGAACGAATATCCCTGATGGGAGGATCCGCCGTAGGTGGCAACTGGACGCCGGCTGCTGAATTTAATATTCTGGTGGATCCGGAAGCGGCAGATGTGGTTTTTCAAAGTGGTATTCCTATTACCATGTGTGGACTGGATGTAACGCATCAGGCTCAGATCTACGACGATGAAATTGAATCCATTCGATCCCAGGGTGGTAAAGTGTCCGTGATGGTGGCCGAACTGCTGGACTTTTTTGCGAAGTTCCACAAGCAATTGGGCTTTGAAGGCAGCCCTCTTCATGACCCCTGCGCCGTGGCCTGGCTCATTAAACCGGAGCTTTTCACCTCCAGGCACTTGCACGTGGATATCGAAACCAGGGGAGAATTTACCAGCGGTGCCACGGTGGTGGACTATCGGGGCGTTACCGGCAAACATCCCAACACAGATGTGGTATATGATGTGGATCGGAAAGCCTTTATTCAATTGCTGATGGATAGCTTTAAAAAATATGATTAAAAGAAGACAGGTAACAGCAGAAGAGGAGGACCACTGAATGAAAATACCCGTTATAATAGACTGTGATCCAGGCACGGATGATACCATTGCACTGATTATGGCGTTAGCTTCAGAAGCATTGGACGTAAAGGCAATTACTACTGTAGCCGGTAATCAAACAGCTGAGAAAACCGCCGTGAACGGACTGAAAATAGTTTCTTTCCTGGATAAGCAGTTACCTGTTGCCAGAGGTGCCGAAAAACCTATCATGAGACCTTTGGTAACGGCTGGTCACGTTCATGGTGAAACCGGCATGGCCCATGTGGTATTGCCAGAGGCTAAAAATGATTATCTTGAAACCAAAGCCTGGGACTTGTTTTATAAAATGAGCGTGGAAAGTAACGAAAAAATTCATCTGATCACTTTGGGACCACTTAGCAATGTCGCCATTGCATTGATGAAATATCCACATCTGAAGGATGGCATTTCCCAAATTACCATGATGGGTGGAGCCGTTGGATATGGTAATGACACACAGGCAGCAGAATATAACATTTATGCTGACCCGGAGGCTGCCAAAATGGTATTTGAATCCGGCATTCCCATTACCATGGTAGGGCTTGACTGCACTCATCAGGCTTGGATTACCCAGAATGAAATTGAAAGCATGGGGAAGCCTTCAAAAGAAAACGGTGTTTGGCTGGCTCAGGAATTGATGCGTCACATCCATGAATTTGCCTCCCGCTTCGGCTTTGAGGGAGCCATCATGCATGATCCTTCGGCAATTGCCGCTGTCATTGATCCCACACTAATTCAAACGGAAGATTATTTCGTAACCGTAGAAACGAAGGGAGAACACACTTTGGGCAAAACCGTGGTGGATACCCTGCGTGTTACCGGCCATGAACCGAATGCACAGGTGGCCCTGGACATGGATCGGGAACGATTTGTGGAACTGGTGAAAGGATTGATTCAACAGTATGAAATATGATGTTATTTTAAAAAATGCCGGTATTCTTGATGAAGCCGGCTTCTTTACACCTGAAAAGCATGTTTTGATATTTGCCGGAAAAATAATGGAAATAACGGACAAATGGGAGGAAGAATGGGAAGCTGTTGAAATAATTGATGCTTCTGACCTGGTTATAAGCCCGGGATTTGTCAACCTGCATACCCATTCTCCCATGAATCTTTTGAGAGGCCTGGCAGAAGACGTCAACATCGATGACTGGTTTAACAAAGAAATATGGCCTTACGAAAGTAAAATGAACGAAGAAAACGCTTATGCCGGCGCGCTGGCTGCTTGCTGTGAAATGCTTCATCATGGAGTGACTGCTTTTGCTGATCATTATATGTTTGGTGAACAGGTGATTAAAGCTGTTCAGGAGACGGGGATTCGTTGCGACTTTGCACCGACTGTTTTTGGTGTTTCGCCAAATTTTAATAAGGATTTAGAATCGGCACTTCAGCTCATTGAAAAGCATCAGAGAACCAACCCTGCATTATCCTTCAGGCTGGGACCTCACGCGCCTTATACATGCCCACCGGAAACCCTGAAAAAAATTGTAGATGAAGCTAAAGGACTTGAAGTCGGTCTGCATATACATTTATCAGAGACGGAGCAGCAGTTAAAGGAAAGTCTGAGTACCTATGGCAAAACACCTTTTCAAATGCTGTCCGAAGCCGGTGGTTTTGAGTTGCCGCTTATTATTGCCCATGGTCTCTGGATAACAGAAAAAGACCTTCATTTCCTGGAAGACCAAAGTTATATGGCAGTCAGTCCCAAAACCTACCTGAAATTAGCCATGGGCTCCGGGAAGTTATGGCAATACTGGGATCAGCTGCCCTTGACCTCCGGAACAGACGGAGCCGCCAGTTCCAATTCTCTGGACCCTCTTGAACAAGTCCGATACTTTGGACTAATGGGAAAGCATATTACAGGTAATGCAGAAAAATTCAACATGAAAAATCTCTGGAAAATCCTGATGCGGGGTCATTCAGCGCTGCCTTTTGAAAGTGGCAAAATGGGACCCGGATATGTAGCAGATTTAATCTGCTGGAATCTGAACAGTGTGATGGTATCACCTGTTTATGATCCACTGGCAACCATCCTTTATAGTGCAGATCATTCAAACATAGAACATGTGATGGTTAACGGAAAGTGGATGAAACGTGATGGCTCTTTGACACTGGACGAAGGAATGGCACAATTGCTGCTTCGAAAAAACGTCAAGGACGTGATGGCTAAAGGGAAAGGAAAAGCACAACTGACTTTCTAGTATCCGAAAGGAGGCAGTTTAAATGAAGGCTCGCCAAATGGAAATGAACCTGATGAAAAATGCTGTTCCAAAGCTTCTGTCAGAGGAAGAACAGACCTGGGATGCCATTCAGCAGGTGGAAGCCATGGAAGACCAGCGTTTAAAAATGTGGTGGTACAGTGAAGTGCCCGGTTCCGGCGCACCGGAACGATTAATTATTGCAGCCATGCAGGATATGGAAAACCGGGGCCTGAATGTTACGGCAGCCGAAAATTTTATAGATGAAGGTTTAAAGGCCTGGGAAACGGGAGATATGGAATCCCTTCATCGAATCACCGCCAGGATTTTTCGTGAATTGTTTCAGGCTCCAAGGAATCATGACGATCCCTACTGGCAATATGAAGAGTTCACAAGCTGGAAACAGTATGAAAATAGCGTAGAATTCCCGGCAGAAGAGGCAGTAAACGTTAATAAACAGGATTTCGTAGATAAAGTACACGCCGGCTGGCTGGCCCAAATCATTGCCGGTGCCATTGGAACTGCCATGGAAGGATATACCACGGATCAACTGCTAAAAGCCTTTGGCGAAGTAAAGAATTATTTGCGTCAACCCAACACCTTCAATGACGACATCACCTATGAGCTTGCATTTCTAAAAGCCTTCTCGGAAAAGGGTTATAAACTTACGGCAGCAGACATAGCCGATGAATGGGTGGCTCTTATTCCCTTTGGATGGTCGGCGGAAGACATTGCTCTTCGAAACCTGAAACTGGGAGTTTATCCACCGGAAAGCGGTATTCGCAGCAATCCTTTTTATGAATGGATCGGAGCACAGATGCGGGGCGCTATTTGTGGCATGGTAGCTCCTGGAAACCCACAACAAGCTGCCAGGCTGGCCTGGATGGATGGATCCATCTCGCATCATAATAATGGCATTATCGGGGAAGTATTCAATGCCATGATGGTATCCATGGCTTTTGTGGAGAAGGATGTACGGGAAATCCTCTTTCGAAGCATAGACCTGATTCCCAAAACCAGTGAATATTATCAGGTAGTAACATTTGCCCTGCAGCAATGTCAGCATCATCATCAATGGCTGGAGGCATGGAGACCCTGTGAAGAAAAATATGCCCGATATAATTGGATTCATGCTTATCCCAACGCAGCGGCAGAAATTATTGCCTTATGGTATGGGAATGGGAACTTTAATGAAACCATGGAAATTATTGCCCTGGCAGGTCAGGATGTCGATTGTAATGCGGCCCAGATTGCATCAGTGTTGGGAATTATCAACGGTCTTGATGGAATTGACAGTAAGTGGAAGGATCCTATCGGAGATGACTTGGATACTTATGTCCGTGGCATGAAGAAAATGACCATTTCCGGTTTGGCGGAGTGGACGGTTCAGTCCATCCGGCGAGCAAAGGAGGAAAGTACTCAATGAAAATAGCGGTTATCGGCAGCATAAACATGGATTTGGTTTTACAGGTACAGCGGTTGCCACAAAAAGGGGAAACCTTGCTGGCAGATCATTTTAAAAAGGTGCCAGGGGGTAAAGGGGCCAATCAGGCCGTTGCCGCCGCCAGACTGGGTGCAGATGTAACCATGCTGGGTGCCTTGGGTACGGATGGATTTGGAGACGAACTGCTGGAAGGTTTAAAAAAGGAAAGAATAAACACGGATGGAATCCTGCGGACGGAAACCCCCTCTGGAAATGCCGTTATTACCGTTGATGAACAGGGAAACAATACCATTGTCGTATTTTCCGGCGCAAATTTTGATGTAACAGAAAGCTGGGTTTATGATAAACTGGAGTTGCTGCAGGAAGCAGAATGGATCATGTTTCAGCTGGAAACACCAATGGAAACCGTTGAGAAAAGCATTCAACGACTGAAATCCCAGGATAAAAAAATCCTGCTGAATCCTGCACCAGCCAAAGATCTAGCAGATACTCTTTATCCCATGATTGATATTATCACTCCTAACGAAACAGAACTGGCTCTTCTTTCCGGGACAGAAGATATTGAAGCTGGCGCCCGGATTTTACTGAAAAAAGGGGTGCGACAGGTAGTGGTTACCTTGGGTGAAAAGGGTTCACTGGCGATCAATAAAGAACAAATTATTGAAGGAAAACCTTATCAGGTGAAAGCGGTTGATACCACAGCAGCCGGAGACACTTATAATGCAGCTCTTTTGATAGCACTAATGGAAGATAAAGGCATGAAGGAAAGCCTTGATTTTGCCAACGCGGCAGGAGCGCTGGCCACTACAAGAATCGGCGCTCAGAGTTCGTTACCCACCAGGAATGAAGTATTGGAACTGATAAAAAAGGACTGAGGTAGAATGGCTGAAAGCATAAAAGTAATAGCACAAAACCGAAAAGCACGTCATGATTATTTTATCGAAGAAGTATACGAAACCGGAATAGCTTTAAAAGGAACAGAAGTTAAATCCATTCGTGGAGGAAAAATCAATTTAAAGGATGGATATGCCCGGGTTGAAAATAGTGAGGTTTTCCTGTATAATGTACATATAAGCCCGTACGAACAGGGGAACATTTTCAACACAGATCCTCTGCGTGTCCGCAAATTGTTGTTGCATAAAAGGGAAATACGCAAACTCATTGGATATGTCCAGCAAAAAGGTTATTCCCTGATTCCTTTAAGGGTTTATCTGAAGAATGGACTGGTCAAGGTGGAGTTAGCTGTAGCCCGTGGAAAAGCAAAATATGACAAAAGACAGGACATCGCCAAACGGGATGCCGACCGTAAGATCCAAAAGGAACTTCGGGAACGGCAAAAACAATAGAAGGGGGCGTACTGGTTTCGACGGGGGTTTGGAGTTTTCGGAAGCGAGCCGTGTTTTCGTTTCGGGTACACGTAAAAGAACGGAACATCTAAAGATAAACGCAGACAATAATTACGCGTTAGCTGCCTAATATAGGGTAGCTCGTTGCGCCTGAATGTCCCGCCATTCAGGGTCGTAACGTCATTTAAGCGGGGAACGTCGCAGGGGGTGCCTTGACCTTGCGTTGTACAATTAAGGCTGGTCAAATCCGCAGTTTGCTGCTGAACGGCGGAGGAGACGAGATTTAAATCAGCAGCTGCGCTCGGAGAAACCGACGACAAAGAGCCTTCGGACAGGAGTTCGACTCTCCTCGCCTCCACCAATACAAATTATACTGTTATACGTTGAAGGAAAATTGTCTCTGAGCCGTACTGCACTAATCAGTACGGCTTTTAACATACCGATATTTACAAGGAGGATAATTAGTGAGCCTTCGGAATAATTTGTTGCTCCAAAGTTTAAAAGATTTTAAAAGAAATTACAGAAAATATATTGCTTATGGATTGGTTTTTATGTTTTTGACCAGTTTTGTTTCTTTGCCTCTTTTGACCTACCTTTTTAATCGCTTGATGATTTCCCTGGGTTCAGGGGTACTGTTAAACCGCGAAGCCTTTCGGATGGTGTTGACCTACCGGGGGTTGGCTGGTTTAATTCTTATCGCATCTGTAGCTGTCATTATTGTTTTTATTGAGTTAGGGGGACTGATTGTCCTGACTCAAAAAAAATATTTTGAGAAAGATGTTTTTATTTCGGAATCAATTTTTACAGCCGTGCGGTCAATACCCAGAATTATTGGTATAGGGATGTTGCACTTAATTTTAGTATTATTAGTCATTGCACCACTTATTGATATTCCTGTAGCCCCTGCTATAACAAACGAACTTGAAATACCACCGGTGGTTATGGATGCCATTGAAGACTCACGGATCCTGATGTATTTATACCAGGGTGTTTTATTGATGTTCACTATCATCCTATTAAGGTGGATTTTTGCGGTTCATTATATTTTTCTGGAAAAGCTACCGGCCCGAAAAGCAATGAAATACAGTTCAGAATTAACGAAAGGCAGAACCATCATCACTCTTATCAGTTTACTGCTCCTGAATGTTATCATTGTGGGAGGAAGCTTTATCCTGTTTTCAACAGTTTCCTTCATTCCGTCTTATATCGGAATCAGGGCATCGGGTATACTGGAAGCTTATCTACTAACTTTTAACGGTTTTTTGGGGATTTTACTGGCTATGATTGTAATGCCTATCAATATCATTTATCTTACCAGGCTCTTTTATCATCTTCGAAAGCAAAGTGGTGTTACTGTTGTTGATGATTTAAAAACAATCCGCAACCATTTCCTGGAAAAAGTTGAGTGGGTCATCCGAAGGCTGTTTAGAAGAAGGAGAGTACTGCTGGTGTTTATTTTAGGAGTAAACCTGATCGGTACCTTCATCATTGGTCATTCACTGAATGAAAACTTTATGCATATTGGTCGAGATATTAAAATAGCAGCGCATAGAGGGGATCCGGTTAATGCACCAGAAAATACCATGAGCGCCGTGCGGGCTGCCCTGGATCAGCAGGCTGATTATATTGAGATCGATGTTCAGCTGTCCAAGGATCATGTGGTCATCTTAAACCATGATATGGGTCTGGCCAGAGTAGCCGGCATTCCTGAAAGACCAATTGAGCTGACATATGAAGAATTGTCTCAGCTTGATGTGGGCAGCCATTTTTCCGAAGAATTTAAAGGCGAACCGGTGGTTTCTCTTGATGAAGTGTTGGAGGAAATAAAAGGAAAAGCAAAGGTTATTGTAGACGTTAAAGCATATGGTCCAATTGATATACTGGCAGAAGAGGTGGTTCGTTCCATTGAGAGGGCTGATATGATAGAAGACGCTTATGTTCAGTCCTTTGACTATGAGTTTCTGCAAATTGTAAGACGGCAGAATCCGGATATTAAGCTTGGTCAGATCATGTACTACGCACTTGGAAACCTTTCACGTCTGGATGTTGATTTTTATGCCATCGATAAAAGCATGCTGGATCGGGATATCATACGGCAGGCAAGGGCTGATGAACGGGAAGTATGGGTCTGGACTGTCAACGATGAGAAGGACATTCGGGAAGCTTTAATGTATGACATTGACGGCATTATCACGGATTACGTTGACCGGGTGCAGGAAATAATTGGATACGATCCGGAACAAATGGCAGAAAGACTATCGGACAATGAATAATATCCACATAACGAATAAAACCCACCAAAGAGTGGGTTTTCATTTTTTACTATATCTGTTTTCTTCCTTGATATCAATCAGTTGCTTTTCCATAACAGCCACATCGATCCATTCACCGTCAATAGTGCCCTGGTTCTGGTAAACGCCAACAATTCGAAAACCACGGCTTATATATAGTTTTTTTGCCGCTTCGTTATGATCCGGGGTGAAGAGAACAAGTTTATAAAATTCATTTTCCCTGGCTATATCTTCTAATTTTTCCATTAATATTTTGCCAAGACCTTTACCCCGATGATTCTCTGATATATATACAGAGAAGTCAGCAACACCATCATAAGCAGTACGGTAGTGGAAAGAATTCAAGGAAGCCCAACCCATTATTTCATCCTCATATTCAAGCACAATAACTCGATATCGGGGATCTCTTGTCATAAACCATTCTTTCATCTCATCAAGATTTTTATATTCAGATTCCATGGTTGCGTGGCGAGTTGAGATGCCTTGATTATAAATTCGGGTAATCGCCGGCAAATCTGCCTTTCGGGCAGAGCGAATCTTATATTCGTTACGGTTATCGGACAACTAGATTCCCTCCTGTCAAATACATTATAATTATATTTCCTCAGTATAACATAAAAATCCAATTCAACAAAATAATTTAAAAGCAAACTTGGTAGAATATAGAAAGTATTAAAAAAAACAGATAGAAAATACCTAAAAGTACAGATATAAAGTTGACATACAGATTTAAGGGTGGTAATATGTTTATCAATTAAATATTTTACTCTTATAAAGAGCGGCGGAGGGACTGGCCCGATGAAGCCCGGCAACCGGCAGATAATGCACGGTGCTAAATCCTGTAGGTGAATACCTAAGAGATGAGAGACTCGTAATAATCTAACCTCTTTTGCACCTGCAAGAGAGGTTTTTCTCATTCTCAAAAAAACAAAGGAGCGATGACAAATGACAAAAAGTGCAAGAAAATTTGACACATTACAAATTCATGCAGGACAGGAACCAGACCCGTCAACAGGTTCCAGAGCAGTACCCATTTACCAGACGACATCTTATGTATTTGACAATGTGGATCATGCCGCAAAGCTGTTTTCACTGGAAGAGGCAGGCAATATATATACCCGCATCATGAACCCAACAACGGATGTTTTTGAAAAAAGAATGGCGGCTCTTGAAGGCGGTGTGGCCGCTCTGGCCGTTGCCTCGGGTTCTGCGGCGGTGACCTATGCCATTATGAATATTGCTGAAGCAGGGGACGAAATTGTGGCTTCGAATGCACTGTACGGAGGCACCTATACGCTGCTGGATGCACAGCTGCCAAAATATGGAATCAAAACCATTTTTGTTCAGGCTGATGATCCACAAAACTTTGAAAAAGCCATCAACAAAAAAACCAAAGCCGTTTATCTGGAAAGTATCGGTAATCCGAATATTAATTTGATTGACCTGGAAGCAGTAGCAGAAATTGCACATCGGCATGGAATACCTGTTATTATTGACAACACTTTTGCAACTCCCTATCTGTTTCAACCATTGAAGTATGGGGCAGATATTGTGGTTCATTCTGCTACAAAGTTTATCGGAGGGCACGGAACCAGTATTGGTGGTGTTATTGTGGACGGAGGTACCTTCGACTGGGAAGAAAGCGGAAAATTTCCTGGGCTGACAGAACCGGATCCGACCTATCATGGAATAAGATACACTGAGACCTTCGGACCAGCGGCATATATTGTCAAAACGAGAGTTCAGCTGCTTCGGGATACAGGAGCTGCTCTGAGCCCCTTTAATGCATTTATGTTCTTACAGGGCCTTGAGACGCTGTCTCTGCGGCTGGAGCGGCATGTGGAGAACACCAGAAAGATTATCTCTTTTCTTAAAAAACACCCGAAGGTATCATGGGTCAACTATCCGGAGCTGGATGACAGTTCTTATTATGGTCTTTGTCAAAAATATTTTCCAAAAGGCGTGGGATCCATTTTTACCTTTGGAATTAAAGGCGGGTTGGAAGCGGGGAAAACATTTATTGATTCATTAGAGATTTTTTCTCTGTTGGCAAACGTTGCAGATGCAAAATCCCTTGTGATTCATCCTGCCAGCACCACACACGCTCAGTTGACAGAGGAGCAGCAACGAAGTTCCGGCATCAGCCCGGACATGGTTCGTGTTTCTGTTGGTCTGGAAGATGTAGAAGATCTGATCAATGACTTGGACCAGGCATTAAATAAATGAACAGGGAGGCAAATACCATGCCAGTAAAAATACCAGATAATCTGCCGGCTTTTGAAACATTAAACAATGAAAACATTTTTGTGATGAAAGAAAGCAGAGCGTATTCACAGGATATCAGAGCATTGAAAATCCTCATTCTTAATCTGATGCCAACCAAAATAACGACAGAAACCCAGCTTTTGAGGCTGCTGGGTAATTCGCCGCTCCAGGTTGAAGTGACACTCCTGCATCCGGAGACCCATGAATCAAAAAATACACCCCGGGAACATCTGCAAACCTTCTATAAAACCTTTTCGCAGATTAAGGATGAAAAGTTTGATGGAATGATCGTAACGGGGGCACCCGTTGAAAAGCTGAATTTTGACGAAGTGCATTACTGGGAAGAGTTGCAAAACATTCTGGAATGGAAACGGACCCACGTTTTTTCCACCGTTTTTATCTGCTGGGCGGCCCAGGCAGCAATGTATCATTACTTTGGAATACCAAAGTACCCGGTGGACAAAAAAGTATTCGGTGTCTTTAATCATCAGGTTCTTACGCCGAATCATCGATTATTGAGGGGGTTTGACGATATTGTCTGGGCACCTCACTCCCGGCATACAGAAGTGAGAAGGGAAGATATTGATCCGGTAAAAGAGCTGGAAATTCTTTGTGAATCAGAAGAAGCAGGAGTATACATTGCTTCCACCGCCAATGGTAAAAGTATTTTCGTCACCGGCCATTCCGAGTATGATCCCCTGACCCTGAAAGCCGAGTATGACAGAGACGTGAAAGCCGGCCTAGGGATTGAAGTCCCATGCAATTATTATCCCAATGATGATCCATCCAAGGATCCGGTTGTCACATGGAGAGCACATTCCAATCTACTGTTCTCCAATTGGCTCAACTACTTTGTATACCAGGAAACCCCCTACGATATCAGCCAAATTTAAAAAAGAGCCAGAAAAGGCTCATAATTACTGAAAAATTATGTAGACATAGTAATTTGATGCGAAAGTATTTAGCGGAGAGCTTGATTGTGTTTTTCGAAAAAGAGAGAAAACTGTTAGAAATCAATGTTTGAACGCTAGTACCCGCAGGGCACAGGTGAGTTTTGATTTCTGTTTTCGACTTTTCGATTAAAACACACAAGATCGTAGCGTTATTACTGAGCACAAATTACTTTGTCTACAAACATGAAAGGAGCCAAGCGGCTCCTTTTTAATATTCTTGAAACGGATGCAGAAAAATTCCACTCCTCAACTTTGGCTCAAACCAGGTGGACTTCGGAGGCATAATCTTATCCTCGTCCGCTACCTGCAATAAATCATCGATGGTGGTGGGATACATGGAAAAAGCCAGTTCCATGTCATTCTGCACCCGTCGCTCCAATTCTTCAATGCCCCGGATACCACCAACGAAGTCGATGCGCTTATCTGTGCGGGGATCCAGAATTCCCAAAATGGGCTGAAGCAAATAATTCTGTAAAATAGAAACATCCAGCTGCTGAATCACATCGTTTTCTGCATAAGTGTGAGGTTTTGCGATCAGCCTATACCAATGGTTGTTCAACAGCATGCCAAACTCATGCTTTTCTTTGGGCTGATAAGCCTTCTCCACTGGTTCACACTCAAAATGCTGTGAAATCCTGGCAAGCAACTCGTCTACCGACATGCCATTTAAATCCTTCACTACCCGATTATATTCCATGCAATAAAGATCTTCCTGCGGAAAAGAAACCGCCATCAGAAACTGGCTTTCGTCATTGGGATCCAGATCAGGATTTTCTTCACGACGCTTTAAACCAATTTTTGCTGCAGAAGCAGTGCGGTGATGTCCGTCGGCAATATAAAGGGCTTCAACATTATTTTTAAAAGTTTCCGACATACGCTGAACCCATTCTTTATCACTAACAACCCACAGCGTATGCTGAATCTTATCCTCTGTGGTAAAGTCATAAACCGGTTCGTTTTCCTCAGCATACTGTCGGATCATTCCGGTAAAGTTTTCTTCGCTTCGATACGTCAGGAAAACCGGTTCCGTATGAGCATCGCATTGATCAAAGTGACGGATTCGATCCTTTTCTTTTTCCGGCCGGGTAAATTCGTGCTTCTTTATCAGCCCATTTTCATAATCATCAATGGGATGGCAGGCAACAATTCCCAGCTGTTGGCGTCCGTCCATGCACTGCCGATACAGATAAAAGGAAGGTGATTTATCCTGAATCAGTGTATGTTTTTTTATCATGCTATCAAGGTTTTTCTGAGCCTGCTCATAAACCTGCTGATCATACTGGTTGGATGCCTGCGGCAGGTCAATTTCCGAGCGAATAACATGTAAAAAACTGTGGGGGTTTCCCTCAGCCATTTTGGCTGCTTCTTCCGTGTTCATGACATCATAGGGCAGGCAAGCTACCATGGATGCTAAATCAGGAGCCGGACGAAGTGCCTTAAAAGGTCTTATTTTCATTTTATACATGTCTCCTTTCGCATAAATCCACCAGGATTTCCACCAGCTCATTACCGATGCGTTCCTGAGCTTCAAAGGTATTGGCTCCTATGTGAGGCGAAAATGAAATACGTTCATTTTCAAGTAGCGCTTTGTTTTCAGGAGGCTCTTTTTCGAAAACATCCAAACCGGCGCCAGCAACGATGCCATCATTAATAGCTTTCAAAAGTGCCTCTTCGGAAAGAACACCACCGCGTGCACAATTAATAACATATACGCCTTTTTTCATTTTTTGGAATTCAGATTCTCCGAGAATAGGCGGTTTCCCCGGCAATGCAGGCACATGCAAGGTAATGAAATCAGAAGTGGAAACGAGAGTGTCCATATCCACCTGTTGAGCGTAATCTTCAGCATCCTGAACATTATAAATTTCATAAAACTGAACCTTCATACCAAGAGCGTTTGCTTTGGAGCCAACTTCTCTGCCGATCCGGCCATAACCGATAATACCAAGAGTGCTGTTGAATAACTCCGTACCTTTGTACTCTTTTTTTGGCCATGCGCCTTTACGCATGGTTACATTAGACCGATGAAGATTACGTGTCAGTGAAAGCATGTGTCCAAGTACCAGTTCAGCAACTGAGCCAATGCTTGAGTTTGGTGTATTTCTAACTTCAATACCTTTGGATTCAGCATATTTAACGTCAATATTATCCAGTCCGACGCCGGCACGTACAATCATCTTTAAATTGGAACCTTCCACGGCGTCAATCAAATCCTTGCGAACCTTGGTGGCAGAACGAACTACCAGCACGTGGTAATGCCCCAGTCTTGTTTTTAATTCATCCGGGCTGTACTTGCTTGTATCCACTTCATAACAAGCCTCCTGCAATAACTTTACGGCGCTTGGTGCAATGTCATCAGCGATTAGTACTTTCATTTCGTCCTTCATGCTCATAAAAAAACCTCCTGGTTAAATCAGATTTATTTAATTATATCGTCTATTTCCTTTAGCAGTGCTTTCAAATCTTTTAAAGTTGTTTCGGCCATGTGAGCAATACGGAAGGTTTTTTCCTTTAATGATCCATATCCATTGGAAATAGAATATCCTCTTTTACCTAACTCTTTGTTTAAATCGGCCACGCTTATTCCTTTAGTGTTTCTAATGGTAGTCAGGGTGTTGGAAGCATATTGTTCTTCCGGAAAAAGTTCAAATTGCTCTTTGGCCCAGCTGCGTGTATATTGAGCCATTTTCAGGTGTCGTTGAAAACGATTTTCCAGTCCCTCTTCCAAAATATGATCAAGTTGATAGTCTAACGCAAACATATGAGACAAAGAAGGGGTGGATGGATATTGATGATCTTTCTTTTGAATGTATTCATACAATGCCAGCAGATCTAAATAATAACCCCGGTTGGGAACTTCTTTAGCCGCCTCGAGTGCCTTTTCTGAGATGGAACAGATAGCCAGTCCTGGCGGCAAGCCAAGAGCTTTCTGGGTGGAAGTAATGCAAATATCCACACCAAGACGGTCTACTTCGATTTTGGTGCCGGCCATGGAGCTGACCGTATCCAGGGTGAAAACTACATCCGGGTATTTTTTAATGACCTCTGCAATGGCTTCCACCGGGTTCATGATGCCAGTGGAGGTTTCGTTATGGGTAACGGTGACCAGATCGTATTTTCCGGTTGATAGGGCTTCATCCACCATTTCCGGCGTTGTAGGCTTACCCATTTCTGATTCAAACAGGTCTGCCGGCACTCCGTTGGCTTCTGCAATTTCATGCCAACGTTTGCCAAAAGCACCAACAGAAAAAACTGCCGCTCGCTTTCGGGTACAGGATCGAATGGCGCCTTCCATTAAACCGGTCCCGGATGAAGTGGATAGCAGAATCTGTTTGTCCGTATACATAACCTTCTGCATTTTTTGTGTGATGTTACGTTGTAAATCACTGGCTTCCTTTGTTCGATGTCCAATCATCGGGGTTCCCATTTTTTCTAATACATCCGGTGCCACATCTACCGGACCCGGTATAAATAATTTTTTATGCATAAAAACCCTCCTTTACTTAAGATGAGATTGTTTATTCGATTATGATTTCATACTCAATTAGTCCAGCTTTTTTTAGCATAGCTGAAACCCCGCAATACTTTTCTTCGGAAAGCTGAACCGCCTTCTCCAGCTTATCCATGGGAAGGTCTTTACCTTTGAAATAATAAGTAACCATGATTTTGTCATATATTTTGGGATGTTCCTCAGTTAGATTAGCTCCGACTTCCATACGGAAGCCTTCCAACTCCACACGCATTTTCTTTAATATTGACACAACATCAATACCGGTGCAGCCAGCAAGGCTGGCCAGCAATAAAGGTTTGGGACGGGCACCTTTACCTTCTCCGCCTACTTCAGGGCTGGCATCCATAATGACATGATGACCATCCAAGTTAGCGTCAAAAACCATATTTTCAACCCAAGTACATTCAATTTTTGTATCCATAAGTTCACTCCTTTGTTTTAAGATGATGTGATTATTATACCGCAATGACTTGGTGTTAAACAAGTCAGACTATTGTAAAACACTGGAAAGACATTGGAATATTCAGAAAAAAACAACAAAACCCTTTGACAAACGTTTGAAAGGGCAATATAATGAAAGTGAGGAAACCGATTTCCTGAAAGGGTATGATAAAGATGAAAAAAACGATCAACGAAGTGGCAAAGCTGGCAGGTGTTTCAAAAGCAACGGTTTCCCGTGTTATTAATGAATCAAAGCCAGTGAACCCGGACAAAAAGGAAAAAGTCCTGAAGGCAATCAAAGAACTGGAATTTAGACCAAATCCAGTGGCGCGAGGTTTGGTGCATAAAAGAACTGGTCTAATTGGAGTTTTGATTCCGGATATTACAAATCCTTTTTTTGCTGAAATTGTTCGTGGTATCGAAGGTGTTATTCAGACTCATCAGTTTAACATTATTTTATGCCATACATTTCATAGTCACGAGAAAGAAATGGAACATTTGCATATGTTGCACGAAAAATATGTGGACGGCATTATTTTTATGACTTCTAAAGTTACAGATGCTCACCGGAAATTTTTTGTTGAAAGCAAGCTGCCTGTCACATTTGTTAATAGGCGTTGTAGTGATTTGAACAGTTACAGTGTAGATATAAACAATTATCAGGCTGCTTTTGAAATCACCAGCTTTTTTTTAAAACGGGGCCACCGGAAAATTGCTGTGATTCGTGCACCGCTAACTGATAAGACTTCCGGATATGAACGATTCAGAGGTTATCAGGATGCGCTGAGAGCATACCAGCTACCCATAGATGAAAACCTGGTACTTAGAAGTAATTTTAAAGTAGAGAATGCTTATAAAGCAGTTCGTAATTTTCTGGATGGTGGAAATAAAGCTTCGGCTATGGTGGCAACCAGTGATTTGATGGCCATTGGTGCAATTAAATGCTTAACGGACCATGGTTACCGGGTGCCGGAAGAAATTGAGGTTTCAGGTTTTGATGATATTCCAATGGCAACCTACTACAGACCCTCCATCACCACTATCCATCAACCGATTTTAGATATGGGAAAAACAGCCAGTAAAATGCTTATTGCTAAAATGGAAGGCCGCGGACTTTTAGAAAAAAACATTGTTTTACCACACACGATTGTTTTTCGTAAAAGCACACTCAAATCACCCATCTCGGAGGTGTAGTGGATGAAGCTGGATGAAAAAATAACTTTAAGCGATGGAGATCTGGACGTTGTAACTATGGGTGAACTGCTAATTGACTTTATTTCCACTGAATATGTTGAGGAGTTAAAATCAGCTACTCATTTTAAAAAAGTATTTGGTGGTTCGCCCGGAAATATAGCTGTTAATCTTTCGGGAATGGGATTCAAAACTGCGGTCATTGGAAGCGTCGGAAAAGACCAGTTTGGAGACTACATTAATGAGTTTCTGGAAAGCCGGCATGTAAATATCCAAGGTCTTCAACGGGTTGAGCAAGCAACTTCCATTATTTTTGTAACTAAGAGCAAGGATAATCCCAAGTACATGCCAGTGCGCAAGGCTGATTACTGCCTGGTAGATGAATCAGTCAACTACCAGCTTGTTGAACGATGCAAAATATTCCATTTTACTGCCTGGGCACTTTCTATGCCGGAAATTAGAACTGTAACAATGAGTTTGTTAAATTATGCCAGATCACTTGATAAACTGATTACCTTTGATCCTAACTACAGGCAAGACCTTTGGGAAAAAAACCATGATGGTGCCGAATGGATACGGAAGTTTGTGATGCCTTTAGTGGATATAATTAAACCCTCGGAAGTTGATGCAAAAAATATCTGGGATATTAAAGATTCCATAGAAGAACAACTGACAAATATAAGTAATGATGAAGATATAATGATTGTTTTTACTAAGGGTGAAAAAGGTCTAACCGCCTACTCCGGGGGAGAATCTGTCTGCCTGCCTTCCAGTGCCAGTACTGTGGTTGATACAACCGGTGCAGGAGATGCATTTTGGGCCGGTTTTATGGCTTCTATTCTGAAAGGCAATAAAACTCATGATGCCCTGAAACACGGAAGCCAAAGCGCAGGCTACAAATTGGGGTTTATTGGAGCCATTTCTGATTTGCCTCTACCGATTTAATTAGGAGGAAGCCTTATGTATATAGTCATTTTAAACCCGCAGGGTAACTTTGATGCCAGTGATAGCTACTGGACAGAACATCCGGATTTTGGTGGACAGCTGGTGTACGTTAAGGAACTTGCTCATGCCCTGATAAACAAAGGTCATGAAGTGGATATTATCACCCGGCAGATAAAAGATCCGGAATGGCCGGAGTTTTCAGAAAAAGAAGAGGTATATCCTGGTACAAAACTACGGATCATCCGAATTCCCTTCGGCGGGTATAAATTCCTGCGAAAAGAAAGATTGTGGTCACATATACCGGAATATGCAGAAGGAATAATTCGTTTTTTTATAAGTGAAAATAAGTGGCCTGATTTTATTACTACTCATTATGGTGACGGAGGTATTACCGGTGTAATGTTGAAGGAGGCAACGGGAATTCCGTTTTCTTTTACAGCACACTCCCTAGGAGCTCAAAAATTGGATAAAATGAACATCCTTCACAATGAATTTGAGGATATGAACTCTCAATATGCCTTTGCAACACGAATTAAGGCTGAACGGCTAACCATGCAAAAAGCTTCAATTAAATTTGTCAGCACCAGCCAGGAAAAGCTGAATCAATACCGGCATGCTCTATATAATGATATTTTTGAAAAGGAAGATAGTGGTTTTTTCATTGCGCCTCCGGGAGTTAATCAAAAGCTATTTTATTTTGAAGAACAGGATTTTGAGAAACTGCAGGTGGTGAAACGTAGGGATTTGGAAGAAAATCGCATAAACAAACCTATGATCATTGCCTCCAGCAGGTTGGACCCTAAAAAAAATGTCATTGGTCTGGTAAATGCATATGCTAATAGCAGTGAACTACAGGAGAAGTCAAATTTATTGCTTGCTGTTAGAGGGTCAAAGAACCCGTATCAGGATATTGCTGGGTTAAAAGAAGAAGAAAAGAGCGAAATGAAGAAAATACTTGCAATGATCCGATGTAATAATTTGAAGGGAAAAATTGCTTTTATTCAATTAAACAGCCAAAAGGAGCTGGCATCCTGTTACAGGGCCTTGGCTTCGCATAATGGGGTATTCAGCCTGACTTCTCTATATGAACCTTTTGGGCTGGCCACTATAGAAGCCATGGCCTGCGGATTGCCGGTGGTAGTGACTTCCAATGGCGGCGGTCAGGAAATACTGACAGAGGATTTTGAAACCTTCGGACTATTGGCAGATCCGGAAAATCCGGTGAAAATAGCTGAAAAACTGCTAATATTGCTGAAACAGCCTGAGAAATGGAACTATTTTCATCAGCAGGGTCTAAAAAGAGTTAAAGAGCGCTATACATGGCAAGCTACTGCAAAAACCTATGAAGCGGCCATTTCGGAGGTTCTGGCCAGCAACAACAAATCGAAATCAATATTGGACAAGAAACCGGATTTTAGTCAGTATCAATCGTGGCTGACTAATCCAACCCGTGAAATGATAGATTTCATTAAAAGTAATATAGCTGGAAAGGAGGGGAAAGATTGAAAACTAATCGGAAATCTGACTTGGCTAAAAGGGAAGAAAGAACAGCATATAAGCTGTTACTGCCAGCTCTTATTATTCTTCTTTTAATTGCTATTTATCCACTGGGACAGGTTTTTTATACCAGCTTTACAGATCGCCAGTTTGCCAGCGGACAGGAAACAGAGTTTATTGGTTTTGATAATTACCGCAGATTACTAAGCGTGACGGTGCAACAGCTGGAACCATTGGTGGATGAAGAAACAAACCAGATTGTTATTGATGAGGAAACGGCAAAAGTAATCTACGAAAGACCCATAGATGTGCTGCCCAGAGAACCGATTCGTTACCGTGAGTACCGGCAGTTTAACCTGATGGGGAATCGTTATGTGCTGGGAGCAACGGATGTGGACTTCATTGATGCCATTAAAAACACATTGGTATTTACCGTTACTTCAGTTTTTCTGGAGCTGGTGTTGGGGCTGGGTATTGCTCTGGTGGTGAATAGTAATTTCAAAGGGAAAGGAGTTACCCGGACAGCGATGCTTATTCCCTGGGCAGTCATTACCGTAGTGTCCGCCCGAATGTGGGAGTGGATGCTTGCACCTAACCGAACAGGTATGTTTAATATGCTTCTGGATCGTTTTGGCCTGACTGAAGGAAGTATTGCTTTCCTGGCCAGCAGTTCATTTCAACTGCCTGCCATGATCGCAGTGGATGTCTGGAAAACCACACCATTTATGGCTTTGTTGCTGTTAGCCGGGTTGCAGACGATACCGGATGAGCTATATGAGGCTGCAGCCATCGACGGTGCCGGACCGGTTAAGCAATTTTTCAGCATCACCTTTCCGCTTTTGAAGCCGGCAATGGCAGTTGCACTGATTTTCAGAACTTTGGATGCGCTACGTGTGTTTGATGTTTTTCAGGTACTACTGGGACAAAGCGAGTATTCCATGGCTACCTATAACTATTTTCAGTTAATTGGCAACAGGAATATGGGATTGGCTTCCGCAATAGGTGTGATTATCTTTATTATAATATTCGGGTTTGCCATCATTTATATTAAATCGTTAGGAGTTGAGATGGATGAGACCTCATAAAACCTTTCGCCAAAGATTACTAAAAATAGGATTCTATTTTATTTTACTGATAATTTTTATTTACCTTTTATTTCCGTTTTATTGGGCCGTTAACTCATCCCTTAAAACAGAAGCCCAGCTGCAAATGACACCGGCCACCATGGTGCCCCGAGACCCGGCAACGGGTGAATTTGCGCCAACTCTGCAGAATTATCGGGTGGTTTTCGACAATCAGCAGTTTGTTCGAGGAATCATGAATAGTACCATTATCGCTTTTTCCACCACAGCACTGGCATTGGTTGCTGGATCATTTGCCGCCTTTGCATTGGGAAAGCTGCGTTTTCGCGGGAAAAAACCAACGCTTTACCTTATTCTTGCTATGACCATGTTTCCTCAGGTAACAGTACTGGCAGGACTTTATGCAGTTATACGAACTTTGTCACTGCCGGCATTAATAAGTCTGATACTGTCTTACATGATCTTTACACTGCCATTTACCACCTGGGTATTAACGTCTTTTTTTCGCGGTCTGCCCATGGCACTGCTGGAATCGGCGCAAGTGGATGGAGCCACACCTTTCCAGACCTTTTATAAAATTATGTTGCCACTAACAGCACCGGCTCTGGTTACTACAGGATTATTAGCCTTCATTGCCGCCTGGAATGAGTATTTATTTGCTTTAACTTTTACTTCTATTGAACCGACCGCCAGAACAGTGCCGGTAGCGATTGCCTATTTTACTGGCGCTGTAGCCCGACAGGAACCCTTTGGTGAAATTATGGCAGCCGCTGTATTGGTTACAGTTCCGATTGTTATTTTGGTGCTGGTCTTCCAGCGCCGCATTGTGGCTGGGTTGACAGCAGGTGCGGTGAAAGGTTGATATAAGGAAATCAAACAGATTCAGAACGTTTTTTAGAAGGGGGAATGCGGAAAAGAACGCACAGGAATCTGATAATTAATGGTTAAGTAGAATGAAAAAGGGGGATTTTAAGGTATGAATAAAAGAATTTGGTTAAGTGTGTTAATGGTATTGGTATTGATGTTTGGTTTGCTGGCTGGTTGTGGATCACCGGCTGAAGAACCGGCTGAAGAACCGACAGAAGAGGAACCGGTGGAGGAGCCATCAGAGGATGAAGTCGTTATAACCGTTGCAGCTGGAGCCGTTGGCCAGGAACTCGAATTAACCCAAATGGCTGCACAAATGTATATGGACGATAACCCTGGTGTAATTGTTGAAGTATTGGATACACCAGACCTCGCCCAGGATAGACTTGGACTGTACCTTCAGTTCTTCGAGGCACAGAGCTCAGAAGTGGATGTTTATCAGATTGACGTTATCTGGCCTGGAGATTTGGAAGAGCACTTTGTAGACTTGTACGACTACGGTGCTGATGCCGTTGTTGGAGACCATTTTCCGGCTATTGTAGAAAACAATACAGTGGAGGGAAGACTGGTTGCTATTCCTTGGTTCACAGATGCAGGACTGCTGTATTACCGGACCGATTTACTGGAAAAGTATGAATTCGATCCTCCTGAAACATGGGAAGAACTGGCACAGCAGGCACAGACCATACAGCAAGGCGAGAGAGATGAAGGAAATCAGGACTTTGTAGGTTTCGTATGGCAGGGAGATGCCTATGAAGGACTTACCTGCAATGCTCTGGAATGGATTGCATCCAATGACGGAGGAACCATTATCAGTCCTGATGGCCTGATCACCATTAATAATGATAATGCTGTTGAAATGATCGATATGGCCGCTACCTGGGTAGGCACCATCTCTCCTGAAGGCGTAACCGGTATGGCAGAAGAAGATGCCCGTGCTATTTGGCAGGGTGGAAATGCTGCCTTTATGAGGAACTGGCCTTATGCTTATAGCTTGGGACAGGAAGACGACAGTGCCGTCAAAGACCGCTTTGATGTAAGTCCACTACCAGCCGGCGCTAACGGAGAGCCTGCTGCAACTCTTGGGGGGTGGCAGCTGGCCGTTAGCAGGTACAGTGAAAACCCCGAAATTGCAGCTGATGTAGCACTGTTCATGGCTTCCTACGACATGCAAAAAATGAGAGCTGTAGACGGATCTTTGAATCCTACCATTATGGAGCTTTACGAAGATGATGATGTACTGGAAGCGGCACCATTCTTCGGAAGTTTATACGACGTTTTCACCAACGCTGTTGCCAGACCATCCACTGCCAGTGCGCCTAACTACAATGCTGTATCCACGGCTTTCTTCCGTGCCGTGCATAACGTGCTCAACGGAAACACTGATGCTGCCACTGCGCTGGAAGAACTGGAACTTGACCTGCAAGATATTACCGGGTTTGATATTGAATAAATGGCATAAGTATAATCAAAACTGTCCGGCTTCGGGCCGGACAGTTCTACATATATAATATAGAATAAAATGGGGGCAGCAGGTTTATGAAAATTTTGAATCATGATATCTGGAATCATGAAGAAATACATCCCTGGAAAATAGTTGAGAAAACCTATCCGGGAGAACAAAATGCTCTGAAGGAAACCTTGTTTTCTCAGGGGAACGGATACCTGGGATTTCGGGGAACCTTTGAAGAAGGTTATGACGGTCCGAAGCATTGTTCTATGGAAGGTACCTATATCAATGGTTTCTATGAAAAATCATCTATCCATTATGATGAAACTGCCTTTGGTTATGCCACCCATACAGAAACCATGTTGAACGTTCCGAATAGTAAAAAAATCTGTATTACTCTGGAAGGAGAACCTTTTAGCCTGGGGACAGGTCAAATAATGGCATATGGACGAGACCTGGACTTTCGTACCGGCATTCTGACCCGCATGGTAACCTGGAAATCTCCCAGAGGAAAGACATTGCAGTTGAAATGGGAAAGATTGGTGTCCTTTAGCCATCCAAACAAAGCTATTCTAAGATTAAATCTTACACCTCTTGATTTTGACGGAGAAATAATCATTAATTCAATGCTGGACGGACATGTGATGAATCAGCAAGCAACGAAAGACCCTCGATTTGGTTCTAATCTATGCGGGCAGCCACTTAAAATTTTAGAATCATTCCAAGATGATGAAAACGCTATGTTGTTGCAGCAAACCATTAATTCCGGTCTTATTCTGTTAAGTGCAGCAACAAACCGGTTGTACACGAACTGCAGCTATCAGGCAGACCAGACTATAAAAGGAAGATTAATGGAAAATGAATATTCCATCCAAGCCAGAAGGTTTATGGACATTCAATTGGAAAAAGAATTGTTTTACGCTGATGGAAAAATTCAGGAAAAAGATAAATTGATACGATTATGGAAAAGTCAGCAACTTGACAAAAAGGGTGCCCAGTGGAAAATTTTGAAGGAAAAGCAGGAAGAATGGTTGCAAAATTTTTGGAGCCAAAGAGATGTTCTAATAGAAGGAGACAAAAAGCAACAACAGGGAATTCGTTTTAATTTGTTCCATTTGCTACAGTCTACCGGTCAAAACGGAAAAACCAATATTTCTGCGAAAGGGTTGACCGGGGAAGGCTACCAGGGGCATTATTTCTGGGATACAGAAATATACATCATGCCCTTTTTCCTTTACACTCAACCCGATATTGCAAGAAAACTGCTGGAATTTCGCTATCATATTTTGCCGAAGGCAAGAGAAAGAGCCTGGACACTATTTCGTAAAAAAGGAGCATTGTATCCTTGGAGAACCATTGCTGGAGAAGAATGCTCCTCCTATTTTCCGGCGGGAACAGCACAGTACCATCTAAATGCTGATATTGCCTACTCTATCAAAAAATATTGGGAAGCCACAGCAGACGAAGATTTTATGCAGACCTACGGAGCCGAAATCCTTTTAGAAACCGCACGGATATGGATGTATATTGGTCATTTTTCCTCTGAGAAGGATGGACAGTTTGTCCTTCATACCGTTACGGGACCGGATGAATACACTGCATTGGTCAACAACAACTACTTTACTAATCTGATGGTAAGCCAGCATCTGGCCTTTGCCTGCCGCTACAGCCAAGAGCTAAAGTATAAAGCACCAACTGTTTTTAGGAAGCTGTCGGAAAAAATCCAACTGGAAGAGGAAGAGTTGCATATTTGGCAAAAAGCCAGTGAAAATATGTATTTTCCGCCAAAGAATGATAAAGAAATAATTCCGCAGGACGAGAATTTTATGGAAAAAACAGTTTGGAATTTTGCAGATACACCAGCTGATCAGTATCCTTTGTTGCTCCATTATCATCCTTTGGAAATATACCGGCATCAGGTGTGCAAACAGGCAGACTTAATCCTGGCAATGTTTCTACTTCATCACCGTTTTACACTGGAAGAAAAAGCGGCTAATGTCCGCTATTATGATGCCATTACGACTCATGATTCATCCCTGTCTACCTGCATTTTCAGCATACTCTATGCGGAAATAGGAGAGATGGATAAGGCCGAATCATTGTTTCAAGAAAATATTCGTCTGGATTTGGACAATGTACACGATAATACCCATCAGGGCATTCATGCTGCAGCTATGGGTGGTTCCTGGATGAGTATTGTCAATGGATTTGCCGGAATGCGCACCTGTAGAAATCACATTAGTTTTTCTCCTGTAATACCAAAAAACTGGGATGCTTATGGGTTTCATATAATGTTTCAGGGTAATGTGATAAAAATAAGAATAACCGGACATGAAACGCGGTATGAATTAATCAGAGGAGAGGGTCTATATATTACACATGAAGAGCAATCCATTAAGTTAACGGCGGAGTGCCCCATAAAAATCATGGAAAGAGGTGGCGGAAATGGCAGGACTAAAGCTTAATAACGTGAATAAAATTTATCCTAACGGATTTCATGCTGTACATGATATGAACCTGGATATAGAGGATAATGAATTTGTTGTCTTTGTCGGGCCATCCGGGTGTGGTAAGTCCACGGCACTGAGAATGATCGCAGGACTGGAAGAAATTACCAGCGGGGAGTTATATATTGGTGACCGTCTTGTGAATGACGTCTCACCTAAGGACCGGGATATAGCCATGGTATTTCAGAATTATGCCCTATACCCTCATATGACCAACTATGAAAACATGGCTTTCGGCCTTAAACTTCGAAACGTGCCGAAGGACGAAATTGATAAAAGCGTCAAGTTTGCCGCTGGAATTCTTGGACTGGAAGGGTTGCTGGACCGAAAACCCAAAGAACTTTCCGGAGGTCAGCGACAGCGGATTGCATTGGGCCGCGCTATTGTCAGAAACCCTCAGGTTTTCCTGATGGACGAACCATTGTCTAATCTTGACGCAAAGCTGAGGGTTCAAACCAGGGCAGAAATCAGCAAACTTCATCAAAAACTAAAAACCACATTTGTCTACGTTACCCATGACCAGACAGAGGCTATGACCATGGGCACACGCATTGTTGTTTTAAAAGATGGCTATGTGATGCAGGTAGACACACCTACAAATCTGTATGAGCATCCTGAGAACATGTTTGTTGGTGGATTTATCGGATCGCCACAAATGAATTTCATTGAAGGGGAACTGACTCAGGAAGAGGAGGAGCTGTACTTTGTATATGCTGGAGGAAGAATTGTTCTGCAGAAAGAAAAAGCAGCAAAAATTAAATCATTAGATAGAACAGAAAAAAAGGTTGTGATGGGGATTCGACCAGAACATCTGGAAGTTGAAACCATAGCCGATGAAAAAAATGAAGCTAATGGGTCTGATGAGAACAAAGCGTTGGTGGAGGTAACAGAACTGCTTGGATCGGAAACATACCTGTTCTTAAATGTAGAAAATAAAACCGTTGTGGCACGTGTAGACCCATCCATAATCGTATCGGTTAATGACCATGTATTTATAAAGCCAAGAAAAGAAAAAATGCATTTTTTTGATCCCAAAACTGAAAAGTCACTGTTATTTTAAGGGTTCTATACTGGACATGCTGATGTTTTCAAAATCAGGAAAAACCAGGTCTGCTTTTTCCAGTACTTTGGCATCGCCAATCCCAACAACTTTCATTCCAGCCTTTTTGGCTGCAATAATACCTGCTATTGCATCTTCAAAAACAAGGCATTCAGAAGGAGGGCAACCCATACCTTGTGCAGCCAGTAAAAATACTTCCGGATCCGGTTTTGCTTTTTGTGTCATGGTACCATCGGTTATAAAATCAAAATAATTAAGCATATCCAGTTTTTCCAGAATAGTCTTGGCGTTCTTGCTGGCAGAACCTAAGGCTATTTTGTATTGTGAGAATTTTATTTCTTCAAAAAAATCCAGTACACCCGGCAAAACGTCCTTTGGACCTAAGTCCTTTAAGTATTCAAGATACCATTCATTTTTTTTGCTTGCCCAGGCCTTTTTATCAGCTTCTGTTGCATGAATTTTTCCGTCTTTCAGCAATATTTCCAGCGCCTCCATACGGCTGACACCTTTTAATGACTCGTTGATTTCAGGACTCAAATAAAAACCGAGTTGATGGGCCAACTTCTTCCACGCATAGTAATGATAAGTTACTGTATCAACAATGACACCATCCAAATCAAATATAAAACCGCAAAACATCAAAACAACTCCTTTCACTTTAATAAGATATGAATGAAAGTGACACAATGCTGTGATATACTATTAAACAGTGATTTGTGCATTATTATATCACGATGATCAGTGGAGGAAAGAAGTATGATAAAAAAAAACAGATCCCTGACAGCCCAAATTATGATTTTAGCCGGCCCGGCAATCCTGGAAATGTTAATGCATACTTTGGTTTGGACGGCTGATACAGCCATGGTTGGAAGATTAACGGCAGCTGATATTGCAGCTGTTAATTTGGGCGCTCACATTATGTTCACTTCAGCAATGATTTTTGGTGCCCTTGGAACAGGAGCCACAGCTATGGTAGCCAGGCACATTGGAGCCGGAGAAGAACGCGAAGCATCCCGTCTTGCATCTCAGGCCGTCAGCATTGGAATTATTATCAGCATATTAATCGGTACATCTGGGATGCTTGCATCAAACTGGATATTCGAAAGCTTGGTGGATGATCCGGAGGTAGTGGCTTTGGGTTCCATGTATTTGAGAATTGTCATGATTGGTGTATTTTTCCTCATCCCTCAAATGATTGGCAACGCAATCATAAGAGGAAGTGGAAATACCTTTGTGCCCTTTATATCTGCCCTTGTAGCCAATGTATTTAATATTGCTGCCGACTATGTTCTGATTTTTGGAAAAATGGGTTTCCCAGCCATGGGTTCCCGTGGTGCCGCAATTGCTACGGGAACAGCTCAAATACTTGGTGCGGCGGTTACTTTTTATTTTCTCTTTAGCCAAAAAGGGAAAATAAAACTAAAATTGAAAGAAATGCACCATTTTGAACTGGGCAAATTAAAAAAGCTGTATCGGTTAAGTATCCCAGCAGGACTGGAAGTCTTTATGAATGAAGGCAGCCGTCTTTTATCATCATTTTGGATAGCCCAGTTGGGTACCATCGCTTATGCTGCCCACTCTCTTTCTGTGGCTGCCGAATCTGTTTCTTTTATGCCGGGCTATGGTTTTGCTGTTGCTGCTGCAACTATGGTAGGTCAGCATATGGGTGCCGGTAACTTGGATATGGCACTTAAGAGTACCAGAAGGTCAATAATCCTGGCGGCAGCATTCATGGGTTCTATAGGAACACTGTTCTTTGTTTTTCCTTTTCAGATTATGCGGCTTTTCAGCAATCAAATCACTACGGTTCAAGTAGCGGCAGAATGTCTTCGTATAGGTGCTTTTGAGCAAGTGCCAATAGCTATTGCCATGGTAACCTCCGGAGCGCTTAAAGGAGCTGGTGATACAAAAGGACCCTTTGGAGTTTCTTTGATTACCAATTTAGGTGTGCGTCTGCCTTTGATTTTTGTTGCAGTTTTTATCCTGGAACTACCGGTAACATATATCTGGTGGATTTCTGTTGCGCAGTATATACTGGAGGCTCTTCTTATGACTTTACGCTATCGGAGAGGCTATTGGAAAAGCATAAAACTATAAAGAATTTCTTAAAAACTACTCAACGAATAATACAACTTCTGTTAACTAATCATTACTTTGGGTAATAATACCCACAAGTTTATTTTACTGAATTACTATACTTAAACTCCAGGGGGATGTCATGCTAAGAGATGCGGTTATAAAAAACGCAAAAATTCTAATAGTGGATGATTTAAAAACAAATATATTTATCATCGAGAAGATGCTTCGTTCTGGTGGTTATAAAAACTTTCAATCCATTATGGATTCAAGGGAAGCCATACCGGCCTATATTGAAATGAAGCCGGATATTGTTTTGTTGGATTTAATGATGCCACATATGGATGGTTTTGAAGTGATGGAGGGACTTCAGAAAATAGAAGCGGATGGTTTTTTGCCAGTACTTGTGTTGACGGCCAATGATGATATGGTTAACCAAAACATGGCATTATCAATGGGAGCCAGAGACTTTCTGGGTAAGCCATTTGAAAAAACAGAAACCCTTAACCGAATTCGAAACATATTGGAAACACGAATCCTCTATAATCAGTTAAATGTTGAAAAAAATAATCTTGAGGAAAAAGTAAACATTAGAACCCGTGAACTGCAGGAATCTCAGATGGAGATGGCCATAAGACTGGCTAAAGCCGGTGAATTCAGGGACAATGAAACCGGAAATCATGATCTAAGAGTTGGTCTATACGCTGAATGTATAGGTCAAAGCCTGGGAATGAAAGCTTCTGAAACGGAGAAGCTGAGGTTTACAGTTCCACTGCACGACATAGGTAAAATTGGTATACCGGACAGAATTTTGCTGAAACCTGGAAAACTTACGGATGATGAATGGGCAATGATGAAAGATCATACTACAATTGGCGGGCAGATTTTGATTGGAGGTAACTCAGATTTTATTAAAACAGCGGAAGAAATAGCCCTCAGCCACCATGAAAAATGGGATGGAAGCGGGTATCCTTGCGGCATACAGGGGAACAAAATCCCTTTAGCAGGGCGTATAGCCGCTATTTGTGATGTGTTCGATGCGCTTGTGTCAGATCGGCCATATAAAAAGGCATGGCCGATTTCTAAAGCTATTGAAGAAATAAAGTCTCAAAGTGGTAAACACTTTGATCCTGTCCTTGTAGAAGCATTCCTGCAGGAAATAGATCAGATAATAAAAATACAGCAGACATATCGATAGTTTGCACAATTAAGGCGGGTGAAGCAATGCGAGAATATCAGGTGGAGTTTATATCTGATTTTAAGGAAGCCGACTATTATTCTGTTTTACTGACAACTTACATAGAAAAACACTATGATCACATAACAGCTGAGGAATCCTTTAATATCAATTTTGCACTCAGAGAATTGCTCAATAATGCCGTAGAACATGGCAATCATAATGATCCAGAGAAAAAAGTCAGATGTATTGTTTCAGGTTCTGAGAATGGAATAACAATTATTGTTAAAGATGAAGGTGATGGCTTTACAATCCGGGATGTTCAAAGGCAACAGCCAGAACAGGCTGATCTTGAAATCAGAAAACGTGGTTTGTGGCTTCTTGACAAACTTGGGTTTACAGTCGAAGTTGAAGGGAATAATGTAACAGCACATTATAACTGGGAGGTAGAAAAATGAAAATAACTAAAGATGCAGAAAAGCTGGAATTTTATTTTAACGAGAATATTACCGCTCCAATTGTTAAAGATCTTAAAGAAGAGATTAAAGAAACACTGGAACAAAATAATGAATATAATCATGTGGTGGCAAATCTTTCAGAGGTGGATTACATCGATTCAACAGGAATCACTCTGATTATAGGCATCTATAAATCAGTTGAGGAGTCAGGTAAAAAATTAACTGTAACGGGTGCTAGAGAAGAGATAAAAAATCTATTTAGTATCATCCGCCTGGACGAAATATTTACGGTACAATAATAATCTAAAGAACCAAAAAGAGGGGTGAACTAATTGATTCATAACGAAGAATTTATTAACGAGTTTATTGAAGAGGCGGAATCCCATCTGCAAATGGTTGAAACTGGTCTTCTGGCCATGGAAGAGGGAAAAATGAATAAGGAAAACATTAACAACATCTTCCGTTCCATTCACAGTATAAAAGGAACAGCAGGTTTTTTTGGGCTGGACCGCATTGTAGAACTGGCTCATATCATGGAAAACTTATTGGGCGAAGTCCGTAATGAAAAAATTCAACCGGATTCAGTTATGGTAGACTTACTTCTGACTGGAAATGACCAGTTAAAAGCTATGGTGGATGATGTGTTTAACAGCCACGAGTATGACGTCAGTAAATTAGTTGAAAGCATGAGCAACCTGATGGAAGGAAAAGAAGCAACTTCGAATGATGAAGCCCAAAAAAAAGAATCGGAAACGACGGTCACCAGCACTGAAACGCATGAAACTGTTCTGACGATTAATTCAAAACAAAGAGAACAAATTGAAGATGCTAAAAAACACGGGCATTATCTTTACAGAGTTAAAATTGGAATTAATAAGGATATAGGTGCAAAAGAAATAAGTCCGATCCGTTTTTTTAAAAAAATACAATCTGTTGGTGAAATTGTGGATTCATACACAGATATAAGCGATATAAAGAGTCTTGATTCTGTTATGGATGCAGATGTTTATTTTTCATTTGTCTTCACAACGGTTTTGGAAAAGAAATTGTTACCAATAGCCCTTGATATTGAAGATGATACCATAGAAGAATTGAACCTGGATGAACAACTCAGTAAAGAACTGATAACAACCCTATCTGAAGATGAAGAAAGCTCTAAAGAAACAGAAGAAACAGAAAATGATGTAACTGAAGAAGCAGAGGTTCATTTTGAAGAAGAACAGGATGAACCTAACCAAGAAGAAACATTGGAAGAAGTAACAGAATCACAGGAGATTCAAAGCAGTGCATCGGCAAAAAAACCAGCGGCAGTGTCTACCGTTGAAGATAGCGTAAGGGTACATGTCTCCTTATTAAATGATTTACTTAATCTGGCCAGCGAAATGGTGTTGGGAAGAAATCAACTGCTTCGAAACATTGAAGAGCATCGTAAGGAAATATCTGGTCTGGATGCAATACTTCAGAATATCGACAGAGTTACCACTGAGCTTCAGGAGAAAGTAATGCAAACAAGAATGCAGCCCGTGGGAAATGTTTTTAATAAAATGCCGCGGGTTATTCGTGATTTATCAAAAAAACTTGGTAAAGAAGTAGAATTAAACATTGAAGGCTCTCATGTTGAGCTGGATAAGTCTATCATTGAATCCCTCAGCGATCCGTTAACACATCTTATTCGAAATGCGGTAGATCACGGATTGGAATCACCAGATAAACGAAAAAAGTCAGGCAAAACACCATCTGGGCAGGTTGACCTGAAAGCTTACCATGAAAGCGGATATGTTCACATTGACATTGTGGATGATGGAGCCGGCATTGATGCAGAAAAAATCAAAAACAAGGCACTGGAAAAAGGACTTGTCAGCGAATCAGACCTGAAAAACATGAGTGACCAGGAAATACTTCAGCTGCTAATGATGCCTGGTTTTTCAACGGCTGAAAAAATCACGGATGTATCTGGTCGTGGAGTTGGTATGGATGTAGTAAAAACAAATATTGAGAAACTTGGCGGAACCATCGAAATTACCACTAAACTGGGAGAGGGAACCACCTTTAGAATGATACTTCCCTTAACGCTTGCTATAATACCTTCCCTCATCGTAGAAGTGGATGAGTTTAAATTTGCCCTCCCTCAGGTAAACCTGCAGGAAATGGTTCGTCTGAAAACTGGAGATGAAACAAAAAAGATTGAATATGTACACAATGCACAGGTGCTTCGCCTTAGGGGGAAACTTTTGCCAATTGTTCACTTAGGTAAAGTGCTTGGACTCGAAAGCCATAAAATTAAGGAAATAAACCAGGAAATTGATGATATAACAAGAATACTGGTACTGAAAGTTGGATCAAAACGTTTTGGTCTGGTGGTGGATCATATCTACGATGAAGAAGAGATTTTAGTTAAACCATTACCGAAGTTTTTCAAAAACTGTCAGTGCTATTCTGGTGTGACTATTATGGGAGACGGAAAAACAGCCATGATATTAGATCCTGAAGGAATCGTTGCCAAAGCTAGCCTGCGATTTATGGATGAACAGACTAAAGCCAGCGAAAGGGAAGCAAGCGCTCAACTTAACGAGCTGAAAGAAATGCAGAATATGTTAATATTCAAATGTTCCGGAGAAGAAACCTTTGGTATTGATTTATCGCTGGTTTCCCGTGTTGAGGAAATAAATTCTGATAGTATCGATCATATTGGAAATAAAGAATATATTCAGCATCGTGGCGAAGCTCTCCGGGTTGTCAGGCCCGAAAGCTACCTTCCCGTTACGAAAAAAGATAATAATCCAAGGAAACTATATGTGATCATTCCCAAGCTTGTTAAGAATCCAATTGGAATCATTATTGAAAAAATTCATGATACCATTATGACCAGCATTAAGCTTAACCAGGAGGATATCAAAGGCAAAGGGCTATTGGGATCAACTATTATAAACGATAAGATCGTTCTATTAATTAATATTTATGAGCTGTTTGAAATGGTATCCCCGGAGGAATACGAAAATCAGAGTCTGAAAATCAGTTCCAATGACAGGACTATTTTACTTGCAGAAGACACACCTTTTTTTGCCCGCTTAACGAAAAATTATCTTGAATGGGCAGGATATCATGTTATTTCTGTAATGAATGGCCAGGAAGCCTTGGACGCACTTAAGGAAAAACCTGTTGACCTGGTATTAAGTGATATTCAAATGCCGGTAATGGACGGTCTGGAATTAGTGAGAAATATTCGAAAAGACCCTGATCTGGCGGCGTTGCCCGTAGTGGCATTAACTTCTATGACCAGTGAAAAAGATCGGGAAATGGGGAAAGAAGCTGGTTTTGATTTCTACGAGTTTAAACTGGATAAAGCCACGATTCTTTCAACGTTAAAAAATGCTTTCGAAATGAGAGGTGAAACTGTATGACTGGAAAAGCACTGTCATTTTACCTACAAGATAAAATGTTTGGGCTGGATATAAGATTGGTAAAAGAAATAAGTCGTAAAGTTGATTTTAGCGTTGTTCCGGATTCTGATCCAAATATTGTCGGCTTAATGAATCTTCGTGGTCAGGTTGTTACACTGTTTCATCTTGGAAAAATCCTGGGTCTTGAATCCGATGACCTGGAGCAGGAAAAAGAATCGGCCTGTATCATCCTGAAAGCATTGCCGAATCAGCCTCATCAAATTGGTTTTTTGATAGACAGAACCGGAGACGTTATTGATATCCAGGAGGATTGGTGCGAAAAAACACCGGCCAATGTGGAAGAAATAAATGGGGAGTATATTCAGGAAGTTGTCAAATTAAATGAAGAGCTTTTATTAATGTTGGATACGGAAGTTGTGTTTGATGCTTAGTTTTATAATATAAATGAATTAGGTGATCTAATGTCAAAACTTAAAGCGTTAGTAGTGGATGATACAATCATATATAGGAAAATTTTGACACAGGCTGTAGAAGACACAGGACTTTGTCATGTGGAGAAAACAGCACCAAATGGAGTATTGGCGCTGGAATGGCTTAAACAAAAATCCTTTGATGTTGTTTTACTGGATGTTTTTATGCCAGAGTTGGATGGCATTGAAACTCTTAAACGGATTAAAAAGGATTATCCTTCTACAGCCGTAATCATGATAAGTGGTGATGGGAACGAAAGTGTTCAGAATACGGTGAAGGCCCTGGAGCTTGGTGCTATGGAATTCATCATGAAGCCCAGCGGAAGCGATCAGGATAAGAATATGCAGTCCATCACCAGAACTCTTAAGATACTTTTTGCACAAATACAGATCCATAAATATGAATATGTTAGCGATAAAAAGAAAACGAAACCTGAGGCCGGTAAAAGAGCTAAACAATCAATCGATGTAAGTCCGGTAAAACCTGCCAGAATACCAATACGAAAAGTAGAAAACTTTGGCACGCCAGATTTAATACTGATTGCATCATCAACAGGAGGTCCCATAGCGCTGGAAAAAATATTTACCAAAATCCAGCAGCCGATTAATAAGCCAGTGCTTGTGGTGCAACACATGCCACGACATTTCACAAAAGTATTGGCTGAATCACTAAAAAATAAGAGTGGGCTTAATATTGTTGAGGCACAGGATCAGCAGGAAGTTAAATCGAAAGAAATTGTAATTGCAGCAGGAGGATTACATATGATTACCGTTTCTGAAAACAATAAAAAGATTCTTAGGCTACTGGATACTCCTATGGTTAACGGCGTCAGACCAGCAGCAGATGTTTTGTTTAAAACTATTTCAGAAGAATACAAAGGGCAGCGAATTCTAGTGGTTGTCCTGACAGGGATGGGTAATGACGGGATGCGTGGAATACAACAACTCAAAAAATCATGTAATGTGCATTGTATTTCTCAAAGTGAGGAAAGCTGTGTTGTTTATGGTATGCCTCGTAGTGTGGAAGAAGCAGGCTTATCTGATGAAGTGCTTCACCTCGATGATATAGCACAGCAGGTTTTAAAGATAACTGGTAGTGGGAGGTGATGCCAATGGTTGCAGCATTGTCAAACAAGGAATTTAATTTATTTCAAAAATATATTGAGGAACAGTGTGGAATTGCAATTGGAGATGAAAAAGCGTACCTGATAGAAAGCAGGCTGACAAAATTATTAATAGAAACCAGGTTGAATACCTTTGAAGAATTATACCAGATGCTTTATCGAAAAAAAGACCCAAAGCTTTCAGAAAAAGTCATTGATGCCATTACCACCAACGAAACGCTGTGGTTCCGCGATAAAACACCATGGCTTATCTTGGAAAAAGAGTTACTCCCAACTTATATCGATACAATCCGTAAAACCGGTCAAAAAATTAGAATCTGGAGTGCGGCAGCATCATCAGGGCAGGAAGCGTACTCTACAGTAATATCCATTAGTGAGTATCTGAAGAATAATCAGATTAAGGATGTCAGTCTAAATGATTTTGAAATTATTGGAACAGATATTTCTGCACCGATATTAGAAATTGCCAAAGCTGGGCGATATGACCCCATATCCATTATGCGCGGCCTTGATCCAAAGCTAAAAGACAAATATTTTGAAAATGAGGGACGTGTATGGATTTTTAAAGAAGAGTTTAAGAAACATGTTAAATTTCGCAAGTTTAATCTGCAGGATTCTTTTCATTCAATGGGTAAATTTGATGTGATATTTTGTCGTTATGTTATGATATACTTTTCTCAGGACTTTAAAAGGGAAATGACTAAAAAACTGGCTCAATCGCTTAAAAAAAATGGTGTTCTTTTTATTGGTAATTCAGAAATATTTCCTGACTATAAAAACTATTTTGATGTCAGACAATTGGATAAAGGTGTATATTATCAGGTTAAGGGGTGAATAAAATAATGAAAATTTTATCTGTAGATGATTCGGCTATTGTGCGAAAAATTATAAGAGGCGCTGTAGAGGTGCTGAATTATGATTTACTTGAAGCGTCAGATGGGCTTGAAGGTAAAGAAGTACTCCAAAATCATTATGAAGATATTGGGCTTATACTTTTGGATTGGAATATGCCTGGAATGAACGGAATGGAACTGTTAATGGAAATTAAAAAGGAACCTAAATACAGCAGTATACCAGTTATGATGGTAACTACGGAAAGTGAAAAAGAGAATATTGTTAGAGCTATCAAAGCCGGGGCTGTTCATTATGTGGTTAAGCCTTTTACAATGGAAGAACTAATAAAAAAAATACTGGAATGTTTGGGGCAGGGGGATCAAGATGACTGAACAAGAACAAGCTTATCATCGTGCATTTTCAATAGCTGTATCTGAAGTTATGGGAACCATGACCGGATTTGAAATGGAAGAGGACGAAACTTACTCTGATTCGGAAAATGACAGTTGCGATCCAACGGGAAGTGAACCTTGTGAAATTAGTGGGGCTATGGTATTGTTGGGTAAAAAGAATGGTATGGCAACTGTGACAATGACACGAATGACAGCATCGGTGCTGGTATCTTATATGACAGGTATTCCATATTATGAGCTGGAAGACAGTGATCTTTTTGATGGTGTGGCTGAAATGATGAACCTTATGGCTGGTAGAGCAAAAGCATTGCTACGTGAAACCGAGTATTATTTTGAAATTTCACCACCTTTTACCATTGTTGGAATTAATCATCATATCGTACATAAAAAACAGGCACAATTAATCCAAAAACGATTTGTTTCCAATGATTTATCATTTATACTGAAAGTATTCCATGTTTAAATATCATCATTAAATTCAACTTATTAAATTAGGAGGCGATAATAATGAAAAGAGTATTAATTGTGGATGATTCTCCAATCATTCATAATTTATTAAGGAAAGTACTGGAAAGAAATGGTTACGAAGTATGTGGCGATGCAAAAAACGGAAAAGAAGGCGTTGATATGTATAAAGATTTAAATCCGGATATTGTCTTTATGGATATCACTATGCCGGTAATGGAAGGACTTGATGCAGTTAAGCTGATAAAAGAATTTGATCCTGAAGCAAAAATAATAATGCTTAGTGCCATGGGCGACGAAGAACTCAAGGAAGAAGCAAAAGGGTTGGGAGTAGACGTTTTTCTGAAAAAACCCTTTGACGATTATAAAATCGTCAGTGCTATCTCAAAAGTAGTATAATAAAAACATGAGGAGGAAACTAAATGGATGATCGGTTACGAAAACCTTTTATGGAAAGTACCAAAGATATGATTATGCAAATGGCCTCTGTTGAAATAAATGAACAAGGTGAATTTTTAGACCAGACAGAAGACATAAGCTCATATGGAGTTGCAACTCTGGTAACATTCGTTGGAAAGGTAAAAGGAAGATTATTGCTGGATATGGAACCGGAAGTTGCTTCTGAAATTGTTAAACAGG
Organism: Tindallia sp. MSAO_Bac2; assembly: GCA_003838145.1. GTDB lineage: Bacteria > Bacillota > Clostridia > Peptostreptococcales > Tindalliaceae > Tindallia. Next base: position 52,341 of record QYZZ01000047.1, read on the forward strand.
TTTTAGGCGAGGAACTAAATGATTCCAAAGATGCAACATTTATGGGTATGATTGCCGAATTAAATAATATTGTTGGCGGCGATGCGATAACCCGTCTCAATAATGATATGTCCTTTGGGTTACGTCTTGCCTCTCCCGCTGTATTTACAGGAAAAAATGTTATTATCTCCATTCCTAAGATTCAGTCATCCACCATGGAATGTCAGACGAAATTTGGCAAAATGAGAATCAATATTGCTTTCGAAAGGGGTGGAGAAAATTAATGGATGTTAAATATATTACGCCGTTTTTAGATTCTGTAAAAAACATAATGGAACAATTTGGTTTTGAAAAAGTAGAACGTGGCAGTATTCGAAAGAAAGACAACATGAATGTAGACATGGATACTATTTCGATTGTTGGCCTGGTAGGTGATGTAAAAGGAAATGTTAGCTATGCTTTTTCTGAAGAAACAGCTAAAACCATCATTTCTAAAATGATGATGGGAATGCCGGTGGAAGAGTTGGATGAAATGGCAAGAAGTGCCATGTCTGAATTTGCCAACATGATAACTGGAACTGCTATTGCGAATCTTTCCGGAATTGAAGAGGTTAATGAGGTAACACCGACCCCACCTTCTATCATTTACGGTAAAGAAATATATATGATCATCACACCAATGGAAACCCTTGCTATTGATCTGGAAACAGATGCCGGCAAGATTGAGGTCAATATTGGTCTGGAGATGTAAGGAGCGCATCGTTATGTATAGAATATTGATTGTGGATGACATGCTGGTAAATAGGAAACTTATGAAAAAAGTTTTGAAAGACAGCATTGAAAATGTTTGTTTTTTAGATGCGGAAGATGGGTTTCAGGCTCTTGAAATTCTGGAACAAGAAGATGTCCACTTAGTAATACTGGATTTAATGATGCCGGGTAAGGATGGATATGAAGTTCTCGAAGAAATGAAACAGCACTCTCAACACTCGGACATACCCGTAATCGTTAATTCAGCAGTTACGGATATGGAAAGCATTAAAAGGACTCTTGAGTTGGGAGCGATGGATTATTTCACAAAACCGATTACTCCTGAACAAATGAAAGTAATTATTCCACTGAAAGCTAATAATGCTTTGAAATTCTATGAACAGAAGAAAGAATTAAAAGAAATTAATTCCCGAATGAAGAATGAACTTAAAATTGCCAGTTTACTGCAAAGTGCACTTTTTAGAAACAACAAAGATCATGAAAGAATGAATATAACTCAAAAATATATGGCATGCGATGAACTTGGCGGAGATCTTTTTGACTATGTTGAAATGAATAATCGAAGCTGGTTTATGATTGCAGATATTACAGGTCATGGAGTAGCTGCTTCTATGGTGGCATCAATGCTAAAAGTGGTGTTCAATCATGCAATAGCTGGCAATGAACAACCCAGTGAAGTGCTTGAGGAAATAAATCTGACATTCTATAATCTAATGTCAGATAATACAAGCCTCTGTTTTTCTGTTTTTGTTGGAAAGCTTGAAGATGATACCGTTACATATTCTAATGCGGGACATCCTTATCCTATATTAATTCGTAAAGACGGAGCAGAATGGGAACCCCTCAAAGCAAATGGGTATCTCATTGGTCTGTTTAATGATGCGGAGTATGAAGATCATACCACCAGCATCTCAAAAGGTGAGGGTATTTTACACTTTACAGACGGACTTTTTGAAAACCCACGGGATCCGGAGGAAAGTAAAAGTCACACAAGTGTCTTGGAGCATGCAAAGCTGTTGGACAATATAGCCTTAAATAAACCGGAAAATTTCCTTGATCAATTAATGGCATCCTTTGGTAAAACCAATAAAAATCAGCTGGATGATGATATAGCTATTATGTATCTGATACGAAAATAGTACGAAGTTGATATCCGGAAACAAACATCAAATAAAAAATCAGTCATCAGAAAAGGACTGATTTTTTTGTTCCCAAATTCAAACAAAATAAAAGAAATGGCGTAGTATATCATGAAACCTATTATAAATGGAGGAGATTGTCATGGAGAAACGCTTTTACCGATCAAGAGAAGATAAAAAACTGGCTGGTGTCTGCGGAGGCGTTGCGGAATACTTCGAAGTAGATCCCACTTTAGTTCGTCTCATCTGGGTAGTTTTTACCTTTGCAGGAGGTGCAGGAGTATTGGCATATATTATTGCTGCCATCATTATGCCGGAAAAACCCTTAAATGCTTCCAAGGCATCCAGCAATAGGGGAACTTATGAAGATGACACCTTTATCGAAGTAGTGGAGGAGGACGAAGAAGAAGTTAAGGATGAAGGGTATGGTAAAGAAAAAAAGCAGGAAGATAAGCGAACCAACTTTGAAAAACCTGGAGATACCCGAACCCAGGACACCCGAAAAGAATCTCGTGGTGATAACAATAACGTAGCAATAGGTCTGGCACTGGTTGTATTGGGATCGCTCTTTTTTTTCAGGAATTTTCTTCGAATTCACTGGATCGATTTCAGCTATATTTGGCCGCTGGCACTTATCATCATTGGAGTGTATGTTATTGTAGACCAAAGGAAGTGATCGTATGAAAAATAGAGACTACACGCCCGGGTTTATTCTTATTGGACTTGGTATCCTGTTTCTTTTAAGAAATTTTGGTTTTATCAGCTTTAGATATCTGTTTCAATTCTGGCCTGTTATGCTTATAATTGCTGGCATTAACCTGATTTTTGAAAAATATCCATATGTTTCCGTTATTACCTGGACTCTTTTTTTTGTGATAATTATCACTTTAGGAATAATGATAGAACATGGAACCTATATGCCGATGATTCCGTTTCCGTTTTGAAGGCTGTTTGAGAAGTTTTGATATAAAGAAAGACAAGGCCATTTTTTAATAGGCCTTGTCTTTCTTTGAGATAGGTTAAATATTAATTTAGAATCTTCCAACGATAACATCATCTTCGCTTATGATACCAGCATCAACTAATGCGCGCTGATAAGAAGTTGCTTCTCTTGAAATTCGAACCGTAGCTCCTGAAATACCATCGATAGAATTCTGAACGGTTCTGGTTGCGCCAGACTCTACATCAACACCAAAGATATTGTCTTCGTTTACTGCCCCTGCAAATCGTTCAACAGACCAGTCTACCAGTGATGTTAACTCTGTGGCGTTCTGACCAATAAGGGATTCTTCAATTGCTGTGAAGTTGCCAGCCCAACCACCATTTCCGAAGTATCCATAGCTAAGTTCCATCTCTTGTGGATGGCCACCGGAGAACTCAATACCAAAAGCTTCCATGAATTCCTGTACGGTGGAGTCATTATCAATTCCTTCTAAAATTCCTTGATCATTCACAACATGAGACCAAATATCAACATCAAAGATGGTTTTTCCGTCTAACTCATCCCAGCTGTCTGGTCTTAATAAACCGGATCCGGAGGTTAATACTGTTGGAACCATTTCGCCGCTGTCTACGGTTAATTCGCCCATGCTCATACTAAAGTCATAGTCAGCATCAAATTTGTATTCAAACTGATAACGGGTTACCGGGCATACAAGGGCAATGGCAGCAGTGTTGTCTTCGCTGACTCCTGCAGCATAGAAGGACATCATATCAGCTGTGTAGATGGTAAACATTGAGTCGCCAGCTTCGTAGTCATCACCTGGAATTGCTGGACTTGGGTCAACATCGTAATCAACTTCAACAAATGCGTTTCCGCTTTGTCGGGTAGTCCAAAAACCGTCTTTCTGAACGAAGAAAAGCATTTTTGCATCAAGAATGGTACCATCATCATCTAACTGTAAAATTGTTTCAATATACTGATTTGCTTCATCGAAGGTTCCACCGCCTGCTTCACCTCTCCATGAATAACCAACATAATGACCTGCTAAAGAGCTATTGGTATCATTATTAGCTTCTGCTGGTTGGTCTGTACCAGTTGGGGAACAGGCCGTTGCGAAAAGTAAAACAAATAATAACACGATTGATACTACTACACTCATTTTCTTGTTTTTCAAACTAATCTCCCCTTTTCAGATTGTTAAATACATGACAAACTTGGACATAAACAAATTGATGATGACTAATTTAAATGTACCATGAAAACGTTTCGCCATGTACACCTGCTATCTGTAATAAGTCCTTTTGAAAAGGGACAAATATCCTTCGAGGCCTATATTTGTTTTATTTCAACATTTTCATTCGTTGCCAGTACATAGCTGCTTCTGTTCGGTTCGTGGCATTCAATTTTTTTAAAAGCTTGCTAACATTATTACGCACTGTTTTTTCTGAAAGCATCATTAGTTCGCTGATCTCCCGGTTGGTTTTGCCCTGGCTTACCAGTTCCATGATTTCTTTTTCCTGCTGACTTAAATATTCATGCTGCGGCTGTTCATCTTTTACGGAGTTCATTATTTTACTCATAATAATAGGATCCATGGCTGGTTTACCGGCTGCAACGTCCTTTAAAGCCGTTACAATATTCTCGCTTGCAACGCTTTTAAGCAAATAACCGTCGGCTCCGGCTTTAATGGCTTCTATCACAATGGAATCTTCAGCAAAAGCAGACAAAATCATTACTTTAATGGACGCATTCTGTTTTTTGATTTCACGGCAGCCAGAGGCACCATCACCATCCGGCAGCTTAATATCCAGCAACACAACATCTGGCTTGGAACTCTTAATACTGGTATATGCTTCTTTCAATGTACCTGCCTGACCGCACACGGAAATACCATCACTGTTTTCTATAAGGCTGGCAATGCCAGAACGAACAATGGCATGATCATCCACTAAAAAAACACGAATATCCTTACTCATCACTTATCTCCTCCCAGGGTACGCTAATAGTAACGCTTGTTCCATTCTGATTGCTTTTTATGTTTATCTTTCCTTTAATAGAGGATGCCCGGTCCTCCATATTTTTTAACCCATAATGCTGTTCGCTTTCATCAGCTCCAGTGTCAAAGCCTACTCCATTGTCTGTCACACTGATGGTGAGGCTGGTCATGGTGGAGCGGACGATAAGCCTTACCAGACTGGCTTTAGAATGTTTAAAAGCATTCCAAAGCGCTTCCTGCACAATGTAATATAGTTGTGCCATTTTAAATTTTGAAAGAGAGCCGTAAGTAAAATCCGGCATCTGATCAAGAAAATCAACAGGCAGACCCCACTTCCTGCTAAACTGATCAGCCAGTTCTCTCAGTTCGTGCTGAAGGTTTTCAATTTGAATAATTGGTTCTGGTTCTCGCTCAATGTAAGACCTCATTTGTTCTGCAATCCAGTCAAGATCACTCCTGATTTTTTTTGAGACTTTCAATTTTACTCGCATCATCCTCTTTTCGAATACTTTCATTGATTTGTAATCCGATAACAAACATATGCTGAAGGATAACATCATGAATTTCACGGCCAAGCTCGTTACGATGCTGATGAATTACCTGCTTTTGGGTAAGGCGATCCAATCTCCGCTTGGTTTCCCATTCAAAAATCCGAATCAGAATAACCACGAAAATGGTTATTGTGACAGCAGAAAAAGCCCTACCTATTTCTACCGGGAAACCAAATATGGAAAAAAACGTCATGCGGTTTATAATATTGGCTGGGAAAAAGCTTTTCTGGCTGACAACAAGTCCTGCCAGGATGCCATATAATATGAAGAAAAAACCTAACACCCTCATTTTAATGGTGACGGATTTCAGCATAAGAGTATCTGTATCCGCAGCATGATAAAAAAGAGCAATACCGGAAATCAGCGCACCGGGAAATCCAATGAAATAACGACTGAACGCATCTTCAACAAAAAGCCAATGAAGATCATTAAGACCATAAAAGGAAAAGAGTAGTACAAAAGCGCTGGCCCAAATACCATAAATGATCATCGGCAGTTTATTTAAAGCTTGTTTCAAGGAAGAATTCCAGTAGATCAAATGAGAACCAAACAACCATAGAAAAACGAAGGATAAACCGTTGACAAAGCTTCCCGCAACCAGCAATTGTCGGTGGAGCTCCGGAACAAGTCCGGATATGCGAAGCATAATGATCTATTCAGTAGTACCATGAATAATACCAAACCCACCCAGATATGGAAGGGCAGCCTGTAAAGGAAATTTGCTTTTATAGCGATTGCTCTGCAATAGAGAGGCCACTCCCATTATAAAAAAGGCCAATCCATAAATAAAGAAAAGAAATACATACGCATTATCTGTATACATGATAAATCATCCTGTCCTTGAGAATTACAATCATTATACATTATATTGATGTATATAGAAATAAATCATTTTACAATAATATACAGTAAACAAAAGTTTTTTGAACTGTCTTTTATTGCGATGCTCGCAGATAAAAACTGATAATAAGATATCATAAGTAAAAGGAAAACGAATGCCGCTGCGATTGGAGACGGACAATTCAGAAAGTTGAAACAACATTTCTTGACAGCGAGCCCATTGCATACTATACTTGTTAAAATTCATATTTATTCATATTGTATTATTTGTTTGATAACGATTTTTCAATGATAGGAGAGGATGTAAATGGGACAACCGGGACTGCCTCAAAAGCAGGGTTTATATGACCCGGCAATGGAGAAAAGCAACTGTGGTGTTGGTTTTGTGGTTCAGATGAAAAACCAGGCTTCTCACGAAATAGTGAAGCAGGGATTGGCAATTTTGCATAAACTGAAACATCGTGGAGCTGTGGGCGCGGATGCCACCACCGGCGATGGTGCCGGCATGATGGTACAGATACCGCATGATTTTTTCAGCTCCATCCAGGATGAATTAGGTTTTGATCTGCCAGGATCAGGTGCTTATGCCGTTGGAATGGTTTTTCTCCCCAGGGAGCCTAATGCAGCTCTCTACTGTCAAGGGGTTTTTGAAAAGGTAATAAAGGAAGAAGAACTGCAATTAATGGGCTGGAGGGAAGTGCCTGTGGAGCAGGAAGCCTGCGGCATATCGGCCAGAGCCACCAGACCATCAGTGATGCAGGTCTTTGTTCAACGTGGAAAACAGGACGCAGACAGTTTTGAGCGAAAACTGCTGATGGTGCGAAAACAGGTACAGCTGAGGATTGTCAATTCACAGCGCCCCTATACGGAGTACTTCTTTGTGTGCAGTCTTTCAGCCAGAACCATGGTTTATAAAGGGCAGATCCTGGGATATAAGCTTCAGGATTTTTATCCGGACTTAAAGGACCCATCCTTTAAATCCGCCGTGGCGATTGTTCATGAGCGTTACAGCACCAATACCTTCCCTTCCTGGAAAATGGCGCACCCCTACCGCTATATTGCCCATAATGGTGAAATAAACACCATTACTGGTAATGTGAACTGGATGAATGCCCGAGAAGGTGTGATGAAATCCGATCTTTTTGGCGAAGAATTCGATAAAATACTACCGGTAATCGAGCCCTCCGGCAGTGATTCTGCCAGCCTTGACAATACCTTTGAATTCTTTGTGTCCAATGGCATTTCTTTGGAGCATGCCATGATGATGCTGATCCCGGAAGCATGGCAGGATAATAAATCCATGCCGGCTGAATTGCAGGCATTTTACGAATACCATGCAAGGCTGATGCAACCCTGGGATGGACCGGCCACCATTGCTTTTACGGATGGAAGAAAAGTGGGCATCGCTGTAGATCGAAACGGACTCAGACCCTGCCGTTACTGGATAACGGATAAGGATATTTTTGTAATGGCCTCCGAAACCGGCGTTTTGGACGAAACACCGGAGCATATCGTGGAAAAAGGCGGTATGCAGCCAGGCCACCTGATGATACTTGATCTGGAGGAAGGTGAGCTTCTTCGAAACGAAGCAGTAAAAGCCAAAGTAGCCAAGGAACATGCTTACGAACCATGGATCAGTGAAAATCGTATTTCCATGAAAGAAATGGATGAATACCCGGACCCACGTCCCATGAACCCGGATTTATTGCGTAAAAAGCAAAAAACCTTCGGATATACCAAAGAAGAAATCAAATATATTTTGACACCTATGGCTAAAAATGGCGAAGAAAACATTGGCGCCATGGGGATGGATATTCCACTGGCGGTATTGTCGAAAGAACCTCAGCTGCTGTTCAACTATTTCCGACAAAAATTCGCACAGGTAACCAATCCGGCCATCGATTCCATTCGTGAGAAAAAAGCCATGTCTTTGGTTCAGTTTCTGGGCAACCACGGCCTTCTGGTGGACAAAGTAGAAATACCAAATAAAAAAGGCTATATCCGAATTGACAGCCCGGTGCTGTTGAATCACGAACTGGAAGGACTTCGGCATTTGTATACGGATGACTTTAAAACCGTTACCCTACCCATTACCTTCCAGACCGACGGCGGACCTGACCGGCTTCGTACTGCTTTGGATAATCTGTGCCAGAGAGCTGAGGAAAACATTCTTCAGGGACATAATATCCTGATTTTAAGCGATCGCAATATCGATTATTACAATGCGCCAATTCCAAGCCTCCTGGCGGTAAGTGCGGTTCATCAGCATTTGGTGAAATGCAAGCTTAGAACTAAGGCGGATTTAATCGTAGAAACCGGGGACGCCAGAGACGTAATGCATTTGGCCTTGCTCATTGGATTTGGTGCAACGGCGCTGAACCCATATATAGCCTATGAAACCATCGGAATAGAGAATCAGGAAGAAATCAGTCTTTACTGCCGTGCCCTGGAAAAAGGACTGCTGAAGATTATCGCCAAAATGGGTATTTCAACCCTGCAGAGCTACCAGGGGGCCCAAACCTTTGAAATAATCGGTATTTCCGATGAAGTGGTGGAAACCTACTTCCCGGGTACTGCCGCCCGTATTTCCGGTATAGGGCTACAGGAAATTGCTGAAGAATGCCTGAAGCGTCATAAGCCGGCCTATAGCATCACGGAAGTCCAACGAGGGGATTTACAGTTAGGTGGAGAGCTTTTCTGGAAGGAAGGCAGAGAATCCCATATTTTCAATCCTCAACGGGTCAATATGCTGCAAAAGGCGGCCAGCCTAAACAGCTATGAAGCCTATAGGGAACTATCCGACGATATTCATCACCATCGGCAACCGGCAGAAACCCTTCGTGGGTTGCTGAATTTTCACTCAGGACAATCCATACCCCTTGAAGAAGTGGAACCGGTGGAAAACATCCGGAAACGTTTCACCTCTGGTGCAGTCTCATTTGGTTCTATCAGTAAAGAAGCCCACGAAACCATGGCCATTGCCATGAACCGGATGGGCGCCAAAAGCAACAGCGGAGAAGGCGGTGAAAACCCGGTTCGTTATTTTAAGGACATTCACGGAAACCAGCTGAAAAGTGCTTCCAAGCAGGTGGCCTCCGGCCGTTTTGGCGTAACGACCCATTATCTGGTAAATGCAGATGAAATACAGATCAAAGTGGGCCAGGGAGCTAAGCCGGGCGAAGGCGGCCATCTGCCTGGTGATAAAGTAACGGTGGAAATTGCGGAAGTGCGCCATTCTTTACCGGGAATCGATTTAATTTCTCCGCCGCCCCACCATGATGTTTATTCAATCGAAGATTTAGCGCAGTTAATTTTTGACCTGAAAAACGCTAATCCCAAAGCCCGGATTAATGTGAAACTGGTGGCCTCCAGCGGCGTTGGCACCGTTGCGGCCGGTGTGGCCAAAGCTCATGCAGATGCTATACTCATCAGCGGCCATGATGGTGGCACCGGAGCTTCCGCCTTCAGCTCCATGAAGCATGTGGGCATTCCCTGGGAGCTGGGAGTGGCAGAAGTTCAGCAAACCTTAATGCTGAACAATTTACGAAGCCGCGTGATCTTTCAAACAGACGGAAAGCTCTGTACAGGCAGAGATGCAGTGGTAGCTGCTTTACTGGGCGCCGAGGAATATGGATTTACTACCGCTGCTATGATTGCCAGCGGCTGCACCATGTGTCGTCAGTGTCACCGCAACAAATGCCCAGTAGGAATTGCCACTCAGGATGAAAACCTGAGGAAGAAATACGCCGGAAGACTGGAATACCTGGAAAACTATTTCACCTTTGTGGCCATGGAAATGAGAGAAATCATGGCTCAGCTGGGATACCGGAAGGTTGACGATATGATCGGCCAGACCGAAAGTCTTCGACTGCGCAAGGATATTCAGGGTAAAGCATCCCTGCTGGACCTGTCAGACCTGTTGTATGCACCTGAACTGCCGGCATCCATTCAACCAAGATGCACTACAGCCCAGGATCATGGCCTGGAAGAAGTACTGGACCTTCAGCTTCTGGAGTTGGCATCAGAAAGTCTGGAAAAAAGAAAACCAGTAGAGGGCGAATACCCGGTATGCAATACAGACAGGGCTGTTGGAACCATGTTAAGCGGTGAAATTGCCAAGAGATATGGACAGGCTGGCCTGGAAGATGATACCATCAGGCTTAAATGTCATGGTTCAGCCGGGCAAAGCTTTGGAGCCTTTGCAGTGAAAGGCCTGACTTTGACTCTGACAGGAGACGCCAACGATTACCTGGGAAAAGGCCTCAGCGGTGGAAAAATTATTGTAAAACCTGAGGAAGGCGTTGGATTTGATCCTTCTCAGAACTGGGTTGCAGGAAATACATTGCTGTACGGGGCAACAGATGGAGAAGTGTATCTACAGGGCCAGGCAGGACACCGATTTGCTGTTCGTAACTCTGGGGCCATCGCCGTGGTAGAAGGCATTGGAAGCCATGGTTGCGAATACATGACCGGTGGAGTTGTTGTGGTTTTGGGTCCGGTGGGAGATAATTTTGGTGCCGGCATGAGCGGTGGTATGGCATTCTTACTGGACGAAGACGGAAACCTCAGTTCAAGGATCAATGAAGATCTGATAGAGCTGATGGAGATAAAAGATACCAGTCATCAGGAAACCCTGAAAAAATGCCTGGAAAAACACCTTGAATACACGAAAAGTCCAAAGGCTCAGAAATTGCTGAAAGACTGGAATAAGAACCTTTCCAAATTTAAACTGGCAGTATCACCAATATATTTATCAAAAAAAGCCTTGCTTTTTGAGAAGAATGTGATATAATTCCAATAATTAAATAATTGCAAGAACAACGGCGTTCTTATTCACTGGCGGATTATTCTGCTTCAGTGTCTGAGCGCCGTTTTTTTTATTAGTTGCTCACCAACAAATTTTAAGGAGGCTGTTACCATGCAAAAACTATCCAAAGAAGATGTAATGAAGCAAGTAAGAGAAAATAATGTGAAATTTATCAGACTGCAGTTTACAGACATACTGGGAACGATGAAAAATGTTGCCATCACAGAAAGCCAACTGGAAAAAGCCCTGAATAATGAGTGTATGTTTGACGGATCGTCCATCGAAGGATTTGTTCGAATTGAAGAATCGGATATGTATCTTCGTCCGGATCCATCCACCTATGTAGAGTTTCCCTGGAGGCCACAGCATGACGGTGTGGCTCGCTTAATCTGTGATGTATATCAGCCGGATGGTAATGCATTTCCCGGAGATCCGAGAAATGTACTGAAGCGGGTACTGGATGAAGCAGCAGAAATGGGTTATACCTTTAATGTTGGACCGGAATGTGAATTTTTCCTGTTCCAGAAAGATGAAAATGGGTATCCTACAACCGAAACCCATGATCAGGCAGGTTACTTTGATTTAGGGCCGGTAGACCATGGTGAGGATGCACGAAGAGACATGTGTTTATTGCTGGAAGAAATGGGATTTGAGATCGAAGCATCTCACCACGAAGTGGCTGAAGGACAGCACGAGATTGATTTTAAATACGAAGAAGCCATGAAAACCGCCGACAACATCATGACCTTTAAAATAGTTGTCAAAGCCATTGCTCAGCGCCACGGACTGCATGCCACCTTTATGCCAAAGCCCATTTTTGGTATTAACGGTTCCGGAATGCATACTAATATGTCTCTTAGCAAAAATGGAAAAAATGCCTTTTACGATCCGGACGGAGCTTTGGAACTAAGCAAGGAAGCCTACCAGTTTATTGCCGGAATCTTAACCCATGCCAAAGCCATGTGCGCCATTACCAATCCGACGGTCAATTCCTATAAACGACTGGTACCCGGCTATGAAGCACCGGTATACCTGGCCTGGTCCACAAGAAACAGAAGCCCGCTGATCCGTATTCCGGAAGCACGGGGCAACAGCACAAGAGTGGAAATGCGGCATCCGGATCCTTCCTGTAACCCTTACCTGGCGTTAGCTGTAGCATTGGCTGCCGGATTAGATGGTATTAAAAAAGGTATGGAACCTCCAGCTGGTGTCAGTGAAAACATTTATGACATGGATGAGGCAACCAGAAAAGCCAAGAGCATTGACAGCCTGCCGGCAAACCTGAACGAAGCCATTGAAGAACTGAAAAAGAGTTCATTGATGAAGGAAACACTGGGAGAACACTTATTTGAACGATACATCGAAGCAAAAACTATCGAGTGGGATTCATTCAGAACTGCAGTTCATCCCTGGGAGTTGGATCAATATCTGAAGCGATACTAAAAGAAACTAGAAGGAGTGAGTGCGATGAAGCCGGCAAGTATTCTGATTGCTATGCAGCAAAAGGAGTCCATTCAGCAAATCCGTCAATTGATGCAAAACAGTGGATACCGCGTAGCTCACTCCTGTCACTCTGGAAATGAGGTATTACAGGCTGCAAGAAGTATGGCACCGGATATTCTCATCGTCAATGAAACATTGCCGGATTTTCAGGGACTGGATTTAGCGGAGATTGTCATTGAAGATAGGCTGTGCGCTGTGATTTTGCTGGCCAGTCCTGCACAAAAATCCTTTGCAGAAAAGAAAATGAATGCAGCATATTTTGTCTGTTTGACAAAACCGGTGCAGGGAACTGTGATTGAAACCTCGGTTGAAATGCTTCTGAGAACCAGTCGATACTTTCGCCAGCTTGAAAAATCCTTGTCTAAGATGGAAAAAACCATTCAGGATCGAAAAGTCATAGATAAAGCTAAGGGACTAATGATGGAAAAGCTGGAAATAGGCGAAGAAGCAGCTTACAATGAAATAAGGAAGAAAAGCATGGATACTGGAAAAACCATGTCTGAAATAGCAGAAGCGGTAATAGAATTACTGAATAAAGAATAATTATTATAACATAAAATAGCCTGTTTCGAGGACTGTTTAAATTCCCGAAACAGGCTTGATTTATGTAATGGAGCTGTTGAGCGGACTTGAACCGCCGACCTCTTCCTTACCAAGGAAGTGCTCTACCTCCTGAGCTACAACAGCAAATATGAAAGAGCTCTTCCTTACCAAGGAAGTGCTCGTGAGCCACAAAAAGTATTATAGCTTATCAAAAATGAATTGTAAAGCGGAAAAGGATAAAATTAACAAATTAAATATAAAAAGCAGTGGGCGAACCTCACTTTACCCTGTTCGCCCAGCCAGCATGATTTTTACCTATTTGACTACCAGCACACTAGTACTGGTAGCCTGGATTACAGCATTACTGACACTTCCAAGAGAAGACGACTTTTGACCACTGCGACCACGGCCTCCAATAATAATCAGATCATAGTTATCTTTGTCTGCAACTTCTGCAATAACAGGGGCGGGTCTACCTTCTTTCATAATCGATTCAGGTTCAATTCCACAGTTTTGAAGTTTTGCAACAGACTCCTCTAAAATTTTTTCGTGTTGGCGCACCAGCTCTTCGTTCATCAGGTAAAAGCTTTCCATAATTTCCGGCTCTTTGGTTTCAATACTCTCAACAAAGGGAAAGCTGACTCTTTGAAAAACAAGCATTACTGTCACGTTGTCAATCCGACATCCGGAGAAAAGTTCTACAGTTTTGTCCAGCGCTTTATTACTTTCCGCTGAACCATCCACACATACCAGCAGTTTCATTACAATCACTCCCTTTGAAGCTCCTTTGCCGTTATAGCATCTATCCGCTACTTATTCTCTGTATACCCCCCTTCGCCAGGATAAATCGGAACCTAATTTTGGCAATTAGTTGGAGTTTTATTTCAATGTTTTAAAGAAACTATTGCTGATGTAGTTATTGGTCAAATTAAATAAACGTTACGTTTCAATAGTTTGATATAATAATATGGAACATTGTGAAAGGCAAAACCATCGAAAGGTGGTGACGCAAAGCCAAGGGCCTAAAGATATATTCTATGGCAGCCGGTTACCGCATTGAAAACACATATTACTGTTTTCCGATGTCGGGAAACAGTTTTTTGTTAAGGGGTGCAAAATAATGAAGCTGGTAAATGTCAAAAAACTGGAACAGGGTCAGATCATTGGTCAGCCTTTATATGATGAACAGGAAAAAATACTTGTTAAAAAAGGTACCCGACTCACCAGTTATATGATAAATCGATTAATACAACTAAACTATAGCTATATATACATCTATGCTGAAGATAACGACTATGAGTTACAGGATGTGATCCGTCCTGAACTGAGACAAAAAGCCGTTAACCAACTCAGAAAACTGGTTTCCAACCTGGATGAAAACACTCCGTTAAATGGAAAAAAGGTTGTTACCAAAAAAACCGAAGAGCAACTGGGAATTGTACGGGCTGTTGTAGCAGATGTAGTGGATGAAGTTTTTTCTCAAAAGGATATTGTTATCGAAATGCTGGACATAAAGCATATTAACAGCGCTTTGTTTCAGCATTCTGTTAATACCATGATTCATGCGTCCATCATTGGATCAGCTGCAGGACTGAACCGGATGGAACTGGAAAAACTGGCTGCAGCTGCCTTGTTTCATGATATTGGTCACACCATGACACCGGACTGCATTCTGAAAAAACCTGGTGAACTGACTCCAGAAGAGATGAGAATAGCCCGCGACCATACAGTGAAAGGCTTTGCCCTTCTTACAACACAGTTTGATGTGGCTCCAACGGTTAAAATTCCGGCGCTTGAACATCATGAAAAGTATGACGGCACTGGTTATCCAAACGGCAAAAAAGGCGATGAATTGCATCTATACTCACGGATCATAGCTATCGCCAATCGCTTTGATTCCCTGTCGTCCGAAAGACCTTACCGAAAACCTGAAAGTCTCAGCGAATGCATGGAATATATCATGGGTGGTGGTGGGTCTCACTTTGATCCGGAATTAACCAGGATATATATGCAGCATATTAATCCTTATCCCATTAATACTCTGGTAAAATTAAATGATGATAGGATAGGTGTCGTTATAGATATAAATCCCGGGTTTTACTTAAGACCCCAAGTGAAAATTGTTAAAGGAAAAGATAAAGGAGAAATAATAAATCTGATCAATTCACGTAATTTAGTAATAAAAACCGATTTATCAATACCTCAGGCATAGTTATAACATCGTGATCATAAAAATTGTTTGCTTTGCAAAAATTTGCCCAAGTGTAGAAATGATTTGGTAAACTCCCAAATGAAGTAGTATAATATAGAAGATAATATTTTAATTCTGATGGGAGGAAAACGGTATGATGCAGGAGCTATTAGAGAGCATGCTGGAGGAACATCGGCACTGGACCAAAATGGGGGCCGTAGCCACCTATATTCCGGAACTATCCAAGCAGGATTCAGAATCCTTGGGGATATGTGTATATGATTTGACAGGAGAGGTTTATCACGCTGGTGAATGGGATAAGCCCTTTACTATGCAGAGTATTTCAAAAATTGTTACCTTTATGTGTGTTCTTCAGGATAATACTATGGATACTTTGTATAAAAAAATCACGGTAGCACCTTCTTCAGATGGTTTTAATTCAATTGTCAATCTGGAGACAAAAAATGAGCATCGACCGTTGAATCCCATGATTAATTCCGGTGCTATTGCAAGCATTGAGCTTGTTAAAGGAAAGAATGTTGAAGAAAAATACGAACGGATTCTTCAGATGATTCGTTTTCTGGCTGACAATCCTTCCATCGAGGTGAATCAGAGCGTTTATTTATCTGAGAAGGAAACAGGTGATCGTAATCGTGCACTGGCATATTTTATGAAAAGTACCGGGACCATAGAATCTGACGTAGAAGAATTGTTGGATGCTTATTTCCGGCTTTGCTCAGTTGAAATCACTTGCAAGGACATTGCTTCCATTGCTGCCCTGCTGGCTAATGATGGAAAGAGCCTAAGAGATGGTCGTGAGTTAATGAGCAAGAAAATATGTAAAACCGTTAAGGCGGTTATGACCACCTGTGGGTTATACGATGGTTCCGGCGAATATGCTGTCAGTGTGGGTCTGCCTTCTAAAAGTGGTGTGGGTGGCGGTATACTGGCTGTGTCACCTCATAAAATGGGAATAGGCGTATTTGGACCGGCCCTGGATGCCAAGGGTAACAGCATGGCTGGTGTTAAGCTTTTGGAAAGTATGGCACACAGGTTGGAACTTAGTATTTTTTAATAAAAACAGCGGTCATTATAGCTATGGCCGCTGTTTTTTTAGTTGGTCTATAATAGATTCGTCGGGTGTAACATACAGAGTCTGATGATGATCGTATATAACCATACCCGGTTGGTTTCCACGCTGTTTTCTGACATGGCGGCATCTGGTGTAATCCACCGCTACATTCTGGCCCATTTTACCCTTTGAATAATAAGCGGCAAGTATAGCGGCAGTTTTCAGAATCTCATCCGAAGGATCTTTCTGTCCGGATTTTAGAATTACATGGGAACCGGGAAAATCTTTAACGTGAAACCATAAGTCGTTCTTTCCGGCAATACCAAAGGTAACTTTTTCGTTTTGGTAATTGTTTTTGCCAACATACAAATCAATTCCCTCTTCAGTCTGAAAATGAAGGATTCCACTTTCCTGTGTTTTGCCGGAAAGTTTACTCTTTTTACCTACAGACTTTCGCTTTATATATCCGGCCTCCACTAACTCATGGCGAACTTCTTCCAGATCCTGCAAAGATTCCGCTTGTTCAATAAATAAAAGAACCTGATCCAGGTACTCTAATTCCCGATGGGTTTTTTTTATCTGTCGTTTTATTTCAATATTGGCTTTTTTAGATTTCTGATAACGTTTATAAAATTTCTGGGCATTCTGTGCTGGTGTTTTCGCTTTATTTAATGGAATTTTTATAAGAGGCTGTTTCTCGTCAAAATAATTATAAGTCTCTAAAAAATCCTGTCCTTGTTGAATATGATGCAAATTAGACATGATCAAATCAGCTTTTATTTTATCTTCTGAGGCTTTCCGGGCTTTCTCAAGATCGTTGTTCAGGTTTTGAAGTCGCTGTGCTGTTCGGTTTCTTTTAATGGTCATATTTTTGCGAAGATCCTGAGATTTTTGTTGCAGTCGTTGGTGTTCATCCCGAATTCGGTAATATTCCTCCAGCATCTGGCTGAAGGTGTCAAAAACAAGATGGTGTGGATAACCAACATGTTCCATGGGGAAAGAAGCAATGTCCTGGTAATGTCCGGAATCATTCTGATAGGTGATAGGAATAAGATTTTTTTGCTGCAAAAGCCCTACCCATTTTGCAAAAGAAAGGTATAGTGCCTCTTTTTCGTTATCCATCAATGTGTTAAATAGACGTTCTGAATCCAAGGACGCCTTATAACAAAGTTCTTTAGCCAAAGACGGGGATATACCTGCAAAAATAGTTAACAAGTCTTTCTCGAGAGAGCGTCCCTGGGATGACTGCATAGCATGGAGCCATTCTGAAAAATCTCTGACTCCGAATGGGTTCAGCTTATCTGATGGCGGGTATTGATAAGGAAGTCCCGGCAATATTTGACGCTTACTACTGATATGAATTGGGATTCGCTTTATGGAATCCATAATATTCTGATTCTGATTATCAACCAGAATGATATTACTGTGTTTGCCCATCATTTCAATAATCAGTCGTTTTTTGGACAGCTGGTTTAATTCGTCAGTGCCTTCCATTTCCAGCTCGATGATTCTTTCCAAAGAGGGTTGGTATATTCCGATAATTCGGTTACCGATTAAATGTTTTCGCAGCAGCATGCAGAACATTGGCGGTGTCGCTGGGTTAGTTTTTGTAAGATTGGTTATATGAATCCGGGGATATTTGCTATGGGCAGAAAGCAGAATTTTTTTATTTTGCCCCTGGCCACGTGTAATTACAATTATTTCGTCGGCCTCCGGCTGATGAATCTTATCAATGCGGTGGTTAAGCACTTCCTTTTCAAGCTCTGTCTTCAATGCCAGAACCATACTTCCGTCTAAAGGCATATTAATCACTCCTGTTCTATAGATCTAATGATAACATATCCGATGAAACCATGTCATTGGTGAGCGGAATTTGTTATAATGGACGGAAGGAAGAGAGGAGTGACTGAAATGAACATCCCTTTTGTTAAAATGCATGGCATTGGCAATGATTTTATTTTGCTGAAACGCCAGGATTTTCCTGACGCTTCCCAGGATCAGAAACTGGCAGAGATGGTTTGTCAGCGTCATTTTGGGATTGGAGCAGACGGAATGATGGTTGCAGAAGCTTCCGAAATAGCTGATGTGAAAATGCTTTATTATAATGCTGATGGCTCACAGGGTGAGATGTGCGGCAATGGTATTCGTTGTTTTGCCCATTATGTGCTGGCGGAAAAATTAGTGCCGGAAAAGTCTGTTTTGCGTATTCAAACACTGCTGGACATACGAGAAGTGAATATTCACCGTTATGAGTTTTCGAGTAGTATGGTGAAGGTTTATATGGGGAAGCCGGTGGTACGCAGCCTGGAGCTGCCCATTACTGTTGACGGGGAAATCATTCAGTTGGCGGATCTGACGGTGGGAGTACCACATACGGTTCTATTGGAGCCGGAACTGGAAGTTCATCGGGTTGAAACCCTGGGTCCCAAGATAGAAAAAATGGCTCATTTCCCCCGGGGAACCAATGTGAATTTCGCAAGAATTCATGACCGAAGTAATGTTTCCGTGATGACCTGGGAGAGGGGTGCTGGCCATACGCTGGCTTGTGGAACTGGTATTTGCAGCGTCTGTATTGTTTTATATCAAAAAGGTATGGTGGAAAACCGGATTAATGTTACGGCTGAAGGTGGTCAGCTGACTATCGAAATCGATAAAGACAA
The DNA here is from genome assembly GCA_003838145.1 of Tindallia sp. MSAO_Bac2. Classification (GTDB taxonomy): domain Bacteria; phylum Bacillota; class Clostridia; order Peptostreptococcales; family Tindalliaceae; genus Tindallia. The sequence continues at coordinate 71,336 of QYZZ01000047.1, forward strand.
TGGCATTTATATGACTGGGCCCGGCCAGGTTATTGCCCGGGGAAATTATATTGGGAAAGGACTTTAAACTATGATTAACAGTATGACAGGGTATGGTAGATCAGAGGTTGTGCTTAATGCTAATGCGTATATTATTGAAATGAAAAGTGTGAATCACCGTTATCTGGATGTGGCTGTTAAAATGCCAAGAAAGATTAGCTTCATGGAAGAAAAAATTAAACAGTGCGTTAAAGAGTATATTGCCCGGGGCCGTGTGGATGTTTACATTAATCATGCGGGCCAGGGAGAGGTTTCAAAAGCTGTAACCCTGGATAAGAAGCTGGGCAGGGCTTATCTGGACGCCTTTGAAGGATTAAGCCAGGAACTGGGACTTAAAAACGATCTGACAGTATCTAATTTGTCGCGATTACCTGAAATGATAATTCTGGAAGAGCCTGAGATAGATGAAGATGCGATATGGAAGGAAATGGAAAAAGGCATTCGAGAGGCTTCGGACCGTCTGAGTGCCATGCGGGCGGCAGAAGGAAATGATATGGAGCATGATCTAAAGCAGCGAATTAAAAGCTTAAAGGGCTACATAGAAGAAATCGAAGCGCTTTCGCCGGACTATAGCAAAGCGTATCGGGAGCGCTTGATGAAACGTATTCAGGAATTGACAGATAAAGAATTTGAAGTGGATGAACAGCGAATCGCCATGGAAGTGGCAATTTTATCTGAAAAAACCTGCATTGATGAAGAACTGGTTCGGTTTCGCAGCCATCTTAACCAGATGGCTGAAACCTTAAATCAGACAGAAACAGTTGGTCGCAAACTGGATTTTATGCTTCAGGAAGTGAATCGGGAAATCAACACCATCGGCTCCAAAGCCAGTGATTTTAGCATTAATTCTCTGGTGGTGGAAGTAAAAAGTGAACTGGAAAAAATGCGTGAACAGGTACAGAATATTGAATAGAGGAGAATGATTATGCCTATAAAGTTGATTAACATAGGATTTGGAAATATTGTTTCAGCCAACCGGATTATCGCTATTGTTAGCCCGGAATCCGCCCCGATTAAACGAATTATTCAGGAAGCCCGGGATCAGGGAAGCCTTATTGACGCCACCTACGGCCGTCGAACCAGAGCGGTGATTGTAACCGACAGTGACCATGTAATTTTATCAGCTGTTCAACCAGAGACGGTGGCCCATCGCCTTCAGGATAAAGATGAGCAGAAAGATACGATGAAAGACCCCATCGTCGGTCATCGGGAATAGCATAAGGAGGAAATATTAATGAAACAAAAAGGCCTGTTAATGGTTATTTCCGGCCCTTCTGGAACTGGCAAGGGGACTTTAGTAAAACATTTGCTGAAGCGAAACAATAAAATCCAGCTTTCCGTGTCAGCTACAACCAGAAAACCAAGACCTGGTGAGGTGGACGGTGTTAATTATTTTTTTCTGAATAAAAATGAATTTGAGGAAAAACTGACACATGGTGAGTTTTTGGAACACGCAGAAGTCTACGGTAATTATTATGGGACACCAAAAGCCTTTGTGGAAAATCAGCTTAACCGGGGGCATAACGTGCTTTTAGAAATAGATATTGTGGGTGCCATGCAGATCCGAAAAAAATTTAAAGAAGCAGTTTTTCTTTTTATTATTCCACCTTCTTTGGAAGAGCTGCAACGCCGAATTGAGAACAGAGGGACAGAAACTCCGGAGCAAATGACCAAGAGGATGGACAGTGCACTGGAGGAAATAAGAGAATTGGAACAATATGATTATGTGATATTAAACGATGATATTGATAAAGCAACTGGCTTGATTGAATCTATAGTGAAAGCAGAACTTGCCAGTGTGGAGCGCAGTCAACACTACTGGCTGGATCTTTTCGGAGTCAGGAGGTAGGTATAATGCTAAAAGGAAAGCATATTGTGGTTGGAGTTACCGGCGGCATAGCCGCTTATAAAGCCTGTGAACTTGTCAGCCGGTTGTCAAAACAGCAGGCAACGGTGGAAGTGGTTATGACGGAAGCGGCCACTTCTTTTGTGAACCCGGAAACCTTTCAGGCCCTAAGCAGAAACCCGGTGATCACCAGCCTTTTTCAATCTGTCAAGTATTGGGAAATTGAACATATTTCGCTTGCACAAAAAACTGATGCAGTGATTATTGCACCAGCAACGGCAAATATCATTGGAAAAATAGCCAACGGCATTGCAGACGATTTTCTTTCCACCATGGTAATGGCTTCCACGGTGCCGGTGGTGCTGGCGCCTGCTATGAATACCCAAATGTATGAAAATCCGGTTCTGCAGCGAAATCTGGAACTTTTGAAATCTTATGGCTATCATTTTGTAGACCCCTGCGAAGGTTTACTGGCTTGCGGTGATACTGGAAGAGGGAAAATGGCTGATCCAGCTTTGTTGGAAGAATATCTGGTGAGCTTGCTGATGCCAAAACAGGATCTGGCTGGACAACGTATCCTGATTACTGCCGGACCTACACGGGAGGAAATAGACCCAGTGAGATACATCACCAACTATTCCTCCGGAAAAATGGGCTATGCTCTGGCGGAAATGGCACAAAAAAGAGGGGCGCTGGTAACGTTGGTGACTGGTCCTTGTCAGATACCTGTTCCAGAGGTTAATGAGGTTGTTTCGGTACTCTCGACGGAGGAGATGCTTCAGGCTGTTATGATCCGCTACGAACAACAGGATGCGGTTATCAAGGCTGCTGCTGTGGCTGATTATCGACCTGCGGATCGTGCGGCTCAAAAGATCAAAAAACAGGACGACAGCTCCATGGAATTAACTTTGGTTAAAAACCCGGATATTTTATGGGAACTTGGAAAAGCCAAAAATAATCAGGTGCTGGTAGGTTTTGCTGCTGAAACGGAAAACCTGATAGAGAACGCTGCCTCTAAAATGACACGAAAGAATCTGGATTTAATTATTGCTAATGATTTGACACAACCTGGCGCAGGATTTAATCATGATACCAACCAGGTGACGCTACTTTATCCGGATGGTCACAGCCAGCAGATACCTTTTGGAGAAAAGAAAAAAATTGCCGACAGTATTCTGGATGAAATCAGTCGGTTACTGGATGGCAAAATAGTGTGAAGAATATTGAAAGCATAGCTGTGCAGGAGGGAAACACTTTTGGGATCAAGAATAAAGATTGCCAGTGTTATATTGGATCATTATCACGAAAAAATGGATCGTTTTTTTGATTACCTGGTTCCGGAAGCATATTTGGAATCTATTAAACCCGGTATGCGGGTACTGGTTCCTTTTGGCAAAGGCAATAAAACCTTGGAAGCTTATGTAATGAAGCTTTGGGATGCGCAGGATACACCGGAAAATCTGAAGTTTGTTCATAGCCTGATCGAACTAAAGCCGGTGATGAGCAGTCAGCATTTAAAGTTGATTCACTGGATGAAAAAGCATTATCTTTGCCGATATGTTGAGGGGATTCGATGTTTTGTCCCTTCTGGTTTGGTATTGAAATCAAATCGCAAAGTATATTATGAAAACGGAGTTCGAATGGTAAGAGAAAAAACCAGCTCGAAAAACACTCCTAAAAAAGTGCTCTACGCCAGTTTGACAAAGGATGTGACTTCCTGGCAAGAGTTAAAAGTTACGATGAGACGAGCTCCAGCTCAGTTGAAAGTGCTTGAGCTTCTTCGGGAGAGAAAAACCCTTCCTTTGGCAGAGTTGATTCAGTTAGCAGAAACAGGCCGCCAGACAGTAAAGTCTCTGGAGGCGAAAAAACTGGTGCTTATTGAGGAGAAAACTGTCAGCCGAAATCCTTTTAAAGACCGGCCCATTATCCCTTACCCCGCACCAGTGTTGACGGATGACCAAATCCGAGTATGGAGAGGCATAAAAGGAAGTTTAAGCCAACATCCACAAAAACCGGTGTTGCTTCATGGTATTACTGGTAGCGGAAAAACAGAAATATACCTTCACTTGATAGAGGAAAATCTGAAGCAGAATAAAGACAGCATCGTTATGGTGCCGGAGATTTCTCTGACGCCACAGATGGTTGATCGATTTCGTGGCCGCTTTGGAGAAACTGTGGCGGTGCTGCATAGTCATCTTTCTCAGGGTGAACGGCTGGACGAGTGGCGAAAAATAAAGGATGGAAAAGTGAAGATCGTTATAGGACCCAGATCCGCTATTTTTGCTCCTTTCCAGAACTTAGGCATGATTATTATTGATGAGGTGCATGAAAGCAGTTATAAATCAGAGCAGTCTCCCCGATATCACGCACTGGATGTAGCAAGAGCACGATCTGTCTTTGAAAGGGCAAATCTTATGTTGGGTTCAGCGACTCCTTCTGTAGAAGCATATTATAAAAGTCTGCAGCACGAATTTCATCTGGAGACCCTTGAAAAGCGAATACCCGGCGCCCGGCTACCAGACATTGAAACGGTAGATATGCGCCAGGAACTTAAATCTGGAAATGTTACCCTTTTCAGTCGAACACTATTACAGCGGATTCAGGAGCGACTGGACCGTGGAGAACAGGCTATCTTGTTTTTGAATCGGCGTGGCTATTCTACCCTGGTGAACTGCTTTCAGTGCGGAAACACCATAAAATGCGATCACTGTGATATCCCAATGAAATGGCATCGCAGGGACAACCGGTTAAAGTGCCATTTCTGCGGCTGGGAGCAACAAACCATGACTCAATGTCCTGAGTGTCAACAGGAACTGGTGTACAAAGGATTTGGAACACAAAAAATTGAAGAAACCCTGAAAGAATATTTTCCTGAAGCTGGCATTATGCGGATGGATATGGATACTACCCGGCAGAAAGGATCCCACGAAAAACTGCTGCAGCAGTTTGGAAAGGGAAAATATGATATTCTAATCGGAACACAGATGATTACCAAAGGCCTGGATTTTCCCAATGTAACACTAGTAGGTGTTCTAATGGCTGATGCCAGCCTGGGACTTCCAGACTTTCGAGCAGCGGAAAAAACATTTCAGCTGATTACTCAGGTGGCTGGAAGAGCCGGAAGGGGAGATGTTTCAGGGAATGTTATTCTTCAAACGTATCAACCGGATCATTATGCTATTTCTCTAGCTGCTCAACAGCAATACCTGGCATTTTATCAGGAAGAAATACAATTGCGAAAAACCTACCGTTATCCTCCGTTTAATGATATGATTTTAATTACGTTTTCCGGACAGGAAGAAGAAAAAGTTAAATCCAACGCTCAGGTTTGCTATGACAGCTTTATTTATCTGCTCGAACAGCAGGAACCTGAATCTTCTGAGAACACGGTGATGCCGCCAGTTGTTGCTCCTTTAGCCCGGGCAGAAGGAAAGTACCGGTATCATCTTTTGATGAAATCCGGATATGTATCTGTTAGCTTATTGAAAAAAATGATTAAATACGTTTTAATTGAAAATAAAGGCAAATTCATTGATACTTCTGTAACTACGGTAATCGATATGAATCCTTATATATTATTGTGATTGGAGAGAAAAACATGGCTATCAGAACCATACGAAAAGATGAAGATCCTATTTTGCGAAAAAAATCCCGGGAAGTTGATAAGATCAATCATCGAATTCTGACATTGCTGGATGATATGGCCGAAACCATGCATCAGGCAGAAGGTGTTGGCTTGGCGGCTCCTCAGGTGGGGGTGCTGAAACGTGTCATTGTCCTTGATATAGGAGAGGGTTTAATAGAAATGATAAATCCTGAAATTGTTGAAAAGGAAGGTGAACAGTGCGGGCCGGAAGGTTGTCTTAGCATTCCGGAACAAAGCGGAACGGTAATTAGGCCCCGCATGGTAAAGGTAAAAGCCCTAAACCGGCACAGTCAGGAATTTGAGATGGAAGCAGAAAACCTGCTGGCACGTGCTATTTGTCACGAAATCGATCATTTAAATGGTATTTTATTTACAGATATTATGTTATCGGAAGAAGAAGCCGAAGCTTATGAAATGACTATTAATGAGTCAGAGAATGATAGAGGTGAAAAAGTTTCAGACTGAGGAGAGGTGAATACTAAGGGTGAAAATTTTATATATGGGAACGCCGGAATTTGCTGTTCCAACGCTGGAGGCTTTAATTGCCAGTGAAAGTGAGGAAGTAGTTGGCGTATTTACTCAACCGGACAAGCCGAAAGGCCGCGGTCATCGGACTATGATGCCGCCGGTAAAAGAAAAAGCACTGACTTGTAATATACCTGTATTTCAACCGGAAGGAAGAATAGGGGAGGCAGAAATCCGGATACTAAAGAAACTAAATCCGGATTTGATTGTGGTGGCAGCCTATGGACAAATTTTGCCAAAGTCAGTGATCCAGTTACCGGCTTATGGGTGCATCAATGTGCACGCATCTTTGTTGCCAAAATACCGGGGGGCAGCCCCTATTCAGTGGGCCATTATTAATGGAGAAAAAGAAACAGGTGTTACAATTATGCAAATGGATACTGGTCTGGATACTGGTGATATGTTGCTGAAAGAGTCGATTCCCATCGAGGAAACAGATACTTCTGTAACTATGCATGACAAACTGGCAGTTCTGGGAGCCGAACTGTTGATAAAAACCCTTAATATATTGAAAAAAGGGGAGCATATAGCTGAACCACAGGACTCGGAAGCTTCCACCTATGCTCCCATGCTTCATAAGGATTCGGGGAAAATTGACTGGAATCAGTCGGCGTATTCGATTCATTGTTTAGTTCGGGGCACGCAGCCCTGGCCGGTGGCTTATACCTTGTATCAAGGTGAGAAGATGAAAATATGGAAGAGTCAGGTGGTAAAAGCAACTTCAACTACACAGCGGCCGGGATTGATTCGACAGACTTCACGTAACGGTATTTTAGTTGATGCGGCTGAAGACCAGGTATTAATTGAAGAAATTCAGATGCCAGGGAAAAAGCGTATGGCAGTCAGCTCATTTTTGGCCGGCAATACCATTGAGACTGGGGCTTTTCTGGGAGTGGAAACTAATGATGAATGAGAAGAAACACTCATCCAGTGCCTTTCAGACGACGATAAGCTTACTTTTATTTTGGCTTTTGATGTCTGCTCTTCTTATTTTACTGGTAAGCTGGTTGATATCTGGTCAGCATTTAGCTGCTTATCTGGTATTTAATGGGTTACTTTTTCTGGTGATCCTGTTTTTTGCTGTGATGGTGCTGGTCAGTCTATTTACATTTTTCAGGATATGGTATAATAAAACTGTTCCAAAGCAGATGCTGCAGTGTACAAAAGCATCACTGAACTGGATTTATCCATTGTTGAAAATAGCTGGTAAACTGATGAAAAAGGATAAGGATGATGTCCGAAAAGCATTTACACTTTTAAATAATCGACTTATGATGAGTGAAAGCAAGAAATATAAAGGACAAGATATTCTTTTGCTGACACCTCATTGCCTGCAAAAGGCTCATTGTTCTATTAAAGTTACCAACGATATAGAGCTTTGTCAGGAATGCGGCGTATGCAATGTGGGGGACTTAAAGTATCTGCAGCGAACCTATGGAGTTCGATGTGATGTTGTAACCGGCGGAACTCTGGCAAGGCGTAGGATAAAAGAAAAAAAACCAAAACTAATTATAGCTGTTGCCTGTGAGAGAGATTTGGTAAGCGGACTTATGGATATAAAAAACATTCCGGTTTATGCCATTATTAATGACCGGCCGGAAGGACCGTGTTATAATACGGTTGTACAAAAAGAAGAAGTGGAAAATACCATAAAGCATTTTATGACGAGGTGATAAAAATGATGTTATTTGATACAACAGGGATGATATATCTGATTCCGGCCATTATTTTTGCAATGTATGCACAAAACAAAGTAAAAACTACATTCGCAAAATACTTAAGAGTGACTACGAGGAAGGGCTATACCGGGCGCGAAGTAGCACGTACAATTTTAGACGATCACAGTCTGCAAAATGTACCAGTTGAAATGGCTCAGGGGTATCTTTCGGATCATTATGATCCGCGAAACCGTGTACTGCGCTTGTCGAGAGAAGTCTATCAGGGAACTTCCGTTGCTGCTGTCAGCGTTGCGGCGCATGAAGTTGGACATGCCCTGCAGCATGCCAATGGTTATGCACCACTGACCATTCGGAACTCCATCTTTCCCATTGCAAGTTTTGGTTCGTCCATGGCTTGGTTCTTTGTTATTGGTGGTTTTATCTTTAACTCAATTAACCTGATAGATGTAGGGATTTTATTGTATCTTGCCGCCGTAATCTTTCAGGTTGTGACTTTGCCTGTAGAGTTTAATGCCAGCAATAGAGCGATGCAGCTGCTTGGCAGCAATGGATTTATCACCCAGGATGAAGCAACGCATTCTAAAAAAGTTCTGAATGCAGCAGCCCTTACCTATGTAGCTGCAATGGCAACAGCTCTAGCTCAATTATTAAGGCTGATTGCACTGAGAAATCGAAGATAGCTGAACCTGAGAGAAGGCGTTACACGCGCCTTTCTTTTTGCTTGGATTAAGAATAATAGCTTTCCAAGAACGGGTAAGGACAGGTTTAACTTGATCATAGGAGTGAAGGCGTTGAGAGGATCTCCCCGGGAGGCGGCAGTTAAGGTAATTCAAGAAGTAATGGAAGAAAAATCCTTTTCCAATCTTGCCGTTAATGAATATTTGAAAAATACCAATTGGTCTGAGGCTGATGCAAATCTATTTGTAACTTTGGTTTACGGAACTCTGGAACAATATCAGCTGATGAATTTTTTTTTACAGAAAATAAGTCGGAGACCTATAAAAAAACTAGATCCAGGCATTCGGATCCTTATGCTTGTTTCAATTTATCAACTGATGAATTTAGACCGGGTACCGGACTATGCGGTGGTAAATGAAGCGGTTAATTTGTCAAGAAAAATAAATCCATCAGCATCAGGTTTCGTTAATGGTGCTCTTAGAAACATCATCCGACAAAAAAAGACTTTGAAGCAATCGGTTCCGAAGGGGATGGATTCTGATTCACTTGCCCTTCGTTTTTCTTATCCTAAATGGATAATTAAAGAATTATTAAAAGAATACAATGAAGATACAACCATAAACATTTTGACAGCGTCCCAAAAGGTACCTGATGTTTTTATTCGTTGTAACAGACTGAAGTGTCATGAAGATGAATTAATATCCTCATTAAAAGAGGAAGGAGTACTGGCAGAAAAAACCAACTGGCTTCCAGAGGCCTTAAGAATAGAAAAAGCTTCTATTAGCCTAACGGATACAGCGGCCTATCAAAGTGGTTGGTTTCAGATTCAGAGCATCAGTTCCATGTTGGCGGTGGATGCCCTTGACCCGCAACCGGGAGATCAGGTACTGGATATGGCAGCAGCACCGGGTGGCAAAAGCCTTTTTATGGCAGAACGAATGAAAGATATAGGTTTTATTTTGGCCAGAGATCTTTCGGTGGGTCGGCTAAAACAGCTTGAGGAGCATCGAGATCGTATGGGAATCACTTGCATCAAAACCCAGGTTTTTAATGCTACTCAGGATGATCCTTCATTGAAAGGCAAAATGGACAAAATCCTGTTGGATGCTCCCTGTTCCAGTTTGGGAATGATTCGCAGAAAACCAGAAATCAAGTACGCCAACAAAAGCAAGGGAACGTTAAAACAAATGGCTACACTTGGATTAGGGATGCTGGAAATGGCAGCAGAATTTGTCAGACCGGGTGGATGCATACTATATTCTACCTGTACGTTATTCTCTTATGAGAATCAGGATGTAGTATACTTGTTTTTAGAAAAGCATCCTCATTTTCAATTGACACCAGAAGGTATGAAATTTTTAAATCCAGCCATTCACCCTGACCTTGACGGTTTTTTCATGGCAAAGCTGAAGCGGCTAGAGTAGGAGGTTTACGATTGAAAAAAGATTTGAAATCTTTTACCCGAAAAGAGATCATATTGGAAATGGCATCATTAGAATGGCCCCCTTATCGGGCAAATCAAATATTCCAGTGGATACAAAAGGGATGCAGTGACTTTGCAGAAATGACAAATCTTTCCAAAATCATGAGAGAGACATTATCTAAAAACTATATCCTGACATCATTATGGCAAGTAAGTAAGCAAACTTCACAGGATGGGACAGAGAAATATCTTTTAGAGTTACCGGACGGTGAACTAATCGAAACTGTTTTGATGCGGTATAAGCATGGCAACAGCCTGTGCCTGTCTTCACAAGTCGGCTGCGCCATGGGTTGTCAATTTTGTGCATCCGGAATGGAAGGTCTGTCAAGAAACCTTAGTGCCGGCGAAATGCTGGACCAGATTCTCTTTGTTTCCAGGGACATCAAAGAACGTATTTCTCATGTGGTAATGATGGGTAGTGGAGAACCTTTACAGAACCTGGAGGAAGTAGTAAAATTATTAAACATTATCAATGATAAACAGGGATTGAATATCAGTTTACGGCATGTTACCGTCTCCACCTGTGGTTTAGTTCCTCAGATCTATGAGTTGGCTGAATACAAGCTACCCATTAATTTAGCCATTTCACTGCATGCTGCATCTGATAATATTCGAAAAAGCATGATGCCTATTGCTGAAAGGTATAGTATTGATGAACTGCTGGAAGCATGTGATGCCTATGTAGATAAGACTAATCGTCGGATTACTTATGAATACGCTTTGGTACCGGGCATAAATGATTATCCGGATGAAATAAATAAATTAGCACAAAAGCTAAAGGGAAAATTGTGTCACGTGAATTTGATTCCTGTCAATCCGGTGGATGACGTATTTCCGGCTCATCATCACCATAAAGGATATCATCATATTGTCGAATTCCTTGAAAAGGAAGGTATCTCAGCGACGATTCGACGAGAGCTGGGGGCTGATATAGATGCAGCCTGCGGTCAACTAAAACGGCGCAGCAAAGCTGATCTTTAATAACAGGAGGAAGTATCCATGGAAATAGGTGTTCTGACGGATACCGGTAAAATTCGAGAGATAAATCAGGATGACTATTTAATCCATGAAAATAGCTATTGTATGTTTATGGTAGCTGATGGAATGGGTGGACATAGTTGTGGCGAAATAGCCAGCAAAATGGCTCTTGAGGCTGTATGTAAACAGGCTGGTTCAAAACTGAATAATAATGTGGATGTAGCTTCTGTAACCGGTATTTTAAACGAGGCATTTCATAAGGCTAATCAACAAATTATGCAATATGCCAATGAAAATCCGGAATGTCATGGTATGGGAACTACTCTTTCTATGATTTGGATAAAAGATCATCACGGTGTTATTGCTCATGTAGGAGACAGTCGGATATATTTACTTCGGAATAAAGAACTATTTCAGCTTACAGAAGATCATTCCCTTGTGGCAGAACTTTTTAGGAGAGGTGAAATAACAGAGGAAGAAGCTCTGGTTCACCCACAAAAGCATGTTATTACTAGAGCAATGGGAATCGATGAGACATTGAGGGCTGATTATATTCCATTGGAATTTAAACCGGATGACGTTCTTTTGCTGTGTACAGACGGTGTAACTAATTTAATATGTGATGATGAATTGAGAAGCAATCTTATGAACATTAAATCAGCTTCAAAAACCGCTAAAGCATTAATTGAAATGGCTAATGAGCGAGGCGGATATGACAACAGTACAGCTATTATTGTCAGACGACTTTTGTCTGAACCGGAAGGCAGGTGTTCTTATTGATTGGAACGATGCTTGGAAACAGGTATGAAATACTCGAAAAAATAGGCGGCGGCGGGATGGCTATGGTTTACAAAGCGAAATGCCACTTACTGAACCGCAATGTTGCCGTAAAAATACTCAGAGACGAATTAATTAGCGATAAAGATTTGGTTAATAAATTTAAACGTGAATCTCAGGCTGTAGCCAGCCTTTCACATCCCAACATCGTCAATGTGTACGACGTTGGGCAGGTCGATGATTTGTATTATATGGTAATGGAAATGGTAGAGGGCAAAACCTTGAAAAAAATTATAAAGGAAAAGGGTGCCCTGCATCAGGAAGAAATAATTCATTACTCTAAACAAATTGCCAATGCTCTCAGACATGCTCATGAAAACTATGTTATTCACCGCGACATCAAGCCGCAAAATGTATTGATTACGGAAGATCATCGGGCAAAATTAACAGATTTTGGTATAGCTCTGTCATCCAGCACCAATACTCTTACTAATACCGGAAACCTTGTCGGCTCTGTGCACTACTTTTCGCCCGAACAGGCAAGAGGTGGATATACAGATGCAAAATCGGATTTATATTCCCTGGGTATTGTCATGTACGAAATGGCTACCGGGAAGCTCCCCTTTGAAGGGGAAAGCCCCATTACCGTTGCACTCAAACACCTGCAGGAAGAACCTGAACCGCCATCCAATATAAACACTACAGTTTCTGAAGGTCTGGAAAGCATCATCATGAAACTGATTGAAAAAGATCAAATATCAAGGTTTCAAAGTGCTTCAACTCTAATAGAATCTTTAAATCAGCTAGAAACTGACCCGGATTATGTACTGGATGATATTGTGGAAGAAATTGATGAAAATCCAACTCACGTAAACGGATATTCAGAAGGAGAAGAAATACTTAAAATGACTGGCAAAAATACAACACGCAAAAAGAGAAATAGTAACAAAAAGAATCACAAAACAAAAGTTGTTCTCGTTGCAGGAGTATTGACAGCACTTGTGGCGGCATTACTGTTTACTTTTGGGTTGTTTTATGTTAGCAACCTTTTCCAGACATCGGATGAAATAGACGTACCTGATTTAATTGGAATGCACTTGGAAGATGCACAGACTACTTTGGAAGAACTTGGACTTCAGCATCGAGTGGAATATCGATTTGATAGTGAAAGTGATGAAGACACAGTAGTTTCACAAAATCCGTCTGCCGGGATGAGTGTCCGGGAGAGTTTTCCGGTGGAACTGGTGGTTAGTACAGGCGAAGAAACGGTTGAAGTACCGGATGTAATGTATCAGACACGGGATGATGCTGTGTTCAAATTGGAAGATGCAGGATTTGATGTTGGTCAAGTTGAATATGCAACCAGTGATATGCCGTCGGGAACCGTTATAAGCCAGGATCCCAGAGCTGGATCTGGTCTGGCTCAGGGTCATGCCGTTAATTTGATAATTAGTGAAGGACCTGAATATGAGGTAGTAATCATGCCGGATCTTGTTGGATCTACTGTTGACAGTGCGCGTGAAACATTACAGGATCTTAACCTGAATATTGGAACCATACGTGAAGAACATAGTGATGAATATGTTGAAGATATCGTTATTCAGCAGAGTGTAGTTTCTGGCCGTGAAGTGCCTGAGGGCACTAATATATCTTTAACCGTCAGTTTGGGTGTTGACGCACCACAGGTTGAAGATACGGATCTTGTGGAGGATGTACCTGCTGATGATGAGCCGGAACCGGGCTCAGAAGAACAAAGATCCAGAACGTTGCAGATTGGACCCGTTGGCAGCAGTGGCACAGTAACAGTTGAACTATATCGCGTCGAGGAAGGTGAGGATACTCTTATTTTCACCAAAACTCATAATATTGATGAAGAAGGAAGTACTCTTGAAGCTACTGTTACCGGAGCGGGAACTCAAAACTTCAGAATTGTTATAGATGGTACAACAGCTCAAACCGTTGAAATTAACTTTTAGGGAGGAATGTATGAAAAAAGGTCGGATTATTAAAGCGCTTAGCGGTTTCTTTTATGTCCAGAGTGACCAGTCTGTCATAACGTGCAAGGGAAGGGGTACTTTAAAAAAAACAGGTATTATCCCTGTGACAGGCGATTGGGTTAAGTACACAGTTGTGGATGAACTGGCAAAAGAAGGAGTTATTGAGCAGGTTCTTCCGAGAACCAACGAAATGCTTCGTCCTCCTTTAGCTAATCTGGATCAGTTAATGGCTGTTTTCTCTATAAAAAATCCTGTTCCAAACTTGGTTTTGCTGGATAGAATACTTTTAAGGGCAGAAGCACAGCGTTTTCATGCCAGTATCTGTTTTAATAAAACGGATCTGGTCGATGAGAAGGAGATAGGTGAACATTTATCGGGATATCGAAAAATCGGCTATCCTGTGTTTTTTGTCAGCACAAAATCTGGCGAGGGAATGGCTGAGCTGAAAGAATTTCTACAGGGGAGAACCACAGCTTTGGCAGGTGCATCCGGAGTCGGGAAATCAACAATTATAAATAGTATTTATCCTGAATTTCAACTAAAAACCGGCGAAATCAGTCACAAAATTCAAAGAGGAAAACACACTACCCGTTACACAGAGTTACTGTCCACAGAACCGGACACCTGGATTGCTGATACGCCTGGTTTCAGCACACTAAAAGCAAGCGATTTTGACATGGAAGAAATCCGATTCTATTTCAGGGAATTTCTGCATCTTCAGGATGATTGTCGATTTCACTCTTGTCTGCACTTAAAAGAACCTGGCTGCTCTGTAAAAGAAGCAGTTTATAACGGATATATCATGCAACACCGTTACGAAAATTATAAAAAAATAATCGAAGAAATTCAATCTAACAGGAGGTATTAAAATGGTCCAAATAGCCCCTTCTATCCTATCGGCAGATTTTTCCCGACTGGGTGAAGAAGTTAAAATAGTTGAAAGTGCAGGTAGTGACATGTTGCATATTGATGTAATGGATGGACGATTTGTTCCGAACATTACTATAGGTCCCATTGTCATTAAATCCCTTCGTCAGCAGAGCAGGCTTCCTTTTGATGTACACTTAATGATTGTAGAGCCCGAAAAATATATCGAAGCTTTTGCGGATGCAGGAGCGGATATTATAACCGTTCAGGCAGAAGCCTGCCCCCATTTGGATCGAACAATACAACAAATAAAAGCCACCGGTGCTAAAGCAGGAGTAGCGCTGAATCCTTCCACATCTGAATATGTCCTGGACTATGTTTTGGATCAACTTGATATGGTGCTGGTAATGTCAGTTAATCCCGGTTTTGGCGGTCAGAAGTTTATACCGGGTATGTTAACGAAAATTGCCATGATTAAGGATGAGATAACAGCCAGGAAATTAAATACTAAAATCCAGGTGGACGGAGGAATTAATAAGGAAAACATTGCTGAGGTTTCTTTAGCCGGTGCCGACATTTTTGTAGCAGGCTCCGCTGTTTTTAATGCAGAAGATCCTTCGAAGGCTGTCAGGGATTTGAAAAAAAAAGCTGAGGTCATAGAGGGTCACACGGAGGAATAAACATGAAGATACTGATCATTACCAATGGAGATATCAGTGATTTGTTTTTTCTGCAGGAAAAAATTAAAGATCATGATTATTTGATTTGCGTGGACGGAGCAGCTCGCTATTTACGCAAGATTCAGCAGAAGCCGGATTTGATGGTTGGAGATATGGATTCTGTCAGCGATGAAGATTTGTCGTGGATCGAATCCTTTAAAATACCGGTTAAACGTTATAAAACAAGAAAAGACTATACTGATACGGAAATAGCCATTGATGCTGCACTGGACCATAATGCGCGTTTTATTACGATTTTAGGTGCTGTGGGAAACAGGTTGGATCATAGCTTAAGTAATATTTTTCTTTTGAAGAAAATAGACGACGCAGGCATTGAAGGGTTAATTGCAGACAAAAGCTTTGAACTTCAATACCTCAATAAGGATAAACAGTTGGATTGGAAGCGGGGGGAAGTTGTATCCTTTATTCCAATCGATCAAGAAGAAGCCATCCTCTCTTTGGATGGCTTTGAATACCCTCTTGAAAATAAAGCTGTGTCCAGGGGGACTAGCCTGTGTGTCAGCAATGTTGTTGCTCGTGACTGTCCCTCGGTCATTATAAATAATGGTAGTATATTAGCGGTTAGAAACAAAAAAGTCCCTTAACCCGATAATATATCAGTTAAGAAACTTTTGCTGTTGTCTTATCATTATAAAGCTCTTTCAATTCTACCGGAGCGCAAGCACCGGGTGCAGACATTGACTCTTCTTGTGGAACCGTTAACAACTGCTTTAACTTTTCGAAGGTTTGGCAGCCATACTCGCTTGTTATGACGATTGGAGTGACTGACACTGCTTCCGAATACTTTCCCTTTGTTACATACGAAACATGTTTTAGCCAAGATGATACACCTCCTTTGAGCAAGGTCAACCTTTAAAACATTGTAATACTATCATACTTTCACTACTTTTGCAACACTCAAGCAAATACATTTAAGTATCTAATAGGTATAATGATGGCTTGGTGCTTATGCCTTGAACTATCAGCTCACTTACTATACAATAAAGATATATTTTTAGCAACATATTTTTAAAATTGAATTCATTTATTTTTGAGTAAATGAGTTTTAAGAAGGAGGAACTTAAATGCCCGGGAAGTTAACCAATCAGTATGGAACTACAATAATCGATGACCATGTGCTGGCTTCTATAGCCGGACTGTCTGCCATGGAATGCTACGGTGTGGTTGGTATGGTTACCAAAACCGCTGCCGGAGGACTGGTGGAATTATTTAAAAGAGAGCAATCAAGCAGAGGCGTTAAAGTGAATACCAACGAGAATGAAATTCAAATTGACTTATTTGTCATCATTGAATTCGGCACTCGTATTTCTGTTGTGGCTAACAATATCATTGAAAAAGTCAAATACAATATCGAAACCCTGACAGGCATGGACGTTAAAAAAGTCAACGTCAATATCCAGGGCGTGCGTGTGCACAAGTAATTTAAGGAGGTACAGTTTTGAAAACGCAGACGATAGATGGTAAACTTTATAAAAATATGATGATAGCGGCCAGACAGACATTATTGGATCAACAGGAACTTATTAATGCCTTGAATGTTTTTCCGGTACCGGATGGTGATACAGGAACCAATATGTCTCTTACGTTGGAATCAGCTATAAAAGAATTGCAAAAAGAGGAAAGTGAAAGCCTGGATGAGCTTGCTGACGCAGTAGCCAATGGTTCTTTGATGGGTGCTCGTGGAAATTCAGGTGTAATTCTTTCGCAACTTTTTCGGGGTTTTGCAAAAGGTTTAAAAAACAAAGAAAGGGTTACGGCCCGGGAAATAGCCATTGCTTTAAAAAGCGCTTCTGACACAGCCTATCAGGCGGTAATGAAGCCTACAGAAGGAACTATTCTAACGGTTGCCAGGGAAAGTGCTGATGCAGCTTTGTTACTGGCTGAAACGGAGCAGGACATTGGCAAATTCATGAAACTGGTTATTCAAAAGGCAAACGAGTCTTTGGAACGAACCCCTGAGTTATTAAAAGTCCTTAAAGATGCCGGCGTTGTGGATTCAGGCGGAAAAGGCCTGGTTGCCATTATGGAAGGTGCATTAAGGGGCTTAACTGGTGAAAAACTGGAATCAGAATCGGTTAAGATTCCGGAGCACATCGATAAAGAACTTCATGACCTTGTTGATAGTGATGAACCCCAGGATCTTGAATATGGTTACTGTACTGAATTTATAATTCATGCTGCTAACATAAGTCCGGAATCATTCAGAGAAAGAATTGATGCTGAAGGAGATTCAATGTTAGTAGTAGGTAATGATGAATTAATAAAAGTGCATATTCATACAAACCACCCTGGAAAAGTAATGGAAGAAGCACTTAAACTTGGAAGTTTAAGTGACATTAAAATTGATAACATGAGGCTTCAGCATCGGCATCAGGTTCTCGATGCAAAGACGGAAAAACAGGAAAAACAAGTAAAAAAAGAAAGTCAGGCGAAAGATTATGGCATGATAACCGTTGTAATGGGTGAAGGATTATCCAGAATTATGAAAGACTTCAATGTGGATGTTATCATTGAAGGTGGACAAACCATGAATCCAAGCACCGAAGACTTTTTAAATGCAATTAAAGAAATTAATGCAGATCATATATTTATCTTGCCGAATAACAGTAATATTATCATGGCGGCCAATCAGGCCAGGGAAATCACTGATAAAAATGTGACGGTGATTCCGTCCAAAACAATACCACAAGGCATCGCAGCCATACTGTCATTTAACCAGGACAGAGATCCTGGTTATAATGAGGAATCAATGAATGCCAGCATAAAAGAAGTTAGAACCGGTCAGGTTACCTATGCTGTCAGAGATACAAGTTTTAAAGGTATGACAATTGTCAAGGACGAATTAATTGGTCTTAGTGATAAGGAAATAAGGTCAGCTGGAAAAGACCTTCAAAAAGTGGCTACAGAACTGATTGATCAGATGACATCTGAGGAAGATGAAATTTTGACAATTTATTATGGAGAAGATGTCAGCTTAGAAGAGGCAACCAAATTACAGGAAATTTTAGAATCAAAATATCCTGAACTGGAAGTTGAAGTTTATGAAGGTGGACAACCTTTGTATTATTATATTTTTTCGCTGGAGTAGGATAAACATCTGTTTTTATAAAATCAACATACTGACAGGAGTAAACTATGCGAGTCATATCTGGAAGTGCAAAGGGGCACCCTCTAAATGTTCCAAAGGGTTCTGCGGTGCGTCCCACAACAGGTAGAGTAAAAGAAGGAATTTTCAGCAGCATTCAACAGATAATCCATTCCAGTATTGTAGTGGACTTATTTGCAGGATCTGGAGGGCTTGGTATCGAATGCCTTTCTCGTAATGCTGAGCATACATATTTTGTTGAATGGTCAGTGGATCATGTCCGTTGCATACAGAGTAATTTAGAAAAAACAAAACTCTACGACAACGCCACCATTATACAACGAGATGTTAATTCAGCTATTCTATGGCTGTATAAAAACAAAGTAAAGGCAAATTTGATCTTTATGGATCCGCCTTATGAAAAAGAACTGATAACATCTACTTTGGAGCTTTTGGCCCGTTATGATATATTAACTAATGATGGTATTATAGTAGCAGAGCATAAAAAGTCCGAAATTCCAACAAAAGAAATGGGAGAAATGATTCTATTTAAACAAAAAAAATATGGTGATATTATTGTCTCCTACTATAGGAAGGGAGAGTAATAAAGTGACGATAGCGATTTATCCGGGTAGTTTTGATCCAGTTACAAATGGACACCTGGATATTATACAGAGAGCGGCATCTATCTACGATGAGGTAATTGTAACCGTTATGTCTAATAGCTCAAAAAAACCTATGTTTTCACTGGGAAAAAGAGTAAAACTAATTGAGAAAGTAACAGAAAACCTGCCTAATGTGGTGGTGGAATCTTATTCAGGTTTACTGGTTGACTTTGCAGATCAAAAAAAAGCAAAGGTTATTATAAAAGGACTTCGGGCAGTGTCTGACTTTGAATATGAATTTCAGATGGCACTAATGAACCGCAAACTGAATCCTCAGGTTGAAACAATGTTTTTAATGACGCAGAGCCAGTATTCATACCTGAGCTCCAGTGTTGTTAAAGAAGTAGCGAAATTAGGTGGATGCATCAAAGGTTTAGTGCCTGAAGGGATAGAAGCAGAGGTTGTGCGTTATTTCAATGAACATTAAGTTTGGGGAGGGATCGTGTTGGATGTATTGCAACTGCTTGAAGAGTTAGAAGATATTATTGAGAGTGGATCGACCATCCCTTTTGCCAACCGTGTTATGGTTGATAAAGGAGAGCTGTTGGAAATCATCAAAGAAGTGCGAATTCATTTGCCTGATGAAATGAAGCAGGCTCAGTGGATCAAGGAAGAAAGGCAGCGAATATTACAGGAAGCTCAGCGTGAAGGCGAACAAACGATAAAAGAAGCTCAAAAACATGCAGAGAGCCTGGTAGAAGAAGATGAAATTGTTCAAATGGCAAGGGTTAAGGCAGAAGAAATCATTCAACAGGCTCAACAGGCTTCCCGTGATATGAAACAAAGTGCCAGGGAATATACAGACGAACTACTCCAGGATGCAGAAGAAACAGCTCGTGAAATGCTGGAGGTTATCGTGGAAAATCGAAAAGAGTTAAAACAAATGAATCAAAATTAGAAATCTGCATTACCAGAATTATGGCAGGTAACAGGGGCTCAGCAAATAGTCTAACCTGCCATTTTTATTTTTTGCTTCAGAGACAGCTAAATGATAAATGTCTGTAGACCGGATATCCATTTCCAGCAGTGATTGAACTTGTGGTGAAGACGCCTTATAGGCTGCCGTTTTTGTTATTATGTGAAGATTACTGAAGGTCTTGCATTGGCTGAGTAATTCCCTTCCTTTAGAATTAAAGGCCAGCACGCGGATATACTCAGGATTTCCCTCATGATACCAATAGGAGGTATCTGCTTTTTTGATATTTAACAGTATGTGCATTAAAATTCTTTGTATACGTGTATAGGGATATCTTTTTGATTTCACGCATTCGCAGAAATCCTGCCAATTCATAGTATGGTGTGCACATTTAAACAATTTGTTTTCCAGTCCTTCTGTCACATCGGTCAGGTATTTAAACTCTTCACAGGTCATTCTTCTCAACAAGGCTATCAAAATTGCATTATAGTCATCTGTTGTTACGGTTTTTCCGTCTCTTGCCATACACTCCATCAATACACGATAGCTTGGAGGAGGCATTGTTTCAGCAAGCTTTGAGATAGGACCCTCGCTTTCAATATACTTGCGTATGCCGGTAGCGCTGCTTATGTGCTGTAATTCACCAGAATGGTAGCCGGCACCGATGCGCTGAATAGTATGTGCTCGTATAGAGGAATTCTGAAGACACAAATGCTTCATATAGAGCATTCCAAGAATGTTATTGGGTTGTTGAAAAAAAGCATCCATTTCAGGCAAAGAAAAAAATTCTGATATTGCCAGCTGTTGGGACCGGGCGAAGGAGATTCCGTTGTTAATGTGATAACGAAGAAACGATTCATATTTTTTGGGCGGATTTGCCAGCAAACTACCTATTTTCAGAAACAAGTCAATATTGCCTGACTCACTTCCAAAACAGAAAGAATCGATGATACCTGATTGATTCAACAAATATATACTGCCCCTGGCGAATTGATCAGCTGTTGCACAGGAATAAATAACTGGCAGTTCCACCACCAAATCCACACCGCAGGAAACAGCCATTTTTGCTCTGGACCATTTATCAAGCATTGCCGGCTCTCCGCGTTGTAAGAAATGACCACTCATTACTGCAATAGTATGAGTTGCTCCGGCTACTTCCTTGGATTTATTTAAGTGATATAAATGACCGTTATGAAAAGGATTGTATTCTGTTACTAAACCTAGAACATGCATATAATCATTCCTTTATTTATTAAAATAGAGTTAGACTTTGTTGATATTTTATCATAAATTCATAATTTGACGTTCAAAAACTTGAAATCATTGCTCATTTTTATTATGATTGAGTTGTTGGCATATTTGATTAATGGATTTAATATAAATTATGTGGGAGGTAATATTAATGAAAGTACTTGTATTGAATTGTGGAAGCTCATCGTTGAAGTATCAGATTATCAACATGGAGAATGAAGAGTTGTTGGCTAAAGGAATTGCGGAAAGAATTGGACTCGAAGGATCCTTTGTAAAGCATGAACCTTCAAATGGGGAAAAAGAGGTAATTGAAACAGAGCTGAAAGACCACAAAGATGCTATAAAAGTATTGATTGATGCATTGCTTGATAGTAATTACGGTGTTCTGAGCTCTATGGATGAGATAAATGCTGTAGGACATCGTGTTGTCCACGCAGGCGAAAAGTTTTCCGGTTCTGTTATGATTACCCAGGATGTCATTGATGCTTTAGAAGAATGCTCTGACTTGGCACCTTTGCATAACCCTCCTAACCTGATGGGAATATATGCATGCCAGGAAATAATGCCAAACACACCGATGGTGGGTGTTTTTGATACTGCTTTCCATCAGACAATGCCGCCGTCTTCATACCTGTATGCTCTTCCCTATGAACTATACGACAAATATAAAATCAGACGTTACGGATTCCATGGTACCTCTCACAAGTATGTGGCCCTCAAAACAGCTGAAATGCTTGGTCAACCACTGGAAGAATTAAATGTTGTGACTTGCCACTTAGGTAATGGAGCCAGCATGGCTGCCGTACAGCATGGAAAATCTGTTGATACAACCATGGGCTTCACACCATTAGAAGGCCTTGTTATGGGAACCAGATGTGGTGATATTGATCCAGCCATTATATCCTATATAATGGACAAAGAAAATATGTCTATAGATGATGTAAATAACATTATGAATAAGAAGTCAGGAGTACTTGGGATTTCAGGTGTAAGCAGCGATTTTAGAGATATTGAGGAAGCTGCAGAACAAGGAAATGAAAGAGCTAAAATTGCCCTTGAAATTTTTTATAAAAAGGTAACGAAATATATTGGAGCATACGCTGCTGAGATGGGTGGGTTAGATGCCATTGTCTTCACAGCAGGACTTGGGGAAAACTCAGACACAGCAAGAAAGCAAATTTGCAAGAGTCTTTCATTTATGGGAGCAACCATTGATGATAGTAAAAACGATGGTGTAAGAGGAAAAGAAACTATCGTAAGCACTGATGACTCGAAAGTTAAGATAGTATTAATGCCAACCAACGAAGAGTTGATGATTGCTCGGGAAACGAAGTCACTTGTTTAATATAATTTAGATGTATCTCTTGACAAAAGCAAGTCTTCGCCATATAATCTTTCTGTTGATAAAGAAGGCGGGAGTCAAATGTTTCAGTTATCCTTGTTTTTTAAAAGTGATCAGCGTTCCTTAAAGCACCAGTTTCAGTATCAGTTGCCTGATCAGGACTATTATGGTGATCCAATTATTTTCGGTGAACCTGCTGAAGTTCAGGCGAAATTCTTCAAAGTACAGGAAAAAATTTTCCTGGATCTTGAAGTGAATTTTTCCTTTGAAATGAAATGTGCCAGATGTCTGGAGCTGATCAGACAGGAAAAGTCAGTTAACAAAAGCTTTCAGTTGATTGCTGAAAACCAGCAGCAAGACCTTACAGAGCAAGATCATGAAGAAGATGTTATTCATTATGAAAAAGATCAGATAGATTTGGAAGGCATCGTTCATGAGCAGGTTCTCTTGGAAATTCCTATCAAAGTGGTCTGTGATGAGAACTGCAATGGAATATGCAGTCAATGTGGCAACCTTCGTGACGATGGAAATTGTAACTGTGATGAAGCAGCTACTGAAGAAGAAACAGATCCAAGGTTAGCTAAACTGAAAGATTGGTATCAGGAATAGTAAGGGGGTGTCACCATGCCAGTACCAAAGCGAAAAACTTCTAAATCAGATCGTGATTCCAGACGAGCTGCTAACTCAAAATACACTGCTCCTTCAGTTCAGGAGTGCCCACAGTGCCATGAGCCAAAGCTGCCACACTATGTTTGCTCGGAATGCGGATATTACAAAGGTAAAGAGGTTATTGAGACAAAATAATATTACCAGGGTTTTTAGCTTCTGAAAGAGTTTTACTCCATCAGAAGCTAAAAATGAATTATCCAGGTACGTAAGATCGCTTATTTCCATCTTGCAGAAGAGGGAGTCTTAGCGGTGTTATTCATCGGATAAACCAGTGACAATGCTGCATGCATTGTCACTTTTTGGTTTGCGACTACTTACTGATGCCTTGCCTGCTATTCATTTCTCAGGTATACTGATACTAGTATCTGGTACTAACAGGCGAAGAGGTGAAACTATGAACATTAGCAATAAGTTGACAAAAAAAGAGCGACAATTTCAATTAGAACATTTGATTAATGAAGATCCATTTTTGACGGATGGTGATTTATCCGACTATTTTCATGTAAGCATTCAAACAATCCGTCTGGATCGGTTAGAGCTTGGTATTCCGGAGCTTAGAGAACGACTGAAAACAGTTGCTGCCGATAATTATGAAAAAGTAAAAAGTATGGCTGGTGCTGAAATTGTAGGAGAATTAATTGACCTCACACTGGGAAAAGGTGGAATTTCAATTCTTGAAACGGGAGCCGACATGGCTTTTAAGAAAACCAGACTGGTAAGAGGACACCATATTTTCTCCCAGGCTGAATCCCTGGCTATGGCCGTCATTGATGCGAACAAAGCCTTAACGGGCGTCTCGAATATTAAATATATTCAGCCGGTAAATGCAGGAACAAAGCTGGTAGCAAAGGCTGAAGTGGTAAGAGTGAGAAATAATAAACATTTTGTGCATGTTATGACGTATGCGAACCAACAACAGGTTTTCAGAGGAAAATTCATCTTAGTTACCCTGGACGAAAAGGAGGAGACATCGTGAAAGTAGTTTTAGATGCAATGGGTGGAGATTACGGCCCTTCTGTTAATGTGGCAGGTGCGGTGGAAGCAGTAAATGAGTGGAATGTAGACGTTATTCTGACGGGTGACGAAGAACTGATCCAAAAGGAAATTGACAAATTACAGTACAAGGGAGACCGAATAAAAATAGTCCATTGTACCGAAATAATTGAAAACAGTGATAAACCATCGACGGCTCTCCGGAAGAAAAAGGATTCATCTCTGGTTGTCGCCATGCAAATGGTAAAGGACGGGGAGGCGGATGCTATTATTTCAGCAGGGAATACCGGTGCCTTACTGGCAGGCGGTCTTTTTGTGATAGGACGCATTAAGGGGATTTCCCGACCGGCTCTGGCAGTACCTTTCCCGACACCAAAAGGGATGTCCTTGTTAATTGACGCGGGCGCCAATGCTGATTGCAAACCGCAGCATTTATATGAGTTTGCCCTGATGGGCAGTCTATATATGGAAGCCATTCAAAACCAGCAATACCCTAAAGTATGCCTGGCAAATGTAGGGATGGAAGAAGGAAAAGGGAATGAGCTGGTAAAGGAAAGCTACCAGCTGTTGGAATCATCTGATTTGCCTTTTCACGGAAACATTGAGGCCAGAGATATTCCGGCAGGAGAGGCAGACGTTATCGTTTGCGATGGCTTTACCGGAAATATAATACTAAAACTGTTTGAAGGCGTGGCCCATACTTTTTCTGACACGTTGAAGCAAGCCATTATGTCAAACTGGAAGAGTAAGCTTGGCGGGCTCATGATGAAGCCGGCTCTGAAATCCTTTAAAAAACAGTTTGATTACACAGAATATGGCGGGGTTCCCTTTCTGGGTGTTAATGGACTCCTGATAAAAGCCCATGGGAGTTCCAATTCAAAAGCCATTAAAAACGCCATTAAGCAGGCGAAAACTTCTTATGAAGCTGATTTGCTCCAAAAAATCACTGAGCGAATAGCGGAAATAAGCCAGCAAAAGGATTCGAAGAATAAAGATGTTTCGGGTGATGAACAATGAAATCCGTACAGATCTGGAAAAATACGATTAAAACCCTGCAAGATCGCATAGGATACCATTTTAAAGATGAGAGTGTCCTGATGGAAGCTTTGACCCACAGCTCTTTTGCCAATGAATGGAAGCAAAAGCGACTTAATAACAACGAGCGCCTTGAGTTTCTCGGCGACTCTGTGCTAAGCCTGATCATCAGTCAGTTCATCTTTAAATCATACCGAAACCTGCCTGAAGGTGAGCTGACAAAAGTTCGTGCCACTGTGGTTTGCGAAGGGGCCTTGGCTCAGAAAGCCAGATCTCTGCAGTTGGGCGAATACATTTTGCTGGGAAAAGGCGAAGAATCCAGCGGTGGCAGAAACCGGGATTCGATTTTAGCGGACGCCATGGAGGCATTAATTGCGGCTATTTATATTGACGGAAACTATGAGGATGCCAAGGAGTTTGTCTTAACCTATTTCGAGGATATTATTGATTTATCTGCCCGGGGAAATCTGATGAAAGACTATAAAACTCAACTCCAGGAATTAATACAGAGCACAGGAAATGAACGTATGGAATACAAGGTAACGAAAGAGGAAGGACCGGATCATAACAAAACCTTTTATGTAGAAGTAAAGACAGAAGATAAAGTCCTGGGGCATGGCTCGGGGAAAAACAAGAAGGAAGCTGAACAAAATGCGGCAAAGGCTGCCATCGAATATTTTTCCCAGGAAGGAAAGTCCAAATGTATTTAAAGAGTTTGGAAATTAAAGGGTTTAAATCTTTTGCACAGCGTGTGAATTTGCACTTTGAAAAAGGTATCACTGGTGTGGTAGGTCCCAATGGATGTGGAAAAAGCAATGTCACGGAAGCCATCAGATGGGTTTTGGGAGAACAAAGCGCTCGAAATCTTCGCGGTCAGAAAATGGAGGACGTCATTTTTTCCGGCACTGATAAAAGAAAACCTCATGGAATGGCGGAAGTTTCCATTGTATTTGATAATATGAGTCAACAACTACCTTTGAAATTTGATGAAGTTTGTCTGACCAGAAGAGTATATCGTTCGGGAGAAGGCGAGTATTTTATCAATGGTAGCCCCTGTAGAAGAAAAGATTTGAAGGAAATCTTAATGGATACGGGAATCGGCAAAGAAGGCTACTCCATGATCAGCCAGGGGCGTATTGATGAAATTCTCAGCCAAAAAGGCGAAGAGAGAAGGTTGTTGCTGGACGAAGCAGCCGGTATCGTAAAATATCGTACCCGGAAAGAAGAAGCAGAGAAAAAAATCGAGAAAACGGAAGAAAATCTGCTTCGGATTAAGGATATTTTAACTGAGCTGGACCAGCATATGGGGCCCCTTTCGGAGCAGTCTGCCAAAGCAGAAATGTACCTGAATCTGAAGGAAAAAGTTGATTTTCTGGAAATCTCTGAACTATTGAAAAATATTAAGAATCAAAAACAGGGAATTCAGCAAAAAGAGGAAAATCTAAAGACTACGGAAGAAGAAATAGACCGTCTTTTGGAGGAAGAAACTACATTGCAGCAGGTTCTTGAGTCTCGGGAAGAAAATCTGGAATCATTGCGGATTTCCATAAACGAAGCTCGAAGGACGGTGGAAGAAAAAAAATCGGAGATGGATGAAAACCGGCTTCAAAGTCAAAGTAAGCTTCAGGAAATCCAACATCAGCAACAGCAGATCAAAAATCTGGAAACAGCCATTCAGGAACAACAGGAATCCATTCAGACTGGGAAGGATCGGCTTGGCAGGCTGGAGGAAAACACTGTAAGTGCTTTCGAGTCCTTAAGGGAAAAAGAAAACGATCTGCAAAGCAATCACCAGATCCTGACGGAGCAAAAAAAATTGGTGGAAGAAACCAGAGAGAGACTGGAAGAAAGTAAAACAGGCATTGTGGATGGCTTAAACCAACTAAACCGATATCAGAATCAATATGAACGGATCCATACACTCAAAGAAACCACCAGCCAGCGTTGGACGGCAATCAAAAAAGAGATGGCGGACAAAATAGCTTCCATTCAAGCTCAGCAGAAACTTTACGAAGAAAAACAGGAGGAAAAGAAAAGCAACGCAGAGCTGAAAAGGCAGTTAATCGAAAGAATCAATAGGGAAAAAGAAAGCCTTGAAGGTCACCAAAAGGAATTAAACACGACACAGCTATCCCTTAATAAACTGAATCAGGATTTACAGAGGTTTACGCAGCAAAAGAATCTATTAATCAACATGGAAAAGAATTTTGAGGGGTTTCAACGCGGTGTGAAAAACCTGTTAAAAGCTGTGGAGGAAAAGCCAGAGCTTTCTGAGGGATTTCACGGTGTGGTAGCGGATTTATTACGGGTACCCCAGGGATATGAAGTGGCGGTGGAAACAGCATTGGGACAGGCCCTGCAATTCCTGGTAACGGACCATGACTATCAGGCGAAAAAACTGATCGATTTTTTGCGAAAAGCACATCAGGGACGGGTGACTATCCTTCCCATAAAAACCATACAGCCACGCAAACTGAATCAGCATGAAAACAATATTTTGTCGGAGTTTTCCGAAGCCACCTGCGCTCTGGATCTGGTCAGCTACCCAACGCCTTATGAAGCTGTATTTTCGAACCTGTTGGGAAGGGTTGTCATCGCAGAACACTTGGAAGCCGGCATGCAGATAAGCCGGCGGTTCCGGCAGCAGATAAAAATTGCCACCATGGAGGGCGAACTGATCATGCCGGGAGGATCCATGACAGGTGGAAGTAATTCCAAACAACAGGATGGTTTACTGGTTCGAAAGAGAGAAATAGAGGAAATTGGGCACCGAATGCATCAGTTGCAGGAAACCATTGCCGATGTCAGCGGGCGGAAAGATTCCATTGAAAAGATGGTAATACATTCAAAGGCTCAGCTGGAAGACTGGCGTGTTAAATTGGATCATTTGGAAAAACAGGAAATTCGCATTGACAGCTCTTTAGACAGCATGGATACTGCGATCAATGAACTGCTTCGAACGGAAAAACGACTGAAATCCGAGGAAATGGATCTGGAAAAAAACCATGAGCATCTGATGGCTGAAGAACAGAAAATCAGTGATGAAATGGAAAAAACCGAAGAAAAAATAGAATCTGAACGATGGGAAGTGGAAAATGACATCCAGACCCTGAAGACAGAGGAAAAACAGCTGGAAGCCCTGCAGGCGCGGGACACTGATTTCCGCGTTGAAGTAGCGGAGCTGAGGGAAAAGAAACAATCCGTGGACAGGGAAAAGAGAGAACTGGAGGATCAGCTGAAGCAATACCACCTTCAAATACAACAGCTTCAGCAGCAGGAAGAACAGGCAGCCCGGGACCGGCAACATGCATCGGAGGAACTGGACCGGTTGACAGAAGAACAAAAACGGCTGGAACAACAGCTGACCGAAGAAAAAGAAACCCTTGAAAAATTGCAGCAGGATGAAGAAAACACCAGACAGACGCAACGAAGCAAAGCCAAAGAGCTGGAAACACTGCGCAAAAGCCAGGAAGCTGTCCGGGATCAGCATACTCAGATGCAGATGAAAATATCCAGACAGGAATGGCAGTTGGAGCAGTCCATGGAAAAACTGGATTTTTATCAGCTGAACAGCCTGGAGGAGGCGGAGGAAAAAGTGCAAACGCCGCCGGAACCTTCCATGAATACCTATTCCCTTAAAGCCTTAAAGGAAGAAATGCAGGCCCTGGGAGAAGTTCATGTGGGTTCTATTGAAGAATACCGACGGGTTCGGGAACGGCATCATTTTCTGTCGGCTCAGAAACAGGATATGGAAGACGCCAGGGATTCGCTGCAGGAAATTATTGCTGAACTGGAAGAAAAAATGGTGGAACAGTTTGAAAAGCAATTCAAAAAAATTCAGGCTTCCTTTCAACAGGTGTTTCAGCAGCTCTTTAACGGCGGCACTGCTGAGTTGGTGCTGCAAGAACCGGAACGGATACTGTATTCCGGTGTGGATATTGTGGCACAACCGCCGGGCAAGAAATTTCAGCATCTTTCCCTGCTGTCTGGTGGAGAAAAAGCAATGACGGCGATTTCGCTGCTTTTTGGCATTTTGCTGGTAAAGCCATCGCCTTTTTGCGTGCTGGATGAAATAGAAGCTGCTTTGGATGATTCTAATGTGGGACGCTTTGCTGATTTTCTGGTGGAGCTTTCCCGGGACATTCAATTTGTGGTGGTTACCCATAAAAAACAAACCATGGAACGGGTTAATTCGCTTTATGGCATAACCATGGAAGAAAAAGGAATTTCAAAATTACTACGTTTAAAACTGGCGGATTTGGATGAGAGCATGATCGCCGGATAAGCGCTGAAAGGGGATAAATATGTTTTTTAACGGATGGAATAAGGATCAGAACGAACAGCAGGAAACGAACCAGGAACCACAGCAAAGTGAGACAAAAGGTTTTTTTCAGCGGTTAAAAGAAGGCCTTAATAAAACCACTAAAGACTTTACGGGCAAGCTGGACAGTCTATTGATGGGTTACGGAAAAATTGACGATGAATTATTTGAGGAACTGGAGGAGCTGTTGATCATGGCAGATGTGGGCTATGACGCCACCATGAAAGCCATGGAAAAATTGCAGGAAAAAGTTCGGGAACAGCGGGTGGAAGACGCTTCGCAGGTGAAGGGACTTTTGAAGGAAGTATTGGTGGATCTGTTGAAGGTGGAAGAAGCAGGCCATCAGTTAAAACTGGATCAGGATCCGACGGTATTGCTGGTGGTTGGAGTTAACGGCGTTGGCAAAACTACCACCATTGGTAAGCTGACAGCTTATTGTCAGAAACAGGGGAAACGGGTTATGCTGGCTGCCGGTGACACTTTTCGGGCTGGAGCCATTGACCAGCTGGAAATTTGGGGACAGCGTTCCAACGCCCCGGTAATTCGCCATCAGGAAGGCTCTGATCCGGCGGCGGTCATTTATGACGCCATTCATTCCGCAAAGGCTAAAGAAAGCCAGGTGTTGATTTGCGATACGGCAGGAAGGCTTCATAACAAGAAAAACCTTATGAATGAGCTGGGAAAAATATTTCGCATCCTGGACCGGGAATTTCCGGAAGCACAGAAGGAAGTTTTGCTGGTTCTGGACGCCACCACGGGTCAAAACGCCATTCAGCAGGCAAAAACCTTTGGTGAAGTTGCTCCGCTGACAGGAATTGTCTTAACAAAGCTGGATGGAACGGCACGGGGCGGCATCATTATCCCCATTGCCCAGACCCTGGGAGTTCCGGTGAAATTTGTAGGTGTCGGGGAGCAAATTGATGATTTGCAGCCCTTTGATCCGGAGGCTTTTGTAACGGCTATGCTGGATCAGTAGAAAAAAACAAAAAATCATAAAAAAATGAGCGGAAGCATTGACTTTCACTCATTTTTTTTGTATACTGCAACAGTGCTGTAAAGCAAAATACCTTTACAGTTAGGAGAAGCAGGTGATATGATGTATGAGAAGAACATGCGAATGGTGCTGCTATACGATTTTTATCAGGTATTGCTAACGGAAAAGCAGCAATCCATGATGGACTTATATTATCAACAGGATTTCTCCCTGGCAGAAATTGCAGAGACATTATCTGTTTCCCGGCAGGCGGTTTACGACCACCTGAAACGGACAGAAAGCACCCTGGAGAAATACGAAGCAAAAATGAAACTGCTGGAGAAATATACGCAGCAGCAACAGCTTATGGAGACCATGGAAGAAAAACTGGTGAGTTTTCGGGAACAGCATCTGGGGGACAGAGGAAAAGATGAAACTCTGAAAACTTTTGACGAGATTCACCGGTTGTTAAAACGGTTAAAAGAGACGAGTACTCAGTAAAGGGGTGATCCGATGCTCTTTGAAGGATTAGCGGAAAAACTGCAAAGCACATTTGATAAACTAAAAGGCAAAGGCAAGCTGACGGAAGCTGACGTAAAAGAAGCCATGCGTGAAGTAAAGCTGGCGTTGCTGGAAGCGGATGTTAACTTTAAAGTCGTGAAGGATTTTATTAATCGGGTAAAAGAAAGAGCTGTCGGTGGTGAGGTTTTGGAAAGCCTGACTCCTGGCCAGCAGGTTATCAAAATCGTAAACGAAGAAATGACGGCACTTATGGGAAGCACTCAAAGCAAGGTTACCTTTTCATCTTCGCCGCCAACTGTATACATGATGGTAGGCTTGCAGGGATCCGGTAAAACCACTTCCTGCGGAAAACTGGCGAATTTATTGAAAAAGCAGCAGAAAACCCCCTTGCTGGTAGCAGCGGATATATACAGGCCGGCAGCTATTGAACAGTTGAAAACCGTAGGATCAAAGATAGATGTACCAGTTTTCAGCATGGGAAGCCAGGTTGATCCGGTAAACATAGCCAAAGCCGGTATTGAAGAAGCGAAGAAAAATGGAAACGATCTGGTAATCATTGATACTGCGGGACGCTTGCACGTTGACAACAACCTGATGGAAGAACTGCAAAACATAAAAAAAGCGGTAAAACCTCAGGAAATCCTGCTGGTGGTGGATTCTATGACAGGGCAGGATGCGGTAAATGTTGCGGAATCATTCAGTGAACAAGTTGGGATCGACGGGGTTATTCTTACCAAGCTGGATGGGGATACCCGTGGTGGTGCGGCCTTATCCGTGAGGGCTGTAACTCAGAAACCCATTAAATTCGTTGGTATGGGCGAAAAAATCGAAGAATTCGAAGCTTTTCACCCCGACAGGATGGCATCAAGAATTCTGGGCATGGGCGATGTATTAAGCTTAATTGAAAAAGCCCAGACCAGTATGGATATGAAAAAAGCTCAGGAACTTGAAAAGAAGATGCGAACGCAACAGTTCACCTTTGACGACTTCCTGGATCAGCTGCAGCAGATGAAAAACATGGGTTCCATGAAGGAAATTCTGGAAATGATTCCCGGTGTTGGAGGAAAACAGCTTAAAAACCTGGATGTGGACGAAAAAGAACTTGTATATATTGAAGCCATTATTCAGTCCATGACCAGAGAAGAACGAACTGATCCGGGTGTGATAAACGGCAGCAGAAGAAAGCGAATTGCAGCCGGCAGCGGCACCAGTATTCAGCAGGTTAATAAACTGTTGAAGCAGTTCGAACAGACACGAAAAATGATGAAACAATTTACCGATATGGAAAAAGGCGCTAAAAAAGGCGGTAAATTTAAATTGCCTTTTCCTGGATTTTAGGTAAAGGGATCCCAAATACAGATACGTTGAAGGAGGTGAAAAAATCATGGCCGTAAAAATCAGAATGAAGCGCATGGGTGCGAACAAAAAACCATTCTATCGAATTGTGGTAGCCGACAGTCGTGCACCGCGAGATGGTAGATTTATTGAAGAAATTGGTTATTACAACCCGGTTTCAGAACCAAAGCAGATCAAAATTGATCAGGAAAAAGCTCAAAAATGGATGAGCAATGGTGCAAAACCAACTGAAACAGTTCGGGTTCTATTCAAAAAGAACGGAATACTCGAATAGTTTTGAGTGCTAAGGAGGATGGAATCATGGGCTATTTAGTAGAGTTGATTGCAAAATCACTTGTAGACCATCCTGAAGAGGTTCACGTTAAAGAGATTGAAAGCAATCAGTCCATTATTGTTGAGTTGCGGGTTGCACCGGATGATATGGGCAAAGTAATCGGCAAGCAGGGTCGTATTGCGAAAGCGATCCGGACAGTGGTGAAAGCTGCTTCAACTGGTGAAAGACGAAAAGTTATTGTGGAAATACTTTAGTTCTGCTGTGGCGGTTATTACTCTGGAGGCATAAGAATGCGATTTTTAAAAGTTGGGGTTGTCAGCAATACCCACGGGGTGCGAGGCGCTCTAAAAGTACAATGCCTGGCTGATGAGGCGGAGCGATTTCTGGAACTGGAATGGGTTTATACCCTGGAACCGGAAAAACGCTACAAAATCCTCAATGTATCTATACGTCCCAAAGACATTCTGTTGTTTCTGGAAGGTATTGATACCATGAACCAGGCTGAGGAAATGAAAGGCAAGTTTCTTTACACCGATGATACCCAGCGCAGTGCGTTGGAGGAGGACCAGCACTATATTGCGGATCTGATAGGATTAAAAGTGTACGATATTGAAGACACTTACATTGGAACGGTAAAGCAGGTAATGCCCACCGGCGCCAATGATATCCTAGTTATCCAGTCAGAAGATGGAACCAAAGAGCATATGGTTCCCAACGTCAGGGAGTTTGTGCGCGAAATATCTCCAGAAAAAGAAATCATAATCATTGACCCGGTAGAAGGACTGATCACATGATCATCAAAGTACTGACCCTGTTTCCGGAAATGCTGGATTCAATTTTCAGTCACAGCATTCTGGGACGAGCTCAAAGCAAAGGCGCAGCAGCCATTGAAGCCGTAAACATCCGTGACTTCTCGGCTAACAAGCATAACAGCGTTGACGATTATCCCTTTGGTGGTGGCTGTGGCATGGTTATGACCCCTCAGCCAATAATGGATGCACATAAGCATGTGATGAAAAACATACAGGTTAAGGAAAAAATTAGAACCATCTACTGTACTCCAAAAGGCAAGGTCTTTAATCAGGACCTGGCCAAAGAACTATCCAGGGAAAAAGCGCTAGTGTTTCTGTGTGGCCATTACGAAGGCGTTGATCAACGTGTGATTGATGAAGTGGTAACCGATGAAATTTCCATTGGCGATTACGTGCTGACGGGAGGCGAGCTCCCTGCAGCCGTTATGATTGACAGTGTAGTGCGTCTGCTGCCAGGAGTGCTGAATCAGGAACAGAGTTATGAAGATGAATCCTTTTACAATGGTTTGCTGGAGTATCCGCATTATACCCGACCGCGTGAGCATCAGGGCAAACAAGTTCCAAACGTGCTTTTGTCCGGTGATCATGCGAAAATTGATGCGTGGCGACGTTACCAATCACTGAAAGAGACCTGGCTTAAGCGGCCGGATCTTTTGGAGAAGAAACGTCTCACGGAGGATGAAAAAAAATATCTGAAGCAAATTCAGGAAACATCCATAAAGGCAGAAAAGTAGTTGCGATCATCAGGTGTAAATGCTATAATGACACCGTTATTACAGACGTTCCTCTGGCATCAAGGGCAAATGAACGTCTTGAGAGGAAGGAGGCACAAAGCGATGGAATTAATCAGAAGTTTGGAATCAAACCAGTTGAAAAAAGACGTAGAAGATTTTAATACAGGAGATACGGTTAGAGTTCACGTTAAAGTAAAAGAAGGTACAAGAGAAAGAATCCAGGTGTTCGAAGGCATTGTCATCAAAAGACAAGGCGGCGGAATTCGTGAAACCTTTACCGTGAGACGTATTGCTTCAGGCGTTGGCGTCGAGAGAGCTTTCCCGGTTCATTCTCCCAAAATCGATAAGATCCAGGTGATGAAGCGTGGTAAAGTAAGACGAGCTAAAATCCATTATATTCGTAAAAGAATTGGTAAAGCGGCATTTAAAATCAAAGACAGAAAATAATCGAAAGGGACTGAATATCAGTCCCTTTACAACTGCAATTCATTATTTGGCTGAAAAAAATAAGATTAATAGAAATTTTATGGAAGTGATAACGATGAAAATAAACTGGTATCCTGGGCATATGAAAAAGACGCAGGAATTGCTTCAGGAGCAATTGAAACTGGTTGATATTGTGGTGGAAATACTGGATGCACGGGTTCCTTCCAGTAGTCAGAATCCACAAATTGAAAAACTTATAAACCAAAAGAAACGGCTGGTTCTGCTTAATAAAGCTGATCTGGCTGATGAAACCATTACAGAAAAATGGCTAGAACTTTTTATTGAGCAAGGCAAAAACGCCATGGCGATTAATTCGATAGAAAATAGGACCGCATCCAAAGTAATGCAGGAGTTGCAAAAGTTGTATAAGGAAAAATCAGAACAGTTGAAAAAAAGAGGCAGAATTCCCAGACCGGTACGAGTCATGGTAGTAGGGGTTCCAAATGCAGGAAAATCAACACTGATAAATTTGTTAGCCGGTAAAAAGCGGGCAAAGACCGGAGACCGGCCAGGTGTCACTAAAGGAAAACAGTGGACACGAATCCAGTCAACCATTGAGTTGTTGGATACGCCGGGCATTTTATGGCCTAAATTTGAAGATGAACTGACAGGCATAAGACTGGCTCAGACCAGTGCCATCAAAGATGAGATATTGGATGTGGAGACTCTTGGCTATAAACTGCTGGAAGATCTGTTAAAACTCTATCCAGACTTGATTGTTCGGCGGTATGGTGAGTTTGAGAATATGGATGAACCATTAAAGGTAATGGAAACCATCGCGCAAAGACGCGGATGCATCTTAAAGGCAGGAGAAGCTGATTTTTTGCGGACGGCTAATATAATTCTGGATGAGTTCAGAAACGGTAAACTTGGACGTATTTCACTGGAAAAACCGGAAGAAAACGGAGGACAGGATGGAACATTTACCGATTGAAAAACTGCTCTGGGAGCGGGGATACCAAAGAATCGCATGTTGTGACGAAGTAGGACGCGGATGCCTTTTTGGTGATGTGGTGGCAGCAGCCGTTGTTTTACCTCCTTACCTGCATATTGAAGGCGTAAAAGACTCAAAAAAAATTTCAGAAAAAAAGAGAGAAAAACTATATGATCTTATTATGGATCAGGCATTGGCTGTCGGCATTGGCACTGTAACTGCAGCTGAAATTGATATGATTAATATTAAACAGGCTGCCCGTAAAGCGATGGTATCTGCTGTCAACCAGCTTAAAACGAAAAACGGTATAAAATTTCAGCCAGACTATCTGCTAATTGATGCAGAAACCTTGGATCTGCAATATCCTCAGCAAGCTCTTATAAAGGGTGAGGATCAGTCGCATGGAATTGCTGCAGCTTCCATTATAGCAAAAGTTTATCGGGACCGGTTGTGTCAACAGTGGCATGATGAGCATCCTGACTATGGTTTGGATCGTCATAAAGGTTATGGGACCCGACAACACCGGGACGCACTCCTCCGATTTGGTGCTACAAGCAGACACAGACAAAGCTTTTTAAAGAAAATTCTGAAAGAACAGCAGGGGAAATGACTATGAAGCCTTCAATTGGAAAACAGGGTGAGCAGGAAGCGAAAGTATATTTAATGAAGCAAGGTTACGATATTTTATGTGAAAACTATAACAGTCGAATTGGTGAAATTGATCTGGTAGCTTTTAATGAAGATACCTTGGTTTTTATAGAGGTAAAAACAAGAAGATCATCAAAATATGGCCTCCCAAGAGAATCTGTTACTCCTTATAAACAGGCTACTATCCGAAAGGTAGCCATGATATACATAAAACATCATAGGATGTTAAAAACGAAAATTCGATTTGATGTGATCGAAGTATATCAGGAAAAAAGCCCATGGCGCATTCATCATATCCCCAATGCATTTTAGCAGGACATTCTGAGAGGACGTGACAAGATGCTTTCAAAAGTAGTTACAGCAAGTATTATTGGCTTGCATGTTGTGAAAATAGACGTGGAAGTAGATACTGCTAACGGACTGCCAGCTGTAAATATTGTTGGTTTGCCGGATGCGGCGGTAAAAGAGTCAAGAGATAGAGTGAGAGCAGCAATAGACAACAGTGATATGGAATTTCCCATGCAACGGGTTACAGTAAATTTAGCTCCTGCTGACAGTCGGAAAGAAGGAACTCATTTTGATTTGCCAATAGCGATGGCGGTTCTTCTTTCAACTGAACAAGCTAATGGAGATGCTTTGCAAAATACTGTTGTTATCGGGGAATTATCTCTCGATGGAACAATAATGGGTGTCAGTGGTGTGCTGCCAATGATTATGGAGTTAAAATCTCAGGGCTATAAGCGCATGATTATACCATGGGATAACTACGATGAAGCAATGCTGGTAGAGGGTATTCAGTGCTATTTTGTAACTCACTTAAAAGAACTTGTTTCGGAACTTGAAAAAGGAATACAGTTTGAAACAACCAAAGGAATAACGGCTGAAAATTCTTATGAAACAGAACCTATTGAAGATT
The DNA here is from genome assembly GCA_003838145.1 of Tindallia sp. MSAO_Bac2. Taxonomy (GTDB): domain Bacteria; phylum Bacillota; class Clostridia; order Peptostreptococcales; family Tindalliaceae; genus Tindallia. The sequence continues at coordinate 108,523 of QYZZ01000047.1, forward strand.
TCAGCGAATTAAACGGTCAGGAGAGCTTAAAACGGGCTATGGAAATAGTAGCTGCAGGCAGTCATAATCTTTTGATTGTTGGACCACCAGGATCCGGTAAAACAATGGCAGCAAGAAGGCTACCAGGGATTCTTCCTGAATTAAGTTTCGAAGAATCCATGGAAGTCGCTTCAATATACAGTGCTGCAGGTTTGTTGAAAAATGACATTAAAACAATGCGAAAAAGGCCTTTCAGGGCTCCGCATCATACGGCATCGACAGTGTCGTTAACAGGAGGAGGAAGTGGTCTTCTGTCAAGAAAAAGGATAACTAAAAATGAGTTTTTCTCAGTCAAATCGCTTTTTATTCCACGGTCTTCTTGACAGTGAGCCTCTGGCGCCATGGGTGCTGCCATCGAAGGCATC
>QYZZ01000048.1 GCA_003838145.1 Tindallia sp. MSAO_Bac2
ACCTCCCAAGTGCACGGTTTTTGGGTTGAATTGATTAAAACCTATGCACTTATTATATCATAAAAGAGGTTGTAAGTCAGTATTTTCAATGTGTTTAACGTTATTCATTAGACCCTAATTAATTGCATTTATTTAAAAAAAGAGACAACCGAATTCTGATTGACTCCAAATTTAACAAAGACAGCTAAGGGTAAAGGCACATGTTGGGACGCGAGGTGATTTACTCCGTGGTTTTCGGGGTTAATCGGCTCCGTCATCAATGTGACTAATCAAGCTTTTTGTCAACTGAAATGAAAGAGCCAGCCCCGAAAGGCTGACTCCTATGGAAATACTGTTGGGTGGTTCAAAAAGGACGAGTTACCTCCGTCCCTTATCCATCCGAGCCCCTGGCGCGGTCACCATTCCGAAAATCTGTGGAGATATGGCCGCGCCTAGGGGTTGAGCATTGGTAATCAATCGTGTCATCCCTTGGGAATGATAACAACTCCAACAGTTTTTCTCCCATAAATGAACAAATAAATCCAAGTGAAATAAATGGTGCAAATGGTACGGGATCTTGCCTGGACTTAATCTATAGTGTCAGGAGCACAACTGAAACCAGCGCTCCAATAACGAAGGACAGAAACACAACAAACAGAATACTTATAGCTCCAAGGATAAACCCAAGTGCACCGGTAAACGTAGAATCTCTTTCGCCCATTCCATCTCCGGATATAATAATAATCAGGTAGACATCAAGACTGCTAGGGCCAGTCCCAAAATCTGATGCTCCCATAGGGGGCAGTCGGTTGGGGGAGATTCAAGTTATACTAAGAGTATGAATAATAGAAACCGGTACACACCAGAGTTCAAAGCGAGAGTGGTCCTGGAGATCCTGTCTGAAGAAGATACAGTCAACCAGATCGTAGCCAAGCATGGTGTCAGTCCTGTGGTACTGACCCGCAGGAAGAAAGAATTCCTGGAGCGAGCTACGAATGCGTTAAGAAAGGACCTTCCGAAACCGACAAGAAGCTGGAAAAAAGCCCATGACCGCCAATATAGTTACGAATTGCATTTTTCACTGAAGGTATCTCAGCAGGTAAGTCATAAATCCCATCAAAAGTCTCTATCATTAGATGATCATCCTTCTCAGCGAAAATACTTAGAAAAAATTTAAGGGACAAAGATCTGTCCCCTGTCCCCACTAGCTCAATCAGCATTATATTCATCAGCGATAAGTTGCTGTCCTTTATAAATCTCTGAATATAGCCAACTTGTCTGAATTGGCTATCGTCTTAAGCTAATAGTTTTAAAGGCAATAGGAACAGAGACAATAAAATCCTTCTTCCCTATTGCCACCCTTGACCAGGATTACGATATGTTATGCTAAAAGAATTAGTACTTCCATCAGTTGCAGTCACATTGATATTTATCATAGTTCCATTACTTAAACTAGGGCTAAATGCAATAGTAACCGTGCTACCTGAAATTGAGCTGGAACCGCTACTAGGACTAGCATTACTGATATTCTTATTAAAGGTAAGTAATACTGAGCTTGAATTACCAGTAGGTCCACTTGATATTGTAGGGCCAGATATTGCAGTCCACTGTGCTGTAAGTGTAACATTGCTAGCAGGCATAGTAGCTGGCAGTGATGGGTTCCATCCAGAAAAAACATAGTCAATCCTGGTTGGAGGTGATGGTGGAGTTATAGGTGTACCAGATAATTCCGTTATAGGTGGAACTGAACTTCCGCCTGCACTGTTAAATGTTTGATGTTAGAATAAAATAAGGACATATTAAATTGAGTCTTTCCGATGTCAACGATATAATGAGGATGACAAAGGAGACGATATGAATGGGAACAAACAGAAAACAACAATACAGTAGCG
>QYZZ01000049.1 GCA_003838145.1 Tindallia sp. MSAO_Bac2
ACAACATCACCATGGATATTGAACTGATTTCACCAATCGCCGTTGAAGAAGGACTGCGATTTGCGATCCGTGAAGGTGGTCGAACTGTTGGAGCCGGAGTAGTTGCGGACATCCACGAATAGGAATTAGCTTAAAATTTATGACCCGGAAAGGCAGAAGACTAAAATCTTCTGCTTTTCTTTTTACTTTTTTCAAAAAACAAACAAAAAAACAAACTAACTAATAAAAAAGGTTGCATTTTAAAAAGAAATATAATAAACTGTATAAGTGTCCAAAATTATGCGATGAAGCGGAAGGTAGCCGTAAACGGGAAATTTCTGCGGAGTATGTCGGATCATTGAATCAGGCGACAGACCATAAAATGTTTCGGATTTAAAAAAAATGCAACACACCCGGAGCAGTGTGCATGGTCCAGTCGCACTAAACCGTGCGAATGGAGGAGGTTAAGCAATGGCTAAAGGCAAGCAAAAAATCAGAATCAGATTGAAGGCGTACGATCATACTGTATTGGATCAATCTGCCGAGAAAATTGTTGAAACAGCGAAGAGAAGTGGTGCGAATGTATCGGGACCAATCCCGCTGCCAACTGAAAAGCAGGTAGTGACCATTCTGAGATCAGTGCACAAGCACAAAGATTCCAGAGAACAATTTGAAATGCGTACTCACAAACGTTTGATCGACATTTTAAGCCCAACACCCAAAACAGTTGATTCACTGATGAAACTGGATTTGCCAGCGGGCGTCGACATTGAAATTAAGTTGTAAATTTAAGCAGCGCGTTAGATAGATCTGCACACAGATCATTCTTAGGATGATTGCGATGCAATCCGCTGTAAGATTATCAGGAGGTGTCAGGAATGAAAGGTATTATGGGAAGAAAAATTGGTATGACACAAGTCTTTGATGACCTTGGAAATGTCATTCCAGTAACAGTCATTGCGGTCGAAACAAACGTGGTGACGCAGATTAAAACAAAAGATAGGGATGGATACAACGCAGTTCAGATGGCAACAGAAAAAGCTAAAGAACATCGTGTTATCAAGCCAATGAAAGGACATTTTCAAAAAGCTGGTGTTAGCCTCAAGAAGCATATAAAAGAACTTCGTGCTAAAGATGTCAGCAGCTTTGAAATTGGACAGGAACTTAATGCGGATGTATTCCAGGCCGGAGACAAAGTGGACATCACTGGCAAGTCAAAAGGTAAAGGATTTCAGGGTGTTGTGAAAAGACACAATCAAAGTACGGGACCAAAAACACATGGTTCTCACTTCCAAAGACTCCCGGGTTCCATGGGGGCTTCTGCATCACCAAGCCGAGTTTTTAAAGGTAAGAAACTGCCAGGACAAATGGGAGCTGCCAGAGTAACCATGCAAAACCTTGAAGTGATCCAAGTAGATACTGATAAAAATGCTATTTTGGTCAAAGGTGCTGTTCCTGGACCTAAAAAAGGACTTGTAATGATTCGGGAAGCGCGAAAAACAGAAGAAAAATAGAGTGGAAAGGAGGAACCAGTATGCCTAAAGTACCAGTATATAACCTTTCAGGCGAAAAAGTCAGTGAAATGGAGCTGGCGGATGGAATTTTCGGAATAGAAGTCAACGAACATGCTCTTTATGCAGTTGTTAAAAATCAACTAGCTAATAAAAGACAGGGAACTCAATCTGCGAAACTTCGTTCAGAAGTGAGGGGTGGAGGACGCAAACCCTGGAGACAAAAAGGAACCGGGCGCGCAAGACACGGATCCACTAATTCCCCGATTTGGGTAGGCGGTGGTATTACTTTTGCGCCAAAACCAAGAGATTACCGGTATAAACTACCCAAGAAGCTGAGAAGACTGGCGATGAAATCAGCCCTGACGTCAAAAGTGAACCAGGAAGAACTAATTGTTATCGAAAACCTGACGTTGCAGGAAGCGAAAACAAAAGAAATGGCCAACATCCTTAAAAACTTAAATGCAGGGAAAAAAGCCCTTATTGTAATGGACCAGAAGGATGAGATGGTTATTCGATCTGCCAGAAATATTCCTGGTGTAGAAACAAGACTTGTAAATACGCTTAACGTTTATGATATTCTTAAGTTTGACAAGTTTGTAATTACGAAGAATGCCGTTGAAAAAGTGGAGGAGGTGTACGCATAATGTTTGATCCATATAGCGTGATCATCAGACCTCTCGTGACTGAACAGAGCATGAGTGACATGGGTGAGAAAAAATACGTTTTCGTTGTAAAAAAAGGTGCGAATAAAACAGAAATTAAAAATGCTGTCGAAAAGATTTTTTCTGTAAAAGTCAGAAAAGTTAACACGATGAACATGCAAGGCAAGACAAAAAGGATGGGTCGATATGTAGGTAAAAGACCATCCTGGAAAAAAGCTATAATCCAATTAACGGAAGACAGTAAAGAAATAGAATTTTTTGAAGGTGTATAATTAACGGCTTCATGGAGGAGGTATAGACATGCCGATTAAAAAGTATAAACCGACTTCCCCGGCCAGAAGACACATGACAGTGTCAACTTTTGAAGAGATCTCAAAAGTTGAACCCGAAAAATCACTTCTGGCGAAGAATAGAAAAACTGGTGGTCGTAACAGTCAGGGGAAAATAACGATAAGACACCGTGGTGGCGGTGCCATGCATAAATACAGAATCATCGATTTTAAGAGAAATAAAGACGGAGTGCCGGCTAAGGTTGCTACGATCGAATATGATCCGAACAGAAGCGCCAACATTGCACTGCTTCATTATGTGGATGGAGAAAAAAGATACATTTTAGCTCCTAACAAGTTGAAAGTCGGTGACAAAGTAGAATCAGGTGAAAGTGCGGACATACAAATTGGTAACGCAAAACCACTAAAAAGTATTCCTGTAGGTACTGTCGTTCACAATATTGAAATGAAACCTGGAAAAGGCGGGCAAATCGCACGTTCCGCTGGAAACTCCGCTCAGCTTATGGCCAAAGAAGGAAAATACGCATTGCTGAGACTCCCTTCTGGTGAAATTAGATATATTCTGAATGAATGTCGCGCAACCATTGGACAAGTAGGTAATCTGGATCATGAGAACATCAGCATTGGAAAAGCTGGTAGAAAACGACACATGGGCATACGCCCAACAGTTCGAGGATCAGTTATGAATCCGGTTGATCACCCTCATGGTGGTGGAGAAGGAAAAGCACCAATTGGACGTCCGGGACCATCAACGCCTTGGGGTAAGCCGACACTTGGTTATAAAACCAGAAAGAAAACCAAGTACTCTGATAAAATGATTGTCAGCAAACCAAAGAAAAAATAATTGTTTATTAGTGTGAAAAGCTGTTGAAAGGAGGAAACCAATTGGCTAGATCAGCTAAAAAAGGACCTTTTGTACACGAGAAACTGCTTAAGCAGATTGAAGAAATGAACGATAAAGGCAACAAAAAGGTTATTAAAACCTGGTCCAGAGCATCTACTATTTTCCCGCAAATGATAGGACATACTATCGCTGTTCATGATGGTCGCAAGCACGTTCCTGTTTATGTTACGGAAGATATGGTCGGGCACAAGCTCGGCGAGTTTGCACTAACCAGAACTTATAGAGGTCACGATGATTCTGAAAAGACTACTAAAAGAAAATAATTGCATATGAACCAAGTGAAAGGAGGTTGCGGCTATGGAAGCTAGAGCGATAGCTAGACATATTCGTATAGCGCCAAGAAAAGCAAAGCTTGTGGCAGATCTGGTCAGAGGCAAAAAAGTTGATGAAGCACTGGCTATTTTGAAGTTCACCCCCAGGGGCGCTTCGCCAATTATTGAAAAATTACTGCGTTCAGCCATTGCTAATGCAGAAAACAATCATAGTTTAGATAAAGAAGATCTTTATATTGCTGAAATATACGCGAATCAGGGACCAACAATGAAACGGTTTCGCCCAAGAGCGCAGGGTAGAGCGACACAAATTCTGAAGCGAACCAGTCATATTGGTATTGTATTACGCGAAAAACCAGGTAAGGAGGGATAGAATGGGTCAGAAAGTAAACCCCCATGGGTTGAGAGTTGGAGTTATCAAAGATTGGGATACAAAATGGTATGCTAACAAAAGAGACTTTGGTGACATCCTGATGGAAGACTGTAAAGTCCGGGAATATGTTAAGAAAAAACTATTTACATCCGGAATTTCCAAAATAGAGATCGAGAGAGCTGCCAATAACCGTATTAAACTGAACATTCATACTGCCAAGCCGGGTATGGTAATCGGAAAAGGTGGACAAGGCGTTGATGAATTACGAAAAGACGTTGAAAAAATGACCGGAAAAACAGCGCTTATTAATGTTGTTGAGGTAAAAAGACCGGAAGTTGATGCTCAGTTGGTTGCGGAGAACATTGCTTTTTCTCTTGAACGACGTGTTGCTTTCAGAAGGGCTATGAAACAGGCAATGCAAAGAGCGTTTCGTGCCGGAGCAAAAGGAGTTAAAGTTTCTACGGCAGGTCGTTTGGGTGGGGCAGAAATGTCAAGAACCGAAGGCTATAACGAAGGAAACGTTCCGCTGCATACACTAAGAGCAGACATTGATTATGGATTTCATGAAGCAAACACCACTTATGGTAAACTTGGTGTGAAAGTTTGGATTTACAAAGGTGAAGTGCTATCCACAGCAAAAAATACTGAGGAAAAATCCTCAGACAACCAGAAAAGCAGATCTAATTAATCATATAACAGTACAGGCACAAATGCCTGAGCATCATGTTACAGGAAGGAGGAATCGTGCATGTTAATGCCCAAACGAGTAAAGCGACGTCGCGTATTCAGAGGAAAAATGAGCGGGCGTGCTAATAAAGGAAATACTATTTCATATGGTGATTACGGACTTATGTCAACAGAAGCTGCCTGGATCACCTCTAACCAAATTGAAGCAGCGCGTATTGCCATGACTCGATCCATCAAAAGAGGTGGTAAAGTCTGGATAAAAATCTTCCCACACAAGCCGGTTACAAAAAAACCTGCCGAAACAAGAATGGGTGCTGGTAAGGGCTCACCTGAATTTTGGGTAGCCGTTGTTAAACCGGGAAGAATTATGTTTGAAATTGCCGGAGTATCAGAGGAAAGAGCTAGAGAAGCGATGAGACTTGCAATGCATAAACTGCCGGTTAAGTGTAAGATTGTTTCAAGAAGAGAACTTGAAGGAATAGGTGGTGAAGCTGATGAAAGCTAAAGTATTACGAGATATGTCAAGTGCAGAACTGAACCAAAAGATGATTGACGCAAAAAGCGAATTGTTCAACCTGCGCTTTCAGTTAGCCACAGGTCAGCTGGATAACCCTTTAAGGATCCGCCACGTTAAAAAAGACATCGCTCGTGTTAAAACAATATTAAGACAGCGTGAATTAGATCAAGGTTAATCAGTAAATCGATATCTGTGCATCCATCAAGGAAAGGAGGCCCTTGTCTTGGAAAGAAATAGAAGAAAGACCCGAGTTGGTTATGTTACCAGCGATAAAATGGATAAGAGCATTGTTGTTTCTGTTAATAATATTGAACTTCACCCACTTTACGGTAAGTCTATGAAACGTGTAAAGAAATATAAGGCCCATGACGAAGAAAACCAGTGCCAAATTGGTGATCGGGTTAGAATCATGGAAACCAGACCTTTATCAAAAGATAAAAGATGGAGACTGGTAGAAATTATTGAAAAAGCAAAATAAGAGTAAATACTGAAAGGAGGGGCCGCAATGATTCAGCAGGAGTCCAGGTTGAAAGCAGCGGACAACTCAGGTGCAAAAGAGTTACAGTGTATCCGTGTGCTTGGCGGTACCAGAAAAAGATATGCAAAAATCGGTGACATCATCGTTTGTTCCGTAAAAAGCGCAACACCCGGTGGAGTTGTTAAAAAAGGTCAAGTTGTTAGAGCGGTTGTTGTTAGAGCGAAATCTGATGCCCGCAGAAAAGATGGTACGCATATTCGATTTGATGAAAATGCAGCCGTTATTATTAAGGAAGATAAACAACCAATGGGTACTCGAATCTTCGGACCTGTTGCCCGTGAGTTGCGAGAGAAAGAATTTATGAAAATAGTTTCCCTGGCACCGGAAGTATTATAACGAGGAGGTGTGCTTCATGCGAGTTAAAAAAGGAGACACGGTAATCTTAGTTTCCGGTAAAGATAAAGGTAAAACCGGAAAAATTCTGGAAGTATTTCCCAAAGAAGATCGTGTGATTGTTGAAGGAATTAATATGGTCAAAAAACATAAAAAGCCAACACAAAAAGTGCAACAGGGCGGAATTGTTAATCAGGAAGCTCCCGTGCACGTTTCGAATGTAATGTACTACGATAAAAAAGCTGGTCAGGGAACCAGAATCGGATACAAAGTGCTGGAGAACAAAGAAAAAGTTCGTGTCAGCAAAAAAACCGGAGAAGTCATTGACTAATAATCCGTTGAAAGGAGGTGCCACCGGTAATGGCAAGATTGAAAGAAATGTATGTGAGCGATGTGACGAAAGCAATGATGGAAGCATTTAACTATAAATCCATAATGGAAGTACCCCGTCTGGAAAAAGTCGTAGTGAATATGGGTATCGGTGATGCGAAGGATAACGCTAAGTCGCTGGAGTCTGCAGTAAGCGAGCTTACGTTGATCGTAGGTCAAAAACCTGTAATTACGAAAGCCAAGAAATCTGTTTCTAACTTTAAAGTGCGAGAAGGGATGCCGGTTGGAGCGAAGGTTACATTAAGAGGCTCCAAAATGTATGAGTTTGCTGACAGACTGTTAAACGTTGCTTTGCCCCGTGTTCGTGACTTTAGAGGTGTGAGTGCAAAAGCCTTTGACGGTAGAGGAAACTATACTCTGGGCATAAAAGAGCATCTGATTTTCCCGGAGATTGAATACGACAAAGTTGAAAGAACCAGAGGAATGGATATTATATTCGTTACAACGGCAAAAACCGACGAAGAGTGTCGCGAACTGCTGCGATTAATGGGCATGCCATTTGAAAAGTAAGAAGTAAAGGAGGAACAGGCCAGTGGCAAAAAAATCACTGATTGTAAAGCAACAACGGAAACCTAAGTTTTCCACGCGCGCATATTCACGATGCAAGCGTTGCGGAAGACCTCATGCATATTTAAGAAAGTTTGGCATTTGCCGAATTTGTTTTAGAGAACTGGCATACAAAGGACAAATACCAGGGGTTAAAAAGGCCAGCTGGTAGATTCGGAAGGAGGGAAACGCCATGACAATGACTGATCCATTGGCAGATATGCTGACGCGTGTCAGAAATGCGAGTGCTGTAAAGCATGAATCCGTTGATGTTCCTGCATCAAACATTAAAAAAGAAATTGCACGACTGCTGTTAGAAGAAGGATTCATCAAAAGCTTTGATGTAATCGAAGACGGCAAGCAGGGACTGATCCGAATTCAGTTAAAATATGGTAAAAATGAAGAAAAAGTAATTTCCGGTATAAAGCGTATTTCAAAACCCGGACTTAGAGTATATGCAAATAAGGATGACGTACCAAGGGTGTTGGGCGGCCTGGGAGTTGCCATTATTTCCACATCCAAAGGACTGGTAACAGATAAGCAGGCAAGAGAAGCCGGAGTGGGCGGAGAAGTGATTGCTTACGTCTGGTAGTAAACTGTAAGATACGAGGAGGTGGAACCATGTCCAGAATCGGAAAAAAAACAATTCAATTGCCACAGGATGTCAATGTGACAATTGACAGCAATAATTTTGTAACTGTAAAAGGCCCACTGGGAACACTCAGTGAGCAACTGAGTAAAGAAATGATTATTACTCAGGAAGAAAATGAACTGGTTGTCAAAAGGCCATCTGAAATTAAAAAACACAAATCACTTCATGGTTTGACACGTTCTTTGATCGCCAATATGGTACATGGCGTAACAAAGGGATACGAAAAGAAACTTGAAATTGTTGGTGTTGGATACAGAGCAGTAAAGCAAGGTGAGCAAATAGTACTTAGCTTAGGATATTCCCATCCTATCGAGCTTACGGCTCCGGAAGGAATTACAATTGAAGCACCTACACAAACAGAAGTAGTTGTAAAAGGTATTGATAAGCAAAGAGTTGGAAACTATGCGGCGAAAATCAGAGCTTATCGTAAGCCTGAACCATATAAAGGGAAAGGTGTTCGTTATGCCGGCGAATATATCCGTCGTAAAGAAGGTAAAACAGGCAAATAGTGAATGAAAGGGGTGTCAAAAGTTGCTCAAAAAGCCCAGCAAAAATAGCTTGAGAATCAAAAGACACAAAAGACTTCGCAACAAAGTTAATGGAACTTCACAACGTCCAAGACTTAATGTTTACAGAAGTTTAAGCAATATATATGCCCAGGTGATTGATGATATTCAAGGTGAAACCATTGTAGCAGCATCATCACTTGAAAAAGAAATCAAAGAACAGGTGAATTCCTGTGGATCCAAAGAAGCTGCAGAGCTCGTTGGAAAAGCGGTAGCAGAACGCGCCGTTGAAAAAGGAATTACGGAAGTCACTTTCGATCGTGGTGGATATATCTACCATGGTCGTGTAAAATCATTGGCAGACGGTGCCAGAGAAGCCGGACTGAAGTTTTAATAAATCCCGGCATTATTAAAGAAGGAGGGTAATTCATGCAGAAGGACCGAATCGACGCTTCACAACTTGACATTAAAGAGCAGGTTGTTGATATACGACGAGTCACCAAAGTAGTAAAAGGTGGACGCAACTTTCGATTTGCCGCTATTGTTGTCGTAGGCGATGAGAATGGCCATGTGGGAATTGGATCTGGAAAAGCAATGGAAATTCCGGATGCTATTCGAAAAGGTATCGATGATGCTAAAAAGAATATGATTCAGGTTCCCATTAAAGGAACCAGCATACCTCACGAAGTAAGAGGACACTTTGGCGCAGGCAAAGTTCTAATCATGCCGGCGGTTGAAGGTACAGGAATCATTGCTGGTGGACCAGTGCGTGCAGTACTGGAGCTGGCAGGACTTAAGGATGTAAGAGCTAAGTCACTGGGTTCTAACAACTCAAGAAACATGGTTAATGCAACTATGGCCGGATTGAAAGATTTGAAAAGAGCGGATGAAGTAGCTCGTTTGCGGGGAAAATCCGTGGAAGAAATTTTGGGTTAGGAGTGAAGCATCATGGCGACAGTTAAAATTAAATTGACCAAAAGCCTGATCGGAAGACTTCCCAAGCAGCGCAAGACAGCACATGCCCTGGGACTGAAGAAGATCGGCCAGGTTGTAGAAAAAGAAAACAATCCTTCTATCATGGGTATGATTGAAACAGTGAAACACATGGTAGAAGTAGAAGAAGCTTAATTACAGGAGGTGGGAACATGAAACTGCATGAACTGAAACCAGCTGCAGGCGCTGTTACAAAGCCTAAGCGAAAAGGTCGAGGTACCGGATCCGGCCTGGGTAAAAGCGCTGGTCGCGGTGGTGACGGACAGCGCTCAAGAAGCGGAGGCGGTGTTAGAGTCGGTTTTGAAGGTGGGCAAATGCCTTTGGCTCGACGCATTCCCAAAAGAGGATTCACCAATATCTTTAAAAAGCAGTATAACCTGATTAACGTTGATGATCTTAATCGTTTTGATGAGAATACAGAAGTCACCGTTGAGATGCTAAAGGATCTAGGACTGGTAAAAAAAATCGAGAAAAATGGTCTGAAAGTTTTAGGAGACGGTGAACTAAACAAAAAATTAACCGTAAAAGCTGCAAAGTTTACGAAATCAGCAGCAGAAAAAATCGAAGGTGCCGGCGGAAAGGCAGAGGTGATTTAATTGCTCGAAACCCTGAGAAATGCTTGGAAAATCCCAGACCTGCGAAAAAAAATGACATTTACAATGCTGATGTTAATGATTTTCCGACTCGGGGCCGTTATTCCGGTACCGGGAGTCAACATTGACTATGTGCGAAACATTGTAGAAAATGCGGGTCTTCTTTCGATGTTTGATATGTTCTCTGGTGGCGCTTTCGGGAATATGACCATATTCGCCCTTAGCATCACACCTTACATTACTGCATCAATTATCATGCAGTTGCTAACGATTGCGATTCCAGCACTGGAAGAACTCTCCAAAGAAGGAGAAGAAGGCCGAAAAAAAATTGCTCAGTATATTCGTTATGGAACCGTTATTTTAGCGTTTATCCAGGCGACAGGCATTAGTGTAGGTCTTTTCAGAGGCGCACTGATCCAGAGGGATACCTTTAGCATTATCGTGGTTATACTGACTCTGACAGCTGGTACAGCTTTTTTGATGTGGCTTGGAGAGCAGATAACCGAGCACGGAATTGGAAATGGTATATCTCTGCTTATCTTTGCAGGGATTGTTTCAGGCATACCTGATGGCCTGTACAGAACCTTTATGCTAACCAGTCAGGGAGAAATTCATGTTATTTCTCTGGTTATATTTGCGGTTGTTGCGCTAATTATTGTAGCTGGTGTTGTCGCAATTCAGGAAGGGCAGCGTAGAATCCCGGTGCAATACGCAAAAAGGGTTGTTGGGCGAAAAATGTATGGTGGACAAAGCACTCATATACCGCTCAAAGTTAACCAAGCAGGTGTTATACCGGTCATTTTCGCAATGTCAATACTGGCATTTCCACAAACTATCGCCTTTTTTGTTGGCGAAACCAGTGGGTTTGCGAGATTTGTTGAAAGATGGTTTTCGCCTGCCGGTAGTCCCGGGGTGTATGTATACGCTGTTTTAACAGCAACACTGATTATTTTCTTCACATATTTCTATACAGCAGTAACATTCAACCCGGTAGAAATTGCTTCAAACATGAAAAAAAATGGCGGCTTTATTCCAGGTATCAGACCTGGCAAGCCCACTTCAGATTACCTTGGAAAAGTGTTGAACCGCATTACATTGGCAGGAGCCGTGTTTTTAGCATTTATTGCTATGATGCCAATGATTATTCTTAACCTGACAGGTATGCCTGTTGCATTTGGTGGGACAGCACTGTTGATTGTTGTTGGGGTTGCACTTGAGACTGTGAAGCAAATTGAGTCTCAAATGATGATGAGACATTATCAGGGCTTCTTGAAATAAAAACATCCCTGATGTAGCGGAAACCAACGAAGCAGGACAGGACCTTCGACAGGAGATGAGAATATGCGATTGATACTGCTAGGCCCCCCTAACGCAGGAAAAGGGACACAGGCTAAAAAAATGGTGAATGAACTAAACATCCCGCAAATTTCTACAGGAGATATCTTCCGGAAAAATATTAAAGAGGGTACTCCGCTGGGAGTTAAAGCGAAAAATTACTTGGATGAAGGGCTGCTTGTTCCGGACGAACTGGTTGTTGAAATAGTTAATGACCGATTAGATCAGGATGATTGCGGCGGCGGATTTCTTTTAGATGGATTCCCCAGGACTGTTGTTCAGGCACAAGCACTGGACAACTACCTGGAACAGAACAATCTGAACCTGGACATTGTGTTGAATATTCATGTAGAAAAAGACGTTTTGATTGAAAGAGCTGTCGGCCGGCGTGTTTGCAAAAACTGTGGAGCTACCTACCATGTTGAGTTCCAGCCGTCCAAAAAAGAAAAAGTTTGTGACGTCTGCGGCGGAGAAATTGTACAGCGAGACGATGACAAGAAAGAGACAGCAGAAAAACGAATTCAGGTTTACCTGGATGAGACACAACCGTTAATAGAATACTATCAGTCAAAAGAACTGCTTGCTACAATTGATGGACAACAGGAAATAGCAAAGGTGACTGATGATATTATGAAGAAAGTAAAGGAAATATCCTAATGATCTTCACACGTTCAGAACAGGAAATAATGCGTATGAAGCGCTCCGGCACAATCGTGGCTGAAGTGCATGAACTGATGAGACAGCATATAAAACCTGGCATCACAACCAAAGAGTTGGATGAACTGGCAGAGAACCACATACGAAGCTATGGTGCAGAACCAGCCTTTAAAGGATACGGTGGTTTCCCTGCCTCTATATGCAGCTCAATAAATCACCAGGTTGTTCATGGAATACCGGGAAATGTTCGGCTGGCAGAAGGTGATATCATTAGTATTGACACTGGAGCTCAGCTGGAAGGATATTTTTCCGATGCAGCCAAAACTTATCCGGTGGGTAAAATTAACTCTGAAGCACAAGAGCTGATTGACGTAACAAAACAAAGTTTTTACGAAGGATTAAAGTTTGTGCGTGAAGGTTTCAGACTGTCGGATGTCTCTCATGCGATCCAAACCTACGCTGAAAACCACGGATTCTCAGTCGTAAGAAATTATGTAGGACACGGTATTGGTACAGCCATGCATGAAGAACCACAGATACCTAATTTTGGCTTACCAGGCAAAGGTCCCCGACTGAAAAAAGGAATGGTGCTGGCAATCGAACCGATGATTAACGCCGGCAGTTATGACGTTCATGTACTGTCTGATGGATGGACTGTCGTGACTGATGACGGTGCATTATCAGCACATTATGAACATACCGTGGCTGTAACGGAAGACGCACCTGAAATTTTGACGGTCTGTTGATTAGAGGCAAAGAGGTGAAAAGGTGAAACAGCAGCAACTGAGAGTAGGACAGATGGTTAAATCACAGCAGGGCCGTGATCAGGGCAGACACTTTATTATTATTGATGTCCTGGATGATCAATATGCGTTGCTTGTTGATGGAAACCTCAGAAGACTCGATAAACCAAAAAAAAAGAAAATCAAACACTTTAAAGCCACTAACCAAATATCTGAAGAAATCAAAAACAGAATTGAGTCTGACGGCAAACTGAACAACGCCTTGGTAAGAAAAGAAATTGAGAAGTTGACCGGCAATGAGAAGGAGTAAGAATGGAGGGTGAATGGCTGCATGTCAAAAAAAGATGTGATTGAGGTTGAAGGTACGGTAAAAGAAGCGTTACCTAATGCGATGTTTGTTGTACAGCTGGAGAATGGACATGAGATACTGGCGCACATTTCCGGCAAACTGAGAATGCACTTTATCAGAATACTGCCGGGGGATCAGGTGACAGTTGAACTGTCTCCCTACGACTTGAAACGTGGAAGAATCACCTGGCGAAAAAAATAAAGATCCTGCCACGTGTATGTAAAGAAT
>QYZZ01000050.1 GCA_003838145.1 Tindallia sp. MSAO_Bac2
GCAGCTATCAATACAGATGGTGGAATACTTGTCCACCCGGGCTTCCGTAACACGGGCTGTATCGTACTTGGGCATGGAAGGCAGCAAATACGGTCTTTCTTCCTCCAAAATCGCCTGGGCACTTTTATGGTCTCTGGCAGGTTGTTCCTGTTGGTTTAACCGCTCACAAACCGCCTGCAGGTAAGCCCTGGCCTCCTCCAGGGAGTCAAATTCGTCGCGGTGGCTAAAGGCTTTTCGCCTGACGTACTCCACGCTACGCTCCACGCGGCCCTTCTCCCACCCGGCATATGCGTTACAAAACCGGAAGTGAAAGCCGTAATACAACGAAAGATTCAGCATCGCTTCTGTCGGCTCTTTTTCGCCCACAAATTTTTTGACTGCAACCTTGGTATTATCATAAATCATCGTTCTGTAAACGCCCTGCAGGTGCTCGAAAAAATCAGCATGGGCCTCCAGGAAGCTTTCTGTTTTTTGGTTGTAAAACAAATCCGCATAACGGTAATCCCCTGAAGCGTTGACAAACAGCGACATCTGTAAGGTCATCTTTTGGCCTGCGATGGTTAACTTTGCTTCGCACCAATCAAATTCACAGGCCTCGCCCAGGGCATACTCCTGCTTGATAAAGACTTCCCGGTTGACTTGTTCCAGGCTCCGGATGGTATTACAGACGGTCGGATAGCTAATATCAAACCCCTCATATACTAACGCATCGTAAATATCAATCTTTTTCTTTTGTTGCTTAGCTTTGCCGGTCTCCCGCTTATGCCGGTTTTCTTCCAGGTAGTGCTTGATCTTTTCCAGCATAGCTTGGGTCAATTTTTTCTTCTTGCGGTTGCTGCCGTTATATCCGGGCTTTCCTACAATGTTTTGGGTAAGCTCTTCCTTGGAACCCGTTTCCCCTTCTTCAAGCAGCTTTGCTTTTGTTACCTCATACTCTTTGATATACTTCCGGATAGTCTTACGGCTAATCCCCGTTTCCCGCTGTATCCCCCTTTGTGACTTCCCGTCATGAAGGTGCTTCAAAATGATCTTCTGCTTGTCTAACAATGTTATCATCTCCCTCCAGAACCTCCTTCATACTCAATACCTTACAAAGGAGATTCTATTATTATGTGGGGGAGTTTTCAATTATTATAGTGGGATACTTTTAGATTATCATAAACA
>QYZZ01000051.1 GCA_003838145.1 Tindallia sp. MSAO_Bac2
ATTTAAGGTTACAGGGATAACTACTCGTTATCCATATAATGAGACAAATGGGAAAAAGCGCTTTTAGTTAATTGAATTAAAAATATTCATTCTTTTAAAGCGCCTGTGAAATTGGGAATGGAAAAGACCTAAGATCCGCGATTTAATGTTTCATGCTAATTAATGTTTATGTTCCTCTAAAATTATCCCAACATTTTGATTGAAAATTACCCGACTCTAAAATAGAACCACCATGAAAAATAAAGACTCCTGCTGCAAATAATAAAGATATTTTTCTCGTGCACCCCTTAACCACTCCCCACCCTTCCCATTATAAAGTGTGCCACCGGCAACTTTATGCCCTCCGGGCAAAAAAGAGTGGTTACATGTTAGAAAGGTTACTTGGTAGAGTTGAAGCAGGACGGTTCGGCAGAGGCCTGGCAGGGCTTCGCCTGGGCTGGCAGTTCCAGTGCACCTACCGGGGCGAAGACGCCGTCCGGGGCCTGGTGGCTTACCAGGGAGCCACCAAAAAGCGCTTCCTGGTGAAGATCCGCTACACCGGCCGGGGTGCCAGGGCCAGCTGCAGCTGTCCAGACTGGCAGGCACGCCAGCTGCCCTGTAAGCACGTGGCCTTCGTGGCAGCCTACGAGCTGGGCTACGCTGCCGAGTGCAGGTCAAGGCACAGGTCGGTGCCCCGGGTGGGCGCTGCCCTGGGGAGAGGGGCTTAGGCCCTTCCCCCTTTTTTTGGTCCTGACCAACCTCCCCCTATCGAAATCTTTACCTCACAACCCCATCTCTTCCGGCTTCTAAAAAAACACTCCGCCCGGAAGACATGCTTAGGCTATTATTTTATAGAATTGTTATGGTTTCAGGTGGTGACTGTTCGGTCCCCTCACAATCACCGGGCCGCGATGCGGCCCAAAACCCCTTTAAAAGTTATATCTACCAGATCAACCGCAGACCTTCCGCCCAAAAAACAGGCGTAAGGACTGCTTAAGCGATGGAAATAAGGTAGGCCCTACCTTAAGAAAGCGCCAGCTCGCAGTCGCTCCCTGCCTAAAGAATCCTTTATCCAACTTTATAGGGTATTATCCGCAGACTTTGACGGCCGACCAAAGGAAAAGGCGTCGGCCGTTAAAGACTGCTCGGCCCGTTCTTTTAAATGGTTGTACCTTTAGGGTGCCTGTTCGCAAGCTCACACGCGCCCGGGGCCGCAGCTGCGGCCTAAAAAACCCTCTAAGAAAGAAATGCCATAATCCTTCGCAGCCCTTCCACCCGAAACAAAAACCATGGGGGGAAGGTCTGCTCTTCTTTTCTCACTTGTTTGTTCTTCCTTCTTTAGCGCACCGGCTCCGGAAAAAAAATCCTCCGCCCGTGCGCTAAAGAATAGTTAAAATTTATTAGATTCGACAAAACATTACAAAATTCAGCAAGGGTATGCTTCA
>QYZZ01000052.1 GCA_003838145.1 Tindallia sp. MSAO_Bac2
TTCTTCTTTGCTAAACTTTTGTTTTTTCCCCATAAAAAACACCTCCAAGTAGAAGATCTAATTTTAATTAATTAGACTGTCTACTTTGGAGGTATCATATCACTGTCCCCGCGGTTTATTTTTTGGCGCACCTGGGAAGATTCGAACTTCCGACACCTGGTTTAGGAATTCAAGTACGACTTTTTTAGTATTTTACGATACGTATTAAAAGATTGAAATTGCAACATTTTATAGTTTTGATATTTCATTATGCGCTCAACTGTTTCAGCAAATTCCAAAACAGTTGCTGTACTCGTTGCTGTACTTTAAACAGTAAGATTGGAATAATAAACAAAATAAATGCCGCCATGTTGGACGGGCAATCCTTAGGCGACGGTGAACGATCAAAGCATATAGCGCTTATATTTGCCATAATTATATCTTGAACAACACTTAATGTCAATTAGTCGATAAGCTAGTGTTGTTTTTGGTATTCCATTTTAAAGCACTTTTTTAAGAAAAAGTAAATAGGTTCAAGCGTTAACATCGTTCTCCATTTATTCTGGAATGGCAAACCCTTTTTTGTTCAATAAAATTTGCCACTCCAGAATAATTTCTTGTTTTTGCACTAAACTAAACAGATCCTCTTTAGCCCCTATGAATTGTCATAGGGTTGATTTTAATTTTTCTGGGGGGTTTTTCAACTAATATGGTGGGGTATTTTCAGATCATCATAAACATTTGATAACAGGGTACCCTTCCTGGCTCCACTTTTCGACAATGGCTACCTTGTCGGCTATTTGGGGTTTGTTCGATCTCTCAGTTCTCTTAGTACGGTTAACTCCAGTTCTTTCTCTGCCACTAAACGCTTCAGTCGGTCATTTTCGGTACTCACTTTCTGGAGTTGTTGGGCAGTTTGCTGGTCAACATTGGAAACACTTTGTTTTTTCATGGATTTGGCGGTGCCTCGTTCCCGGTATTTCTTAATCCATGTATGAATGGTGTTGGCAGAAATATCATGACGTCGTGCCACTACACCCACGTTTCCAACTTCCTGGCATTCCTGGACTATTTTTTCTTTCAGTTCATCTGTGTACTGCCGGTTCTTTTTCATCGGGATCAACTCCTTTCATCTTTAGGGTATCATGACTCAAGGAATTTTTCCAAATCGATTACGGGGCTAAATAGGTTGAATGTAAGGGGCCGAGATAATATATACCTTTAAGATTTTCCCTAAAGAAGCGAAAAAAGAAGTAATTTTGTGCTATCTATTGATCTACAAGGATATTTTCCAAAATTGAGGGTTTAAGACGACATGCACACAACATGCGTAAATATTACACACATCATACACAAACTGCACGCATGGCATGCGCATAAACTATACACATATCATGCACATTACTTACACATATCATGCGCAAGTAATACACAAATCATGCACACGCCTTACACATTTTTTGTGCATGCCATGCACATATCATGCGCAAATTATACACAAGATATACGCATATCATGCACAAAAAATGCGCAAGACTTACTGGGAGATATTTCAACCCACTTCTTTTGTTGCTCTACTATCTCTCGCCCTTGTCTTACTTGGCGATGCATCGTAAAATCTGGCAAGCAAAACAAGGGTTAACGCATGCTTTAACAGTAGCGATTGCAAGCCGAAAATGCTGCAAGCGAAGCCTTGGATGGGTTTCTTGAAGCTATCAGTGTTATAGAAATCTGCAATTCAAACAAGTGTCTCGCTTGAATAATCATCAATAAATTGCTTTATTAAAGGAAA
>QYZZ01000053.1 GCA_003838145.1 Tindallia sp. MSAO_Bac2
CAAATATGATTTCCTTTCTCCTGTCTTCATCGGCGATTAAATGGTTTTTGTAGCCTCGTTTGATGTTTCCTGGCGATTTGTGTGCCACCCGGGCATCCGGATCGGTGATGCTGACAATTTTATCCTTAGCTTTCTTCTGATACTGATCGATCAGGTCATAGCACAGGCGGTAGGCGGCTGCATAGGATTCATTATGCTGTAACTCCTCGTAGGTTTCCAGGTATAATTTGTCCAGGTACATCTTAGTGATTTCAAAGTGTTGCTTCCAGTGAACCGGATCATCGCTTTGGTCGTACAAGGCCTGAATGTCAGCTTCAATGCTTTCTAATAGTTGATTTGCCAACGGCTCATTAAACAAAGAAGCTTCTTTCATTACTTTTCGAAATGCCTGGCGAACCAAGTTCTTTTCGGAGGGGTAATTGGTGTTAGCAGCAACATCTGTTGAATCAATGATATATCGCTTGGTTTTAACCAGATCATACTGAATGCATTTTTGCAGAATTTGATTAAACACCGCTTCAAAATGATCTTCTGTCAGACGGCACACACGAAAATGGCTGACCGTTGTATCATCTGGAATTTCATCAAAGATTCCTAAACCCAGAAACCATCGAAACACAATGTCGGTTTGTATTTGGCGACAGACTTCAACATCCGAAAGATTGTACAGGTACTCAAGCAGCAATATTTTTACCATCATCACCGGGTCTTTGGATCCTCGGCCGATGGGGCTGTACCGATTTTCCACCAAATCATACACAAAGGAAAAATCTATAATGGAATCAATCTTGACTAACAGGTGGTCTTTCGGAATCAACCGATCAAAAATAACGGAATCAAACAAGTCTACTTGCCCATCATTTTTCTTTAACATGCGCCTTAACCTCCCTGTTTTCAATGGTTTTACTAATTCTATTATACCATGAAAAGGGGGTGAATCGGGCGAAATGATTGAATTATCTGCATTTAATTTCATCAAATGTCGAAATGCATATTTATACTTCCGAACGATAAACTATTAGTCGCATTTACTTTTTCGGAGCTTTCCCTGTCACGTGACTTATTGAGTTTTGTAATATTCTGAAA
>QYZZ01000054.1 GCA_003838145.1 Tindallia sp. MSAO_Bac2
GCGTTTTCCATCACGTTTTAACGTGTGGTTCGTTTCTCTCTGCTGTTCAGTTTTCAAGGAACCAATAGTGTCGTGTGTTGGCGACTTTTATACTTTACCATTTTAATTCTGGTGTGTCAACGTTTTTTTTGAATCTTTTTAAATTTCTTAATTGACCGATTCATTCTTTATTGCTCCGCTGTTGCTTTTCGCACTAATGTGCAAGAATGAATATAGCACAAGAAGATGCGCCTTGTCAAGCTGATCTATAGATTCTATTTTCCTAAAGCAGTCAGAGCTATTTACACATTGCAATCATACTTCCCAGAGCAATAGAATTAAGTTTTGTTTTGAATTCATCCGCTCTCGATACGAGAACAATAGGGATTCTAGCACCCATAATGATGCCAGCCGATTCAGCCTGAGCCATATAGGTCATTGTTTTTCCTATTCCGTTGCCCATTTCAATATTCGGTACCAGTAAAACGTCTGCTTCGCCGGCTACTGGACTGTTGAATTTTTTAATTCTGCTTGCTTCTTTTGAAATTGCCAGATCAAAAGCCATTGGTCCTTCTACGATAACGTTTTCTCCAAATACGCCTTTTTTTTGCTCTTCTACCAGTTTTGCAGCATCAATAGTGGCTTCCATTTTCTCGTCCACTTTTTCTTTAGCCGCCAGACACGCAACTTTCACAGGCTCAGCTCCTAAAGCTTTAGCAACTTCAACTGCATTCATAAGAATTTCTTTTTTCTCCTGCAAATTAGGTGCGATATTCATTCCGCCATCCGTCAGCATAAGTAGTTTATGATAGGTCTTCGGCGAATAAACCATCACGTGGCTGAGTAATCTTTCTGTTCTCAGTCCAGCATCCTTTTTCAAAACCGCTTTCAAAAGTATAGAAGTGTCTACTAAACCCTTCATTAAAAAATCAGCGCTTCCAGACGATACAGCATCTACAGCTTGTGCTGCAGCCTCCTTGACGTCTGAACAGTGGTGCATTTCCACTGAATCAATGTTCATTTCGATTTTCCGGGCTATTTCCCGTATTTCAGAAAGATCACCATAGAGAACAGGTTCAATAATATTTAGCTTAGCAGCTTCGCATACTGCTTTTAAAACATCTTCATCCTGAGCTGCCGCTACGGCCAGCTTCATTTTTTTAGTCTTTCCCGCTAACTCCAATAGTTCATCCAAGTGCTGAATCATAACATTTCACCCCTCAAGTTTACAAATTAATTTGATGACTTGTCATTTTTTTGTATTTACATTATAACACTATGCTTCTTATTAGGAAAGAGTCTGAATTTGTCGTTTTGCAATTTCCAGTATTTCTAAATCCGGGTCTTGTTTTTCCGCTTCTTTAATCAAGGCAAGTGCTTTTTGTTTCTGGTTCGCCATGGTGGCTACCATAGCTGTTCTGCATTTAAGTTCAGCATTATTCGGATTTCTGTTCAGTATTTCCTCTAATAATGACATTGCTTTATTAGCTTCCCGTAATTCTATATATACATTTGCCATCTGTAAATACGTTTCCTCATGATATCCTTTTATTTCAATAACTTTTTTGTAATGTTCTAAAGCATTAATGAAGTCGTGAATCTGTTCATATGCTAATCCGACGAAAAACTGCAAATTCCACCAGTTTTCATGTCTCGATAACAAAGGGATCAAACTCATTAAACCATCTCTTCCTTCATTACGTAATACATGCTGATATCCGGTTTCATAAGCTGCCAGATCTTTAATCACGTTCATTTGTATTGAAAGCTCAGCTTTTTCCTCTTCACTTAACTCCTGTTTCTCGGCTTCCTGCCACATTTTCAGTGCTTTATTGTATGTTTTGTTCTCCCGATATATCATTCCAAGGTAATATTGGATCAATGGATTTTGAGCTTTTTGTTCATATAACCACTCCAAAAACCGCAACGACTCATCCACTACGTTTTTTCTTAATGGTTTTTTAAGGTCCATCCTAGAAGCGATTTGATATAATGCTGTTCCGGCTATCAGAGAGGCCTCTTTGTTTTCTGGTTCTAATATCAATATAGATCTCGAATATATAAGAGCTTCTTCAAAACTTTCTTTCTTTTGATATTTAGCTGCCTCAGAAAGCCAAGTATGAATGATAGGCAACCCAGTAGCATTTATGAGCTCCAAATAATAATCCTTTTGAAGAAAAAATCTATCGATCCCAAGTATATAGCCAATACCTGCAATAACCATAGGCAGATTAATAATCTGATTTTCATCATATTTTTTTATTCTTTCTGCCATATCCTTTGTCAAAAGTGGAATATCAAGCCCCTTTGGAGGGACACGATAATTATCTAGCCCTAAACTAATGTTAGGTTTCAAAGTTATAAAAGTAATGTTCTCTGTGTATGGTTTTAAAATATCAAAAATTTTATCTTGCATCGTTAAGTAAGCCTCCCTGTTTGTTCTCCTGCGTGTTTAAATCGCTGTCTGTTTTTTCAATTTATCCGACAGTATTATCAGTTTGCATGTGTGCTCGTTATTATTTCTTGCTTTATTCTCTGAGTAATGAAAAAGAATAACGGCATTTCTTTTTACTTCATCACTCAATTGATCTGGCACTTCACCTGCCTGCCAAAACTCTATAACCTCCGTAACGATTGGAGCAAAAACAGATACCAGTTCTGGGGGTGTTAAAATAAACTGTACTTTTGATAGCATTTGTTTAACCGGCAAATCTATATATTCAGGCAAACAAGATTCTATAAAAGCTCTGTTTTGAAGCAGCTCATGCATATCCACTTTCGGTATTATGACAGGGTAATTAGTATCAGCTTCCTTACACCAGGGCTTATATTGTTTGCTCTGTTTATAGTAATCAAAGTGCATGAGATAGTAAATGACTTTTTCATGATCCGGATAACGATCTAACAGGAAGTTTTGCAAATGCTTTAACATTGTTTCGTATTTGTGATTGTTCTCTTGGCCCTGGATACGATACCAACTCTGAGCCAAATCATCAAAAAATTTAAACGCACTACTTTCCAGATAGCTGACAACATAATCAATGGTGTGTTTCATTTTCCCGGAATTCCAGTACAAGTTCAACATTTTCTCTACTTGCTTTAAACGAATAAGCTCCCCGAATGAAATTTTATGAGAGGATAGAACTTCATAAGGCGCTTGTTTTGTATAGACATAGTCATAGTCGTGCTGACATAATCTAAGTTCTGACCCTTTAATCAGTTTTAAAAAACCTAATTGAAGCATATCAGTTTTTAATGCGAATACGTCATTAAACGAACTTCTAAATTGAAAAAAGTCTTCATAGGGAAGTCCGGCAATCAAATCAACATGTATGTGTATGCTTTTAAGCCTCATTAAATAATGAATGTTTTCAAATAGTTTGTACTGATCACCTTTTCGATGAATTGCTTCTAATGTTTCATCGTTCGTTGATTGAATTCCTATTTCAAATTGGAAAAGTCCCGGGGGTGCTGTCTCTAAAATACTCATTGTTTGACCATCAAGGAGTTCGCCACCGATTTCAAAATGAAAATTGGTGTAACCATTGTCATTTTCTATAAGGTAACGAAATATTTCACAGGCTCTTTCTTTGTCACTATTGAAAGTTCTGTCAACAAATTTAACTTGTTTAACTCTATTCTGAATAAAAAACAAAAGATCGTCTTTTACTCTCTCCAGTGGTGCATACCGAAGTTTAGAATTTCTACCTGACAAGCAAAAGCTACAATTATGTGGACATCCTCTTGAGGTTTCGTAGTAATAAATTTTTTCAGGGTGTAAAACTTCTCCTAAGTTATAAGGGTCAGATAAGCTTAATTGAGTGGTTATTACTTCATTATTTGTTTCGGTTTTATAAATTTCACCCCTGGCTTTAAACAGAATACCCGGCAAATCAGAATAATCTTCGTTTTCACCTAAGCAACGAATTAAAGAAGGTAAAACACCTTCTCCCTCACCTGTTATAATCAGATCAACTCCATCGTTTTCATTCATCACCTCTATACTTTCAAAAGATACCTCTGGTCCACCCATAATTATAAATAGTTCCGGGCGAACCTTTTTTAAGTTGATTATTATTTTATTTATCAGATCAATATTCCAAATGTAACAGGAAAAGGCAATTGCATCACAGGATGTTAAGTATAAATCCTGAATTATGTCTTCAAAATGCTGACTAATCGTAAATTCTTTAAACTCAGCATTCAAACCGTTATTTTTAAGTTCTGCCGTAAGATAACGAACGGCAAGATTTGTGTGAATAAACTTTGCGTTAATTCCTACCAAAATTGTCTTCATTAAATAAACACCTCAATGTGATTTTATGTAAACCTATTGCAAATCTTGTAAGATTTGGTTATAATATAACACAGTTGAAAATATTTGAAAGGTGGCCATTTCAATTTGATACCGCAAACGCATGTTATTATCGCCAAAGAAATTCATGAAAATGTAAATAATAACCTGAACATTAAACTGGATAAAGCACAACTCATATACGGTAGTGTAAAGCCGGACATTTACTCAGGACTTCCCAAATTAAAGCATTTTAAACCTCAGTCCTTTGATGTTATTTGTAATGAAATTCAAAAAATATCCAACCATCCCTTAATGGATAACCGGGCACACATAGCGTATGTATCCCAAAAAATCGGGATCATTACACATTATGTGGCCGACTATTTTTGCGTACCGCATAATGACCGCAAGACTTACCAGAATCATTTCTGGGATCATCTGAAATATGAACGATTATTGCATAAATCTTTTAAAGAGCATGCTTCTATTACAGATAATTCTAAAGTTAACTTTCTTCAAAATGTCGATTTCACGAATTTAGAGCAAATTAAGCGATATCTGGACGAACTGCATTTTCATTATGAATCAAAAGCTGAAAGTATGCAAAATGATATCAATAATTCTCTATTTGCAGTTAAGTCTGTTGCATCTATAATGGTTCAGCATGCTTTGAGCCAGGAAGAAGTTTGTCCGGTAGCGGCATAAATGTCTTGCATCCCTCTAATAATTTCGTTACAATAACTGTTGATATTATATTTCCTTACAAGTAAGGCAAGAAAGCGGGGGGCTTATGGAAAATTTTGACTATATTTCACTTGAAAACATTTCTAAAAAAGATTTTTTAATGATTTTGCAAGCTCTGGAGTATACAGGTGAGCAAACCAGTATACAGGAGTTTCTTGATTTAAAAGATGAACTGATTCAACAACTTACAGACCTTTCGGAAATTAGTGTGGAAGAATTGTTTTCACATATGCAAGACTCGTAATCTTACGTTTTTTAAAAGGCTCTTGCCGGCATAGCCGGCAAGAGCCTTTTTACATTCGCTCTGGCGCCTTTATTCCCAACAAACTCAATCCTAATTTCAAGACTTCTTTAACAGCAATTACCAGGGCCAATCGGGTCTCTCTAACTGCAACATCTTCCACAAGTATAGGATGATCATGGTAGAATCTGTTAAAGCTTTGTGCCAAATCAACTATGTGTCTGGTTAAAATGGATGGTTCATTTTTGTTCATCGCATCTTGAATTGCGTCACCAAATGTTTCCAATTGCCTTATAACCTGATTGGACACTTCATCTTCAAGATAGGCTCCGTTAATCTCAGGATGCCAGTTATCCTCTTGAACGTTTGCTTTTCTCAATACGCTACCAGCACGTGCATGGGTATATTGAACGTATGGACCAGTTTCTCCGTCAAAGCTAAAAGCAGTATCCCAGGAAAAAGATATATCTTTGATGCGATTATGGCTTAAATCGTTAAAGATAACAGCTCCGACACCGACGGCAATAGCCGTTTCTTCTTTATTGTCCAGTTCCGGGTTTTTTTCTTCAATAATTTCCGTAACTTTTTCTATTGCGCCGTTGATAACATCTTCAAGGAGGACCACAGTTCCTTTCCTGCTCTGAATTCGTCTTCCTTCGTGCGTGACTCTTCCAAATGGAACATGCTCAAGGTCTTGAGACCATTCATATCCCATAAGTTCAACCACCTTAAACCACTGAGCAAAATGAAGATTTTGAGAATAGTCGGTCAGGTACAGACATTTAGCAAAATCAAAGGTTTTTTTGCGATATATAGCAGCCGTTATGTCCCGTGTTGCATATAACGTGCTCCCATCCTTTTTTTGAACTAAGCATGGCGGCATCCCATAAGGTTCCAAATCAACCAGTATTGCTCCTTCACTTTCCTTAAGTAGATTTTTAGTCTTAAGATCATCTAATACTGGTTGCATTTTATCATTGTAAAAGCTCTCACCAGTGTAATGATCAAAGTGCACACCCAACAACTTATAAATCTTTTGTAATTCATTAATCGTCTCGTTGCTAAACCATTTCCAAAGTGATAAGGCTTCTTCATCACCTTTTTCCATTCTAACAAACCAGTCTCTTGCTTCGTCTTCAAGGGCGGGGTTTTTTTCTGATTCTTCATGGAATTTTACATACAAATCCAACAGTCCCTGAATTGGTTCTTGTCGAACCCGTTCTTCATTCCCCCAATTTTTATATGCTACTATCACTTTTCCAAACTGAGTTCCCCAGTCTCCCAGGTGATTAATTCCTATACATTCATAGCCTAAATGAGTGTATATTTTATAAAGCGAGCTTCCAATAACAGTAGATCGCAAATGACCAACATGAAAAGGTTTTGCAATGTTTGGAGCTGAAAAATCAATACATATTACCTTCCCATCCCCTAAATTGCTGGATGCGAAATTTTCTTTTTCTTCCAGTACTTTACTCAATATAGTTTTTGCCAGCTTACTTCGGTTAAAGTAAAAGTTTAAATATCCTCCGATAGCCTCGGCTTTTAAGAAATGATCATTCAAGTTAATTTTATCAGCTAATTCAGAAGCTATAGCTTGTGGTGCCTTTCGAAAACTTTTTGCAAGTCTGAAACATGGAAATGCATAGTCACCCAAATCGCTGTTTGGTGGATTTTCAATCCAGTCAAAAATCTCTTCAGCTGTAAAATTTTCCAGCTCTTCTGCAATGTTTTCGGCGATCATTTTTTTAAACTGATTCATTTAACGGCCTCCTAATAATTCTGTTTTATTAATATATGCCAAATAACTATTTATCCGGATAATATGTGGTTATGAATTCATATTCATCATGTATCTTCAATCCACCAATATTCTCTAAAAGCTCTCCTTCTACCAAAAGTCGAACCTGGTCATTTTCCGGTAAAGTAACCAAAGAATTTACAATCATACCAATCGTTGCCTCGACATCTTCTTCAGTGCCGGTAATATTATCCACAAAATCCTGCGATAAGTTTACTATAACCATTCTGCCTTCATGTTCAACAGATATGATTTCCGTGTTGTCAGGCATCGGATTAATAAGCTCACCGATTCCCTCTTGCTTGATCAACTCTTCAAGAACAAATTCAGATAAAGTTTTGTCCTGAAGCCTTTCATCAGTTTCGCTTATCTGATAAGAATCAGAAAAAATAAAAGGTTGATCCCGATGCTTCAGATATAGTACATATTGAATTTTTTCGCTTTCATCTTTTTCTACTGCTGGTTCCGGGTCTGTTAAATCCTGTTCTTCCTGTTGTATCGGTTCTTCAGCTATTGGATCGGGTTCGTTATTACCGCAGCCACACAACATCAGAGCACTGAGTATAGTTATTAATCCAATTATCAGGATAAACAAATTCTTTTTTTTATTCATATTTTCCCTCTCCTTTGATTTCGTTAAATATAGCTTGCACATCCAGTTCGTTATAAAGGTTGATTCCTGATGCAGCCAGCAATGTAGCCGTCACACCTGATCCATTTACTCTTTTAACATTAAAAGTACCGTCATAAACATACGTGGTGCCACAGGAAGGGCTGCCATCCTTCAAAAAGGCTGTTTTAATGCCGTGGGTCTTTAACAAAGCTAATGTACGATATGCTCCCGAAATATATTCTTTCGTTACATTATTTCCCAAATTATCTATAATCATACATTTTCCATCGAGAACCTGCCTGGCTGAACCCATAACAATTTCAGCCGGATTTCTTGGTGTCGGAAGCCCACCCAACTGCTCCGGGCAAATTGCTAAAATATCGGTGTTATTGAGTTTTTTCATTAAAGATTTTCTGTAATAATGCTTACCATTATACCGACAGGGAATACCCATCAGGCATGAGCTAACTGCAACCATAATTGATATGCACCCACTTATTTTATTAGTTGTTTTTTAAACTTACAATAGTTACGCCTGCACCACCTTCACCATAAGCTCCTTCCCTAAAACTTTTAGCCAATCGATGCTTCTTCAACACTTTTTGTATACCCTGTTTCAGTACGCCTGTACCAATACCATGAATGATGGTTATCTCTGTATGACCACTTAAATATGAATCATCCAAGTATTTATCAACAATATAAATTGCTTCTTCAAGATCTTTCCCCCGAACATCACACTCTCTAGCTGTGTGTTCAGTTTTATGCTGAATTATTTTTTGAAGTCCTTTCTGCGTTTTTCTTTGCTCATGTTTCACTTTTATAAGTTTATTCAGTGACAATGTCATTTTCATAACACCTATTTGAACAAGTGCCGAGTTTTTATCTTCATCGATGGAAATAATGGTTCCACTCTGATTGAGTGAAGGGACGTTCACTTCGTCGCCTTCTTTTACCTTTCCGGCGTTCTCTTCGGGTGATGATATTTCGTTGAACAATATATTGTCATTGTCTTGTTCTAAATTTGTTAGCTTCTCTCTAATGCTTTGTCGAATTTTTTCTGCGTTTTTATTCTGATCCTGTCGGACAGATATGTCTCTTGTTTTTCTAATTTCTTCAATGAATTCGTCAGCTTCCTGCTTTGCTTCTTTCATTAATTGATATGCTTCTCTTTTTGCCTTTGCAATCGTATCATCTCTTTGTGCCTGTAATTTTGCTTCCCGCTCAGCCAGCTCTTTTTCTCTTTCTTCCAACTGTCTTCGCAATTTAACAGCCTTTTCCGATTCAACTTCTGCCAATGTTTTGTTTTCTTCGATAGACCTGAGAATATCTTCAAAAGCTATATTATCCTTCGTTAGAAATGTTTTGGCGGTTTCAATAATCTGTTGGTCCAGCCCCAGTTTTGCTGATATTTCAAAGGCATTTGACTTACCGGGAATTCCTGTCAAAAGTCTGTATGTGGGACTGAGAGTTTCTATGTCAAATTCAACTGAAGCATTTTCCGTTTCTTCGTTCATCAGAGCATATTGTTTCAATTCACTATAGTGGGTCGTTGCCATTACCAGCGAGTCTTTACTGCGCAAATAAGAGAGAATGGACATAGCAAGGGCCGCTCCTTCGGTAGGGTCTGTGCCTGCTCCCAACTCATCCAGCAGCACTAAAGAATCGCCTGTGACTTTTTTTAAAATTTCTACAATATTAGTCATATGGGACGAAAAAGTACTTAAGCTTTGTTCAATGCTCTGTTCATCGCCAATATCAGCAAATACCTGGTCAAACATACCCATTTGACTGCCATAATCTGCTGGAATATGCAACCCACTTTGAGTCATTAATGTTAACAAACCCACCGTTTTAAGAGTTACTGTCTTTCCACCAGTGTTAGGACCTGTAATAATAAGTGCTTTATGTGGTTTTCCCAGCTTTACTGAAACAGGAACAACTTCTGCCGGATCAAGCAAAGGATGTCTGGCATTTTTTAAGTTAACTCTTTTTTCTTCAACCAATGTGGGGCTAACCGCTTTCATTTGAACTGCCATTTCCCCTTTTGCCATCATAAAATCCATGTGCTGCATTATTTCCTGATTCGATCGAAGTGTATCGGAAATAATTGCCACTTCACCGGTTAATTCCATTAAAATACGTTCAATTTCAATGTCTTCTTTAATTTTTAATTCCTTTAATTCATTATTCATTTCAACTATTGCCATCGGCTCTATAAACAGCGTGGCACCTGACGATGATTGATCATGAACCATGCCCGGCACCATAGACTTGTATTCCTGCTTAACCGGCACAACGAACCGGCCTTGCCTAATGGTAATGATGGCGTCCTGCAGATATTTCTGGTTTTTCGCTGACTGGATAAATCCATTTAAGCGGGAGCGAATTCCTTCGTTCTTCTGTTGAATTTTTCGACGGATTTGTCGCAAATCCGGACTTGCATGATCCGACAATTCATTTTCACTTAATATACAGTTTTCCAGTTTTTCTTCCAAATTTTTGTGTGATTCCAGCAAATACGATTTCGACTTGAATATGGGGGTTTGATCTTTATCCTCAAAGGAATTCAGAAATGCTTTGCATTTTCGTGCTGCCGTCAACTGCTGCCTTATTATAATCAATTGACCCAAATCCAAAACAGAACCAAGTTCTGCTTTTTTTGATAAGTTTCGTATATCCTTTATTCCCGACAGCGGCATTGAGCCTTTTTGCATTTTGATAGCTTCTGCTTCGCCAGTTTCCTGTTGCAACTCACGAATAGTATCTACTTCAGTTTCCGGCATGAGTTTTCTTGCCAATTCAGCACCTGGTTCTGAAGCACAAAGCCCAGCTAATTTATCAATGATTTTATTAAATTCCAATAGGTTAATGGCTTTAAAATTCATTATTTTCTCCTTTACATCCGTCTTTAACCGCTGCTTTACCGTCATCATTGTAGCACATTCATGGTCTTAAAAAAAGCTTTGCTCTTCCTGAAACTTTCCGGTAAGAAAAATTCAGTTTCAAACAATTTATCCACATTATTCTGAATCCTTCTTTCATTCGTTGGGTAATATGCTTTATAATACAGGTAGAAAGGGGCGAACTTAAATGAAGACTCATCACGAATTTTTTGAAATGCTCAGAACTCACTTTTTGGATACATTGTTTCTTGAGTCCGTCGGACTGACCAGCGATGAAATGGAGGCCTATCTTGCTGATAACTCTTTTTCCAAAAAAATAAAAAAAATGGTGTCTGACACTGATTATAGTTGCAAGTCCGTTTATAATTTATTAAAACCAGTGCTACAGGTACTGTGGGATAACAACCCTCCAAAGGACCCATTAACATATCTCTATCAATATGCACTTTCAAAATCATTTCCACATGCTGTAGAAATTGAGCTTGATGACAAATATGAAAAAGGATGTTTTTTATATCTGGAAGGCCTGCGGGTGGCAACCCAGATAAAAAAAGAAAATGATAGTATTTCTTTCCAGGGCAAATATCCACTGAGACTTAAAATTGACGAATTAGGAGCCAATACTGCCCAATCAAAAGAGTATAGGGACTTCTTGTCTTATTTTGAAAATGAATATATGCACGAAATGATGCGGCTAAACTTTGAAGTCACTCAACACAATACTTTAGATCACATATGCGGTGTTCATTATCTTGCGGTGATGATTGCCAGACAGCTTTATAATCTTGGAATTCCAGTAGATGTGGGTAGAGTTTCAGGAGCTGCTGCCGGTCATGACCTGGGCAAATTTGGCTGTCGGAGCTTCGAAGCTAAGAGGGTAGCTTATTTGCACTATTATTATACTGAACAATGGTTCAAAAATCGGGAAATATTTAATATTGGACATGTAGCACTTAATCATTCTGTGTGGGATTTAGAGCTGGAAAACTTACCCCTTGAGTCTCTATTACTTATATATGCAGATTTTAGAGTTAAAAACAAAGCAACTGAGGAAAATCCTTTTACAATGTCGTTTTTTAATCTGGATGATTCCTTTTCTGTCATATTAAGTAAACTTGATAACGTTGATGAAGCAAAAGAAAAACGATATCAGCGAGTTTATGCCAAATTGAAGGATTTTGAAGATTATATGACGGATCTGGGAGTACAAACCGATCCGGATTTACCCGTTGAATCTGCAAAAAAACCAGGCAAGAAATATTATTCTTTGATGCATGGTACTCAAGTTACTCAAAATCTGAAGTATTTCGCCATTCATCATAATATTCATTTGCTTTACCGATTCCGGGATGAAGATTCCCTAAGTGAAATTATCGAATTGGCCCGCAATGAAAAAAATGATAAGACGCTTAGAAAGTACCTGGACCTTTTTGAAGAATATAATGCCTATTTTACTCAGAAGCAAAAAATTGTGACACTACGGTTTTTCTATGAAAAATTAACGCATCCGGAGGAAGACATTCGGAGGCAATGTGCTGAATTAATCGGACAAATAATAAGCCAGTTTGATGAAAACTATCGTAAAGAGCTGCCGGAAGATGCGGAGTTGCCGCCACCGGATATAACCAGCTTTGATTTGTTGAGCGAATATATGAAACTCTTTATAAGTCCGGATCATAAAATCACAGATCTGCACTCTAACTGGATTCAATATAATCTTACCTATATGATTTCCCGATTGTTTGCATTTTGTGACCAAAAAGATATCAGCCTTTACAAGGATATTATTGTCGACTTTTTCCAAGAATCTCAGGATTATTCCCATGAGGTAGACATTAACTATTTAAAAACAATTCCCAAGATACCTGTTTATCCGGGCGATCCGGCGTTAAAGGTCTTTTTTGAATATGTAAGAGCCGCCCTGAAACAGGAAGGGCTTAAAGAAGATCTAGATTTAAGGATGTCAGTATTAGAATCTCTTAACTATTTAGTTGATTACTTTAGCCATGACAGCAGTGAAATTGAATTCGTAAAAACATTATTCACAGAAAAACCTTCAAAATCGCCGGTGCCTGCCGAAAACTTTATGATGCTTCGTATTGCAAAAAAGTTGTTTGCAGATGACAAAATGATCCGGCCTTATAATGAGTTCTATGAACTGGATATTCACAAAGTACCGGACATCCATCTGACAAATCTGAAAACAGCCACTAACTGGGTCACAAAAAGAATCCATGTTGAATTGCTGCTTGACTACTTAAACCAAAACCCAACATTAAATAAGCTCTATACTGCAATGCATTTTTGCAACCTTTTAAAAGTCAGCAGTGTGGAAAGCGTAAGA
Source organism: Tindallia sp. MSAO_Bac2 (assembly GCA_003838145.1). Lineage (GTDB taxonomy): Bacteria > Bacillota > Clostridia > Peptostreptococcales > Tindalliaceae > Tindallia. The sequence continues at coordinate 12,926 of QYZZ01000054.1, forward strand.
ATTCAAGCTGGAGAATCGTTAGTTAAGCTGTTTCCACAACTGCCACTGGAGCAACGAAACGATGTAGCGATAGAACTGCTTAGAGCATTGGAAATTGACGGAGCACAACATACAAAATACATTCCGGACTATCTGGGTCAAATCATTATTTATCTTCAGAAAGTGGAGATCGATGAAATTATTTTGGATTTAACAGAAAAAATCAAGCAGGGCAACTCTGAAATTAATTCGTTGCTTCTGAAAACCATTGGGGTTTTTATTGAAAACTATCCGAAATACCAGGAGTTTTTTAATGAGGCCGAAGAAGAATATGACTCGCGGCTACGCAAAATGATGGGAGTTCTTTTAAATGGTTTGGTGCATAATCAGTTTCAAATACAACAAATATCCTTTAGTGTTTTAGGAAAAGATATCTTCGGCTCCAGCATTTTGACTCTTGATGAGAAAGCTCATTTATTCAAAATGATTGCTAAAAAAATGTTAACGCTTTCTAAGGAAACTGAAGATCATGAACTTTTATTTCTCACTAATTCATCGAGCCTGAACCACATTTATCGTTTTATATCGGATTATGCCTTTTTTCATGACCCCATTGAAGTCCCTGTACCAGAAAAAGTTGCATTTTTCCCGGGTTCTTTTGACCCCTTTACGCTTGGACATAAAGAAATTACTACCGCTATACGCGATAAAGGTTTTGAGGTATACCTGGCTATAGATGAATTTTCCTGGTCAAAAAGAACACAACCAAACCTGATTCGTAAGAATATCGCCAACATGTCAATTGCAGATGAGCTTCACGTATTTATTTTTCCCGAAGAATTGCCAGTTAACCTGGCAAACCCCAAAGATTTACGAAAGCTTAAAGGTTTATTCCAGAGTTCTGAAGTATATCTTGTAGCTGGAAGTGATGTGCTAATCAATGCATCTGCTTACCGAAGCAAAGAAAGTGAAATTATTTTAGATTTTGGCCACATCATTTTTGAAAGACGTAATGCTGATTATTCCCCTGATAACCATGCTCGTCTCAGTCAATTAATAGAGCGAATTAATAAACCTGTTATCCGGCTGAACTTAGCACCTCAGTATGAAGATATCAGTTCTTCTCAAATTCGTAATTATATTGATGAGAACCGTGATATTTCGCGTATGATAGACCCCTTATGTCAGCATTATATTTATAAACAGAATCTATACCGCAATGAACCGCAGTATAAGTCACTAATACAAACTATTTCACTTGATATTGATATCAGAGATCATTTTACCTACGAGCTAATTAACAACATCGTGTCTACTTTTCACGAGAATTACAATTATTCTTTCAAGCAAATCGAATCAATTCTTCAGAAACCAAACGGGCGCCTTATTCTTATACGGGACGTTAAACAGAATGGGAAGGTTCTGGCTTATGCTGCATTGCATTGGGTACCTTCAGAACAAATATACCAGGAGTTTAAGAACCGGAATATTTCACGCTTTGTAAGGGAGCAGTATACAGGAAGAATAATTGCCATTGATGGTTTGTTTGCCATTGATCATCACCAGTTTGATAATCTGTATCAGATTATTTTAACTGAGACGATTGCTTATGCTTTAAAAAACGACTACGGATATGCAATATTCCAAAACAAAATAGACCCTGAAACATCGCAGGCTATTTTTGATATATTGAAGCTTCACGGATTTACAGAACTGGATTATGGGAGCGACGGCAGCCCTGTTTTTACGGTAGATATGTCCAACCCCTGTACGCTAAATTTAGATATCAAGACTATTATTAAAGAACCCTTTAAAAGTAACCATAATGTCCAAAAAACCATCAACCATACCAGAAAGAGAATGCAGAAGGTTTTAACAGAATTATACCCTGGCAATTTACTGCTTTCTTTCGATCGTAGTATTATTGATGAAACTCTGATCAAGAAAATATGCCACGAAAATGAAGTTCCTCCAGTTCCGCTCCAACCAAAAAAACTGGGCGATGCTATGTGTGTACCATTTGGAAACGTTCTTAATCGAATTATTGTACCCAACACTGTGACAAAGTCCCTTCACACAGAGCGGATGTTCAATCCGGACATGAAAAGCTTTAATATAAGATCTTTCCCATATTATCTTGATTTAAAGCATCAAATTCGAATGATCAACTCATTTAACCGTCCGGTAATTCTAGTTGATGATTTGTTAAACAAAGGTTATCGAATTCGCGGCCTGGATCCATTGCTGAACGAAGAAAATCTTAATGTAAAGAAAATAATTGTCGGATTGCTTTCTGGTCGAGGCAAAGAATTAATGGAGATTCAGAACCGTGCTGTTGACAGTGCCTATTTTATACCAAAACTTCGATTATGGTTTAATGAAGCTCTTATGTATCCGTTCATCGGTGGAGATTACCTGTGGAGAGGCTCATATCCTTCCAGCAATCTGATGCCTTCTATCAACCAGATTCTTCCATATACGTCTCCAAGTTTCATTAAGGGCGTTACGAATCGACAACTTTATAATATGTCCGAGGTCTGTATCGAAAATTCCATAGCCATACTTCATGTGCTTGAAAAAGAATACCAGAAACTATATGAACGCAAGCTAACCTTATCATTGCTGGGCGAAGTGTTTATATATCCGCGCTATCCTGATAACGGACCTCATATGGAGTATGACTTTAGTGTTGCACCGTCAGAACACTTGAAAAAAGATCTGGAGTTGTTGCAACGTCTGGAGTTAATGGTTATCACATCTTAACTGGAGGTGTCAGATTTGCTTTATTTTCATAAAATGAATGGCTGTGTAATAGTTTCTGACCAGCAGGAAACAAACCTGGAATCTGTTAGCGAGCAGGAACCAGGAACCACTAAACATCCAATATATTGGGTCGTAAGAAGGAACCCGTTGCGCAGTAATGTATGCTCAGCTGTTACTGAGCCATGGCAGCTAATTGCAGAGGAAGAATCGCTCTCATTAATAGAAAAAGAAGGTGATTTAAACCCTGATCAGCAAACTCTGCTAAGGAATATTCTTGAAGAAATGCCATGGATACCAGATAAAATCAACTCATGCCAGCTTTATACACTAAATGTCAATCATCCGCGTTGGCACGAGCGGGTTGGCCATCCTTTAATTTCCGGAGGACGGGTTCATATTGCCGGGCTTGGGGATGTGGGAGGCACATTGTTGACTGGATTGCGTATGCAAGGTTTAAACCAGATATCTTCTATAGGTATTTTTGATTTATCAACAGACAAAATGAATCGTTGGGAACAGGAAGCAAATCAAATTTCCGACTTAAACTATACTCAGTTTCCTGTTGTTGAACCCATTGTTGAAGATGATATTTTCAACTGTGATGTTTTTGTATTTTGCGTAGCCAAGCATATTCCTGAGCTGAATAGCAAAGTATCTGACGTTCGTATGGCACAACTTGAGGCTAATGCTCATATCATCCGAATTTATGCACAAAAAGCACGAGAAGCTGGGTTTAAAGGATTGTTTGCCGTTGTTTCCGATCCGGTGGATCAGCTTTGTAAAATTGCTTATGAAAGCAGTAACTACAATGAAATGGGGGAGTTTGATTTTGAAGGCCTTTTTCCAGAGCAGGTAAAAGGATTCGGACTGGGAGTAATGAATGCTCGTGCTAACTATTATGCTTCCAGAGACAATCGCAGCGTTCATTACCAACGTGAGGGCCGTGCTTTCGGTCCCCACGGCCAAGGTCTCTTTATATTGGATTCTGTTGTTCAGTATAATGAAACTATTTCCAGAGAATTAACCCAACAAACTCTGACAGCAAATTTGGCTGTTCGTAAGTCTGGATACAAACCTTATATAGCTCCTGCATTATCATCAGGCTGTTATTCAATCCTTTCTGCTATGGATGGCTCATGGCATTATAGTACTGTATTTTTAGGTGGAGTTTATTTTGGATGTCGAAATCAGATAAAGACTTATGGCCAGGCATGGGAAACGTATTCGCTTCCCGAATCTGTTATGGATATTCTTCAAAATACATGGAGAAAGTTGGATGAAGTAAAATGATTACAGTCATTATACCGGAATCTTCTGAACATTTACAAAGCTACACAGACCAACTTTTATCAGAAACTGATCATGAAATAATGAGATGCCCGGAAGATATTACATCTGTGAAAATTTCTAAAATGTACCGTATACTGTTTATGATTCAATTGGATGAATGGGGCCAAAATCTTACATTAATGCATATGCTTAAAGTCATAGACCAAATCAATAGTTCCATATTTGAAAAATGTACCGCTATGCTGGTTGTTAGAAGCAGCAACGAATGGTTTACCAAGTCATTTTCTGCTGGATTAATTTTTTTGCTTAATCAGCGGGGATGCCGTTTCATCGGGCATCCTCTCTTAGAAATGACTAAAGGTCTAAACAATCTGAACAGATGGGAAAGAACATCTGGTATTCCCCGGGAAAAACTTATTTACCAAATGGGGGAGCAGTCCATTCAACGACTAATTCATTTTAAACCAATCAAACATGTCGAACCAAGAATAACCGTTTTACATGCCAGTTCAAAGAAAACTTCCAATACGCTACAACTCTGGCACATGGTTAAAAGCCATCTATCTTCTATGCATATCGATGAGTTTCATGTTGAAAATGGAACGTTAATAGACTGTATTGGCTGTCGATACCAGACATGTCTATATTACGGACGTCAAAAGAGTTGTTTTTATGGTGGAGATATGATTAAGGAGATCCTTCCTGCAATGGAAAAAGCGGATGCTCTCGTATGGGTTTGTCCAAATTACAACGATGCCTTATCAGCTAATCTGACGGCAGTTATTAACAGAATGACCGCCTTGTACAGAACAATGTCCTTTTATGATAAATCCATTTTTTCCGTCATTGTATCAGGCAATTCAGGAAGTGACTCGGTGGCGAGGCAACTGATCGGTGCATTAAATATTAATAAGGGTTTTCAGCTGCCTCCTCATTTCTGCATAACAGCAACAGCTTATGAGCCAGGCAGCATCATGGACAGTCCAAACATTGAAAAAAGAGCGGCTGATTTTGCCGCTCTTATAAAAAACACGATGTAGTCTTCTTGATATTTTGTTATCGCAACACAGGGATCAGTCTTTGAAATATTCCCTGTGCATTTTTTATGCGATTTTCATTACCCAGTACACATATATATTCATCTTTCATGCTTTCGGTAATCATTTCTGCCAGCGTTGTAATTGTTTCAGGTGTCGTTGATAATATTTCCTGTCTTTCTTTCACTAAATCTTCCTGAGAAACAGCAGAAAAATAATAGCCATCAGCCTTTTCAGATTTCATAGCCGGTGTCAAAGGAGTATCCATCCGGCTCAGAGTTCCAATAATATACTTGGTCATTTCTCTGTCATCCACAGAAAAATTCGATACATAGCTTGCCAATCCATCATACACCTTTAAGGTTTCTTCAAGGTTTGGATCTCTGTATGATACAAAAAACATGTTTCCATTTCGCTGAAATCCGGACATGGCTCCGTAAGCACCACCAGTCACCCGGATTTTTTTCCATAAATAATCAAGACTTATAATGGTTTTTAAAACCTGGAGACTCCCAGCATAGTTATAGCCGGATTGCAGCAGGTTTCCTGCTTTAGCAACATACTGAACATCACTGGAGAGATATAGTCCTTCGTTTTTCCAGGGATTGGTGGACCTGAAATTTTTCAGCACTTCCTCCAACTCGTTCTGATGTAAACTGTCAAAAAAGCCCAGCAAAGGTTTTTGTAATTCATCTAAATCTTTTTCATCCGCCGTAAAGCTTGCTGTTAAATTGTTGATGTGAAATATTTTGCCATGGATTTCTTTCAGGGTTTCCACAAACGTTTCGAATTGTTCCTCAAAGTTTTCATCCAGATCTGCTATATAATGATAAAATTGTATGCCAGAGGTTGCTTCGAGAAACTGAGAAGCAGGAGATAAGTAAGAAAGTGCTCTTTTCACAGAAACAAGGTGACCTTCCTGCAACATGCTCATTTCAAGTCTGGACTTGATTTCACGAATCACTTCACGCATTCTTTTCTTTTCAGTCCATTTTGTTCCCTGACTTATTTCTTCAATTAATCTCCACATTTCATGGTTCTTACTCGTTAGTGCACGAGCCTTTATCTGTAGTTTTGGCTCATATTCCATTGAATCTCCATTCTGAGGAAATCCTTCCAGACTAAATCCAATACCACCAGTATGAAGATTTATTTCATTGGAAAGATCTTCATAATGATGCTGATCTGTACTCAGTTTTCCCATCATGCTAACCAACAGCCCTGCAGCCGGCATTTGATCTGAATCAAGATGCTTGAGATCAAAGTATAAATTGGTATAGACTATATTGTTTGTGAAGAGCGGATGCCTAAGTACCGGCACCTGTCCAAGATTACTCAGCTCTATTGGAATTTGTTCAGGTTCCGGATCCAAATCATCAATAGACAGTAATGGAATAGTTTCAATTTCTTCTTTTGTCGCTTTTTCGTTTTGCCAGTTTAAGAGTCTTTCGTTATTTCTGATCAGAGATTCTTTTTCCTTCCCTGTCATTCTGTCTCGAAGTTCTTCCATTTCCCGGGCAAATGCTTCTTCTTTAGCCTCATTCAAGCCAGGTTCCGGGATGACTTTAATTAAGCTTCGATGCGTATTATTCATCAGATATTTTTGAATCAGATTCTCAAAATACGGCTCTTCAAGTGACTTTTTGATTTTCTTCAATACTGGCGTGAACTCCAAATGCAAGTAAGGATCGGCGTCATAAAGCCAACTTTCCATCATTTTCATCCCATACATTAGGCCTTTTGGATATCGACCAAAATCGGCCTCACGCAACTTAAACTCAAATGAATTTATAACTGATTCTATCAGTTTTTTGTCAAATCCGTTTTCAACTACTTCCTGAAGTGTTTCAAAAACAATTTCCGCAAACTGATTTACGCTCTCTTCATTACTGTTCTTCACAACAATTCCAAAAACAGGTTGCTGTATGGAGCTGTCATAATATCCAAATACGTCTTTGCCTATCTCTGACTGAATAAGTTTTTTCTTTAATGGCGCAGCAGACGTACCTAGCAACAAGTGATTCAACATATCCATTGAAAGATGCAGTTCCGGATTCCTGGAGTCTCCTGCTACGAAGTTCAGGCTTAGATATGTTTTGTCTTCCGTATTTTCTTCTGAAGATACAGGGTATTTTATAGACTGTTCCACTGGCTCTTCAAAGGCATTCTGCCAGCAAATTGCTGAATCAATATCAATGGCCGTAAACTTACTTAAATATTCTTCATCTATATATTCTAAATGATTTAGTATGTCGCCATCACCATAGATATAAAAATATGCATTGGAAGGGTGATAATATTCTTGATGGTATTTCAGAAATTTATCTTGAGTCAGTTCAGGAATATGATTGGGGTCACCGCCGGATTCGTTACCATAAGGATTGTCCGGAAATAGCGATTCTTGTGTTTTGCGAAACAACATTTGCTCGGGGGATGAAAAGGCACCTTTCATTTCGTTGAATACTACCCCTTTGATTGAAAGCTGACCCTTATCTTCATCCCAAACATAATGCCACCCTTCCTGTTGCAGTATTTCCGGGTATCTATATATATTAGGGTAAAAAACGCTGTCAAGGTAAACATCCATCAGGTTCAGAAAGTCCTGCTGATTTCTACTGGCTACCGGGTACATTGTTTTATCCGAAAAGGTCATGGCATTCAAAAAAGTATTCATAGACCCTTTTGCCAATTCTACGAAGGGGTCTTTAAGTGGGTATTTTTTAGAACCACATAAAACAGAGTGTTCTAGTATATGGGGGAGTCCGCTGCTATCTAATGGCGGCGTTCTGAAGGATACAGAAAAAACTTTGTTGTCATCCCGGGTTGATAAGTAAAACAGCTTCGCACCACTTTTTTCGTGTAAAAACAAGTAACCAGTCCCGTTTATATCCTTCATTTCCCTTTTTTCCTGTAATAAAAAACCATAGTATTTTTCATTTTTCTGCAATTCCATTGACGTAGTTCTCCTTTCAAAATGCTCTAATCTGTTTTGAACTGTTCGACCAGAAATTCCAGTTGTTGGGCAATAGCTGATAGTTCTCTTGCAGACATATTTACTATGCCAGACTGAGAGGCCGTATTTTGTGATACCTGTTGCATTTCTTCCAGGTCCTGACTAATCACCTTTAGATCTCCTGAAATTTCTCTGGAGGCAGCTGCTATTTCCGAAACCTTTTGAGAGGAATTTTCAGTTCTGTGAGCAACCTCTCCTGACGCGACTGAGAGTTCGGAAACAGAACGGGCCACCTCTCCAACTGCATTATCTGTTTCCTTCGTACTGGCAGAAACTTGCTGCATACTGTTGGCCACTTCATCAATTTGATGGGTAATAGCACTTATTTTTTCAGCTGCACGTACTACGGAACTGGAAATATCACCAGTACTGGCTGACTGTTCAGTTACTGCCGTTGCAATTACAGTTGTTATCTGTGTTATTTCCTGTATTACGTTAGTGATCAATTCCACTGATGAAACTGCATTGCTTGTTTTTTCCTGCATTTTGTCAATTTGTTCCCTTATTTCTTCAGTAGCTTCTGATGTTTGTTTCGCCAGTTCTTTAACTTCATTTGCCACAACAGCAAATCCTTTGCCTGCTTCGCCCGCTCCTGCTGCTTCAATAGCTGCGTTTAATGCCAACATATTTGTCTGGTCTGCAATATCATTAATCACTCCAATAATTTTACCAATCTGCTTTGACATTTGGCTGAGCTCATCAATTGAGTCGTTGGTGGAGCTGGCTTTTTCTTCTGCATCTCTGGCTATACTCATAGATCGCTCACAGTTTTCGCTGATTTCATTAAGAGAACTGTTTATTTCTTTTACGACAACCGAAATACTGCCAACGGACTCGGATATATCCCTGGCAGCTTCAGCAACATCGTCTACATTATCAGTTACACCATCAACTGTTTGACTAACACTGGAAACATTTTCAGAGGCAACTTCTGCTGAAGAAGCAATATTTCTAATGGTAGACGTCATCTCTTCAACTGCCGAAGCCATTGTGTTTGCATTATCACTTGTGGTTTGTGCTGCTTCAGCTGTTTGATCTGTATGATCAGCAATTCTTTTCATAACTGCTCCGACTTCTTCAGTCTTTCTGTTCATCTGATCACTGTTGACGGACATTTCATCAGATATATCCAAAAGACTTCTCGAAGCTGAACTCAGATTTAAAGTCGTGGTATATACACTGGTCATAACTTGCTGCATATTCTGTACAAATCCATTCGTGTGTTCTGCCAGTTCACCTACATCATTATGATAGTCTTCAGGTATTCTCTCTGTCAATTCTTTTGCACCGGTAGAAAAGCTTTTCATCATTTCTTTTAATACAATAAACGGTTTTATGAATTTTTGATAAAAGGAAATACCGATCCCTGTATTTACAAGCATTAAAACAGGAATCAAAATCATTGCACCTGCAGACATTGTTCCAGTTTCACTAAATATGACGCCACCACTCAGGATCAGAACTATCGCGCTAAATATAGTCATTAGGCCTATATGAAGGCCCATATTTCTCCAGTTTAGAATTCCTGAGTGCTCTTTAGGTATTGGTTCTTCAAATATTAACAACATTTTACAGGTATCCTTTTGTTCTTCCAGTTCCTTAATGGTGACCCGGTTATTAAAATGATGGGATACGCCCTCTAAAATTCCCTTCATGTAACTAAACAATCTACGAGACGATCTGTATGTAAATACTGCCTCCCGTTCAGAACGCTGCTGTAGTTCAACAAAGGGTGGGTTTGCACCGGCGATTTTTTGAGTCATGATTACATGAACATTATAGAGAGAGTCCAAAAAAGGAGCTAAGTGGTTATGCTGAAAAAAGTATGGATAAGTTTCATAAAAAGTTTGTGCGTTTTTTATTCCTATTTGAAACCATACTGCTCCTGGTTCCAGCTGCTTCTGCCTGGCGATGTGATCAACAAAAACCATTGCCTTACTATCCTCTACATCGTCTGCAGATTTAAAAATCTGACCTGGCTTCCATTGGGTTTTCAGCATAGCTTCGTTTACAATTTCTTCCCCAAACAGTTCTCGTGCTGTACGTATCCAGGTTGCAATCAAAGTGCCTTTCATGTTTATCGTCTCCTTTTGGTTTAAAAAATGGAGTATCTGTTAAATGATGCGCTCAACAATTCTTTGTGATTCGTATTTTACTTTTTCCAAATCAATGGTTTTAAGCTCTCTCTTTTCCATTACTATCTTGCCATTGATAATCACTGTTGCCACGTCAGATCCATGAGAGGAATAAACGAGAGAGGATTTAAGATTTTGATGCGGGTACCAATGAGGTTTATCCATATCGATCAGAATCAAGTCCGCTTTGTTTCCTGGTTTCAATGCTCCTATAGTCCCGTCCAGATTAAGCGCTTTGCAACCATTGATAGTAGCTATTTCCAGGGTCTCATAGGCGGATAAAACCGTTGAGTCAAAAGTTTTACCTTTGGCTAACAAAGAAGCCATTTTCATTTCTTCAAATAAATTCAAATTATTATTACTGCAGGAGCTGTCTGTTCCAAGTGTCAACTTCACTCCTGCCTGCTTCATTTCCATGACCGGCGCTGTTCCATTACCCAATTTCAAATTACTGAGTGGATTATGCACAACATGAACATTTCCTTCTTCCAACAGCTGAATATCTCCCGGTAACAAATGAACACAATGAGCTGCCAGTGTGTGATGTTTAAAAAGTCCTATGTTGTGTACATGAGCTATAGGTGATTTTCCATGGTTTTTGATGCTTTCTTCAATTTCTTTTTCACTTTCTGAAAGATGAATATGGATTGGAATATTCAGCTCACTGCAGAATTCACTTACTTTGTGCAGAAATGACGGATCACAGGTGTATGGTGCATGCGGTCCCGCCATAATTGTTATAATTCCATCGCCTGCACCATGCCATTCCTGATACAGAGAGCGTGTATCCGCAAATCGCTGTTCATCTTCATCTGAAGATCCAATTAAGCCTTTAGCTACAGAGCACCGTATGCCTGCTTCGCAGGAAGCTTTTGCTGTTTCTTCTGAATGAAAATACATATCTGCATATGCGGTAGTTCCGCATTGTATCATTTCTGCAATGCTGATCATAGTTCCCCAGTAGACGTCACTGCCATTCATTTTTGCTTCCACAGGCCAAACTTTTTCTGTCAGCCACTCCCAAAAAGGTATATCATCTGCATAGTTTCTTAACAAAGACATAGCGCTATGAGTATGAGCATTGACAAGACCAGGCATCGCCAGACAGGTATCAGCATTTATTTCATAGTCAGGTTCAAAAGATTCCGGCTTTTCTCCAATAAAGGCGATGCGATCATTCTTAATTCCTATATCTCCTTTCACCATATCTTCTGACTCCATTGTCAGAACGGTAGCATTCCTAATGATTATGTTCATCCGTTTCACTCCCCATTTTAGATGCATTTTTTTACGATTTGTTTTTTTGCTGGTTTCATATCGCTAATCAGCAACTGTGTTGTCTTCTTTCCTTGCCACTCATTGATCTGTGGAAAAAATACCAGATCAAAACTTTCGGATCTGTCGATAACTTTCTTCGCTTCTTTTGTATACCCAAAACCAATAATTTCAATACTTTCATTTATAGTTTCCTCTTGGTGCAAAAATTTACAGATTTTAATATGCTGTTTGTCCCGTCCTAAAGGAAATACTCGGCTGTCATTGCAAAGAGACAAATTTTTCATGACAAAATGTGGCTTCTCGTTGCCCATTCCAAAAGGTTCCAACCTCCTGAGCTGGTCTATAAACTCTTCAGTCAGATTATCAGACTGTATTTCAGCATAAATGTTAATTTTTTTCATTAACAGTTCAGGTTCATTTTTCAAACATTCCCGGATGCGATTATCAAGTTTTTTTCTCAACAAATCAATGTTTTCGTAGCGTATTTTCAAGCCACACGCGTTGGCATGACCACCAAATTTTTCCATCAGATTTCCAATTTCTGACAACTCATTAAAAAGATGAAACCCATTTACGCTTCTGCCGCTTCCCGTATAAATTCCAGGTTCTTCAGAGGGTGTCAGTACAATCACAGGGCGGTAATAAAGGTCCCTGAGCCTGCCGGCAATTATTCCAATAACTCCTTCATGCAAATTTGGTGCTTCAACAGTTAAAAACAAGTCTTCACTGAATTGACTTTCAACCAGATTTTCACATTTTTTCAAACCCTGATCCTGAATTACTCTTCGCTCTTTATTTAAATCAACGAGGATATCAGCAATTTTAGATGCAGTTGCCTCATTTTGTGTCATTAAGAGCCTCACGCCCAAAGATGCATCATCCATGCGGCCCGATGCATTAAAATGAGGTCCGATCATAAATCCAATATGCCCCGCATTAATCTCTTTTTCGTCCATACCTATTTTTTCTAATAAAACCCTAAGACCAGTTCTTTGTTTGCGATTAATCATCCGAAGTCCATATTTAACAAGCGTTCTATTTTCATCTGTCAGCGGTACAACATCGCAGATAGTTGCCATAGCCACCAGATCGAGTAAGCGATTCAAATTCGATTTAGGCAGGTTTAGTGATAGCTGCAGTGCCTGCGCCAGTTTAAATACTACTGCACAGCCACATAATTCTTTATAGGGATAATCACATTCCGGATGTTTCGGATTTATGACAAGACAGTCGGGGACCTGATCACCCGGAGTATGATGATCTGTAACGATTACATCCATTCCCAGATTTTTTGCATACGCAATTTCTTCCAGTGCACTTATTCCACAGTCCACGGTAATCATCAAGTCAGCACCGTATTCATTTTTCACTTCGTCCATAGCTTCTTTGTTGAGTCCATACCCTTCGCCTTTTCTCATCGGGATATAGTAATCAATATTCGGAGTTATTTTAAAGAAAAAATCTATTAAAAGTGCAACAGAAGTAATACCATCTACGTCATAGTCACCATAAAACACTATTTTTTCATTGTTGTTTATTGCTTGTTGAATTCGATGTACTGCTTCATCCATATGGCGCAATGTATATGGATTATAAGTTTTCACCGGTTTTTCCGAAAGAAATTCATCCATTTCTTCAATGGTTTCAATTCCTTTAAGCATTAGTATCTGTTCAATACTTGAGTGGTAAACTCCTGGCAATGGGTGGTTATTATTCATATAGTTCCATTTATACTCGATTTCTTTCATCATTCAGATTCTCCTTGGATCATTTGATCTGTTGCTTGTAAAATTTCGCCGGCAGAACCACTCAACGTCAGGTCAAAATGGTAAGTACCCTCAATGTTTTCGCGATTAATCAAAACAACACGCCCCTTTGCCATTGATGGAAGCTGGTTGACTGGATGTACCTTTAAACTGGTTCCTATGATCAACAACAGCTCTGATTGCTGGATGAGATTTAATGCCTGTGTCCACGTGTTTTGCGGTAACATTTCGCCAAATAAAACAACTCCCGGCCTTAATAAACTCCCGCACCGAGCACAGGTTTGCTGGTTTAAAAACTCATCCGTTGTTGCTGAGTGTCCATGGTCAATGCATCTAATATTTTCCAAAGCTCCATGCAATTCATAGACATTTTTGCTGCCGGACTTATGATGGTACCTATCAACATTTTGTGTAGCAATAGCTGTAAGTTTTCCTTTGTTTTCCCATTCTGCCAATACCTTGTGACCGGCATGGGGCTCAGCATGTTGAACATTTTTTATGCGAAGAGAATAAAACTCATGAAACAGATCATACCGTCGAGACATCGCTTCGACGGTCGCAACTTCCATTGGGTCTGTTTTTGTCCATAAACCTTTATCAGACCTGAAGTCTGGTATTCCACTTTCTGTCGACATTCCAGCACCTGTAAAAGCAATGGTGTTTTGAGATTCAGTCAGCCAATCGGCCAGTTTCCTTATTTTTTGATTGTTTTCGGTTGTCACAAACAGCATCTCCTTTCCATGAATCATATTTATTTATCTTATTCATATGTTATAATGGGTAAGGTTATTTAATATATTAACATAAAGAAAAGTGAGAATCACACATAAGGGGGAGTTTTTCGTGGGTATTTTTAATCAGCTCAATCCATTGGCTCTGGTTATTATTGTATTTATATTGGTTATTTTCTTCAGTTCAGTCATTATTTCTTTTACTGTCCGAAGTAAATACCGTCAACTCGGTAACAGCCTGGATGATATCAAAGAACAGCGTTCCGGTCATCCAGTGCTAAAGTCTATTGTAGAAAACTATAAAGAGGCAGCTTCCGGAAATCACCATGAAGTAAATACTCAGGCCATCATCGAGCGGTTTTTTAACAGCGAATTCCGTTCGTTGGCACTGGCAGAGCGATTTACTAAGAGCGCTGTTTCTCTGATGATTATTCTCGGCTTACTTGGTACATTTTATGGTCTGACTCTTTCTATCGGGAAACTGGTGGAACTTTTAAGTGCCGGCGAAAATGTGGAAATGCTAACCAGTATGGATTCTATTATTGGCGGCCTTATCGAATCAGTCAGAGGTATGTCCGTAGCATTCGTCACGTCTCTTTTTGCTATTTCATGTTCTGTTATTCTGACTATTGTTAACATCTTTAGCAATATTGAGACCGCCAGAGAAAAACTTTTCGTAGATATAGAAGAGTACCTGGATAATGTTATTGCTCTGGAGCTGTCTAAAGAAAAAGAAAGTGAATATGAAATGCTAAGTAAAGCGCTGCAATCAACTTTAGATGATTTTTCAACTAAGATGGAACATAGCTTTAATTTTGTCGTCGATGGATTCCAGGGTCCACTTCAAGCTGCAACGGCAGAAATTGGCAACGCTTCTGACCAGTTGCTCAAAAGCATTGCTCAGTTTGATCAGTCGATTGACAAGTTCCGTGAAAATACCAGGGATTTCTCTGAGTTTAATCATCATTTGAGAAGCAACATAGACAGAATGAATGTTGGGTTTGCTGATTTGACCGAGGTGATAAACCAAACAAATAAGAAACTTGATCAACAATAATGATGGGATTGATCGAAAGGCGGTTTCATTATGAAGATCCGAAGAAGAAATTTTAAGAAACAGTCAGAAGCAGAAAACTTCTGGCCATCTTTTACAGATATGATTTCAACGATTGCGCTGGTTCTCTTTTTCTTAATGCTACTGGCATATATCCAAAATATTATCTCAGGAAAAAACCTGGAGTTTGCTGAACGACAGGTGTTGGATACACAGCAAAGACTTGAACAGGCAAATGCAGAGATCAGCCAGGCAGAAGATAACCTCAGGCTTATCGAAGATCGACTGGAAGAGGTAAAGGCAGAGGTGGAAGAGGGAGAAATAGCACTGCAATTATCCGAAGAACAAATTGAAGAGCAACGTGAAGTCATCGCAGAAAGCAATCGAGAATTGGGAGAGTTACGCACTCGTCTTGAAAGTGTTGCTGTTTTAAGGCTTGATGTTCTTGAAAGGGTCAAGAATTCTATTGAGGCTGAGCTTGGATCGACCACGGCAGATGGTGATCCGTTGGTGAGCATTGCAGAAAACGGGAATATCGTTATCAATGAAGGGCTTGTTTTTGACTACAACTCCGCTACCGTCAAAGCAGATGGAGCAGAACTCCTTGATCAGTTAGCCAGTGCCTTTGAAAGAGTTTTAGATGATCGTTCTACAAGAAACAATATTGATGCCATCAGTATCCAGGGACACACAGACGACACTGGAAGCCCAGAGTATAATCGTGATTTGTCTACCCGAAGAGCAACCTCTGTAGTAAATCATATGATGAATGCCAACCAAAATCTCGAAAGAAAGTATGCAGATTATTTTGCAGCCAGCGGATACTCTGAGTTCAGACCAATCGCAACAAATCGAACGGCTGCAGGAAGAGCACAAAATCGTCGTATTGAAATATCTATTATTCTAAAAGATGATCAGGTTCAGGATATTATTGAAACATACCTGGAAGAGTCTATGGATGTTTTTGATTAATATTTCTATCATTTACCACTCCATTTCCATACAGGAATAAAACCTGCAAGGAATAGTAATACAATTTGTATGCTGAAGGAGTACGGGAATAATGCTCTTGAAGATCCAAGAATCAATCCCGCGAAAAAATAGGAAATGATCGCTCGATAACGATCATACAGTTTTTCAAGTAAGTGTACCAGCAAAAGCATTCCAGTTATACTGCCAGTTCCAAAAATTACCAGTTTAGAGATGACCAGTTCACTCAAGTAAAAAAGAACAGTGTCATAGACACCCATAACAATTAATACCGAGCTGCCGGGTAAACCCGGCAGCACCATTGTCGCACTGGATAATGCCCCTGCAACAAAAAGATAGGCTGAATTAATTTCCTCCAAAACATCAACGGCGCCAATCGGGTCATCACCAAGCATAAACCCAATAACAATCCCTATTCCCATAAAGATAATTCGTTTTTTGCTGAATCCGGGACAGCATTTTAAAACTGCGCGAATTGAAGCCAACAAACATCCGAGCAGAAAAACAGATGTTTTGTCCCTGTATTCCGTAAAAAACCATGCAAATAATGAACCGCTTATATAAATACCCGTCATTATTCCAATCAATAATGGAATGTATGGTTTTAATATCCTGTTGGCCAGATCTCGAACCAATTGTTCGTAGATTCCAAAAATCACAAAGACCGTGCCGCCGCTCATACCCGGCAGTACCATGATAAAGCCCAAAACAACACCCTGCAGATATAAGACCATTTCGACACTCCTCTGGTGACAGTATTTATTCAATTTGAAGCTCATGCAAAGCGTTCAACCTGGAACCGATAAATCCTGATTTTTTCATTTGTTCCAATTCCTGCTTTTTCTTTCGCTATTTCAAACTGCTGAATGGCCGTATCAACACCTTCCAAATCCGGAAGCAGTACACCACGCTTATATTTTGACTCTACCATAATACCATATTCTTTAGGGTTTAATACTTCTACCGTTTCTATCTCTTCCATATCTCCCAGTATATCCACTTTTATTGATATATCTTTTAATTCTTCTTCCTCTACTGGAGAAAACCTGGGATCCTTTGTAGCTGCTGCAATTGCATTGGCATTCACTTCCTGTAGAATATTATCGTAAGCAGGCATAATGGTCCCGATGCATCCACGAAGCCTTCCATTTTTATGAATAGATACAAATGATCCGGCTTTTCTGTGCCGCTTGTCTCTCAGCCATTTTTCGTCAAATATCTCTTCGAAATATTCCTCAGGGTTTATTGTTTCTCCTTCTGTTACATACTTTTTAATTGCTTCTTCTGCAACACGGACATACTGGTGCTTTTCGACAATGTTACAATCAGCAAAAGCTGTCAGGTATCCAACTCCAAATGGCCCCTCATAGGAACAAAGCTCAATATTACAGCGCATTGGTTTTACCATCTCGCTGGCTGCTATAAATGGATTCAGACCACATTCTGCCGCCTCATTACGAAGATCTGTGCTTATATTCTTCAGTTGATCCAAATTTTTTTCTTTAAATGCTTTAACCACCAGCTCATCAAATATCGGACCGGAAGGATGCTTTCCATAGGGCCCATCATGCCTCAGACGATGGCTCAAATCTCCACTTGCCAGTAATATAATATTTTCATTCTGCTCCTGTAGTAGCATTCCCAAGCTATTTGATATACTGATCAACGCTTCCGAGTCATGAGGTCCAACACCTATTAAGACGATCTTAAAGTCCTTCAAGTGTTTCCAAATGAAGTATAAAGGCACCAGAGCACCGTGGTCCAATGGCATATCCGCACGCGATAAACCAACTTGTTCATTAATTATATTAACCAGTTCAGTGTTGTTATTGATTTGTATTTCGACATCCGGACATCCAAACTGTAAAAGACTTCCTCTCCATTTCTGGTTAGTAGCAATCGTCATAATTCCATTATATTGACTGTGCGGAGTTAGTACAACTAAAGTATCAGGAGATTTGTTCACTATAGCCTCTACAAGTTTTTCCATACCTTTAATAGTATTCCCGGCTTCACGTTCCTTTCCTTTACCAACTTCCGGTATGATAATCGGTGGATGAGGTGCAAAAGCCACTCCTGCAACTGGTGACATTCATCATTTCCCCTTTCTTTATTTAAATATTCCCAAGGTATACATTGTCAAGGTATTTTAAAGCTGTTTTTTTGACTTGCTCCATCCAACTCTTCGGAGTCATTGAAGCGTGGTACTGATGACTGGGAAAATATCGGCTTAGATGCAGTGGGATTTGCGGAGAAAGGCCAGAAATCCATTGGAACATTCTTTCCAACTCATTCAATTTATGCATATCAGTCACTAATAGTGTAGTAATTTCTATATGGCACTGGCTATGTGCACTGGATATAGATCTTAATACAGTATCCAGATCACCGCCACAAAAGCTCTGATAGGTTTTCTCAGAAAAAGCCTTTAAATCTACGTTCATCGCATCAATAAAAGGTAGCAGTTCCTTTAATGGTGCTTCTTCAATATACCCATTTGTTACCATTATATTGGATAACCCTTTTTGCTTTGCTAATTTAGCCGTCTCATATACATATTCATAATATACTGTTGGTTCATTGTAGGTATATGATATACTGGGTATGCCCATTTCAATTGCCCTGTTGATAAGAATTTCAGGTGTAACATTTCTGGTACCTGGATTTCCCATTGATATATGATAGTTTTGGCAATACGGGCATCTTAAGTTACATCCAAAACTACCTATGGAAAGGGTTGTGGTACCTGGCATAAAATGAAATAATGGTTTTTTTTCGACAGGATCCAGGTTAATAGCTGTCAGCTGACCATAGTTGATGCTTATCAAGCTACCTTTTTCATTTTTTCTTACACTGCATTTACCCGCTTTGCCCGATAAAATAACACACCTATGTGGACAAAGCATGCATTGAACATCAAGCTTTTCCGGAAACACTTGGTAATGCATTGCTTCACGCATATCTGACCCTCCTGATCCATAACCACACATTAAAACATCCTCTTACATAATTTTATCATTAAATAAGAGGATGTAAAATCAAGTTAATTTCTTTTTATTACCTCATAAGTTAACTGGCCATTAGTTTTAGTAACTTTAATCAAACTTCCAGTTTGGACTTCTCCTTTAAGAATTAACTTCCCTATGCCGGTTTCCATTTCTTTTTGAATTAACCGTTTTATTGGCCTCGCTCCGTAGATCGAAGAATATCCTTTATCCATAATATATTCTTTAGCTTCTTTATCAACTTCAATTTGTATTTGCTGTTCCCGGAGTCTCGTTTCTATCTGGTTTACAGAAATATCAATAATACGGAATATTTCCTCACGTTCTAATGGTTTAAATAGAACGGTTTCATCGATTCGATTCAAGAACTCAGGTCTAAACAGTGTTTGTAATTCGTGGTGCACCTTATTTCGGGTTTCCTCCGACAAATTGGTGGCTTTACTTAAATCTTCCAGTATATAGTGACTACCCACATTTGAAGTCATTATCACCAAAGTGTTTTTAAAATCTACGGTTTTTCCATGACTGTCCGTTAGTCTGCCGTCATCCAATAATTGAAGCAGAATGTGAAATACATCAGGATGTGCTTTTTCTATTTCATCCAACAAAATCACACTATATGGCTTGCGCCTTACGGCTTCAGTTAGCTGACCTCCCTCTTCATAACCAACATATCCAGGTGGTGCTCCGATTAGTCTTGAAACTGAGAATTTTTCCATATATTCGCTCATATCGATGCGAATCATGTTGTTTTCGCTGTCGAAAAGAGCCTCTGCCAGAGCTTTTGCCAGTTCAGTCTTCCCTACACCAGTTGGCCCAAGAAACAAGAATGATCCCATCGGCTTGTACAGGTCTTTTAACCCGGAGCGAGCTCTGATAACTGCATCACTCACAGCACTAACCGCTTCATTTTGACCGATTACGCGTTGATGCAGGATGTCTTCAAGTTTCAACAGTTTTTCTTTTTCACTTTCCATCAGTTTGGTAACAGGGATACCCGTCCATTTTGAGATAATTTCACTGATTTCACATTCTGTCACTTCTTCCTTTAGCATTCGTGATTCACCATAGGCTTCCAGCTTTGCCTGCTGCTCTTTAATTTTCTTTTCTGTCTCTGGCAAAACGCCATAACGAAGCCTTGCCAGTTCTTCAAGATTATACTGTCGCTCAGCGTTTTCAATTGCCTGCCTTGTTTCCTCCAGCTCCTGTTTCAGTTCTTTTTCTTTAACTAATGCATCTTTTTCCTGCTTCCATCTGGTTTGAAGTTGCTCATGGCTTTCTTTCAACTGCAGCAATTCTTTTTCCAGTTGTTGAAGTCTTTCTCTCGATGAATCATCTTTTTCTTTTTTTAATGCTTCTTTTTCAATTTCAAGTTGCATCATACGTCGCTGAAGTTCATCTAATTCAGACGGCATACTGTCAATTTCTGTACGAATCATCGCTGCGGCTTCATCCATAAGGTCAATGGCTTTATCCGGTAAAAATCGATCAGTAATGTATCTATCAGAAAGAACAGCGCATGCCACCAGAGCATTATCCGTAATTCTAACACCATGATGAATTTCAAATCGTTCTTTTAAACCTCTCAATATAGAAATGGTTGTCTCCACATCCGGAGCATCTATTAATACCTTTTGAAATCTCCTTTCAAGTGCCGCATCTTTTTCTATATATTTCCGATGCTCATCCAACGTTGTTGCTCCTATACAGTGTAGCTCCCCACGGGCTAACATTGGTTTGAGAATATTGCCGGCATCCATCGAACCTTCGGTTTTACCAGCTCCAACAATATTGTGTATTTCGTCTACAAAGAGAATAATATGTCCTTCAGATTTTTCAATCTCTTTTAGAACAGCTTTTAATCGCTCCTCAAATTCACCTCTATACTTCGCTCCCGCTATTAAGGCACCCATATCAAGGGCAAAGATAGTTTTATTTTTTAATCCTTCCGGAACATCACCTTTAACTATTCTTTGAGCCAAACCCTCAGCGATAGCAGTTTTACCAACTCCAGGATCACCAATCAGCACCGGGTTGTTTTTTGTTCTCCGGCTTAGAATTCTAATAACCCGCCTTATTTCTGAGTCTCTTCCAATTACTGGGTCCAATTTGTTTTTTCTTGCCATCTCAACAAGGTCTCTGCCATATTTTGTTAAAGGATTATACGTATCCTCCGGATTTTGACTGGTTACCCTCTGATTACCCCTAACTTCATTTAACGCCTTTAAAAAATCTTCTTCCCGAATGTTAAACCGTTTAAATATGTTTGCCGAAGCGTTGTCCTTCTCTCTGATCAGACTCAGATAAAGGTGTTCAACAGCAACGTATTCATCTTTAAATTCTTTAGCTACCTTCTCTGACTGAATTAGAATCTGATTTAACCTTCTGGTAGCATATACTTCATTTGCTCCTGTACCTGTAACTGAGGGAAACTTGTTAACTTCTGTTTCAATGGCATCAGTAATCTGCTTCAAAGGCAAATTCATATGTTGCAACAATGATGCTATTAACCCATTTTCCTGTTGTAACAAGGCAAAGTGCAAATGTTCTCCATCAATATATTGATGATTTTTTTCTATAGCGATCTGTTGTGCCTGTATTATTGCTTCCTGAGATTTTTGCGTAAACTTTTCCATCTGCATATCTGTTCCTCCTATCTCACATTCTTGGGTTAAAACTCGATACTTCTCTTAAAGACTCATACAGCCTTTTTTCTTTTTCTGATAAGGGATACGGGTTTTTAATCAGAATCTCAATGTACAAATCTCCTCTTCTGCCCTTTCGATCTCTATATCCTTTACCAGATAATTTCAGCTTTTTACCAGACTGACTGCCAGAAGGAATTTTGACCTTAATACCACCAGCAATACTCTCAAATTTAATTTCAGCACCAAGCGCAGCCTCCCAGGGTGATACATATAGTTTCTGATGAATATCCAAGCCTTCTAACTTAATGTTTTTATCATCTTTTACATTAATATTTAAAATTAAATCACCCTGCTGATTTCCACTAGCCGTTTTAAATCCTTGTCCTTTTAATTTAACGCGTTCACCCGAAAGAATGCCAGCGGGTATTTTTACCGACAGTGTCCTGTCCTGATTGCCAAGGTTAATCATGAATTTTTTTTCTTTTCCATGATAAGCTTCCTCCAGCGTGATATTTAACTCTGCTTCTACGTTTGATGGTTGCTGCTGAAAAGATTGACTGGAATACCTTGTTCCTCCAAAAAAGTCATTTATATCGAAGCCGGCTCCATCACCGAAAAAAGCTTCAAAAAAGTCGCTAAACCCTCCGTGACTGCTTTGCCGAAAGTTAGTCTCATAACTACTATTAGAGAAATTAAACCCAAATTGACTCGGATCAAATTCAGCTCCATTTTGAAAACCCTGATAGTTTTTAAGCTGATCATATTTCTTTCTTTTTTCTTCATTCCCAAGAACTTCATAAGCTTCGTTAATTTCTTTAAAGTTTTTCTCAGCTTCCTTGTCTCCGGGATGTGTGTCTGGGTGATATTCTTTAGCCAGTTTTCTATATGCTTTCTTAATTTCAGCATGCGAAGCATTTTCATTTACACCAAGTATTTTATAATAATCTTTATATTTCATACCAATCACCCTCTTTCGACTTTCTTTGACCTTTGTTCTTATATTATATCATTTCCCACTAAAAATGCAATGACACTTTTTCTTTTATCGTATATTACATACCACTCTGTTTATTATTGTGTATTTTAGGTAGTATACTTATATAGCATATTCGTTGTCAATAATGCCAAAGAAATGGAGGGTTCTCTGTGTCTACTTTAAAAACAGAAATTTACGGTATTTCAATTGATAGTCCCGTCGTTGTAGGTGCATGCACATTAACATCAAGGCCAGAAAAGGTTAAGGAACTTGAAAAATCCGGCGCCGGTGCTGTAATTATCAAATCTTTATTCGAAGAAGAGTTACAGCTGGAACGGTATCAGCTGGATGAGCAACTGGAAAAATATAATGATTTGCACGCTGAGATGATAACTCATTTTCCTCACCTGGAACATGCTGGTGATTCGGCTCACCTGCAAATGGTCAAAAAAGTCAAGGATGCAGTTTCCATACCTGTGATTGCCAGCCTCAATGCCGTCACGATGAATGGTTGGATTAATTATGCGAAAGATCTTGAAAAAATTGGAGTTGACGGGTTAGAGCTAAATTTCTACTCTTTGCCTGTTGACAACAAATATACTGCTGAAGACATTATTAATCGGCAGGTGGAAGTTATAAAAAATGTTAAAGAAGCTGTATCTATACCTGTTGGGATTAAACTGAGTCCATATTACACTCATTTAACCAGTATTGCAGAAAAACTCAGCCAGGCAGGAGCAGATGGTTTTACCATGTTTAACAGATTCTTCCAGCCTGACGTTGATATTATGAGCGAAACAGAGTCTGTTACTTTTTCTTTTAGCAACGTTCAAGACGATTTGCTGGCGATTCAATGGATTGCTCTTCTAAAAGACCAGCTGGACGTTCCTTTAACTGCCAGCAATGGAATTCTGGATTATGAAGAAGCTGTAAAGGCAATGCTTGTAGGTGCAAAGTCAGTACAGGTCGTTAGTGCGCTATATAAGAATGGTACAGAACAAATCACCAAAATTAATCAGGGGATTGAAAAATGGATGGAGTTGAAAGGATATAATCAGATAAGTGATTTTTGTGGTAAAATGAGTAAGGATAATCAAAGGGATCCGTGGGCTTATGAACGGGTTCAATATATAGAAATGCTGTTAAAAAAAGGTAGTTTTTTCTAAGTAACTGCCTTGTGTAAAGGATATGATCAATAGTGAAGCATCATAAGGGAAATCAAAAGAAAAAAGAGACACTTGTATTGGCATTACTAATCCTGATTGCTTTAACAGCTGTTTTTGCAACTTTTCTTATCGTATATGCCATTGACCAGCAAACAGATATTACCAGTGATGCAGTCAGTCCTTACACTGTCCCTCTCGAGGTGCTTACTCAGGCTGCAAATTCCGAAGATGGATCGAGAAGAGCTTATGTGAAAATATCAGTAGTACTTGAATTGGAAAACCGTGGGGACTTGAGGGAAATAAACAGGTATGCGGATCGATCAAGAGCTGTGATAACACAAACGATTAATGCGACACCGGCAGAATCGTTGATTGATCCAAATCAATTGGAAAAAATTCAGAGTGATATGATTTCTAACTTTAAAAAAGAGCTTTCTGTAAAACCAAAAAATATTTTTTATGATCAATTAATCGTTCAATAAGGAGGCTGTCACATGAAAAGCGAAAAAGATATCATTGAATTTGCAATGACAATGGAATTGCAAGGCCAGAGGTTTTATCAAAGTTTTGCAGATCAGGTGGAAAATGAGACTGCAAAAATCTGGTTTAAATCACTGGCTGAAACAGAAAAAGAACATTATGAAATACTTAAGAAGCAGTATGATTCTCTAAACGACAATGGTGAGTGGCTGGATATAAGTAAAGAGATTGAAAACAATCCCGATCAGTCTTTGTTTGATCAACGTAAGCAAAATGAAAAGCTCGATGCTGAACAGCTGCATAGTCATGCAGATTTATCCATCCTGCGAATGGCCTATTTGATCGAAAATGATTTTGCTGAATATTATAAAAAAGCAGCAGAACAAACAAAGGATCCAAAAGGCAAAAAACTTCTTACAACCTTGTTCGAATGGGAAAATGAGCATCGGAGGCTTTTTTACGAAGAGTACCAGCAGGCAATGCAAAGCAACTGGTTTGATCAGGGTTTTGCACCCTTTTAGTGAAATCGAGTGACCATCAGGTCACTCGATTATTTTTTTAAACGCTTTAGGAAGAAAATCGATCAGATCGCTGGCTATTGTACCGGTCATTCCACAAGAAGCAGCCATGTCTCCAGATACACCATGCAAGTAAGCTGCAGCTGTAGCGGCATGGATTGCCGTATTAGTTCTATGGTACAGAGAAGCAATAATCCCGGTTAATACATCACCACTTCCTCCTGTTGCCATTCCCGGATTGCCAGTGGTATTGATCCATACTTCTCCATGATGATCCGAAATAACAGTTCCTGCGCCCTTCAGCAATATAGTAGATTGCCATTTTTCTGCGTATTTTTTTGTGATCTCAATCCGGTTAGAATTAACATCCTCCGCAGATAAACCTGTCAATCGTGCCATTTCGCCAGGATGTGGCGTCATTATCCAAGGGCTTTTTTTATGCAAAAACAGTCTTTGGTTTTCTGATAATAAATTTAATGCATCCGCATCTAAAACCATTGGCTTTTCGGATACATCCAGTAAAAATTCCAAATAGTCAGCACGACTTTTGCTTTTACCCCATCCAGGACCTGCAATAATAGCATCTGCTATCGAAATCTGTTCTTCCAGGCATTTTTTTGCTTCACATGTCAAATATCCGTATTCGTTTACAGAGTATGCTATAGTAGTTGCTTCAGGGAACATTTGCTCATAAATGCAGTTTAGTTGTTCTTCGCATGCAATTCTAACCAATCCGGCTCCACTTCGAAAGGCTGCTTTAGCTGCCAGCACCGCAGCTCCAGTCATCCCTTTTGTTCCAGCCAAAACCAGAATTGTCCCGCCATGCCCTTTGTGATCATTTTTCTGGCAACATCGCACCCATTCCTTTATATGCTTTGACTCTGTTTTCATGGCAAGGTAGCTGGTGTTTTCTATCAGTTTATTGGGAATGCCTATGTCTGCAATTTTCAAAATTCCATTGCAGGCTGCCCCCGGATATAAAACGTTTCCTGCTTTAGGGAGCTGAAATGATACTGTTATATCTGCCTTAACTGAGTTGCCAAGAACTCTTCCTGTATTACCCTGTATGCCCGACGGAATATCTACAGAAATAACAGGACAGTCTGATTGATTAATCTTATCTATTGCTTGAGAAAAAATACCATCCACCAGTCGGTCCAGACCTGTTCCAAATAATGCATCCACCACAACTGTTTGCTTTACCATTTTCTCTTTAAGCAGTTTTAATAATGCTTTCTTATCTATGTCCTGATTACCCTTAAGCCAATAAACATACTCTGTTTGGCGGGTCAGCATTTTATAGTTTTCCAGACATTCATCTCTTAGTTTATCTGGTGTAGAAAACAAAAATAAATGCACTTCTTTTTGTTGTCTGATCAAGTGTCTTGCAAGCGCTAATCCGTCTCCCCCATTATTTCCAGGACCACAACAAATTAAAAATCTATTTATTTTTCGATTCCGGGAAAATCTGACAGCTTCTTTCATCAATGCCAGACTGGCATGCTCCATCAGCAGTATTCCAGGTATGTTATAGTCTTTAATGGTACTCTGGTCCAAGGCACTCATTTGCTCATTAGTTACAATTTTCAAAGCAAACCCTCCCATCTTATACGGAAGTTTTAAACAAAATATATAGCATCATCAGATAACCGCTTAATATTAATACTGAGTCCCACCCCATAGTCATAATACTTCTTTTTGAACGATAAAAAAGCCCAATAACAACAATTCCGCTAAGAAGAATGGTGGTCAGTGCTGTCAGCAAGTGCTGCTGGCTTACCACCGCATACACTGACCCAGGAAAATAAGATAGATCCGTTATGGCTATTACCATTATATTCAACAGGTTACTTCCCAGAACATTCCCTACGGCCATATCATAAGCTCCAATGCGGATGGCCGCAATACTTGCAACCAGCTCCGGCAAAGAGGTAGCTCCAGCTATCAGCAAACTGCCAATGAAGGTTTGACCCAGTCCTGTATTTTCTGCAATGATATCAGCATTAAGAGATAATTGAATCCCAGCAACTATGATAAGAATTGCCATAATTACGAATTTAACGGCTGTTTCCATCACCAAATAACGTTTATTTGTATGATTTCCCAGCTTTGAAGGCTGTTCAAAAGGCACGGGAAATTTGTTTTCATATCGCACCATTAAGATCATTGCCATAATATAAGTAATTATAATAAAGAAACTAAAGCTGCTGATCCAACCGATAGTTGCTTCAAACATTTGATAAGGAGCCATTATAATTGCCATTATGCTGATTATTGTCAGTATAATTCCAAAAATAGTGGATAGAATATGGCTTTCGCGAACCATTCTAAGTAAGCTTCCAGGTCCTTGTACTATATCTGCAATGGCAATGATCATTATATTGAAAGCATTGCTTCCATATACATTTCCAAAAGCCAGATCCGGTGACCCAATTAATGATGCCGAGACGCTGCTTGATATTTCAGGAAGGCTTGTTACAGTTGCAATTAAAATTACACCAACCAAGGTATGACCCAATGATGTATGGGTAGCCAGAATATCGCCATACGAAGCTAACCGTGTCCCTGCAAGTACTACAACTAAAGCACTGAAAAAGAATATAAAGTATTCCATTTCACCCTCCATAGCCTTGTTTATTTATTCAAAAAGAGCTTTTTCTATGGCTTTTAATAACACCAGGCTGCTATCTGTAGCACCAGTAATGGTGTCTACCTGCAAGGACTGTTCTTCAAGAACATTTTCTATTACCATTTCACCACGTGCTCCTCTTTCATGTATATGTTCATATTCAATATCCTTAATCACACCATCTTCTACATGAACTGTTACATGAGCCTGGATCAGAATGGCATCGTAGCTGCCTTCATAAATACCATCTTCTACTGATGCAATGTCGCCACCCTGAAAACTAATTTGTTCAATCGCACGTGTATAGCGGTACATTTCATACCCTCGCCTTCCAAAGGGATATAAAATGGCAATTAAAACAACCACAATTATTGCATATTTAAAATATTTATTCATGCGCACACCTCTTTCAAAAAATTAGAAGTTTTGATCATGAGCATCAGCCTAAGTGTAAGAATCCAATTGCCAGCTTTTCCTGCTTTCAGGTTGCTCATAATTTATCGATATCTATTTTCTCATATGTATGTATACTTTTCAATCAGAACTATCCTAAAACATGCTTATATCCATATTATAAGATAAACACCCCCTGATCTGTTACCCATCAGGAGGTATCTTATTACAAGCTAAATTTTTTTGTCAATTGTTGAAATAATTCTTCTGATATTTGGGGTGTTTCTTTAACCAGATTACTTTCTTTTGTTTCCTGGTGCAACTCTTCATAACATTTTTTTTCTTTATTTTGAAAAATAACTCCTGTGCATAATCCCTTTGTTTCCTTCAAAAGTTCGACAGCTCCAATATAGTCAGAAGAATCGGTGTTTCGAATATCTTCTACAGATTTTAAATGTTCTCGGAACCATTGATAAGTATTAACCTTATTGTATGTTACGCATGGACTAAAAACCTGAACCAGGGAAAAGCCAGGATGCTCAATTGCTTTTTTGATCAGCTCTATCAGTTCATCCTGTTGCGCAGAGAAGCCCTGTGCATAAAAGGACACACCTGATCCAAGTGCCAGCAGCCCTGGATCAACTGGCATATCAACAGCACCCTCAGGAGTTGTTTTAGTTTTAAATCCCTGATGACTTACCGGTGATACGTGACCTTTTGTAAGACCATAAACCTGGTTGTTCATCACAATATACGTCATATTTATATTTCTGCGAATAGCATGCACAGTATGGCTGGTTCCTATGGCAAACCCATCACCATCACCACCAGCAGCAACGACCGTTAATTCCGGGTTAGCAAGCTTTATTCCCTGAGCCACCGGGAGGCTTCTGCCGTGGACGCTGTGAAAAGAATAGGCGTTCATATATCCAGAAATTCGACCAGAGCATCCTATTCCGCTAACCACCGCCAGCATTTCTCGTGGTATATTCATTCTTGCCGCCGCCGTCTGCAGGGATCTTAATACGGAAAAATGACCGCACCCTTTACACCATGTTGGATTTAAGCCATTTCCATAGTCCATCATCTCCATTATTTGCACCACCTTTCCATCTCATCCAATATTTCCTCTATTGTAAAGTTATTACCATCATAACGGGTTAGACTTACAATGTCTGAGGTCCGATCTGTTTCTTGTCGAATAATCTGTGCAAGCTGTCCATTGAAATTTTCTTCAACAACAACGATACTATCGTATTGCGCCATGAGTTTTTTTATCTGATCAACAGGTAATGGTTTGATCTGGCGAATTCGCGCGATATCAACATCACTCTCTGATCTTTTTGATGCTTCTTTTAGAACACCATATACTGACCCATAAGCCATAAATAAAGTTTTGCCGTTCAATTGATCTTCAACAATTATTTCATTTCTGTTTTTTAGTGGTTCAGTTTTAAGCATTCTTTTTTTCATCATCTTTTTTCGGTTATCCGGATTATCTGAAGGGCGCCCTAATTCATTGTGCTCAAGACCTGTAACCTGATGTTGACCACCTGGGATTCCCGGAAGGGCCCGTTCTGAAAGCCCGTTTTCTGTAATCTTATATCTGGGAAAACCGCCATCTTTATAAGAACTCAAAAATGTTTCACTGGCAAATAGACCTCTTTGAATCGGAGGATTTTCAAAAGGGATTGCATCGATGGTCTGTGGTGATAAACTCAAATTCAGATCAGTCAGTATAATTACAGGGCATTGATACTGGTCAGCAAGGTTAAATGCTTCCACTGTCATCTCATAACACTCTGTAACTGTTGAGGGCGACAATATAATTGAAGAGTATTCTCCATGTCCTGCATAATAGAGAAAGGATAGGTCACTTTGTTCAGTTTTTGTCGGCATTCCTGTACTTGGTCCTGCCCTTTGAGCGTCTACAACTACAATTGGTGTCTCTATCATCCCTGCAAGTCCAAGTCCTTCTCCCATAAGCGTCATTCCAGGACCTGAAGTAGCAGTCATACTCCTTGCTCCTGCATGCGAAGCCCCTACGGTCATTGCAATGGCAGCCACCTCATCTTCTGTTTGTACCGTCTTTCCACCTATTTGAGGAAAGTATAATGCTAAATTCTCCATGATGTCAGAAGCTGGTGTAATGGGGTATCCAGCCATAAACCGACAACCTGCCATAACTGCTCCCAAGGCAATAGCTTCGTTGCCCATCATCATCATTTTGGCTTTACCTTTTTTGTGTTGAAACGAAGGTGCCATTGTACTATCAAAGGAATCATTATTATAAGCAACTTTCAACACAGCTAAATTCTGCGTCAAAGTTTCCTGACCCTTTTTACCATAAGCATTTTTTATAATCTCCTCAAGCTCATCATAGGCGAATCCTGTCATTTTCCCTAAAAAGCCAATGACACTTGTGTTTTTCATAAAAGATTTTCCCTGGTCCTTAGCTGTCTCTGTTATTGGTAAAGGAATTACCTTCTTATTTCCTGATAAGTTTTCGCTTACCTGAAGTTCCTGATCATAAAATAAAATTCCGTCCTGCCTAAGCTGATGGAAGTTCAAATCAATGCTTTCCTGATCCATAGCCATAATAACGTGGTAAGTGCTTTCCACACAGGTTACTTCTTCCTCTGACACTGTTATTATTATGTGGGTATTACCACCTTTAATACGAGACGAAAATTTTCTTTCGCATAACGTATAGTATCCTTTTCTGGACAATGCTTTCATGAGGCTTATTCCTGTACTAACAACACCTTCTCCTTGTATACCTCCAATTAACATTGTAAATTTTTCCATCAGAGATTTTCCTCCTCGCAAAATAATTCTGGGCACCATCTTATGGCCTATTCGTATAGATACCATTTAACTGGAAAATAAATCAATTAAATACTGAGATCAGATTCATGTTTTGTGATACACTATTGCAATATCAAGCAGTTTTGCGGTAAAATTTACAGGAGTAAGCCATAAAAAAGGAGGACGATTATGTTTAAATGGAAAGAGGAATTCTCTAGTCAAATAGAGAAGTTTGATGAACAACACAAACAACTTTTTAATCTTGGAAATGATCTGGTGAATGCCATTCAATCAAATCAACATGCTGATCATTATGATGAAATTATGGCTTCTATTGATGCACTAAAAGATTATACTGAATATCACTTCAATGCTGAAGAAGCTTTACTGGAAAAGCATCAGTACCCCAAGTTAATGTCTCATAAAATGCAACATAAAAAATTTCTCGCCAAAATTGAATCTTTCTATGAAAAAGATATTGACGAGAATCAAGTAGAAATAACTATGGAAATGGTTCATTTCATTGCAGACTGGATTCAAAACCATATTTTAAAAGTTGATGCAGAGTACGGCGATTTCCTCAATGAAAAAGGCGAATTCTAAATTTGTTCAGAGTTCCCTGTGTCAGGCACTAAAAAATCGTCAGGTCCAAGATAAAAATGACCTGTTTCATAGGGTCCGCCTTCAACACTTATCACAACTTTTTCAACGCTGTAATAACCAGCAATTGTATTCACAATGGATTGCAACATTTGGCTTTCAAAATCGCTTCCCATTCCTCGTTTAGTAATTGCATCATTGAAATCAACTGTAACCTGCTGTTGCTCAGTTTGTCTCACAATGCTTTTAATCTCTGTATCATCGTCAAGGACAGCAGCAGCCGTTTCAATGGAGGGATCCTGCTGCAAATAGTAGGTCATTACTGATTCGACGGATTCATTAGTTGCATTTGGAACAATAAAATCCTTGTGGACACTATTCTGTTCCTCCCACTCAGGGTAATATACTCTAAGATCAGTTTCCCATGAGTATCCTTCAACAACTGATGCTAATTCAGTAATTATAGCATCTGAAGCATCTGCCGGTTCAAAAACACTTTTTACCAGTCCTATATCTTTGACATAATAAGATTTGTGTACTGACTCGTCAGATTCTGTTGTCACCTCTAATGCGCTAAAGTCACCGTAGGGAGTTGAGATGGCTGCTTCAATATCTGTTATTATCCTAACCCGGCCATCCTCCAATTCCCATTCATTACCAACTTGAAGAGGTTCCATCAACAATATTTCTGACTGATTTGCCTCTTCATTTAATAATGGATAAAAGGAATAAAACTCTTCTTCTGAGTACTGCAGGACAATCTTGCCACTCTCTGCAACAATAACCTGTCCTACTGTTGTACCAGCAGTTTGTATCCGACGCTGTGCATTTTCACCAACAATATAATCGAAAAAAATAGTCTGATCTGCATATTCACTGCCACTACCCTCATATACAAATTTGGTGTCCGGAATAAAAGGGAAATAGTCAGTTGCTTCTGCGTCACTGACTTCAGGTGTTTCTTCTGGCGAAGGTTCGTCAGCCGATCTACATGCTGTCGTAGTAAATACCAGACTCATCATAATAAGGATTATAAACATTCTTAAAGTGTTATATTTCATACTGGATGCACCTCCCGCTATTTGGTACTGCTGTCATATATAATACCCTTAATGTACCAGGCTATGCAATAGCAAATAAATATCAGTCCAGAAGCATATAAAGGATCTACTCCCATCCTTAATAATCCACTTTTAATCAAATTTATGTTTTCGTCTTTTTACATTTAATAAAAAAAACATTCCCAGAACAGTCGAAATTCCAAAAAATATGTAGATTGCCAAAACATTAAAGTAGTCCAGCAGAACTCCGCCTGCCAGTTGGCAAAAAATACCACCTAAGCCTATACCTGCTGAGGAATATATCGTCATCGCCGTAACTCTTAAAGATGAAAGGGATTTTTCAGCCACATATTGAGCTGCTGATACAATATAAATCCCTACGGAAAAACCCTGGAGAATGAACATAAATAACATCATCTCAGGAGCAGGACCACTCCCATACCAGAACCACCTTATCATTGAAGTCGCAGCCGCCATCATTAATGTATTTTCAATGCCAATTCTATCAATAAGTTTAGCTGATATTTTCATGAATGGAGCTTCGCTCCCGGCAAACAACAAGAAAGCCAATCCCACTCCCGCCAATGAACCACCACTGTGGCGATAGAGAAGGCTAAAATAATTGTTGTTCGCTACAACAGGTCCAAAAATAAAGAACGTTCCCATTAAAATCATTCGATACTCAGGTATTTTAATTAAGTCTTTTAAACCAGATAATATATCCGCTCTTATTCCATCATCCGCTTTTATTCCAGGATGAAAAAATAGTGCTGGAATCAGATAGGCAATGAAATAGAAAATGAATATTACTCTTAATCCTGCATGTTCACTGACATTGCTAACAATAAAAACAGCAATGGCAAAACCAATAGCTCCATATTGACGTAATGCACCAAAATTCGACCCTAACTGATTAGAAGCTTTAATAGCAAGAGTATCCGAAATGGGAGCATTAGCTCCCTGAAAAAAATGCATCAGGCAATAATAAAACAAGAAAAGATAAAAACTCTGAACAACAGATAATACCAATGCTAATATACCAGCGACAATCAGCGTTATCCGCAATACCATCAATGTCTTTCTTGTTTTATCGCAAATTATACCCCAAAATGGTTGTGAGAAGATGAGAACCAGCGAACCTGCAGCCATAACAAGTCCGGTTTGTGTTCCTGTGAATCCAATACTTTCGAGGTGCAAAACCAATAAAGAGGTTAATGCTCCAATAGCAAAATAAATTGATGTGTATAATAACTTAAACTGATTCTTTATAGCCTTCACTTCCATTCTGTCATAATATTACTCACCAATAATCTTAACAAGCACTCGTTTTTTTCTTTTTCCATCAAATTCACCGTAGAATATTTGTTCCCACGGACCAAAATCCAGCTTACCTTCAGTAACAGCTACGACTACTTCCCTTCCCATAATTGTTCTTTTCAAGTGCCCATCCGCATTATCTTCAAAGCCGTTGTGCTTATATTGGCTGTGCGGTTTTTCCGGAGCCAGTTTTTCCAGCCAGACTTCAAAATCCTGATGCAGGCCAGATTCATCATCATTGATAAACACACTTGCTTGTTTACAGCGATCAAAATGAGCCAGCGGTGCGATCATTTAGAGCCACTATGTTCATCATTTAGAGCCGGCCTGTGATTTGCAGGAAGCCAGCAAATTCATGATTCGATAGATCCTCCA
>QYZZ01000055.1 GCA_003838145.1 Tindallia sp. MSAO_Bac2
AGCATCACTAAGTCTACATCTTTCACTTCAAAACCAATTGATTTATACAAATTGAGAGCATTGTTGTTTTCTGCAGCTACCATTAGTGCACCCTTAGAAAATCCTTTTCCTTTTAACCATTCCAGGCATTTTTTCATTAAGAGACTGCCACAACCCTTTTTTTGTTCCTCCGGTATAACTGCCACATTAAATATGTATCCTGTTTTATGAATTTCTTTTAACTGAAATGAAATACAACCGATGCTTTTTTCTTCCTTTCTAAGCAGCCAAACTCTTACTGATGGATCTTCGAGCATTTTTTCCAGTATATCCGCTTCCAGGAAATCTCCAAAGCTTTGAAGCATAATCTGTGCATATTCTGAACCATTTTCTTCTGAAGCAGAAATCAATGTCAAAAATTCTGGTAACACTGCTCCTCCTGAAAGATCCTTCAGGTTGGCTTCCATTTCCCAGGAGTAAAACGTAGTTTGGAAACCAAATTTTCTGGCAAAGGACGCACTGTGCCCCAGCCTTTTTTTACATAGGTTTCTAATGATGCTACACCATTTTCTCTGGCAAAGTCCAATACCCAGTCTAAGAGCTCTTCACCCAAACCTTTACGCCGATAATCGGGATGTACCAGTACATTCACAGTTGCCTGTTCCGGAAACACTTCGTTGATCATACAGGTTGCCAGTCCGGTCATACGCTCCCTTTCAAAAGAAGCAATATTACCAGTATTATCTAATTCCAACACATAATCAAACCATTCTCTGGTCAGCGTAAGGTTAAGGTTGTCTGTATGATTGACTGTTTCCATTAAATGGAACAGCAGCCTTATATCACTTTTTCTTAACCTGCGGATTTCCCTCATGCTAAGTTTTAGTTCCATAATATCTAATAACTTCAGACGATAAGCTATCCAATCTTTTAAGCTTTTTAGGTTTTCCAGCATGTTCATGGGTACCCCTCGTTTTCATTTCTCTATCCACTCTATGGCCACTCAGTTTTACTATTCCATGCTCGGCTTCTTCGGTATAGACATTTTTATAACTCATGCCCATATTCCTTAGTGATTCCTTCCGCTACCTTCTCTGCAGATACCACTCTACCTGCCTTCAAGTCATTAAATCCTTTTTCAACCCCTTCAATCCTAATCCTAACGGTTTTATTAACTGCCATAACCAAAAGGACGAGTTGACCCCGTCCCCACTCGTCCTGTTAACTGCCATAACCAAAAGGACGAGTTGACCCCGTCCCCACTCGTCCTGCATCTTGACGTTATACAAAAGGACGAGTTTTTCCCGTCCCATTCGTCCGTCTTCTATGTGTCTTGCCTCAAAATATTTAAATACTCTTCGTAAGAGAAAACTCTATTTCTTTGAACATTTTGCGTCTGTATCAGTATCCCTAATTCCACCATTTTATTAACTGCATTTGACACAGCATTAAAGGAAAGGCCTAACCCTTCACTGGTTTTTTTGATATCAATTATTGGACTGCCTTCTAAATAAGAAAATACCTTTTTTATCGTTTTTGCAGATCTTCCGGTGTTGGATATCATTTCCCAGTTCTTATCGTGTAGCTTCACTAGTTTTTCAATCGTTTGAATGGAATCTTCCGCTGATTCTTTCATTCCTCGAAGATAGAATTTTATCCACTGCTCAAAGTTTCCTTTGTTCCTTACTTCCATAAGTCGATCGTAATACTCTACCCTATTTCGCTTTAGAAAGTATGATATATAAGAAGGAGTGAATCGTTTCAAACTGATAATGGATAAGCGCTATTTTGATCAGTGGATCAAGCTCATCTTCTTCATTAATAAACTTCTCAAGTTCAGACATCGCAGTTTCCATATCCTCAACATTCGGAGGGACATAAAGGGCATTATTTAGGGTGCTTCCCTGGGGGCCAATCCAATTTTGACTACGCCTAAATTCTCCGGGGGGTTTTTCTTCTCCACGAACATCTTCCAGCAGTATAGCGTGGGTCTCTTTTATAAGACGGTTACATATGGGTAATTCATTTAATCTGGCAGCCGCATATCGGGACGCCCTAATATAGTTCACTACATCTGTGACATGACGGTTTGTATTCTCCTCAATTTAAGGATCTAAGATATCATCCAAAGTCGCCTGCGCCCCTTCTATCTGGGAAGATAAAAGCGCTTCTTTTCTAACATACATGGACACAAATAGCTCAATGTTTGGGACTTGTCGTGAGAGCCCTTCCAAAATACCAATGGTGCGATTGGTTTTTGCCAGTAAAGATACTGTCTCTTCATCAATTTCAACAGGGGGTTTTGGAGGCAACCTCCATGATCCTTTTCTTTATTTTATAGCTGTAATCGGTTTTTTGCAGCAATTCCAGCAATGGGCCTTCAACCATTTCACAAGGACACCTGCTTAATCGTTCCAGTATTTGTGTGTACAATTGCCTCGTCGTATTATTGGACGGTGTTCTGGCTAGTTCATTGACATATGCGTCTATGGTACTATTTTCTGGTTCTTTTATTGAAAGGACTTTTATGATGTCTTTTCTGGCATGAACATCTTCAAGGGTTTCAGCTGGACCCATATCCATATAATAGTTGACCAAACCTCGATAGGCGCTTTCATTTCCAATGGCAATGTATTTTGAAAGAGTTGTTATTGCATTACTTGCCAGCTTTTCATCGTTATCATACAGATGTTTGATAATATCATCAACGTCTTGATACTTCAGCTGCTCAAATCGGAGATATTCATAGAGATCCATTCCTTCGGGGATCTCTAACATTTCCGGCTCATTGAAGTCCTCACACGCCTCTTTTTCTCCATTATATCGTTTTTGCAAGTATAATTCATGGCAGTTTGAAAAATCTTCTGAGTCTAGTATTTCATCAATAAAAGGTTCAAAAACTTTGTCATTCAGACATACACCCAGGTTTATATCATCCATATCCTGAAAAAAAGAGCCGCAATTTTGGCATATACGATCAAACTCCATATCAACAACCTCCTTGACTGGAATATTTGTAATTTGGATTGTATCACGATTCAGGGGATCTCTCAATCTTTTGGCAATTCAGTTTGCTAATTTCAGCCATGATATTTCGGTGTCAGGCACAGATCTTCGTAAGTGAATTATTCAAGCCTGACCCCGATGCTACAATAAAGGGGTAAGCGTCGTACGATCCATCACCGAGTGTTGTACTATACGTATTATTGCGTTATAATAAAGGTAAAAAACGAGGTGATCATCATGAGCTGGATTAACCGGACCATCACAGAGCATCTGAACAAAACCATTCATACATTTCCCGCCATACTGCTAACGGGTCCCCGTCAGGTAGGTAAATCGTCTTTGTTGCAAAAGATAAGTCCTGAATATGAGTACGTTACTTTCGACAATCCATTGCTTTTACAGCAAGCAAAAGATGACCCGGAACTCTTCCTGATGAACCGTCGTGAGCAGTTGATTATTGATGAAATCCAATACGTTCCTGAATTATTCCCCTATCTTAAAATGCGCATCGACACCATGCGGTTTGCTGCGTTAGATCGTCAACATCCTCAACAATGCTTATTCCTGCTGTCTGGTTCGCAAACGTATCATTTGATGCAAAATGTAAGTGAATCCCTGGCCGGCAGATTGGCAATCCTTCCTCTGCAGGGTATTTCTTACCGTGAGCGCAAGCATGTAGCTTGTTCTGTGCCCTTCGCACCAATCGAGAACTATCTTGCCGCCAGAGAGACAGAATGCACCGACACATCGGACCTCTGGTCTATGATTCATCGCGGCTGCATGCCACTATTGGTGTCTTCAGAGACGGATTGGGAGACATTCTACTCAAGCTATGTGACAACATATATCGAGCGGGATGTGAACCAACTTGTCAACGTTACTGAAAAAGGAGATTTCACACGTTTTATGATCGCAGTGGCAGCCAGAAGTGGTGAATTGTTAAATTATGAAAATATCGCAAAAGATGCCGGCGTCTCCCCCGCAACGGCAAAACGGTGGGTACAAGTACTGGAGACATCCGGTCTTATTACGCTGCTGTATCCGTACCATAACAACCACTTAAAGCGAATGTTAAAAACACCGAAACTTTATTTCATGGACACTGGTCTTATGGCATGGCTGACCAGGTGGATTTCGCCGGAGACAATCCAGAACGGCGCTAAGGCTGGCCAGTTTTTTGAAACATGGGTTGTTACGGAGATTATCAAATCATTTCTGAATGCCGGAAAAACAGTGAGGCATCTTTACTACTATCGCGATGCCGACCAAAGAGAAATTGACCTTATTCTGGAAATTGATCGTGTTGTTTATCCGGTTGAGATTAAAATGACGGCAAAGCCAAATAAAAAAATGGGGCAGCCTTTTCATCTATTAGAGCCCATCGCCACCGCCGGAGACATGCACATTGGAGATGGCGCCATTATCAACCAATATCCTGAAGTAATCCTTTTGGAGAAACAGCTTCGCGCTATTCCTGTTGGGTATTTGTAGTTATTGGCATAACGCAAAAAAGGACGAGTTACCCCCGTCCCCGTTCGTCCAAACGTCCCCCAACACAAAAATAGCACCTGTTGTTAGCAGATGCCTTAAAGGATCTAGTATCTAATCTATGTTTTTGTATTTGACAATTGCAAGTCAATATTTCGTCCGGCATACATTATTCTTATTACCACTACTTTACTTTCTTCTTCAAGGACTGTGTAAAACACAAGGTAGTTGTCAATCGGAAGAACTCTCAACCCTTTACTATGCCATGGTTCATTCTGATAAAGCTTGTGCCGCAAAGGCAATCCATTTAGGCCTTTGACTGCATCCATGATTCTATCCATTAGATTTTTCGCTGTTTCTGGCACCAGTAAATCCATGGCAATATAGCGGTAGACGTCAACTAGATCCTGCTCGGCTTCTTCGGTATAGACAATTTTATAACTCATGCCCATATTCCTTAGTGATTCGTTCCGCTACCTTCTCTGCAGACACAATCCTACCTGCCCTTAAGTCATTAAACCCTTTTTCAATTTCATTGTTAAAACCTTCAGTTGATAAATTTTCAAATGCAACAGGTTTATTATGTCTAATTTTAACATCAAAGGGCAGTCCATTTTGTATAACAACCTGTCTTAGAAAAATATTGACGGCACTTGACATAGGTATCCCCAGCTTATTTAACACTATTTCTGCTTGTTCTTTTATTTCCGGCTCAACACGAGCAAAGATACTTGTCGTTTTAGCCATACATACCTCCTCCTTCCTGATAATTATATTATATCTTTTTGTATTGCGATTTGCAATATATATGCAAGTTAAACCAGCAAAATACTTCGTTCACCAAACACCGACTTACCACTATCATTCCCTTCAATCTTAACGATTTTATTCACTGCCATAATCAAAAGGACGAGTTGACCCCGTCCCCACTCGTCCTTCCTTGTTTTCCACCAGTTTTTGCATGCTTTCATACACTTTGTTTACGCTGTCCTGCACCACTTTTTTAACTGAAGGATTGCTAAGATTTCTATCAAATTCAAGTCTTTGTTGCTTTGGTGTCTTAAAGTTCTCGTAGCTGTGAGTTGGTGGATTTACAATTGGTCTTTGGATAGAATTAGATGCCTGTATAATCATAAGGAACGCCTCCCTAAAAGCGTTTGCTGTTATATCCGAGATTATATCATGTTTTGCCTTGAATCTCAATATTTTCTGATAATTATTTACCGATTGTTTTCACTGTTTAACTCATCCAGTTTACGAAGCATCACTAAGTCTACATCTTTCACTTCAAAACCAATTGATTTATACAAATTGAGAGCATTGTTGTTTTCTGCAGCTACCATTAGTGCA
>QYZZ01000056.1 GCA_003838145.1 Tindallia sp. MSAO_Bac2
AAAGAAGGAAATCCCACAGCATTATGCATCAAATGCCATGGGATTATGATACCAAAATAGAATAAAAATGAAACAGCCTGCGGGTTAGAGTCTTTTTACCCGCCGCAGGCGGTTTTGTTCTAAGTTAGAGCTAATTACAGCCGTTTGATATTAAGCGGTCTGTTGATTATAATATGAGGAGGAGTTTAGTATGGGTCTGAATATTGGTGTTGTTGGCGCTACTGGAGCTGTAGGAAGAAAAATTTTGGATATCTTATTGGAAAGAAAGCTGGATATTGAAGAACTGCACTGTTTTGCATCAGAGAGAACGGCTGGAGAAAAGCTGGATTGGAATGGTCGCTTGGTGGTAGTCGAATTGTTGACAGAGGAAGCTATGAAACAGCCTTTTGATTATATTCTTTTCTCGGCGGGAGGAGATATTTCTCTAAAATATGCACCAATTGCTCAGGAGGCAGGAAATACAGTTATTGACAACTCTTCGCAATGGCGGATGACTGATGGAATCCCATTAATTGTTCCTGAAGTGAACGGACACACACTGAGAAACTACCAGGGAATTATAGCAAATCCTAACTGTTCCACGATTCAAATGGTCATGGCTCTGGCGCCGCTGCATCGAATTTATAAAATGAATAGAATAGTTGTTTCCACTTATCAGGCAGTATCTGGTAGTGGACACAAAGCCATTGTGGAGCTTGAAAAGCAAATGAAAGATCCGGAATACCCTGCACAGGTTTACCCCAAAAGAATAGCAGCCAACTGTATTCCGCATATAGATGTCTTTAATGAAAATGGATTTACTAAAGAGGAACTGAAAATGGTTTACGAGACCCATAAAATTCTTAGTGATGATAGCATTGCCATTAATGCAACAACTGTTAGAGTACCGGTTTTTTATGGACACAGCGAATCTGTCACTGTAACCTTTGAAAGTGCTCCGCGTCTAATGGAAGTGAAAGAATTGTTAAGAAGCGAACCAGGAGTAGTTTTGATGGATGATGCTGATAATCTTGAATATCCCACTCCTCTGGAAATTGCAGGAACTGATGACACTTATGTAGGACGTATCCGAAAAGACCTTTATGATCCTTGTACATTATCCATGTGGATTGTAGCGGATAATCTTCGGAAAGGTGCGGCGACAAATGCAGTTCAAATTATCGAGAAGATGGAAGAATTAAAAAACCAATAAAAACTTTTAATCATGCGAAGGAGGAAATGAATTATGTTTAAAGGAGCTGGAGTAGCCATAATTACACCATTTAACCAGGGAAAGGTTGATTTGGATCAATACAAAAAGCTGCTGGATTTTCAGATCGAAAATGACTGCCAATGTTTAATAGTCTTGGGAACCACTGGCGAAGCTTCTACACTGACTGGTGAAGAAAAAAGAGAAGTTATCAAGACAGCAGTGAAGCATGTGAACGGCAGAATACCAGTAGTTGTAGGCACTGGAAGCAATAACACATCAGTGACTGTTGAAAATACAAGGGTTGCCGAAGAATTAGGAGCCGACGGAGCACTTGTGGTAACCCCGTACTATAACAAAGCAACACAAAATGGTTTACTTGCTCATTTTGGTGCTGTCGCTGAGAATACTGAGCTTCCCATCATTTTATATAACGTTCCGGGACGAACAGGTTTAAACATCGAACCGGAGACGGTGGCCAAACTGGCAGATATTAAAAGCATTGTGGGCATAAAAGAAGCTTGCGGCAATATTTCTCAGGTGTTGGAAATAAAAAGATTGGTGCCGGAAAACTTTATGATTTACTCTGGAAATGATGATAACATTCTACCAATTTATTCCGTTGGCGGGCACGGTGTTATCTCTGTAATGGCTAATGTAATCCCCAGGGAAACTCAAGAAATGTGTAAGGCCTTCGAAGATGGAAACATTTCTAAAGCCATTGAATTGCAAGTGAAATACAAAAAGCTGTTTAATCTCTTGTTTATGGAAGTGAATCCTATACCGGTAAAGGCAGCGGCATCCTTGATGGGACTGGCCAAGAACGAGCTGAGAATGCCATTGACTCCAATGGAGGAAAATAACAAAGAACAGCTGGAAATTGAAATGAAGCGGTTGAATTTGATCTGATACTACAGAAAAAATTTGTGAAGGGTGGTGTTTTAATTGAATTTACTGGTGTGGGGAAAAACTGGTAAAATGGGAAAAATGATCATTAATATGGCTAAAGATGACCCTTATTGGCACCAAGTACAGGGGATCAGTTCTTATGATGATAGCGAAAGTTATTTGCTAAAACCGGATGTTGTCATTGATTTTTCACACCCTACGGCGCTTGACAACGTTTTGAAATATGTGGAAAAACGAAAATGCTCTTTGGTTATTGGCACAACCGGGTATAACGATGACGAACTGAAAAAAATTGAGAAAGCAGCTGAATCAGTTCCATTAGTATATGCAACGAATATGTCACTGGGCATGAATCTAATGTTCTCCATGGTAGAGAAAGTAGCTTCAGTATTAAAAAATTCAGCTGATATAGAAGTAGTTGAGACTCATCACAATAGGAAGAAAGATGCTCCTTCCGGAAGTGCGAGAAGTATAGTGGAATCTATTGAAAAAGGGCTGGGAGAAAAAAGAAGTCATGTATATGGAAGAGAAGGACAATGCCCGAGAAATCTTGGGGAAATTGGGATACACAGCGTTAGGGGAGGAAGCATAGTAGGCCGGCATGAAGCAAGTTTTATCCATGATCTTGAGAGTATTACGCTGGTACATGAGGCTCATAACCCTTCTGTGTTTGCTAAGGGAGCATTAGAAGCAGCAAAATTTGCACTGAATGCAGATGCCGGACTGTACAACATGAAAGATGTGCTTGGCATGAAGGAGTAAAATACATTAAAAAGCGGAGGTAATACAATGGAAGCAAAAGAAATAATTGAATATATTCAAAAGAGCGAAAAGAAAACACCGGTAAAAGTTTATATTAAAGGTGAATTGGGAGCCATAGACTGGGAGGATTTTGGTGGAAAAATATTTATAAATGATAAAACTGGCACTCTTTTTGGCGACTGGAAAAAAGTTGAAGCTTTTCTGAAGCAGAATAAGGATAAAGTGGAAGACTACGTTGTTGAATGGGACCGGAACATGTCAGGAATACCATTACTGGACTATAAAGGAATACCTGCGCGTATTGAGCCCGGTTCTTTTATCCGTGAAAAAGTTGAAATCCAAGCAAATGTCATTGTTATGATGGGTGCTGTAATTAATATTGGGGCAGTAATAGGTGAAGGAACAATGATTGATATGAATGCGGTAATAGGCGGAAGAGGCATTGTTGGTAAAAACTGCCATATAGGAGCCGGGGCTGTCATCGCAGGAGTTGTTGAACCCGCTTCGGCAACACCTGTTGTAGTAGAAGATGGTGTTATGATTGGTGCTAACGCAGTTGTATTAGAAGGGGTACGTATTGGAGAGAATTCAGTTGTTGCAGCCGGAGCGATTGTAACAGAAGATGTGCCTGCTAATGTTGTTGTTGCTGGGACTCCCGCTAAAGTATTAAAAACAATTGATGAAAAAACAAGATCTAAAACAGGTTTGGTTGAAGCCCTTAGACAGCTGAATGAGGAGTAGAATATGAGTATAGTTGTTCAAAAATATGGGGGGACGTCAGTTGGAACTCCGGAGAAAATTAAAGATGTTGCAAAAAAAGTAATTCGAAAGAAAATGGAAGGCCATCAGGTGGTTGTTATTGTCTCAGCAATGGGAAAATCAACAGACCGGTTGACTGAGTTGGCTAGTCAGGTGTCCGAATATCCAAATTCCCGTGAAATGGATGTACTGCTAACAACAGGAGAACAGGTATCCATATCTCTTCTGGCTATGGCACTTTGGGACCAGGGAATGCCAGCCATCTCCTTTACCGGCTCTCAACTAAATATAAAAACGACATCAATCCATCAAAAAGCAAGGATTCTTGACATTGATGTGGGAAAAATCCATCAGGAACTGGCGAAAGATAAAGTTGTTGTAGTTGCTGGTTTTCAGGGCGTTGGAAAAGATCAGGAACTAACCACCCTGGGAAGGGGAGGCAGCGATACGTCGGCAGTAGCATTGGCAGCCAAACTACGCGCATCCTGTGAAATATATACTGACGTTGACGGTATTTATACAATGGACCCGCGAAAACTAAAGAAGGCAAAAAAACTGAGTGTGATTACTTCGGAAGAAATGATGGAAATGGCAAGCCTTGGAGCTGGAGTTTTGCATCATCGATCTGTGGAATTAGCACATAAATTCAGAGTTCCGCTCTATGTTGCTTCTGCCTTTGATGAAGTTGCCGGAACACGAATAGTAAATGGAGGAAGTGAAGAAATGGAAGAAAGTGTTGTTACCGGGATGACATCCAGTCATTCGGATATACAGGTGACGTTAATGTATTTGCCGGCGAACATGAACAGTCTTCGTCGTATTTTTTCTGAAATGGCTGAAAAAGAAGTTAATGTTGATATGATATCACAAATGACCGCCAGTCAGAATAG
The DNA here is from genome assembly GCA_003838145.1 of Tindallia sp. MSAO_Bac2. Taxonomy (GTDB): domain Bacteria; phylum Bacillota; class Clostridia; order Peptostreptococcales; family Tindalliaceae; genus Tindallia. The sequence continues at coordinate 4,510 of QYZZ01000056.1, forward strand.
AATGCATGTCAGCTTTACGGTTCCAAGAGAAGATACTGCTGTTGCAAGGGAAATGATGGAGGCGTGGAAGGTAGAAGATGATGTTATCCAATGGGAAATCAATGAAAACATCGTTAAAATGTCTATCGTTGGCCTGGGTATGAGATCCCACTCGGGAGTTGCGGGTAAGGTATTTGATCTTTTAGCCGCAAATAATATTGAAATTAAAATGATTACCACGTCCGAAATCAATCTTTCCTGGGTAATCGATGCAAAGGATGAGGATAAGGCAATTCAGGTTATTGGTGATGGATTTGAGTTGACAGATATTTAAACTTAAAAGGTGCCTGCGGAGGGCACCTTTTTCTATCCAAACTCATCATAGAATATTACTTCATCAGTAAAACCTTTTTCTTTTAGCTTTTCAACAGCGGATTCGATCATAACAGGACTTCCGCATAAATAGGCTTCTTTATTTTCTGCGTCATCAATATACTTCTCTATTGAATCGGTAACCCGGCCACGATCGCCCTCCCATGGATCATCGTCCTTTAATCGTGACAAAACAGGTTTGTAGGAAAAGTTTGGAAGGATCTCTTCAAATTCTCGCATTTCATCTGCCAAAACCAAATCTTTTTCGGTTTTGGCTCCGAAAAAGAAAGTGGTTTTACGGTCGATGCTTTCCTCTTTCATTTGATAAAGGATGCTGCGTATTGGCGCCAGGCCGGTTCCGACAGCAATTAAAACTATTTCTGTATCGCTATCTTTCTGCAGGTAAAAATCCCCAAAAGGACCATTGAAGGATACCTGATCTCCTTCCTCTAAAAACTGATGTACATAGGTTGTCACGAGACCTTCTTCAACATAACCGATAATCAGCTCGATACTGTCCTTTTCTGAAGAAGAAGATGCCAGGGAATAAGCTCTAAATACCTCTTCTGGATTTCCCGGGTATGGCGGTGCCAATAGCTGAACATATTGACCAGGTATAAAATCAATTTCCTGATTATCTGTAATTTTAATGCGCAAAAACCGGATGGTGTCCGTTAATTCCTTAATTGATTCCACCACGGCTTCATACTTTCTTGCGTTTAATAAATCTTCAGGTATGCCAAGTTGCATGTCGGACTTAACTTTTACCTGGCAGGATAAACGAATATTTTTTTCCTTATCTTCTTCCGTTAAGAAAGAAGTTTCAGTAGGAAGGACAGGGCCGGCGCCTTCATGTATAGCACATTTGCATAAACCACAGGTGCCTTTGCCACCACATGCGGAAGGAAGAAACAACTCCTGCTCATTTAATGTACTCAACAGAGTGCTGCCACCCTCAACGACAAATTCCTTATCCTGATTAATAGTAATGGTGCACTCGCCATAGTTGGCAATGTATTGATTAGCCAGCGTCAGCATCAATGCCAGGACGCCGGAAATACTACTCATAATTCCTACGGTGATGACAATTTGTGTCATTGATTAGCCTCCTCTACTGTACGTTGGCAATTCCGGAAAACCCGATAAAGGCCAAGGCCATTAATCCAATGATTATTAGCGTAATACCAGGTCCTTCCAGACCTTGTGGGACGGGAGCACTTTTGATTTTTTGCCTGATTCCGGCTAAAGCCACGATAGCAAGTGCCCATCCAATCCCGGATCCAAGACCGAAAAAGGCAGATTGTATTAGATTATAATCACGAATAACCATAAATAGTGATACACCAAGTATAGCGCAATTGACAGTAATCAACGGAAGAAATATACCTAACGAATAGTATAAAGTAGGGACATATCGTTCGACAATCATTTCAACCAGCTGAACAAAAGCGGCAATTAAAATAATAAAAACAATAAAACGCAGATACTCTAGATCATAAGGAACTAAAATATGGTGATAAATCAGGTAGTTGAGTATTGACGTTCCGGTAAGAACAAATGTAACAGCCTGACCCAGCCCCCAAGCGGTTTTAATCTCTTTTGAAACTGCAATAAATGAGCACATTCCCAGAAAGTTTGCCAAAATCATATTATTAGTAAATATAGATGCCATAAAAATGACCAGAGGATTAATTTCCATTATTTTGCACCTCCTGTCGCTGGTTTATTTCCATCTTTATCCGGAATATAAGTGTTTGCAATCCAAATAAGAATTCCAAGCATAAAGAAGGCTCCGGGCGGCATAATCATGAAGACCCAATTGGTCCATCCTTCACCAAGAATGTTGATCCCAAATAAAGACCCAAAGCCCAGCAATTCCCGGAAAAAAGCAATAAACAGAAGAACAGCGCTGTATCCCACACCGGAGGCTATGCCGTCTATAAAAGAAGTAAGGGGAGGATTGTTCTGAGCGAATACTTCACACCTACCCATGATAATACAGTTTGTTATGATCAAGCCTACATAAGGCCCCAACGCTTCACTCATAGAAGGCCAGTAAGCTTTTAAGACAATATCTACGATAATTACATAAGCGGATATAATTAAAGTTTGAACCATCATACGGATATGCTTTGGTGTGAACTTGCGTATAATTGAAACTGTAAGACTTGAAAAAGAAGCAACAAATATCAACCCAATACCCATTACCAGAGAGTTGATCATTAAATTCGTGACAGCGAGAGCAGAGCATATTCCTAATATTTGCCTGAAAACCGGATTATCTTTAAATACTCCGAGAGAAAAAATATTTTTAATTTTTCTAATCATTTTTCAAAGCCTCCCGGGTTTCTGACATAAATTCACTGATATTTTTATTGAAAATATCCCGAACTGCATTTGAGGTTCCGGTAGCACCTGAAATAGCATCTACCTGACCGTCCGGATCCGGTCTGAATACTAGCAGCTCTTCTGATTCGTCTGGATCTATCTCTATGCCTCTGAACTGTTCTTTGAATGATTCTTCGTCTATACGAGCTCCAAGGCCAGGAGTTTCATTATGTGAGAGAAATTCAATTCCCAGTACCTCTTCAAAGTCTGTAGAAATTGAAACCAATCCTCTTAATTCACCCCAGACTGCACTCCCGGAAATGGGAACTATATAAGCGATTAACTCACCATCTTCATTAAAGCCTTCATATATGGTTCTTCCATTGACTTCTATTTCATTGATAAGTTGATCGTATAATTCATTTACATTTTCTGCGCTGGTGTCCTCTGGAAGCTTATCCAGCACATAAAGGAAGGAAAGCTGATCTGAGAGCTGTTCGTTTAGTTCGATTCTGTCGATTGTAGCAGCATTAATACCTGCTAGTACCGAAGTATATATAAACGTCACAATAATCATAAAAAGTACTGGTTTCAAGTTTAGCTTTTTCACGCTTCCACCTTCTTTCTGGCAGCTTTAATTGATTTAACGCCTTCATCCATTATGGGAACAAAAGTATTCATAATCAAAACAGAAAAAGCAGCTCCTTCTACAAAAATACCAAAATGTCGAATGACGACAGTTATTACGCCAATAAGAATTCCATAGGTCCATTTAGCAGGTATTGTTTTAGGAGCTGTCGTTGGTTCGGTAACAAAATAAATGGAAGTGAAGAGAAACCCGCCTGTAAGAAGACCGTATGCTGGATTTGGCACACTGCTGACGCCTAAAACAGAAAGTATGCCATGCATAACAACAAAACCGCCCAAAGAGGAGGCCATCAGCCGCCAGTCAGCGGCTTTTCGGGTAATGAGGAATATTGCTCCTAAAGCAATGAGGATAGCACTGGTTTCACCCATTGAACCGGAAGTGTACCCCCATAAAACTTCATTTGCAGTAAGAAGCTCTCCGGCAGAACGAAAAGCGGGCATGGGAGTTGATTCAGAAACAGTATCTAACGCTGGTGTTATGTATTGAATAAAGCCACCCGGAAAACCAGATGCACTATGATTCCATGATGCGGTTAGATACTCCGGGAATGAAACGTATAAGAACATCCTTCCTGCCAAAGCAGGATTAAAGACATTCCTTCCAAAGCCACCAAATGCTTCTTTTGCAAAAAGCACACCAAAAACAATACCTACAATCGCCACCCAATATGGTGTTGCCACTGGCAATGAAAGCGTGAATAATACGCTGGTAACCAAAACGGCTTCAGTTACTTTTTTATTTCTCTTTTTTACAAAAATATACTCTGTGGCTGTTCCTGCAGCTGTAACAACCATCATTAAAGTTAACACCCTGAGCCCAAATAAATAGACAGCCCCAATAGTGAGCGGAATCAAGCTGATAAGAACATTTCTCATGATGGGTTGGCGCTGAAAAAGACCGGACGACTTGTTTTGTGCGACCATATGCATGACCTCCATGTATTAAAATCTTTAGTTTTATTACCCGTAATCACAAACAATAAAACAGAACTCTTGTATTAGTCCTTCGATATACATACTGTTAAGGCAAAAAAATTGAACACCTGTATAGATGTTCAATTACTTGTTTATGTTTGGTGGGGAATGAGGGACTCGAACCCACGGCTTTATCCACGTCAAGGATACACTCTACCAGCTGAGTTAATTCCCCTTATGTCTGACAGAACTATTTTACCACAGGATGTATCAAGATGTAAATAAATATATTAAGTATTGTGTGGTTATTCTGTGATAATGTCATGTTAAATTTATTCTGGTAAAATGTCACCTATGCGAAAGGAGATATTTAACATGACTCAGGAAGAAATAGAAAAGCTACGAGTCATCAACCAAACCA
>QYZZ01000057.1 GCA_003838145.1 Tindallia sp. MSAO_Bac2
CGCGACTGTTGTTCAATGGGAAAAATTGTAATGCTTAGAGACAGAAAAGACCCGATCAGAAAAGATGATCGGGTCTTTTCTGTCTCTGCACTACAATTCTTTCCTTAATAATTATATCATATCCTTAGCTTCAAGTCCTTTGGGAAAGATATCAATAATAATCACTATAAAGGGTAAATACGTTATATAGCAATATCATAAAAAAGACTGTTTTGCCGATATTAATTAAGAGGTGATCTTATGTCCAAAATATCATCGGTAAATAAAGACAGAATATCCACCTACTATGTTAATCGCAAAATCAATAATCAACAGGTCGCCAAAGTTGACGAGTTAGAGAGAGTTAACCCTATACAAAACAGCATGTCTAACTCCAGCGAGAACTATCTGCTATTTTCCGATATGTTCTATGGCAAACTTCGGGATCTAAAACAGTTTTATAAAAAATTTTATGCTCACGAACAAGCATTGGAAGAAGTTTTAGAAAAGTTTAGACGGAGTGATCAGCCTGAGGAAGTAAACGAATGGATTTCTATTATCATTGAACTTTTCAATAAGTATAATCAGGCTTTGGACAGCTTAAGGGATTTTGAAAGAGAAATAGGCATGGATCACAGTTCTAAAATTATTCAAACGGTACATCGTTACCTTCCTCAACTTCAGCAATTAGGAGTCAGTCTTAAAACAAACGGACATCTCGATACTTCATCTAAAGCTCTGCTATTAAGATTAGAAGAAGATCCGAGCCGTATTAACTTTCTGTTCATCTATCAACAAGGGCTTCTTTATGACCTAAATCAAATCTTTAAAAAAATACAAGCCAGACCAAATCAAAGTGTTTTCCTTGAAAAAATGGATCAGGCCATCAATCACTATACAAGTGGTCAAATTGTCGATAAAAAGTCTTAAATTGATTGCCAGATGGTTGACATGATCCTGCGAAGGCGGTATACTGATAAAGTAATTTTTACAAAGTATGCAGATGCTTATGATATATATGCGTACAGGTTTGTAAAGTAATTGTCTTGTATTTTGCGGTAGTGCTGGAATTGGCAGACAGGCAGGTTTGAGGGATCTGTGTCTTAGGGCGTGTGGGTTCAAGTCCCACCTACCGCACCAAAACAAAAAACTACCTAATATAATCGAAACCCGAAGGCCTAAGCCTTCGGGTTTTTGTTATTCTTCTTCAGTAACGACAATATACGCTGTTTCTATTCCTTCGAAAATATTATATCCGTGAGGTTTTAATTCCCCTCTGAGTGTTTCCCGGTGCAAGACGGCATGATCCTTATAAAACAAACTGATGTATGGCATTTCATCTATAAAAAGATCCTGAAAGTCGAGCCATCCCTCTTGCTTTCGGCTTTGATCTGCTGCAGCAAAAATAGTTTCAATTACTTCATCCATTTTTTCGTTCTGATATCTGATAAAATTTCCTCTGTCTAGTTGGGATGAATGGAATGCGAAGGATAAGTCCGGCAACACAGAAAGATGCCATCCAGTCAATACCATATCAAAATTGCCTTCAGCAGTTCTCTCCTGCATATTTTCCCATTCAACTTCTTCTATATCCACCTCTAATCCGGCATTCCGGAGATAATCAGCAATAATTTGAGCCGTTGCAACACGAAGTTGATTATCTTCGTTGGTCAGAAGAGAAAAGGTTGTTCCTTCGGGAATTTCCAGTTCCCCGATTAACTCTTCTGCCTGAGCTGGATCAAAAGAATATTTATTCTGGTCCAGCTGATTAAGCCACGAATCTGGAAAAACGGGTGTATCAGTTACAACACCGTTGTTAAAATAGAGTTGTTCCAGGATTTCCTCTCTGTTTATCGCATAAGCAATTGCCTGACGTAGTTCTTTTTGACTTAGCCACTCATTTTCAAAATTAACACCAAGAAATTCATATTGATTTGACAGAAATGACTTACCCGTGATTTCATCTCTGTCGGTATGCTTTGTCCAATCAATGGCTAATGGCTCAACTAAATCAATCTCACCACTTTCAAACATTGACATGGCAGCTTCCCGGTCTGGCACCACTGAAACAAATATTTCCTGAATATAAGGCGAGTCTCCCCAATATTCATGAAAGTAGTTAAGCTCAAAGGACCGGGATTTATCATAGTCAATTACTTTGTATGGTCCGGTTCCAACGATGGTAAAGTCTTCAGAATTTAGAATCGAACTACCGGAACCGCTGAAAATATGCTGTGGCAATACAGGAAAAACCAGTGCCTCAAGACCATTACTAAAGGGTCTGCTGAAGCTTACCTGCACCTGATTATCATCGATGCTTCTAACATCAGATATTTGATTAATAATATCCGCATGAACAAATGGGTATTCCAGGCGGTTCAATTGATCTTTCATCATATTTATTGTGAAAATAACATCATCAGGGGTTAAGTCTTCACCATCGTGCCATTTAACACCATCCCGAAGTGTAAAGGTTATGCTTTGACCAGCTTCGTTCCATTCCCAGTCGCTGGCAAGTAAGGGTTCTATTTCCCTGTTCTCGTTGAAAGTCACAAGACCTTCGTAAACTAAATGATACAACTGGGTCAGCGATTGGTTAGCATTAAAAAGCGGGTTAAGATTATCCGGTCTTGTAACTGCCAGCCTTAGAGGCCCACTATCTTCTGGGTTAATTTCTATTTCAGTTGTCATTTCTTCATTTGTTTCATCCTGTTCGGCTGGTGAATCCTGGCAGCCAGACATAAGCAATGTTATCGTAAGTAGTATTGAAAGTATTACAGTCCATTTATTATTATTCAATCAAAAAACCTCCCAGTTTATTCTTATCACAAAGCTTAAAAAAGTGGTGCTCTACTTGCTGCTGCAAAAGGCTCAAGTTCTCATTATTGTTGAAAACTACATCAGCTCTTTCTTTATTCGATTGTTGACCAGGTTGAGCTTTAATTCTATTCATTGCTTCTTTATGTGTAATGCCATCTCTGGCTATGATTCTTTCTGCCCTTAAATCTTCTTTTGCATCTACATACCATATTTGTTCAGTTTTTTTGTCCAAACCGGTTTCAAACAAAAGTGCCGCATCAATAACAGCAATTTCTGCTTCTGCTTGATTATAAAAATAGTTCAGGCGTTGCTCTATCTCATAAATAATATATGGATGCACCAGTCTATTTAACTTTTCCCGCATGCACTTATCTCCAAACACTATTTTACCAAGTGCTTTCCGATCTAAACTCCCATCTTCTCTAATTATTTTTTCTCCAAAATAATTTCGCAGCTTTTCCAAGGCCGGTTCACCTTTTTCAACTACTTTTCTGGCCACTTCATCAGCATCAATAACATAAACCCCTTTATGTTTGAGCATGTCTGATACTGCACTTTTCCCGGATCCAATGGGTCCAGTTAATCCAATTACTTTTTTCATCGCTTTTCCCCTATTTAGCATCAAACCAATTGTCAGCTATCGATAAATCAACTTTTAGCGGCACTTGTAAAGTCATGGTATTCTCCATTTCGCGCTTTAGGATAGCGGCCACCTGATCAACTTCATAATCTGGTGCCTCAACAATCAATTCATCATGAACTTGTAAAATTATTTTTGCATTTAAACCTTTTTCTTTTAATTTGTGATGCACTTTCACCATGGCAATTTTAATAATATCAGCTGCCGTACCCTGAATAGGAGTGTTCATAGCCAGACGCTCACCAAAAGAACGTTGATTAAAGTTTCTGGAATGTATTTCAGGAATGTAACGAATGCGGTTCATCAGTGTGCGAACTGAACCATTTTTTTTGCCTTCTTTTATCATTTCATCTATATATTCCTTCACTCCGGGATACTGTTCAAAATACTCATTGATATACTCCTGTGCTTCCTTGCGGCTGATATTAAGATTGGTCGAAAGACCATAATCACTAATTCCATAAATAATTCCAAAATTCACTGCTTTAGCCTTGCTGCGCATGGTATCAGTCACTTCTTCAACGGGTATATTAAATATTTGAGAAGCAGTTCGAGTGTGAATGTCCGCCTCGTCCCGAAATGCTTTCAACATATCTTTATCATTTGCCAAATGCGCCATAATCCGTAACTCTATCTGCGAATAATCCGCGTCAATAAACTGGTGGCCTTCTCTGGCAACAAATATTTTTCGCAGTTGCCTGCCCATTTGGGTTTTAACAGGAATGTTTTGCAGGTTCGGCTCAGAACTGGAAATTCGTCCTGTAGTTGTAACAGCCTGGTGGAAAGTTGAGTATATTCTTTTATTCTTTTTATTAAGTATGGCTCCAAGACCATCAATATAGGTATTCTTGATTTTGGTAAGTTGTCGGTACTCTAAAATGAGAGGTATAATTTCATGTTTATCTTTCAGCTTATCCAAAACTTCTGCATTTGTAGAAAGCCCAGTTTTAGTTTTTTTAATCGGTGGTAATTTAAGTTTTTCAAAAAGCACCTCACCAAGCTGTTTTGGTGAATTCAAGTTAAACTCTACCCCTGCTGAATCAAATATGCTTTTTTGATTACTTTCTATTTTTATCTCATATTCTCTTCTTAGTTCTTCCAGAAATACAGCATCAGCGCCTATACCTTCATACTCCATTACTGCCAATACTTCAGTAAGTGGCAGTTCTACCTGATAATAGAGTTCTTCCAGTTTTTCTTCCTTTAGCTTTTCCTTAAGTGGCTGGTAGAGTTGGTGGATGCATTGCATTGTGCCCGTGAGCAGTTCTTCAATTTTAATTGTCTCAGCCTCATGTGCCTCTATTTTTTTCTTTCCTTTGCCCAGCCATTCTTCCGGTTCATCAATCTTGGCACCTTCATAATGTGCCGCCATATCTGAGATTGAATAACTGGACTTGGAGGGATTAATTAAATAATCCGCCAGCATGACATCAAAGTTGTCACCAGCTATTCCTTTTTCTTGTTTCAGCAAATATCCATGCTCTTTCTTAAGGTCATGGGTGATTTTAATCACTGTGTCATTTTCAAGCCAACTCCAAAACAGCTTTAGCATTTCGATAGACTCATCATCATCCTTTACCAAAAACCATCCGGCGGCCTTGTAGTCGTCCAGTGCAAAAGCAATAGCAGCAGGTGATTTGTATGGAACATGCGCTCCATTGGATAAAGAGTAATAATAAAGCTTACCTGTATTGTTTACTATATCCGATAATTCTTTCAGATCCTCCAGCCTTTCAAATTGTCTCAAAGAACCTTGATTTTTATCTCCCGATGGTATTGGAGCATCCTTTGAAATTTTATCCAACAGGCTGTTAAACTCATATCTACGGAAGAGCTCTACCAGTTTTTTATGATCAGGTATTCCTGGTTTCATTTCTTCAATTGGCAGTTCCACCGGTACATTCGTCTCAATAGTAGCAAGTTTTTTACTTAGTACTAACTGTTCCTGATACTCAACAACTTTATCTTTCAGTTTTTTATTGCTAATATTTTCCTGCTGTTCAATTATTCTCTCTATTGATCCAAATTCCTTAATCATTTTGATTGCAGTTTTAATGCCAACACCTGGTATACCAGGAATGTTATCAGATTTATCTCCCATCAACCCTTTCAAATCTATCATCGCATCTACCGGAATTTCAAATTCCGATTCGAGCTTTTCCGGATCATAACGTTCAATTTGCGAAATACCTTTTTTTGTAATCATAACAGTGGTCCGTTTTGAAACAAGCTGGAGTACATCCTTATCACCAGAAACGATATATGTATGACAGCCATCGCTCTCGGATATTTTTGTTACCGTACCAATTAAATCGTCTGCTTCAAAGCCCTCCAGTTCCATCCGATAAAGTCCCAGCGCATCCAGAATTTCCTTGAGAGGTTCCACCTGCTCTGCCAATTCCTGAGGCATTTTTTTTCTTCCAGCTTTATAGTCCGTGTATTCTTTATGGCGAAACGTGGGAGCTTTTAAATCGAAGGCAACAGCCAGATAGTCAGGATCTATTTCCTCCCGCACTTTAAATAACATGGTTAAAAATCCATAAATACCATTCGTATTTATGCCTTCTCTATTCGTCAAAGGAGGTAATGCATAAAAAGCCCGGTTCACAAGACTGTTTCCATCTATAATAAGCATTTTCTTGCCTTTCATACCCAGACACTTCCTTTCTTTTCCATATGTCCTTTGATATTGTATCATGATTTGACCTATGCAGTAAACGAAAGAAATCTGGACCATTCAGCACCAATTATTCAGCACCAATTATTCTTGACTTTAAAATAAGATTATGGTAAGATAATCCACGTACTTAGCCGCGGTGGCGGAACTGGCAGACGCAGCAGACTCAAAATCTGCCGATGGAAACATCGTGGGGGTTCGATTCCCTTCCGCGGCACCATGAACGTCCGTAATATCCTTCGAGGTTCTCGAAGGATATTTTTTTAATCAAACCTTTGCAAGGAGCTGTATCCTATTGAATGATGAAGTACGCTTTCAAAAAGCAAAAAAAGTTTCCCTTGTCAGCATTATAGGGAACCTTTTATTAACTATCACTAAGCTCATTGCTGGTTTTTTTGCCGGGAGTACAGCTCTGGTTGCTGATGCGTTCCATTCTGCATCTGATTTGATTGGAACAGTTATTCTTTTAAAGGGTATGCAAATTGCACATCAGCCAGCTGACGAAAATCATCCTTTTGGCCACCATAGAGCGGAAACTATCACTTCGGAAATTCTGGCTGTTATCCTGATGATTACAGCAGCGGGCATTGGATATGAAGGCATTCGTATACTTGCTTCAAATAACATTGTTGTTCCACAGGCAGCCGCAGTTTATGTTGCCCTTTTATCCATAGCTGCAAAAGAAGGCATGTTTCGCTACTCAGCAAAAATAGGAAATGAAATAAATAGCGATGCCATCATTGCTGATGCCTGGCACCATCGTTCTGACGCTTTTTCGTCTATTGCAGCTCTTGTTGGTATAGTAGGATCAAGATTTGGCATGACTTTCATGGACCCGGTTGCAGCACTTTTTGTGGCTTTGCTGATATTTCGAGCAGGAATTCAAATATATCGAAAAGCTGTCTCTACTCTGATGGACACAGCTCCTTCCGACGATAAGCTGAAAGAACTTATGGACGTTATCATAGCTGTGGATGGCGTTAAACAGGTAGACGACCTTCGGGTCCGACGGTACGGCTCAAAAATGATCATTGATCTCAAGATCAGCGTGTTGCCGGAACTAACTGTTGAAGAGGGTCATAATGTAGCCGCCAGAACCAAAGTCAAAGTTCTCGAGACGGATGACAGCATCCAGGATGTGTTAATTCATGTCAATCCTTATTATAAAGATCACTGATGTCTTTATTGAAAATCAAATGCTTTTAATTTTATTTCTGAATGCATAAATAGCAGCCTGTGTCCGGTCTCCAACCTTAATTTTTTTAAAGATGTTCGAGACATGATTTTTAACAGTTTTTTCGCTTATAAACAGGGTGTTGGCAATTTCCCGATTATTCAGCCCATCTGCGATCAATGTTAAAATTTCGTATTCCCGTTTTGTCAGGCTCACTTTTTTGTCTGCTATTTCTTCACTTTGCTCCAGATTTTTAAGCTTTTGCAGCTGTTGCTTTTCTCCTTCAGCCATTGTTGGATAAACGTAGGATACCCCTTCATTCACTTCTCTTATTCCATCGATAAGTACCCGACTTTCGGCATCTTTTACGATGTAACCGTTAGCACCCAAGTTAAAGGTTTCAAATAAATACTCTATTTCTTCATGGAATGTCAGAATGATTACTTTTATACTCTGATCCAAATCTTTGATTTTTCTAAGTGCTTTAATCCCATTTACATTTGGCATGTTTATGTCGAGCAATACAACATCCGGCTTCACTTCCTGCACTTTTTTTACACATTCTTCACCATCTCTGGCTTCACCAATAACTACTATATCATCCTCAAGCGAAAGAATCTGACTCAATCCCTGTCTCACCAAGGAATGATCATCTGCTATCAATACTCTGATTTTTTCCATCTGTTTCTTCCTCCTGTTTATCTGTCGGTATTTTGATTAGCAACGTGGTCCCTTTTCCTGGTTCTGATTGCACCTTCAAATTTCCATTTAAAAGCTCTGCCCTTTCTTTCATGTTCACAATACCAAACCCATTATCAACACTTCTGCGAATGTTCTGCGTATCAAATCCTATACCGTTATCTTTTATCGCCATAGTCACAAATTTATGTTCCTGATCTAAAATAATATCCACTTTTTCAGCCTGCGCATGTTTTGTAATGTTATTTAAGGCTTCCTGTGCAATTCTAAATAGTGCCAATTGAAGAACAGAGTCCTCCATATTAAAGTCAGGAGAGCAGTGAAAGGTTATTTCTATTCCAGTTTCCGACTGAAAATCCTCAAGGTATCTTCTTAGGGTTGGCACAATACCAAGATCATCAATAGCCATAGGTCTTAAATTATATATTATTTTCCGTATCTCTCTGGTGCTTCCGCGCACCAGATCTTTTAAAACCTGGGCTTCTGTCTTGGCTTTTTCAATATCTTTATCCATTAGTTTTTCACAGTATTCTATCTTTAACAGTATGTTTGAAAATGACTGAGCCGGTCCGTCATGTATTTCGCGTGATACTCTTTTGCGTTCTTCTTCCTGAACCTGGATGATTTTCCTTCCCATCAGGTGACGTTGCTCTAAGTCAGTAATTGTATTGCTGAAGTCTTCCATGTTACCTTCCAGAAATTCCAGCGCCACACTAAATTTTGTCGTCAGTTTTTCCGCTTTTTCAAGGTTTCTGCGTGCACTTCTCAAGTGAGCCTCAATTTCTTTTCTTTCATTAGATAATTTTTCTTCTTCTTTATGTTTAAGAATTAGCTTCACCTGTAAATCATTTGCTCTTTCATAGGCATCCCTTATTTTGGCTTCGCTGTGCCGGGAGAAATCACGACTGACTTCAACTAATGCACGCCTGCTTTTTTTTTCAAGTTGTTCCAGTTTGTCCAGCTCCAAGATAACTGACTGTATTTGTTGATTTACATCCTCCAGCTTAGCTTCCAGTCTGGAGCATTCTTTATTTAGATTATCCGTTATCTCAAATACTTCTTCTTTGCTTTCTTCAATTGCACTGAATATTCGACTCAGCACCTGGTTCATTTTTACTGCACTTTGAATGTACCCGTCGCTCATCTGATTTTCCCCTTATGAACTCTGACGTTATTAATCCACATACTCGATGTCGATGTTATCAAGCCTTTGGCGAAAGGATTTTCTAAAGGCAGCCAGGTATTCTTTTCTCAGGGCTTCCTGTTCTTTCTTCTCCTTAGCACTCAGTTCCCGTTCTTTTGATATTTTAGCAAGTTCATTAATCCGGGCCAGTTGTTTTTTATCCAGCATTTATTTCGCTCCTTTATTCTTAAACTACCATATTCATCCATTAATATCCTACCATAAATACCGTTACTTTTCATCATCTGGGAATAAAGACCCGAATACAGGCCTATGGTTCTAGTACTATTGGTTTTATAACCATTATTAAGGTCGCTAAACAGATTTAAATTTTCCTGGTGAATTACAAGGCAATTTCAAAGCAAATATTGCATCTTTCTCATTTTTATATATAATGGTGACGTGAGGAGGGTTGCTATGGATAAAAAAACGGCTCATATCGCCAATAAACCTCAGCAAAAATATACCTTAATGCTTGTGCCTAACCATTCAGGCAAAATATACCGTTTTTCCGTTCTTGCATGGATTCCCAAAACCATTGCAACTTTGTTGATGTTCACAGTGTGTAGCCTTGCCTTTGGAACCTTTTATTTTTCCAGTGAGCTTAAGGATACCCAGGGTGACTTATACACCGAAAAAGCTCTAACTAACCGACTTTCTCAGGAAAACGAAGAACATCTTGATGAGATTGCGTTTCTCAAGTCTGAGTATCAGAAAATCGACAAAGAACTGGCTTCGCTTAAACAACTGGAACACCAGGTTATGGACATGGTCGGCCTTGAAACAGACAGTGATGAATCAGGTGCAAACAGATTTGCCATTGAAAATAGCTCGCAAAGCGGACTTGAGGATGAACATCCAATTTTTGCAATGGTTTCCAGATCTGCCAGTATGCGTTCTGCCGGTCCCGGGCTGGAAGAATACCATGTAGATGTCGAATACCTCAACAATTTGATTTCTTCACAGCGAAACAAAATGGAGCAATTGGTTGGTGATGTAGAGGACCAGCTGGAGTACCTGGAGGCTAAGCCAAACAAATGGCCTGCTCAGGGAAGAATAAGCTCTCCCTTCGGCGAAAGAATTTCACCCACAAACAGACGCACAACCGAGTTTCATCAGGGAATTGATATCGCCAACGCTTCCGGCACTCCCGTAATCGCTTCCGGTAGTGGTATTGTTACATATTCCGGCTACAATGGAGGGTATGGACGGATGATCATCATATCTCATGGCTATGGATATACATCCGTATATGCCCACAACAGCCAAAATCTGGTAGACGTTGGTGATCAGGTTGCAGAAGGAGATACCATTGCAAGGATGGGTCAGACCGGTCGTGCAACCGGTCCGCATTTGCATTTTGAAATAAGAGTTCATGGAGAACCAAAAGACCCGATTGACTTTCTTGAATAAAGCTGTTAGGAGGACTTAGATGTTTAATAAAAAACAGGAACCAGCAACACCGCAGTTTGATAATTTTGATACGCTGATTGGTAAAAAGTCAGAGTTTGAAGGTACTATTAAAGCACAGGATCCGATAAGAATTGACGGAGTTCTAACTGGCGAAATCATAAGTGAGGCAGACATTGTTATTGGCGAAGGTGCGGAAATTAAGGGAAATATTCAATGTAAAAATATTTTGCTGGCAGGCACTGCCAATGGAAATATACAAGCCGCAGGTCGACTTCACATAACCAGTACCGGAGCACTTTACGGTGATGCCTCTATTTATTCTTTTATAGTGGATGAAAAAGGAATATTCGATGGTGGTTGTCACATGAGAAAAAGTGAAGAAGCAAAGCCAGATACATCAAAATCCGAATCTTCCAATGAAAAAAACGAACAGACCGGGAGCCGAAGAAATTCTTCCCGAAAAAATCGTTCTTAAAATTAAAAAGCGCCAAAAGGCGCTTTTTAATTTATATTAGCTTCAATAAACTGAACTGATTTTTCCCTGGCAGGTTTTCCAATAATTAGTTCATCTTTATATTCAATTTTTGATACGATACCATCTCCATGCATTAAATCAAAAATAAAGGTTCGATGCTGAACATACCGCTGAAACTCATTTTGATTGCCAATAGCCTTAATAACATATGGCGGAGCAATTGGATATCCATTGATTTGAATATGATTACCAGCCAGTGTTATTTCACTTCTGGCTGTAATCCGTCTTTCGTTGATTGAAATAACTTCTCCTCCGTGTGTTCGCAGTTCATTGGCCAGTGTAACAAGATATTTTTTTCTTTCAACCAGCTCGGCAATATTTTCTTCGAACATTCCCTCCAGGGTTATTTCTATTCCCGGACCTTTTACTTCCTGATGACCGGCAAGCATTTGGTATTCAGCAATCTCTCCCATAAGTTTCTGTATAGCAAGATTACCTTCTGACCTTTCCATTTCCACAGTCTGAATTTCTTCTCTTAACAATTCTATTCTTTGCTTCATGTCGTCATTAACCTTCTTCAGATCTTTTATTTCCTGAAACCCTTCGGTGTTTCCCGAGATAGCCAAAGGATCCTGAGCCTCTAGGTGTTGGTTTGCATCCATATTCAGCCCCAACAAGATGCCGGAGATCATAAAAAAAAGTAACATCAGTATTTGTGGTTGCTTGTTTTTCATGTCTCCACATCCTTTGCGGCTTCAGACAAACATGAAGCTTAATTAAAAGCTTACCAATCCAATTTTTTCTCTAACATCTTCCATCGTCTTCGAAGCAGCTTCTCTGGCTCGATCAGCACCTGACCGATACACATTTTCCAGGTAGTCGCTATTTTCCATATAAAGACGATATTTTTCCCGAAAAGGTTTTACGTTTTCAATAATTATTTCAGCAACTTCTTTTTTTAGAGCTCCATATCCTTTTCCTTCAAAAGAATTCACTACATCTTCACGGTCTTTTCTGCTTAAGGCACTGTAAATAGAAAGCAGGTTTTGTACACCCGGCTGTTCCGGTCTGTCAAGTATTTCATTGTAGCTATCTGTTACTGCTTTTTTCAGTTTTTTTACAATGACATCATCGTCGTCCAGCATATAGATTACCGCATTCTGATTTTCATCAGATTTTGACATTTTTTTATTCGGTTCCTGCAGGCTCATGATTTTAGCACCCTGCTTCCCAACATAAATATCCGGGACGGCGAAAGTTTCTCCAAAGATATTGTTGAAGCGAATCGCTATGTTTCTGGAGAGTTCAAGGTGCTGACGCTGATCTTCCCCTACCGGAACAAGATTCGTTTTATAAAGCAGTATATCTGCAGCCATAAGAACTGGATAAGTGAACAAACCAGCATTAATATTTTCCTGATGCCTCTCTGATTTATCCTTAAACTGAGTCATCCGACTTAATTCTCCCATATATGTATAGCAATTCAGGAGCCAGGCCAGTTCTGTATGTTCACGGACATGGGATTGAAAAAAAATGACGTTTTTTTCGGTATCAAGGCCTGATGCCAGGTACTGAGCCAAAAAAGACAAGCATGTATTCCGGAATGTTTCAGGGTCCTGTTTTACAGTCAAAGAGTGTAAATCTACAATTGAATAATAACATTGATAATCCTTCTCCAATTGTTTCCAGTTTTGGAATGCACCTATATAGTTTCCCAAAGTCATGCTGCCTGTTGGCTGCGCACCGCTAAAAATCACTTTTTGTTGCTGATTCAGCATATATCCTTACTCCTTTCGTTTTTTATAATTCTTCCAGTTGTTCGATTCTTTCCTCAAGCTCCTGGATTTTTTCCAAAATTTTTGCTTCCCGTTCCAGCCTGTCATCCTTTTTATTAAAATGACGAAGAACAATAACGGCAATCAGTACCGGTACTCCAAGCAATAACAGCACCAATAGAAGGTTCATTATTTGATAAAATATGATATTCACTCTAATCAGCCCCTTGCCATCTTCATCATATTGCTACCTGAATATTATAACACAGCTATTCAAAGCTGCAAAACATATAAAAGCCCTCAGACGACCAGTTGTCGTCTGAGGGCCTAAAAAATTCTTATCCCAGTAAACTATCCAGCTTTTCTTTGTCAACACCTACTACCATCTCTTCGTCAACTTTAATAACCGGAACAGCCATGATTCCTTTTTCCATTAGTTCTTTTCTGGCGGCGACATCAGATTGAACATTTTTCTCTTCAAACTCCACACCCTTTGATTGCAAGTACTCTTTTGCAGTTGTGCAATGTGGGCATGTTGTTGAAGTATAGACAACTACCTTTTTAGACATATAGTATCCTCCTTTAAAATTACATAATATAAATGATTATATACCCGCATTAAAGACTTTTAAACGCCTGGTTATCGTTTTTATATGGCAGTGCAATACTTCGGTCATATAACTGCATTTCATTGCACAATTATTCCGGCTGTTTACTCCTGTTGCCATTACAATTATGCTCTGCCAAAACATACGGAAACTGATCTATGTTAATTAACTCTTTATCAATAAAACACATTATTTCTTTCAGGGTATCGTTATTCAACCCATAAAACATCCACTTTCCTCTTTTTTCCACCAGAACCAATCCTGCCTGTTGCAATATTTTCATGTGATGAGAAATCGTTGGCTGTTTAAGCTGAAAGTTTTCCTGTATATCACAGGCACATTTTTCACCATCTGAGAGCATCATTAAAATCTTAAGCCTCGTTTCGTCTCCCAGGGCTTTAAAACACTCGGCATTCATTTTCATGTGCTTCACCTCTTTCCATCATATAATTAAATCGTTATGTTTTTATTAAATAATACATGTTTCACCCAAAGCTGTCAACCAGCCAACTCAATTGGTCATTTACCCGTATTATAACATTAAATAACGAAAATTATATACTTTTTTTCAGAAAATCTGGTTTGCACAAACTGGTTTAGTTTATTTCAACTCGCTCAGCCGTAACCATGTAAATAACTCTTTCGCTAATATTGGTTGAATGATCTGCTATTCGCTCCAGAAACCTTGCAATTAAAAGCAAGTGAAATGCCTGTTTAATAACCTTCTGATCTTCAATCATCATTTCCATCAATTCCAGGTATACTCTTTCATATGTTTCATCAACTTCGTTATCCTCATATGCAACTTCCCTGGCCAAGTCAAGATCTTCCTTTAAAAATGAGTCCAGGCATTTCGCAACCATTTTTTCCGATAATCTGGCCATTTTAGGAATATCTACCAGCGGCTTTATAAACTCTTCATCGCCAATTAACCGCGTCTGTTTTGCAATATTAACAGCGTGATCTCCCATACGCTCAAGATCGGTTATTGCTTTTAATATGGTTCCAATAATTCTAAGGTCTTTAGCCATTGGTTGCTGAAGTGCAATAAGTTCCATGCATTCCTTTTCAATCTCCAGTTCCAGTTCATCAATTTTGTCGTCCATTATATAGATTTTTGCTGCTTTCTCCATATCTTGTTCCATCAAAGCCTGCAAGGATTCTTCAATAATTTCCTGAACCATGGACCCCATTTTAAGCAGTTTTATCTTTAATCCTTTCAAACGCTCTGTATAAGTTGTTCTCATTATTTATCCTCCTACCCAAACCGGCCTGTAACATAGTCTTCGGTACGCTTATCCGACGGCGATGTAAAAATCATCTGTGTATCACCTGATTCAATTACTTCTCCCATTAAAAAAAATACGGTTTTATCTGATATGCGTGCAGCCTGCTGCATTGAATGCGTAACGATTACGATGGTGTAATCTTTCTTCAGCTGTTCGATTAATTCTTCAATTCTGGAGGTGGCAATTGGATCCAAGGCTGATGTCGGTTCGTCCATCAGAAGTACCTCCGGCTCCATTGCCAATGCTCTGGCGATACAAAGTCGTTGCTGCTGGCCTCCGGATAAGCCTAATGCCGATTTCTGAAGTCTGTCCTTTACTTCATCCCAAAGGGCCGCTTCTTTTAAGCTTTTTTCTGCAATTTCATCCAGTTTGGCTTTTGATTTCACTCCATTACGCTTCGGACCATAAACAACATTTTCATAAATCGATTTTCGAAATGGATTAGGGCTTTGAAATACCATTCCAACTCTTCTTCTAAGGGACGCCACATCCACATCCGGTTCATAGATATTTTGATCTTCCAAAAACAAACTCCCTTTTATAGTGACCCCGTCAATTAAATCATTCATACGATTCAACACTCTGATAAATGTTGATTTCCCACAGCCGGAAGGGCCTATCAGCGCTGTCACTTTGTTTTCTTCAATGTCCATGTGTATATCTTTCAACGCCTGAAAATCACCATAAAATAAATTCAAATCCTTAACGGATATTTTAGGCATGTATTCCTTCTCCTTTCAATAACTTCTTGGTATTATGCTCTGTTTGCCATTTTAAAGCGTATTCGAATCAAAGTGGCTATAGCAAAAAATATCGATACAATCCCCAGTAACACTAAAGCGGTTCCATATTTAATGCTTTCCGGCATATTGGGAACCTGAGTCGATATGATATATAAATGATACGGCAATGCCATTACCTGATCAAAGACAGATCGTGGAAGTCGGGGCAGAAAGAAGGCAGCAACCGTCAGCAATATTGGAGCTGTTTCTCCAGCTGCCCGGCCTATTCCCAGTATGGCACCGGTGATGATGCCCGGGGCAGCATGTGGAAGCACCACATGTCGGATTGTCTGCCATTTTGTTGCGCCCAAAGCCAGGGAGGCATCCCGGTACTTTTGATGGACGCTTTTCAATGCTTCTTCCGAAGTCGTTATAATAATTGGAAGGATCAGACAAGCCAGAGTCAGTGCACCTGCCAAAATAGAACTGCCAAATCCCAGGAACAACACAAAAAGACCAAGTCCAAACAGTCCATAGACAACAGACGGCACTCCCGCCAGGTTTAGAACTGCTAAACGGATCATCCGGGTCAGAAAACCCTGTTTCGCATATTCAGTTAGATATATTGCAGATCCTATTCCTAAGGGCAGGGCAAATAATATTGTTCCAATAATTAAATAGAACGTCCCTAAAATAGAAGGAAAAATCCCGCCTTCCCTCATACCCTGCCTGGGCATGGCTGATAAAAACTCCCAGTTAATCGTTCCAATTCCTTTTACGAATATAAACCCAATCATCAGAATCGTTGGAATCACCACTAAAGCCGTTAAGGAAGTCAGAACACCGAAAGCAAATTTTTCTTTTGTACGCTTATTCATTCTTATTTCCCTCCTTTGCGGGCTCTTTGCAAGACGTAATCAGCAAACAGGTTAATTACACTTGTCATAATCAGGAGTACGATGCCTACTGCAAACAGTGAATAATAATGAGCACTTTGCCGTACCGTATCTCCCATTTCCGACGCAATGGTAGCTGTCATAGTTCTACCGGATTGAAGCAATGAGGTGGGAATTCTAGCTGCATTGCCCGTTACCATCATCACTGTCATGGTTTCACCAATAGCACGACCAATCCCCAGCATGACACCGGCAATAATTCCAGATGAAGCCGCTGGTACCAGTACGTGAAATATGGTTTCAAAACGTGTTGCTCCTAATGCCAGTGATGCCTCCCGGTATTCTTTGGGCAGGGCAGTTATGGCATCATCCGAAACGCTGATAATGGTTGGCAGAGCCATAAAAGCAACTAAAATCGATCCGGTTAATAAGGTAAATCCAGATGACAGGTTAAAGGACAGCCGAACCCAGTTAGAAAGCACAACAATACCTAAAAAACCCAGCACCACCGACGGGATTGCTGATAAAAATTCTATAATAACCTTCAGAGCCGTCCGGGTTTTCGGCGGTGCCACTTCTGAAATGAAGATGGCACTGCCGATTCCTATGGGGACGGATATAAGGATAGCACCTGCTGTAATCCAGAGCGTCCCTAAAACCAGGGGGATTACTCCAAAACGTTGCGGTGTACTTCTCGGAGACCAAGATGTTCCCGTAAGAAATTCTCCAATAGTCATGGTATCAAACAGTGAAATTCCTGAACTAATCAAAAATGCAAAGATTAATGCCAGAATCAGAATCGACGCAATTCCAAGGACAAATATTATTTTCTCAATGATAAATTCACTTAATCTATTTTTATAATTACTTTTTAAGTTTTTTTCATGTTTAAAGGATTCTTCTAATGTTTCTTCTTCCTGGCTATATACTTTTTCTTCTTTTCTCAGGCTGTACATTTGTTGTTTCATCCACTACACCTCCCGGACTTGTTGTCCAAACAAAGCTCTATCATCCGTGAAACCCCCATAGTTTCCTTCAGATTAATCTAGTTTCAGTACATACCTGATGGACCGCCATATCAGCGATCCATCGGAATATACAATGTTTAGTCTCTTGCAATTTTATTAAGGTTAATACACTTACTGCATTGGCCGATTTAATATTTTAGTTCAATGGAATAAACCCAATATCTGCAACTACTTTCTGCCCTTCTTCACTAAGGATAAAATCAACATATTCTTTCATCGCTCCTGTTGGCTCACCGGCAGTATATAAATGCAGCGGTCTGGCAACCGGATATCCAGCTTCTCCAGGAATATACTCAGTACCATTTTCAACTACTGTAACTGTTTTGGTATCTTCGGAAAGATAGCCCATGCCTACATAACCAATTCCGCCTGTGTCTTGAATAACACCTTCTACAATCGCCTGAGTTGATGGCATCAGGTTGGCATCATCAGAAAAATCTTCACCCATCAATACAAAGTCTCTAAAAAATACGTACGTTCCTGAGCTGGTGTCTCTTGAGTACATTCCAATTTCGACATCATCTCCGCCGAGTTCGCTCCAGTTGGTAACTTCACCAGTAAAAATGGCTTTAATCTCATCCATGGTCAGCTGATCCACAGGATTATCATTGTTTACTACTAATGCAATACCGTCTCTTGCAGCCACAATTTCATAAATCTCAATTCCATTATCCAGTCCCTGTTGGATTTCATCTTCAGAAATAGACCTGGACACTTGCGCCATATCTATCGTTCCGTTAATTAATGCCGCCACACCTGTTCCGGATCCTCCGCCAGTTACAGAAACCATGGCTTCCGGGTGCTTGTCCATAAAGGCTTCTGCCCATCCCTGGCCAAGATTTACCATTGTGTCAGAACCTCTAACTTCAATCATTTCACTTAAGTCCGCATCTGAACTTTGACTTTCTGCTGCACCATTTGCAGATTCTGCTTCGTTTGCCGGCTCTTCGTTTACTGCCTCTTCCTGACCTCCACAGCCACTTAAAATCGTAGCTGCCATGATAACGCATAAAAGCATAACCATCCATTTCTTCATTGCTTAAATTCTCCTCTCAAAATTGTTTTGTATCTCGCTTACAATAAGATTATAATGCCTGCTCTTCAGGAGTTGGTTAAGCAAAGGTAAACGAATTGTTAAGTTCATGTAAAGAAAAAAGACGAAAAAAAGAACCGCTCTGAAAGCGGCTCATTTACTGGTGTAGTGGTATGGATATGATAAATTCTGTTCCTTTTCCCGGGCCGGCACTGTGGACTTTTATTTTTCCGGCCATGGATAGTACAATATGTTTTACGATAGCTAACCCCAGCCCGGTTCCTCCCATTTTTTTCGACCTGGCTTTATCCACCCTGTAAAAACGCTCAAAAAGCCTGGGGATATCCTTCTCAGGAATGCCAATACCTGTATCTTTTACCCGAATCACCAGCTGGTCATATCGTTCATATACAATGAGGCTAACTTTTCCACCGCCTGGTGTGTACTTAATGGCATTATCTATAAGATTAATCATCATTTGTTTCATTCTGTCTTCATTGCCCTGGATAAAAGACAGCTTTCCAGGTATTTCCGTAAAAAAATCAATTCCTTTCGATAATGCTATTGGTTTCATTATATTTTCAACTTCCATAAATACTTTTGATGGAATAAATGTTGCGGTTCTTTCCTTATTTTTGATATTTTCAATTTCCGAGAGTGTTAAAATATCATTGATGAGCCTTGTTAACCTCTCAGTTTCAATTTCAATGATCTCCAAAAACCTGTTTTTTGTGTCTTCGTCTTCGATTTCACCGGATTTCAAGGTTTCCACAAAGCCACTGATGGACGTCAGAGGGGTTTTAAGTTCATGAGTTACGTTTGTAACAAAATCCGATCTCACTTTTTCCAGTTTTCTAACTTCAGTCATATCGTCAATCAGAATAACCAGTCCCATAATTCTTTCCGGATCATCCTCTTTTCGAATCAAATTAGTATAAACCCGAAAGACTTTTTCTTCGGGAGTCTTCATATTAATTTCAAACTGATTTTCCGCTCCAAGCTCCAAAGATCGCTTAATAAGTTCATCCATTTCATTATTGCGGACAACTTCTAAAATATGATGCTTTTTAACATCCTCAAAAGAAACATTAAAGAATTTTTCTGCAGCTACATTCATTAAGATAACTGATTCTTTCGGATCGACTGCAATAATAGGATTATTTATACTTGCCAAAAGGGCCTGAAATCTGGAATTGCTTTCAGAAAGCTGTGGGATTAGCTGGTTTAAAGTCTCTGCCATATGATTAAAATGCTCTGCCAGTTCAGACAGTTCATCATCAGAGTCCAGATAAATACGCTTGTCATAGTCACCTTCCGACATCTGCTTTGTCATGTTAACAAGCGCCCGGATGCTGTCAATCATCCTGTCAATAAGCTTAGATCCCAGGATAAGTGCTATTAGCAAACCAAGCAAGGTAGAGAATGCAATGTACCGAACAATGTTCCTGGTTAGGGCATCAATATCGGATAAATCCATTGACAGTCGAACTACATAAGCTTTCTCTTCGTTCATAGCGATCGGTAAAGCTATGTACATCATTTCCCGGTTCATTGTGGTACTGTAACGAACCACGCGGCCTGATTCGCTATCTGTTAGGGCTGCCTGTATTTCCGGTCTGTCCAGATGATTATCCATTTCGTATGTTTCAGAACGCGTGTCAACCATCACATAACCGTTATCGTCTATTATCGTTATACGAACTTCTCCTTCTTCAGCCATTTCCTGTATTACTGTTCTAAAAAAGTCAGAATCCAGGTCCATTTCCGCAGAGCGAATCATGGTAGCTATCAGCTTTGCATTTGTTAACAGTCTTTTTTCCAGTTCATCTGTATAGCTGCGATTAACCAAATTTACCGACAGAAACCCTATAAGGGTTGAACTGATAAGCAGGATACTGACAAAAGACCAGAAAATTTTTCGTTTCAATACTACTCACCTTCTTTTGAGGGCAGAGATGCCCAGTCGATACTTATTTGATTTTATAGCCTACTCCACGTACGGTTTCAATATACTCTTCCAAACCATCATCACCAATTTTTTTTCTGATATTTCTGATATGCACATCTACCGTTCGGGTTTCACCAAAGTAATCATAACCCCATATTTCATCCAGTAAAAAATTCCGCGAAAGAACCTTCCCCTGATTCATCATTAAAATTTTTAGTAAATCATACTCTTTCAGGGTCAGCTCTATCGAAATACCGCCCACCTTTGCTTCATGGCGCGTTAAGTCCAGTTCCAGATTTTTGATGGTCAGAATCTGTTTTTCTGATTGAGATTCCTTGCGTGATCTCCGCAAAACAGTTTTTACTCGTGCTGCCAGTTCTTTAACACTAAATGGCTTTGTTATATAGTCATCCGCACCTAATTCAAGCCCAAGAATGCGGTCAATTTCCTCAGATTTTGCTGTAAGCATTATAATAGGTAAGTCAGCATTTTTTTCGGATTTCCTTATTAATTTGCATATTTCCACACCATCTATATCCGGTAACATTAAGTCCAGGACCATCAAATCGACTAAAGTATCTTCCAGAATGCTCAACGCTTCTGATCCGTCATTAGCTGTCAATACCTTATAGCCGGATTTCTCCAAATTAAATCGTATTAGTTCCAGAATATTTTCCTCGTCATCTACAACCAGTATTGTTTTACTGCTTTGCCCCATAAACCTTCCACCCCCTTAAGCCTTATTTAAGAAATTGCGCTATTTTATGGATAGTACGGTTGACTTCATCACGATCTGACGGGTTTTTAATAATACATTCTGCTGCGTGATCTTTGATTAGTATCCATCCAACTTTTTCGACGGATGACTTAACCGCAGTGATCTGCTGCATGATGTCTTCGCATTCTTTATTTTCTTCAATCATTTTTTCCACACCTTGAATGTGGCCACGGATAATTTTCAATCGTTTGATAAGATCTTTTCTTGCATCATCTTCCATCGTCATTCTCCTCCTATGTTTCCTTATTTCTTAGTTATTCCTTTATCGCTAGAGACATTATAACACAATTTCTTTGTATCAAATCTATTTTTGTTTAACGAAGACTTCAGCGGGTATCATGTTTTTTGAGGCCCTGTGGGCAAATTAATTACAAGCTGAAAGGAGATAATAATATGGAAAAATATGTTTGCATGCCATGTGGATACGTTTATGATCCGGAGGCAGGAGATCCTGATTCCGGAGTAGATGCAGGAACTGCCTTTGACGATATACCCGAAGACTGGGTATGTCCGGTTTGTGGCGCTGGAAAGGATATGTTCGAACTGGAAAGCTAAGGAAATTCAAAACCACCCGTCGCAGAAAAAATATTTCTGCCGGGTGGTTTTTTTATTGTTCTAAATGTATTTTTAACAGATCCCACACTTCGTCAATACCCGTTTTTTTCAGGGAAGAAAATGGAAGAATAATGGCCGATTCCGGCATCCCTAATTTGGTTTTAATTCTCCTCATTTGCTGTATCTGTCGAGAACGCGATAATTTATCCGCTTTCGTTGCTACAACCAGCTGGCCAAATCCCTGGTAGCGGATCCATTCATACATAATACGATCATCCTCGGAGGGATCGTGCCTTATATCAACCAGCAGTACTACTTCGCGAAGAGTATCTCTGTTAGCAAGATAGTTTTCAATCATTTTACCCCATGAATCTCTTTCTTTTTTAGACACTTTAGCGTAGCCATAACCAGGTAAATCAACGAGAAAGAAGTGTTGATTTATTCGATAAAAATTGATGGTTCGTGTCTTTCCCGGTGTTCCGCTGGTTTTTGCCAGTTTTTTCCTTCCCAGCAGTGTATTAATCAATGATGACTTGCCAACATTAGATCGACCTGCAAGAGCAATTTCCGGCACTGCTTCCTCCGGAAACTGCTCAGGTTTTACATAACTTCCAATAAACGACGCTTCATTAATTTTCATTTTGAGGCTCCCTTAAGAGTGCATGCTCCAGCACTTCATCCATATGTTCCACGAATACAAACTCAATTTTTCTTTTTACGTTTTCCGGGATTTCATCCATATCTTTCTTGTTTTCCATCGGCAACAACACTTTTTTGATACCCGCTCTTTTAGCAGCAAGTACTTTTTCTTTCACTCCACCAATAACAAGCACTCTTCCGCGTAACGTTATTTCTCCCGTCATTGCCACGTCTTTGCTCACCGGGATACCCGTTAACGAAGAAATAACCGCTGTTGCCATGGTGATGCCGGCAGAAGGACCATCCTTAGGCGTCCCGCCTTCCGGTATATGAATATGAATATCCCTGTTGGAATGGAATTCCGGGTCAATACCCAGCACATCAATACGGGAGCGAATATAAGATATCCCAGCTCTGGCCGATTCTTTCATAACGTCCCCAAGCTGTCCTGTAAGCACCAGCTTTCCAGTTCCTTTCATTGGAGTTACTTCAATGGAAATGGTGTCGCCTCCCACTCTTGTCCAGGCAAGACCTCTGGCTATACCCACTTCGTCCTTTTGAGCCGCCATTTCATAACGGAACTGAGGAGTACCCAAGTATTTCTTTATATTACCGGGATTAATTCGCACATACTGTATTTCTTCTTCAACAATCCGCTTAACGACCTTACGGCAAATATTGGCAATTTGCCTTTCAAGGTTGCGAACACCGGACTCTCTTGTATAGTTGTTGATAATGTCTCTTAATGCATTTTCTGATATTTTAAGGTTGTCGGTTTTTAGTCCATGATCCTTAATTTGTTTCGGAAGCAAATATTTCTCTGCTATACTCAGTTTTTCATCTTCTGTATAGCCAGGAATTCGTATTACTTCCATCCTGTCCAGTAACGCTCTTGGTATTGTATCCAACGTATTGGCAGTTGTAATGAACATGACTTTGGATAAATTAAATGGCAATTCCATAAAATGATCTGTAAAATCATGGTTCTGTTCCGGATCCAAAACTTCTAAAAGAGCCGAAGCAGGATCTCCTCTGAAATCACTTGCCAGTTTGTCAATTTCGTCTAATAAGAAAACAGGATTCTTTGTGCCCACTTGCCGAATTGAGCTTATAATTCGTCCCGGAATGGCACCAATATAAGTTCTGCGATGACCACGTATTTCCGCTTCATCACGCACTCCACCCAGGGACATTCTGACAAATTTACGATTCAGGGCGCGCGCTACAGATTTTCCAATAGATGTTTTACCAACTCCCGGGGGGCCAACAAGACATAAAATTGGTCCTTTCA
This sequence comes from Tindallia sp. MSAO_Bac2, assembly GCA_003838145.1. Classification (GTDB taxonomy): domain Bacteria; phylum Bacillota; class Clostridia; order Peptostreptococcales; family Tindalliaceae; genus Tindallia. The sequence continues at coordinate 23,623 of QYZZ01000057.1, forward strand.
TGGACTTGGACAGCTGGCGAATTGCCAGATACTCCAATATTCTTTCTTTAACTTTTTCAAGTCCGTGATGGTCTTCTTCCAAAATGTCTGAGGATTTTTTCAGATCCATTCGATCTTTTGTCTCTTTGTTCCAGGGGAGATTCAATACCCAGTCAATGTAATTTCGAATAACACCGGTCTCTGCAGATGATGCCGGTAATTTCATCAGGCGTTCTATTTCTCTTTCAATCTTCTGGTGAAGCTCTTTTGGAAGTTTAATTTTTTTCAGTTGCTTTTTATATTCCTCAACTTCTTCCAATACACCTTCGTCTTCTCCCAGTTCTTTTTGAATGGCACGAAGCTGTTCCCTTAAATAATATTCTTTTTGAACTTTATTAATTTGTTTTTTAACCCTTGTATTGATCTTCTTTTCAATTTCTAAAATCTCGATTTCTTCCAACAGGAATCGGTACAGGGTTTCAAGCCTTTCTGAAGGATCAAAAGCTTCAAGCATTTCCTGTTTTTGATGGGGTTTAAGCACTACGTTAGCAGCGATGGTATCCGCAAGTCGTCCTGGTATTTCGATTTCAGTAATGGTAATAAAGATTTCCGGTGATATTTTATTGCTGGCTTCAATATACTTCTCAAAGGTATCCACGACACTTCTCATCAAGGCTTCTGTTTCTGCATCAGGTGTATCATCTTCCTCATTATCCTGTTCTTCGACCTCTACAACAAAGTAAGGTATTTCCTGCACAAATTTTTTAACCCGGCCTCGTTTAATACCCTCCACCAGGACACGTATGTTGTCGCCTGGAAGTTTCAGCATTTGTTTAACCCTGGAAATTGTACCTACTTCGTATACGTCTTCAGAGGTTGGCGAGCTGGTTTCTGCCTCCTTCTGCGCCGAAAGAAAGATCATTTGATCATTAACCATAGCTTCTTCCAGGGCATTAATAGATCTTTCCCGTCCAACATCAAAGTGTAAAACCATGTGTGGAAACACGGTTAAACCCCTTAGGGGTATAAGCGGCAACGTATGTTGATCCAGTTTTTCTTTCTGCTCATCCATGTAATCATCTCCTTTATATTAATTCACTCAGCGAAGTATGTTGTCATTGACTTGTTTTTTATCACAAAGCCCTGTATGGATATCTACCCATTTTTCTGTTAAAATAATGTTATTGCAGCAAAACAAAGTTTATTATACCCTTTCCTGCCTTACGTTGCAAGAATAGACTATTTACAGATTCGTACAAAGCTCAGCATTACACCAATATTATTTAACAGGAGGTCGAGTAATGAATCCAGGCTTATGGAAGTTGTTTAGTATTTTTTTTCGCGTCGGGGCTTTTACCTTCGGTGGCGGATATGCTATGGTTCCAATTATTCAAAAAGAATTAGTTGAAAAATCCGGAATTCTTTCAAACGATGATTTTATTGATATTCTAGCCGTTTGCCAAAGCATGCCGGGTGCTATTGCCACAAATGTTTCCGCCTACGCCGGCTACAAAATAGCCAGATATAAAGGCGCCGTGGCCTGTATTTTAGGAACTATCAGTCCTTCCGTAATCGTTATTTTATTGATAGCCCGCTTTTATCAGCAAATAGTCGGCATGGAATCAATACAGCTGTTCTTTTTAGGTGTCCGACCAGCTATTGTTGCATTACTTTTTGTAACTTTATTGAAGCTTCTTCCCTCAATCCCTAAAACAATATTTTCTTTACTGATTGTTATTTTTTCACTCATCGCACTTCACTGGCTGGAAATACATCCCATAGCAGTCATCATCTCCTGTATGGTTGTCGGTCTAATCAGTGAACACCGAAAGAAGGGAGCCTCCTTATGATACATCTGCAATTAATGATCGTTTTTATGCGTATCGGAGTTTTTACTTTTGGTGGCGGTTATGCCATGCTGCCGCTGATTCAGCGGGAAGTGGTTCGTTCACAGGAGTGGATTACTGCCTCAGGTTTAGTTGATATGATTGCTATCTCTCAAATGTCTCCGGGGCCAATTTCCATTAATCTTGCTACTTTTATAGGATATACACAGGCTGGCATTTCTGGTGGCCTGATGGCTACCTTTGGGGTTGTATCTTTAACTTCTGTGCTGGTGCTGATCGCAGCGCGGGTTTTAATAAAGAATCCTGACCATTTTCTTGTAAAAGGTTTTTTTAAAGGTATCCGGCCAGCCGTCATCTCCTTTATCCTCGCTGCTATTCTATCACTATACGAGGTGTCTGTCCCAGATTTAAAATCAGCTGGTATCATGGTAGGTTCCTTTCTGATATTCTGGAAATTCAAAATACATCCAGTACCCATTATTTTATGTTCAGGGTTTATTGCAGTTCTTATCTTTTAATTCGACAATATCTTTGAAAAGGAAAGTGATAATCAATGAAGGCAAAAACTGTTTATAAAGGACATGTTATCGAGTTCAGCCGTTCACTTGCAGAGCTAACCCTTTCTCTGGATGGCGAGGTGCTGGATCGCAGAAAAGGCAGCCTTCGCAACCATAAAGTAGATACTACTTTAGAAGCTGTCATCGAAAGAGGGAACAACCAGGGTTCAGTCATTCGTGCAGAACTGAATTTGGGTCTTTTCACAGATAAAGTGCTTTTTTATTTTAACAGCGAGCTCATTGATCAGAAAAAAATACTGTGAGAATCAATAAAAAACAGCTTTCTTTCATTGACATGACGTCTTTGAAGAAAGCTGTTTTGTTATTTTGTTTATTCCCAACAGAAATGAATTAATTCCTCTGCTTCTTTCTCAGTGCTGATAAGTCTTATGTCTTCTTTACTCAGGCAGTCAATTGCTTTTTCCAGCTGATCCACTCTGAAGATTACCAATGCTTTCCGGGGCTTGGATCCCATAAACGCATACATATATTCAATATTAACATCATGCCCTTCCAGTATCTCCAGAACGGTATTCAAGCCGCCAGGAGTGTCATCCATCTCAACCGCTAAAACTTCCGTCATTTTAACGGCAAAATGATTCTTTTTCAGAACCGAAACAGCTTCTTCAGGTTTGTCAACAATCATTCTGAGTACACCAAAATCCGCCGTATCTGCCAGCGTCAGTGCTCTCATATTTATTTTAGCTTCGGCCAAAACTTTTGTTGCAGCCTTCAAACGGCCAGGTGAATTTTCAAGGAATACGGATAATTGTTTGATAACCATTTTTTAAACCTCCCTAGATTTTATTCCACTTGGTTCATTATACCATAATTTTTCAAACCTTCTTTTACAGTTTGCGTCGATCAATAACTCTTTTTGCCTTCCCTTCACTTCTTGGAATTGTTTTGGGCTCTACCAGTTTAATCTTGACAGATACTCCCAAAACACTTTCTATGTTATGTCTGATACGATAGGCCAGCTCCTCAAGTGATCTTACTTCATCAAAAAGAGTTGTTTCTGATATTTCAACCTGTACCTCAAGCATATCAAGTTGACCATGGCGTTCCACCACTAACTGATAATGCGGTTCAACTTCTCCCATTTGCAGCAGCACATGTTCCACTTGAGATGGGAACACATTAACACCACGAATGATAAGCATGTCATCGCTCCTGCCTTCTATACGGCCGATTCTTCTGAGTGTTCTGCCACAAGCACAGGCTCCGGAAAAAATACGCGTAATATCTCCTGTTCGGTAACGTATAATCGGTAATGCTTCTTTAGTTAATGAGGTGAATACCAGCTCGCCTCTTTCCCCTTCAGGAAGAACTTTTCCTGTTTCAGGGTCAATTATTTCCATAATGAAATGATCCTCCATCACGTGAAGTCCATCTTGTTCCTGACATTCTACAGCAACTCCGGGACCAATTATTTCACTCAGGCCGTAGATATCAATAGCCTTTAAGTTCAGCCTCTGCTCAATTTCTTTTCGCATATTTTCTGACCAGGGCTCTGCTCCAAATATTCCGGCTTTTAATTTTAAATCTGCAGGATTGATACCGCTTTCCTCTATAGATTCTGCTAAGTAAAGGGCATAAGAAGGAGTGCATGTAATTATCGTACTGCCATAGTCCTTCATAATCATTACTTGACGGTCTGTATTACCTCCGGAAATAGGAATAATGGAAGCGCCTATCTTTTCCGCACCATAATGAACGCCAAGCCCCCCTGTAAACAGCCCATAGCCATACGCGTTCTGAATAACGTCCTGTCGCTGAACACCAGCACTCATCAAAGAACGGGCCATCAATTCAGACCAGGTATTAATATCTTTTCGAGTATATCCTACTACTGTTGGTTTCCCGGTGGTTCCAGAAGACGAATGAATCCTGACAACGTCCTGCATTGCCACCGCAAACATATCATAGGGGTAGTTATCTCTCAGGTCCTGCTTGCGGCAAAATGGCAGTTTTTGCAGATCACTGAAATTTTCAATTTCAAAAGGATCCACTCCTGCAGCCTGGAATACTCTCCGATAATGCGGGACATTATGGAAAGCCATTTCCACTGTTTTCTGCAACCTCTTGCGTTGCAGGTTTTCAAGTTCATCTCTTGACATACATTCTTTTTGCTGATTCCAATACATCTTTCCATCCTCCTCCATTTTTTAAAACTTTCGGCTTTATCAGGAGGAAAATATAATAAAAAAGAAACCTTCCTCCTTTAAAGGGACGAAAGGTTTCCGCGTTACCACCCTAATTGACTGTGTATACAGTCCACTTAATTCTGGATACAGGCGTTTTGTTGTCCGATATCCACACCCTGTAACGGGGGTTACGTTCAGACCTACTCTTGTTTCAGCCTGAAAACTCCAGAGAGAACTTCAGTAAAACTATCCAGAGAATGCTTCCAGTCAATGGCATTCTCTCTCTGTATGGAATCGACTTTACTTACTTTTCTCCTTCATTGTTTTTTCTGAATATTTTCTGATTTACGGAAAATTATACATGGGTCGTCAGCACCTGTCAATCTTTTTTTATTTCAGATTTTTTATTCCAGATTTTTTTCAAAATATTTATTCTCTCATTATGTCTTTTTATTCCGGGTATAAATTAACCTGATAATTAACTGAATCCAAAAATAACAGGGAGGGCTTATGATGGATTCGAAGAAAAAGAAATGGCTGACCGGAATTATGGTTCTTTCTGCAGCAGTATGGAGCATTTTAGTTTCCGGCTTGTTAAAAGATGTAGAAGCACTCCTTCTACCTGTTCTCATAGTTGTTTGGCTATTCATGGTATTGCAATGGACCAGACGTTAAATTATATTGCTTCTTTAATTCCAGTATTATCTTCACAGATTCATCCAGCTTCTGTTCCGGTAGAATATCCTTCTTAACTGCTTCCACAATTGCTTCATGAGTTTTAACAGGCTCCGTCGGCATCAGCAAAAGATTTGTTCCGGCTTTTAACGCTTTCACTGCTGCTTCCGAACTATGCCATTCACTGGCAATTGCCTGCATTTCCAGCGCATCAGTTATCACAAGTCCTTCAAATCCCATTTTTCCTCTTAACAAATCTGTAATGATCTTCTCAGACAATGTTGCCGGATAAGTATCATCATAAAGAGGAACCATCAAATGCGCCGTCATAATTGCTGGAATCCCTTTGTTAATCCCTTTTTGAAAAGGAAATAGCTCAACGCTTTTCATTCGCTCCTCTGGATGCATCAAAGTCACTTGCTGGTAATGAGTATCCTGATCTGTGTCACCATGTCCTGGAAAATGCTTAAAAACTGGTATAATACCTTCTTCCATCATGCCATCAGCCTGTGCCAATGCCATCCTGGCTACCATTTTAGGGTCTGAGCCAAAAGAGCGGTCTCCTATTACCGGATTCTCAGGATTGCTGTCCACGTCGGCTACCGGCGCCATATTCATATTAAAACCCAACTCCGCCAGATGTTTTCCAAGCAACTTTCCAGAATCGTAAACTTTGTCTGTATCTCCAATACCTCCCAAGACCCTGTTACCTGGCAGTACCGGAAATTCGATACCTTTGCCCGTTAATCGAGATACGCTTCCTCCTTCTTCGTCCACCGCTATAAACAATGGAATATCAGCTGTAGACTGCAAATCATTGATAAGTTTTATCACCTGTTGTTCATCAGCAATATTTTCTGAGAAAAGAATGACTCCGCCCGGCTTCATTTGTTCCAGTATGTCCTTTAGCTCGTCGCTAACTGTTAGAATGGCCTCCCCTTCATAATCATGCCTGAAAGCAGGCATGATTACCTGCCCTGCTTTTTCTTCAAGGCTCATACTGTCAATCAGATCTCTGATACTATCCGTATTCTTATTTTCCTCTACTTCATGGTCGCCAGCTATATCTTCCGGCAATTTCTTTGTTGGTAAGCTTTCTTCTTTTTCTTTTGCTGGCTCCGATACGCAGGCTGTCAAAAAAAAGAGAAGGATCAATAAAAAGTAAAGACTACGCTTCGTATGGATTCTTGCCATCCCATACCACCTTCCGATAATGTTCAGGATCCGTGTCACCCTCTGTGTTAATACACAGTACTCGCGCATTCTCATCGAGCTCCAGATGATCTTTTAATTCTTTCAAAGAGGCGTTTTCCATAATGACACTTAGCAGTCCTACACCCACTGCACCAGACTCTCCAGATATAATGATTTCATCTCCGTCAAGGGGTGCAGCTAAAATCCTCATTCCCCGAGCGGCAATTTCATCCGGGCATGATATGTAAGCCGCAGCATAATGATTAATAATTTTCCATCCCACTAGATTAGGCTCGCCACAAGCCAGTCCGGCCATAATAGTATTCATATCCCCCCCTACAGCATGAGGAAGACCGTCATTGATCTTTGCAGACCGGTAATAACAGTCAGCCTGATCAGGCTCAACAATAATAAATTTCGGAGCATTTTCCCGGTACTTTTCGACAAAGTACCCCACGATGGCAGCAGCAAAGGATCCGACGCCAGCCTGTAACATAATATGGGTTGGTGGCTTTCTTTCATCTTTCTCAATTTCCATGATAATTTCATTAGCCATGATTGCATATCCTTGCATTATCCATCCCGGAATTTTTTCGTAGTTTTCCCAAGCTGTATCCTGCACAACAATTCCACTATTTTGTTCAGCATATTCCTGAGAATAACGAACCGCATCATCATAGTTTAAGTCTGTAATTTCCGCCGTTGCTCCTTCTTTCTGAATTCTTTTCAGCCTAAAGAGCGATGACCCCTTTGGCATAAAAATATGCGCCTTATGGCCAAGTTTATTTGCCGCCCAAGCCAAACCATGTCCATGATTACCGTCAGTTGCTGTCACGAAGAGTATTTCACCAAACTTCTTCCTTGTATCTTCTGATAAAAGTTCTTTCAAGGATACTTCTTCCGGTTCTTTGCCCAGCCTCTCACAAAGAACTCTTACCACCGCATAAGCACCACCCAATACTTTAAAGGCATTCAAATCAAAACGATGAGATTCATCTTTGATCAGTATATCCTGCACACCCATTAATCCAGCCAATTTTTTAAGATAAACCAATGGAGTTTCCTGATATTCTTCCATTTGCTTTAACCATTGCAGCGCATGATTAATATGGCTGGGATTTAAAAAAGTCGTTAGCTCTTCTTTGTAGCTGTTTTTGCCAGTTTTGTCGTTTCTGATCCATTGTATCTGACTCTTGCTGTCTGCCATCTGAATACCTCCTGTTTTATCATTTCGATTATTATATCACAGAGAACATAAAAAATGACAAAAGCAAACGCTTTCATTTTCATTTGCTATTTCAATACCCACTGGAACGTGTTATAATTTTGCATATTATTCAGAAATATTCAACCGCAAAATATGGACGAAAGATGTTTAAACAGTGGTAAAATATCGGATAGCAAATATGAAATGGGAAGGGAGTTATGAAATGGATCAGCAAAAGGTAATTATTTCAGTACTTGGAAGAGACAGGGTGGGCATTATAGCAACTATATCCAACATTTTAGCAGACCATAATGCGAACATCGTTGATATCAGCCAAACGATCTTGCAGGATTATTTTACGATGATTATGTTGGTGGATGTAACACACTCGCCATTGGAGTTTAATGAACTCAAAAAAAGAATAGCAGAAGCTGGTGATGCTATTGGTATGCAGGTTAATGTTCAGAACACTGAAATTTTCGACTACATGCACCGCATTTAGGAGGGTAATATAAGATGATACAAACATCCGTCGCCAGACAGGAAATTATGGAAACCATACGTATGGTTCAAATGGAAAACCTTGACATAAGAACTATCACTATGGGCATCAGCTTGCGAGATTGTGCTGATCCGGATGCTGAGAAAGCATGTCAAAACATATATGACAAAATTACTCAAAAAGCAGAAAAATTAGTTTCAGTTGGAGAAGAAATCGAGAGCCGTTATGGTATTCCAATCGTTAATAAACGCATCTCTGTAACCCCGGTTTCAATGGTTGCAGAGTCATCAAAAACCAAGGACTATGTTCCTTTCGCCAAAGCTCTGGATCGTGCTGCTCAAGCCGTTGGTGTAAATTTCATCGGTGGTTTTTCTGCTATGGTACAAAAAGGAACAACCCTTGGAGATGAGAACCTTCTTAAATCCATCCCCGCTGCTTTAGCTGAAACAGAACGAGTCTGTTCTTCAATCAATGTGGCTTCCTCGAAAGCCGGCATGAATATGGATGCGATCAATCAAATGGGACATCTAATTAAAAAAACCGCTTATCAGACGAAAGACAGGGACAGTATTGGTTGTGCAAAGTTGGTTGTTTTTTGCAATGTTCCTGAGGATAATCCATTTATGGCCGGTGCATTTCATGGAGTGGGCGAACCGGAAGCGGTAATCAACGTCGGCATCAGCGGACCCGGCGTAGTGCGCAATGCTGTTCTAAAGCACCCTGAGGCCGATTTCGGGGAATTAGCCAGCGTTATTAAGAAAACTGCTTTTAAGATCACCCGTGCGGGAGAACTGGTTGGAAGTGTAGCTTCAGAAACTTTGGGAATCCCCTTTGGTATTATAGATCTCTCTTTAGCTCCTACTCCAGCTGTCGGTGACAGTGTTTCCGATATTTTAGAGGGTATGGGTCTGGAGCAAACCGGCACCCACGGCACAACAGCTGCTCTGGCAATGCTAAATGATGCCGTAAAAAAAGGAGGTATTATGGCATCTTCTCATGTTGGCGGACTCAGCGGAGCATTCATACCCGTCAGTGAAGATGCCGGAATGATTGAGGCTGTCAGAGCCGGCACACTAACTTTTGACAAGTTAGAGGCAATGACATCAGTCTGCTCTGTTGGACTTGACATGATTGCCATACCGGGTAATACCAGCGCAGAAACTATTTCAGCCATCATAGCCGATGAAATGGCCATCGGAATGATTAATCGAAAAACAACAGCTGTTCGGATTATTCCTGTACACGGCAAAGAACTTGGTGACGAAGCCATTTTTGGAGGATTGCTTGGTTCTGCTCCCATAATGAAAGTAAACGGGAAAAAATCTGACGCATTCGTAAAACGAGGGGGCCGAATCCCTGCACCTCTGCAATCATTTAATAATTAACAAAAATTTAAATATAATAGAAATGCCCATGAATATCGCAGGATATTCATGGGCATTCAATGTTTTTTGATTTTATTTAATAACTACTCGATGGTATGTTTTTTTGCCTTTCTTTATCAAAAGAGATCCTTCGACAAAGGCTTCCTGGTCAATGACATAGTTAATATCTGTCACCTTTTCATCATTGATGGTTATTCCACCTTGCTGCACCAATCTGCGCGCTTCTGAACGAGAAGGGACCAGCTCTGTTTCCGTCAGCAAGGACAAAACATCCTTACCCTTCGTTAGGTCAGTTTCTTTAAATTCCGTTGTTGGAAGATCTTCAGCCAAACCGCCACCAAATACTTTTTTTGCTGCTTCCTGAGCTTTATTTGCTTCTTCTTCACCATGCACAATTTTTGTCGCTTCATAAGCCAGACGTTCTTTTGCCTTATTCAGCTCAACACCCTCCACACTGCATAGTTCATCTATTTCATCCAAAGGTAGAAAAGTCAATAATTTCAATGTCTTCTCCACATCACGATCGTCAACATTTCTCAGGTACTGATAAAATTCATAGGGCGATGTTTTGTCAGGGTCCAGCCAAAGAGCTCCTGATTCTGTTTTGCCCATTTTGGTTCCTTCACTGGTTGTCAATAACTGAAACGTTAGTGCATATGAATTCCCATTCTCAACTTTTCTGATTAATTCATACCCGGCAAGTATATTAGACCATTGATCATCACCACCCATTTGCATCTGGCAGTCGTAGCGACGATATAATTCCAAAAAGTCATAAGCTTGCATAATCATGTAATTAAATTCCAGAAAAGTAAGCCCCTGTTCCAGCCTCGCTTTATAACATTCTGCTGATAACATTCTATTAATGGAAAAATGTCGACCTACTTTCCTCAAAAATTCAATGTAGTTTAAGCCCAGCAGCCACTCTGCATTATCAACCAGTATTGCTTTTCCTGGCGAAAAATCTAAAAATCGCTCAAATTGCTCTTTAAAGCGCATTGCATTGTGTTGAATTTGATCAGGTGTCAACATTTTTCGCATGTCTGTTTTTCCGGATGGGTCTCCTACCATAGTGGTTCCGCCACCCAGCAGAACAACAGGTCTGTGGCCTGCATTTTGCATATGCATCATTACCATGATCTGAACATAATGCCCAAGATGTAAGCTTTCTGCTGTCGCATCAAATCCAATATAAAATGTAATGGGATCTTTGGCCATCCTCTCACGAAGATCATCTTCATGAGTTACCTGGGCAATATAACCCCTTTCCTTAAGAACGTCAAACACATTCTTCATTCAGTTCCTGCCTCCCTCGTTAAATGTTCAAACCTTATTTTTTTGCTGTAATTCAACCACCTGCAGCTGACTTTCATAAAGCTGATCCTGCAGTTCTTTTATAACTTCGTTTGCTTTTTTCAGTTCCTGGTTTTTATCCTCCATATTTTTGTGGAGTTTTTTTAGTTCAGCCTGATTTTGATCCTGTTCTTTTCTGATATCATTGAGTTTTTGCTGCAAATTTCTGCTATGCTCTTTTTCCTGACTCAGCGATTTATTCTTCTGGTTTAACTCTTTTTTCATTTCCAGAATATCATCGTTTTCCAAAGGCCGTTTTTCTTTTAGTGAAGCCTTTTCCTGTTCCAGTTTAAGGTATAGGTCTGCAATATTAATAGATGTCAGGACCGCAACCATTGATAAGCTTAGCTCACGATGATGCCTGGCTATTTCCTGCATTTTTTCATCCACAAAAGTACCGATACGTATTAGGTATTCTTTTGTTTCTCTTCCTGCAATAGGGTATTCCTGGCCGTTAATTTTCATGATTACCCGGTTCTTATTATCCGCCAACGACATCCACTCCTTGACTGAGAACTGTGCCACCATTATAACATAAACCTGATATAGACGTATATCTGACTTAGCGCAGTTCGGATTACTCTCTCAAACTTGCTCCAATCTGTTCTTTTAGTTCTTTAACCAGTTTCTGAACCACTTCGTCCACTTCACTGTCTTTTAGCGTTCTCTCAGCATGCCGGAATGTCATGCTGTATGCAACACTTTTCTGCCCTTCTCCAATTTGGTTACCCTGATAAACATCAAATAGTTGGAACGATTCCAACCAGTCGCCACCATAACTGCTAATTATATCCTCAATTGATTTAACAGGCGTGCTTTCACCCACTACCAGCGCCAGATCCCGTACAATTGAGGGATACTTTGGCAGAGATTTATATAGTGGTGCGACAGATGCTAATTCCAGCAAAAGATCACCATTCAGCTCAGCTGCATAGCACCGTTCCTTGTCAATATCATAGTTTTTGCTAACCATTGGGTGTATTTCACCCAGTGTTCCCAATAGCTTTCCATTTGAATATATTGCAGCACAACGTCCTGGATGATAACTTGGGTGATTGCTTTCAGATTCAAAGGTTATCTGCTCCAGGCCCATCTCCCGGAATAAGTGCTGTACGATTCCTTTTAAGGTGAAGAAGTTTTCCTCACCTCCATAAATACCAATAATGAGTTCGGTTACTTCCAAGGGAAGCACATCTTCGCTTTCACCAAGCTTTGAATAGAAAACGCTACCCATTTCATAAAAACGAGCTTCAGGAACATTGCGGTGGATATTACGAGCTATTACCTCCATCATGTTCGGCAGTATGCTTGTACGCATAACACTTGTTTCGTCCCCCAGCGGGTTAAGCAACTTAACAAAATCCCTTTTAAAGCTTTCTTTTGGCAAACGGATAGCATCCGCACTGGATGGGCTCACAAAAGAGTAGGTCAAGGATTCATAGCAACCACAGGCTGCCAGGGTGTTCTTTATTCTTTCCTGCATTTTCTGCAGTTCTGATAGTCCTCCTACCATAATATCACCTTTCATTAAGGTAGGTTCAATATTGTCAAATCCATAAATTCTTCCTATTTCTTCAATGAAATCCGCTTCCTGCTGTAAATCATTTCTAAAGGTCGGTACGGTAACCTTAATTATTTCTCCGGACATTTCCGCTTCAATTTCAAGCTTATTTAATGTGCGGATCATCTCATCCATACTTATGTCCGTGCCCAGCAACCCATTCACTTTTTCTGGTCGCACCGTGGCTTCTCTTGGAACTACCGGTTTCGGATATTCATCCAAAACACCGGAATCTATTTTACCCGCTCCCAGTTCTTCAATGAGCTGACAAGCCCGATTTGCTGCCAACAGACATAGCTCCGGGTCCATTCCTTTTTCAAATCGAGATGAAGCTTCTGTTCGAAGTCCCAACTCCTGTGATGTTTTTCGGATTCGATCCTGGTTGAAGTTTGCGGATTCCAAAATAATGGATGTAGTCTTCTCAGTAACTTCTGAATCTTCACCACCCATTACTCCTGCGATTCCAAGGGCTCCCTTTTCATCGGCAATTAATGTCATCCCTGCAGAAAGTTCTCTGTCAACGCCATCCAGGGTTCTGAATACTTCTCCTTCTTCAGCCTTTCTGACAATGATATGCTGATTTTTGATGGTTTCTGCATCAAAAGCATGAAGCGGCTGCCCAACCTCCAGCATGACATAATTGGTAATGTCCACTACATTGCTTATAGGACGGACGCCAGCCTGAATCAACCGCTGTTGCATCCATTGTGGAGAAGGTTCAATTTTCACATCAGAAATCCTTCTTGCCACATATCGAAAGCATCCTTCTGTGTCTTCAATTGTTATTTTTGCGCTATTTATCCAGTCAGTTCCTTCTTCTTTTAAAGAAACCTGCGGAGATCGCAGCTCAGCGTTTAACGTGGCGGCTGCTTCGCGTGCTATCCCCATCACACTTAAGCAATCAGGACGATTGGATGTTATTTCAAATTCTATTACATCTTCAATCAACGGGACTGTATCTGTAAAAAGAGTTCCTACAGGTGCATCCTGATCCAGAATCCAAATGCCACCCTTAAATTCCTCAGGGACCATATGCTTCGGGATGCCCAGTTCATCGGGAGAACACATCATTCCCTGTGATGCTTCGCCTCTGAAATAGGTTTCTTCAATCACCATTCCGTTTGGCAGTTCAACCCCTTCCAGAGCTAAAGGTATTTTATCCCCTTCCCGAATATTTTCTGCACCTGTTACAATCTGAAGCTTTTTTTCACCAGTAGTTACCTGCGCAACAACCAGCTTGTCTGCTCTTGGGTGAGGATCTATCTTTTCTATCTCTCCTATTATGATTTGATCCAGCCCGTCTCCCCAGCGCCTTATTTCTTCGACTTTTGAACCAGACATCGTCATTTTATCAGCTAAATCATTGGTGCCAATCTCTATATCTACATATTCTTTCAACCATTTTATCGGTACAAGCATTCGTATATCCTCCTTTGATCTTCTTCAATTTTCTAAAACTGGTTTAGAAACCGCAAATCGTTTTCATAAAGCAGACGAATATCGTCAATCCCATACTTTTGCATGGCAATCCGGTCAATTCCCATCCCGAATGCCCAACCACTGTATTTTTCGGGATCTATTCCGCAGTTTCTTAACACATTCGGATGAACCATTCCAGAACCCAGCATTTCAATCCAGCCACTACCCTTACACATAGGGCAGCCTTCTCCCTGACACTTAAAGCAGGTTACATCCACTTCTGCACTTGGTTCAGTAAACGGAAAATAATGAGGACGGAATTTAGTTTTTGTATGTTCACCAAAGAGGTGTTTTGCAAATATTTCCAGACTGCCTTTAAGATCGCCCAGGGTGCTTTTTTCATCTACTACCAGTCCTTCCAGCTGATTAAACATAGGGGAATGGGTAGCATCCGGGGTATCATTTCGAAAGCATCGGCCTGGTGAGATCACGCGAATTGGTGGTTTCGTTTGTTTCATAACCCGCACCTGCACCGGAGATGTCTGTGTTCTGAGAATCGTGTTTTCATCAATATAAAAAGTATCTGAAAAATCGCGGGATGGATGATTAGGCGGGGCATTCAACATGTCGAAGTTGTTGCTGACGGTTTCCACTTCCGGTCCTTCCACCACTGTAAAGCCCATTCCAATGAACACTTCTTTCAATTCATCCAATGCCTGTGTCAGAGGGTGCCTTGAACCCTGGACCGGAAGCTTTCCAGGCATGGTAACATCAATTGTTTCTTTCATTAATCTGGCTTCCATGGCTTCAGCATGAATGCGTTCTCTTGTTTCATTAATTGATTTTTCCAGCGATTCCCTCACTTCGTTGGCAACCTGCCCGATCCTGGGTCTCTCTTCCTTGGGAAGACTCCCCATGCTCCGCAGCACTTCAGTCAAAGCACCCTTTTTTCCCAGGTATTTAACGCGAATTTCTTCTACCTCTTTCGATTCCTTTACTTTTTCCAGAAGTTCTGCCGCTTCTTTCTGGAGTTGTTTCAATTTTTCTTCCATTTTATTTATACGCTCCTCCCAAATAAATTATTATTCATCAAAAAACAAAAAACTTTCATCCCACAAAGGGACGAAAGCTGTTCCGCGGTACCACCCTAATAGCATAAGTTTTATTATGCCTCTCAAAGATCTTAACGGGATCTGTCCGCTAATGCTTACTATTGTTCTGCATTAGAGCTCCTGAGCGAACTTCCACCGAACTCATTTTTAGATGTTTTCAGCCTGGACATCTATTCTCTGAAAAATGGGTGTTCAATGTACTTTCTCATTCATTGCGTTACACATATTATGCTTTTCATATCCCTAAACAAGCCAGATAAATTTGATCAACATTATACCACATTTCAATTTCATCTACAAGAATCAGTGATGTGAAACATCAACACACTTCCTGCAACTGCGGCATTCAATGACTGTGTCTTCCCTCTCATTGGTATGGTAATTCTTTGCGCTACCATAGCCAAAAGATCAGGATGAATTCCACTGGCTTCGTTTCCGATCAATAACGCCAAAGGCGCTTCATATTTCACTGTCGTGTAAGAAATTCCGTTTTCAAGCGCAGCTCCCAAAATTTGGAATTTCTTCTCTTTCATTATTTCAAGTACATCTTCTGTATTATTCAGTTCGATAACTGGTATGTGTGATACCGCTCCTGTAGCAGCACGGATACATTTTGAGCTGTAAGGATCTGTGCTTCCACCGGTCAACAAAATGCCATCAAAGCCTGAAGCTTCAGCTGAACGAATCAATGTGCCCATATTTCCGGGATCCTGTATTTTATCCAACATCAATATATACTGGCTGTTCTCCAATAAGTCTGAAAGATTATGGTCAGGAATTCGAACAACTGCCATTAGCCCTTGCGGATTCTTGGTATCTGCAATTTTTTTCATTACTTCACTTGTCACTTTATACAGTTCAATTTTTGAAGTGCGAATTTGCTGTAGTATGTCAGTTCCACCAGGTACAGAGTCAATTTTGCTTTCATAAAAAACACACTCTATCTGTTTTGAGGCTGACAGTGTATCCTGAATTCCACGAATTCCTTCAAGCAGGAATTGCTGATATTTTTTTCTGTTCTTCCGCATGTGGAGTGCTGCTGCTCTTTTTACTATAGGATTCGAAGTACTCTCAATGGTTTTTTCTTTCATTAGAATCATCCTTGCCCAAAAACGTTGATTATATATGTATAAAAAGCAAAGCCCAAAGAGGCAGAAGACCACTTTGGGATTAAATGCTTTATGCGTTTAGTTTTTCTTTTGATATCTCTACCAGTTTGGCAAAACCATCCTTATCATGAATCGCCATTTCTGATAACATTTTACGATTCACTTCTACGCCTGCCTGCTTCAAGCCATTCATAAAACGAGAGTATGAAAGCCCGTTCATTCTGGCGGCTGCATTAATTCTTGTAATCCATAATTTTCTGAAGTCGCGCTTCTTAAGTTTTCTACCTTTATAAGCATGACTTAATGCTTTAATAACGGTGGCATTAGCTGTTTTAAACAGTTTGCTCCGCGCACCACGATATCCTTTAGCAAGCTTCAGTATTTTTCTGTGTTTCTTCTTGGCATTAACTGCCTTTTTCACTCTGGCCATGATTTATTTCCTCCTTAGCTGATCTTTAAATCATTTCTCTGATTTTTTTCAGTTCACCTTTAAAAACAGTGGTTGGTTTACGTAGTTTTCTTTTTCTTTTAGCTGACTTTTTCGTCAATATATGGCTTTTATACGCTTTTGCTCTTTTAAGCAGTCCTGATTTTGTTTTTTTGAAACGCTTGGCAGCGCCTCTATGGCTTTTCATTTTTGGCATTAAGATTTCCTCCTTTGTTAATAAAGCACTCTATTGAGTCTTGGGGATAAGAAACATAATCAACTGTCGCCCTTCCATTTTGGGCGCTTTTTCGACAGCAGCATATTCATCCATCATATCCTTAAATTCATCCATAACTTTTCGGCCCAAACCAATATTGCTTAGCTGTCGACCTCTGAAACGAAGTGTTACTTTAACCTTGTCTCCATTTTTGATGAACTTAATTGCCTGATTTGCTTTCACCTGCATGTCATGCTCTTCGATATTAGGACTAAGACGAATTTCTTTTACGTTGATTACTTTCTGATTCTTCTTAGCTTCTTTTTCTTTTTTAGCCTGTTCGTATTTGTATTTTCCGTAATCCATAATACGGCATACCGGCGGCTTTGCCTGGGGTGCTACTTTCACCAGGTCAAGATTCTTTTCATCCGCCATTTTCTGAGCTTCTTTCGTGGAAACAATTCCCATCTGTTCGCCTTCAGAATCAATCAGCCTGACTTCCTTTTCTCTGATTTCTTCATTGATTTGCAGTTCTTTAATCGTAATGGCACCTCCCTGAACACTTTGTGGATAACAGAATTAGAACGAATCACAAATGACACGCATTTAGAACATATAAAAGCGGATGGTGGTCACCATCCGCTTCATAGACATTTATACACAGCACGCAAGAATATCATCTATTCCGGCAGTCATGTCATCTATTGACCCTGTCGAGCTATGCTGCAGGGTGAGAAACGGATCGTTCTACTTTGTTTAGATTTATAGTCTACCACCAGTTCGTTTTTTTGTCAAGCAATTCTATTATTGGTCTATCTCTATTGTTAATTCCTTTTCGTTAATTTTCCGTTTAAGCTGCGATAAAAATGCTTCCGGCTTCATGGATCCAATTTCTCCACCATCTCTGATACGAAGATTAACGGTTTCGCTTTCCATTTCACGGTCACCAATAATCAGCATATATGGCACTTTTTCCAGCTGTGCTTCTCTGATTTTATAACCAATTTTCTCATTTCGATCATCCAGCTCCACCCGGATACCTTCCTGCATTAACTGATGACGTAAGGCTTTCGCATATTCCATCTGTTTGTCAGAAATAGGCATTATCCTGGCTTGTACAGGAGAGAGCCACAAAGGAAATTTGCCTGCAAAGTGTTCGATTAAAATACCAATAAAACGCTCAATACTTCCAAATATAACTCTATGAATCATAATAGGTCGATGTTTTTCACCATCAGAGCCCACATAATTCAGGTCAAATCGCTGCGGCATCTGGAAATCCAATTGGATCGTACCGCATTGCCAGGTGCGTCCCAGGCAGTCCTCCAGATGAAAATCAATTTTAGGCCCATAGAAAGCACCGTCACCTTCATTGACTTTATATGGCAATTCTCTTTCTTCCAGCGCTTCCTGAAGAGCCGAAATTGCCATATTCCATTCCGCTTCAGTACCCATGGACTTTTCCGGTCGGGTTGACAGCTCAACATGATACTTAAATCCAAACATCTTGTAAACATGATCGACAAAATCGATTACACCGATTATTTCATCTCTTATCTGCTCTGGAAGCATAAAGATATGTGCATCATCCTGAGTGAAGCATCGAACTCTCATTAAACCATGCAATACACCGGACATTTCGTGGCGGTGGACTAATCCCAGCTCACCCATGCGAATGGGGAAGTCTCTGTAACTATACATCTTTCGCTTATAAACCAGTACAGCTCCCGGACAATTCATCGGTTTAACCGCATAGTTCATGTCATCGATTTTTGTAAAATACATATTCTCCTGGTAATGGTCCCAGTGGCCGGATTGATGCCACAGGTCTTCGTTTAAAATTATGGGTGTGCGTATTTCTTCGTATCCTCGCTGCACATGAGCCTGTCGCCAAAAATGCTCCAGTTCATTACGAATTACCATTCCCTTTGGATGAAAGAATGGAAAGCCAGGCCCTTCATCCAGCAAGCTGAATAGATCCATTTCTTTTCCAATTTTTCGGTGATCCCGTTTTTTCGCTTCTTCAATTCTCTCCAGATATTCTGTCAGTTCTTTTTTCTTTTCAAAGGCCGTACCGTAAATCCGCTGAAGCATCTTATTCTCTTCGCTGCCTCTCCAGTAAGCTCCTGCAACGCTTAGCAGTTTAATTGCTTTTACCCTGCCGGTTGAGGGCGCATGAGGTCCTGCACAAAGATCAGCAAATTCACCTTGTTTATAAAAAGAGATGGTTTCTCCTTCTGGAAGCTCTTCAATTAACTCTACTTTGTAAGGTTCGCCTGCTTCTTTGACAAAATCAATAGCCTCTTCCCTTGACAGTTCAAATCTTTCTATTGGCAAATCCTCTTTTACAATTTTTTGCATTTCTTTTTCAATTTTCTCCAGATCTTCCGGACCAAAGCTATGTTCCGTATCAAAATCATAATAGAATCCATCTTTAATCGCAGGGCCAATGGCAAGCTTTGTTTCCGGATACAACCGCTTAACTGCTTGAGCCAGTATATGTGAACCGGTATGTCTTAAAAATATTTTTCCATTTTCATCTTCGAATTTAACAAGGTTCAGCTCTGTATCTTCTTTCAAAGGATACATGTAATCAACAGGCTCACCATTAATTTCACCCCCTACTGCTGCTCTTGCGAGTCCTTTACTTATATCCTCAGCCACTTCCAGGACTGTGGTACCTTTAGGATAAACTTTTACAGTACCATCTTTTAACTTTACTTGTATTTTTTCCATGATCTTCCTCCTGTCTTTTTTTAGTCACCCAAAAAACAAAAAACCCTTCTTCCCCTGTATATCAGGGCGAAAAAGGATTCCGCGGTTCCACCTGATTGGAGCTTTCGTTTCACTCCACTCGTTATGACGATATCGGAGTCACCGGTTTCTTTTAGAAACTGCTAGCGAATGGTTTTCAGCAAAGCCTACACAGAAATGTTTTCAGCCAGGACATTTCTTCTCTTTTTGCGGTTTTTCACTTACTCTTTTCGCATCATTGCCTTTTCAATTTAAACAATCTTCCTTACATCAGGCAGCGTTTCATCCATCCGGAAGGCGAAGTGCGTTATCTATTCAACGATGATTGAAATAATATTTGCTTCTGCTACTTTGTTAATTATACCATGTCAGGAAATCAAGGTCAAAACCCAGGCCTGAAAAAAACCAATCAGCATACCAAGCACACCGCCAAGCCTTTCTATGTGCTGCAATTCTTTCCTGGCAACGTTTATGATCATATTTTCCAGATATTCCATAGGGTAATCATTAATTTTCACTTCTATTAAGTCTGCCAGTTTTAGTTTTTGAGCCTGATCATCCACCAGATGGTCGATCATTTCAGTAATGATTCTGTCTCCTTCCTGGTCCAGTAAATCATTAACAAAAAAACTAACAGGTTTACGCATTGCTCTTCTGATCATTCCTGGTATTCGTTCAAGAATCATATTGTTCAGATAAATTTTCAAAAATATTTTTAAATCTTCTCTTTGCTGGGGTTCACCAAAAGTTTGTAATATATCGGCCATGGACACTAATTCTTTTTCTATTTGCTGACCGACATTTTTAGCGATTTCCTGCTTGCGTCTCGGAATAAGTCCCTGTATTTGGAATCCAATGACAGGAATGCGTATTGGATTGTAGGGTTTAAACAAAAGTCGAATAGCAATTATATTGGTTGTCCATCCTATAAGCCCACCTATGACAATCAATACAATCCAATTGATGGGACTCATTATCCCACCTCTACTTTCAGCCGCATCTCAAGTTCTTTCAAATCGATAAACCGTGAAGCTCTATATATTTCTTTTCCCTGATAAAACAAAATGACAGCGGGTACAGTAAAAACCAGATGAGCACCGGATATTTCCGGTATTTCTTCCAGATCCACCTCAAAGACTTCCACCTCAGGATAGTTTTTAAGCAGTTCATCAAGCTTAGGCTTTATTGCATGACACACTTCACAGCTTGAGATTCCAACATACAGAATGGCTGATGATTGTTTTTCTGCACAGGATTCCCACATTTCTATCGTATTTACTTTTATCACTTAATCCTTCCTTTCATGAATGCTGCTACTATATTCCGGATTTACAACATTAATGGGTTTTCCATCCAGAAACTGTCGAAGATTATCTGCCGCAAGTGACATCAGTCTTACCCTGGCTTCGGTTGGTGCCCAGGCTATATGAGGTGTTATCAGGCAATTTTTTGCATTCAAAAGTGGATTAGACGACAAAATCGGCTCTCTT
This sequence comes from Tindallia sp. MSAO_Bac2, assembly GCA_003838145.1. Taxonomy (GTDB): domain Bacteria; phylum Bacillota; class Clostridia; order Peptostreptococcales; family Tindalliaceae; genus Tindallia. The sequence goes on from QYZZ01000057.1 coordinate 44,558, forward strand.
GATACAACATCAACTGCTGCTGCTGCAATTTCATCAGAGTTCAGTGCATCTGCCAGATCTTGTTCTGATACAAGCTGCCCTCTGGAAGTGTTAATTAAAATAGCTGTCTCTTTCATTATCTTAAGGGTTCTTTTATTAATCATTGCTTCTGTATCAGGAAATAAGGGACAATGAAGGCTGACAACGTCTGCTTCTTTAAATAACTCATCTCTTTCTACGTAGCGTACCCCCTGTGCCTGAAAAGCCGGATCGATGCTGCGGCTGTTTACTACCAGATTCATTCCCATTGCTTCGGCAATTTTACCTACTGCCTGGCCAATTCTTCCATAGCCAACAATACCCATAGTTTTTCCGGCCAGCTCTATTAAAGGAAATTTCCAGAAGCTCCAGTCAGGATTCCGGGCCCATTCTCCTTCTTTCACAGCCTGATGGTGTGCACCAACATGATGGCACACTTCCAGCAGCAGAGCAAAAGTCATTTGAGCAACCGCTTCTGTTCCGTAGGTTGGTACATTTACCAATGCCACGCCCTTTTGGGTTGCAGCTTCTACATCCACTACATTATATCCAGTTGCCAGCATGCCGATATACTTCAGTCGGTCCATATGCCGCAACGCTTCCTCTGTTATCGGTGTTTTGTTCGTTAGTATCACATCAGCATCTTTTGCTCTTTCAATCACTTTGTCCTGATCATCCATATCATATCCGGTTCGGTCATATACCTCTAAGTCTCCCATCTTTTCAAAAGCTTCCCAGCTTAAATCTCCCGGGTTCAGCGTGTAACCGTCCAAAACAACGATTTTCATTCAGAATCCTCCTTTTGCAGTTCTGCAGTCTGGTGTTCAATTAATGCCTGCTGTTTTGCCTTTTTTCTGTTCTTGCGTTTTTCTTTGTACATACGATTTTCAGCACGGGTAAATATTACATCTGTGGACTCATCAATTGCATTTTTTATTGCATATCCTAAGGATATACTTGGTTTTATCAGATCAAAATCAGACTTTTCACAGCCAAACTTAATTCTATCGATAACTTTTTTTGCATTTTCATCATCTGAATTAGGGAGAATAATGCCAAATTCATCGCCTCCCCACCTGGCAACAACATCTTCATGCCTAACTGCATTTTTAATAATGGAGGCCATTTCTGTCAATAACCGATCTCCTGCATGATGTCCCAGGGTATCATTAATTCTTTTCAGGCCGTTGGCATCTCCCAGAATTATTGTTAACGGCATCTTTCGCTGGACATTCAGACGCTTAACTTCTTCCTCAAAATATCTTCGGTTATATAGTCCCGTTAATGAATCGTGGTAGCTTAAATACAAAATACGAGATTCTCTTTCACGCCTTTTCTGAGCATCCTCACACCAGCCCTGATAATAAGTGTACCATGACAAGCTGAGAAGGATCAGACCGGCAGCAGTAATGGTGAAAAGCCAGATAATTGTCCTATTCATGAAAACAAGCTGCTTTTCTACTGAAGTATGCATTATCCCCACCAGGCGGTCAAGAGATTGTTGCAGCTCCATCTGATTGCTTGTATAATTCCAGCCAGACAGAAGTTCAAAGGCTTCTTGCCTGTTGCCTCTGCTGATAAGAAAAAAGCTTCTTTCTTCCAAGTCACCAATTGCTTTAAGCAGTTGCTTTGTTGTACCTATCTCTTCAGAGACCGCTTCTGATTCAATTATATTGGGAATATCATTCATTACCTGATCCAGCTCTGATTCATAGACTTCATACTGGTTTCGCCAGGACAGATCACCGGTGGCAGATGCCATATTAGCCGCCATTTCAAGACTTTTTGTATAAAAAAGCAGTTCACCGGACATTCTTTCCAGGGGTAAGTTCTCGCTTTCAAATGTACTGATGGTTCTGTAAGAATATGCCAGATTCCACAAAAGTACCGCAATCAATGATATGGTTACCGTCACAGAAATAGCAAACCATTTATTTGCAAACAGATTTCTAAGCCGGGATTTATTCCCTTCTTTTGGTTTATTCATTTCAATAACTGCAGCTCCTTTGTTATGCATTACGGTAAAATCCACTCATTAACAATTTCTTCATTTTCATCTATCCATATCCGGGCAGCTTCTTCAGGGCTAACTCCATTTTCATGAATCAAGAGCATAACATGTTCCATATGTTCCGGTTCCCAGTAAAATCGATCTAAAAGTTCATATACCTCTGGCATATCTTCCTCCAAGCCTTCACGCACAATGGTATGAATCCTTTCACTACTTCCATAGCTGCCTAAGGGATCTTTCAGATACTTTAAGTCCCACCGCGCAAATTTCCAGTGCGGAGTCCAGCCCGTTACCACAATCCATTCCCCATCATCAATGGCGTTTTCAAGGGTTTCTACCATTGTAGCATCACTTCCGGTTACAAGTTCATATTGATTCAGCCCATAATCTTCAATTGCTTTTTCTGTTGATGTCATGAGTCCGGCGCCAGGATCAATGCCTATTATTCTTTCTCTGAACTGAGTTCCATATTTTTTAAGATCTTCAACAGAATCGATGGTTACATAAGTTGGAACAACCAAACCCATGAATACATTCTCCAGGTTCGGACCAAGATCCACAACATGATTTTTATGTTTATCTAAATAATGATGATGCAATGACGGAAGCCAGGCAGCAACCATAGCATCCTGATCACCTGATGCAACAGCTTCCCACATAGCAATGGCGGATACTGGCAGCAGCTGACATGAATAACCGAGCTTTTCTTCAATGACAGCCTGAACCACATGAGCACTGGCTACTTCAGTAGCCCAGTCCACATAAACAATTTTCACAGTATCTTCGCCAGCTGTTATTTCTGTAGCATAATCAGGATTCCGAGGAGTACAAGCATACAACAGAAACATTGACAGTATTATTATGATTATTTGTTTTTTTATTAAGAACACTCAGAACCTCCATTCCTTTAGTTCTATGTTCCCATTTTATATGAACAGCTGAAAAAACTCAAGTTGATGCACACCGTCAATTTGTTTTACACGTACTCATTACGGCAAGAAAACGTTATTTATTCCTGTTCCTTGATTCATAGCGTTGCTTACCCTCCTGGTATAATAACTGCTCCTCGTCGTTATAAATCTCTATTTCCGGCACTTTGATCGGCTTTCCATCATTATTAAGTGCAACCATTGTAAAATAGGCTGTTGCTGCCTTTGTTCCAGGCTGATTGTTTCTGATATCCTCCACCCAAACTTCCACTTTAATTTCCATAGAGCTATTTCCTGTGTATATCAATCTTCCTTTACTTGTCACAAGATTACCAATATGAATTGGTTGTAAAAATTCGATTTCACTTACTCTGGCCGTTACGGCTCTACTGGCATGCGAATGCTTATAGGCAACCAGGCCTGCTGTGTTATCCATCATCTTCATTATTTCTCCACCGTGAACGTTACCTACCAGATTAGAATGCTGATGTTGCATAACATTACACAAGTTAACAGCCGAATTGCCAATAGATTTACTTTTCATTTATACCACTCCAATTGTTAATTTTTGAGAAAACACAGAACAGTTAAAAAGGATTATATCAAAAAAATCAAAACGGCTCCATCGATTTGTAATCCGTTGGAGCCGTTGCAAAATTAAAAGTGCTTTAAATAAAATATAGCCAGCTGTGTACGATCCCGTAATGACAGCTTTTCTAATAATACAGAAATATTATTTCTGACAGTTCCTTCACTAAGATGCAGCTTTGTAGCAATCTCTCTATTGGAAAGACCTTCTCCTATGAGTTCCAGCACTGCCATTTCACGAACTGTCAACCGAAAATCTTCAGGTTCTGCCTTTCTGCGATCGTCAATAAATGCCGTCAGACTGCTGGCCACCTCCGCTTCCAGCACCATGCTGCCTCTAGCAACTGAACGCAGGGTTTCCACAATACTATCAGCTGGCTGACTTTTCAATATATACCCAGAAGCTCCATGTTTCAAAGCCTCTTTTATGTAACCTTCTTCTTTAAATGTTGTCAGGATAACCACTTTGACACCAGGAAATTGCTCTCGTATATAGCGTGTTCCCAGCACACCGTCCATTACCGGCATTCTAACGTCCATTAGAGTTATATCCGGCAGCACTTTTTCACATAATGTCAGTGCGTCCTGACCATTAGATGCCGTTCCAACAACCTGAAAATCATCTTCCATATTCAGGATTAGTTGCAAGCTATCCCGAATAAGCGCATCGTCGTCAACAATAATTATTTTAACCATTCTCATCACCTACTTCCTTCCTGTGGCAGGATACAAACAATCATGAATCCCTTTTGCGGAGTAACCGAAAAGCTTCCTCCTGCATTTTCAACGCGTTCTCTAATTCCACTGATTCCCATTCCTTCATGAATATGGCTGCATCCGGATCCATTGTCTTTCATGAATAACCGGATGATTTCTTCCCTTATCTCTATCTCAATTTCCACTACTGTGGCATCAGAATGACGGGCGGTATTCGTTAATGCTTCTTTTATTGAGGAGGTCAGTATTTCCACTTGTCGCGGAGTCAGTAATCCTATGTCCCCCATGTGTCGGAAGTCTACAGGACAGTATTGAAAACCATCGATTATTTTCTCGAAATGTGACCATCCAATCACTGTGTCAGGTCGAATATTATGCACGGTGTTTCTTAATAATTCCAACGAACCGGATAGTCCATTAACGGTCTTTTGTAATAGCTCTCTGGATTTTTCAGGATCTTTTTCCATCAGTTTTTCTGCTGCCTGAAGCTGAATCAGATTCCCAGCCAGATTATGACCAAGGTTGTCGTGGATCTCTCCGGCAATTCGGTTTCGTTCACGAATTTCAACCAGGCGAGCTGTTTCATCAACGGACTGAATTAGCTTACGTTTGGTTTCCTCCAGCAAGTACCTGCTTTTTCTTTCCCGATCATAGGTTTTTTGATATTCGGCATCGGATTTTTCAATCCTGCGCTTAAATTCACCCAGGCAAGTGCTCAGAATAATCAGCAACACAAACCCCATCAGCCATTCTTGAGACAGAAAAAAAATACCAATCGGTATAAGAAGCAAAACAATTGGTATTAATCCTTTCACTGCCAAATCATAAGCTGTAATACTCAATAAAGCCAGATAAACAGGGCTGTATCCTGCTAAAAAAAAGATCATTGCTATTTCCAGATATATCAGGACATTCCAGTTCCAGAACCTGGTTCGGAATATGTATGAAGCCAAAATCAACAAAAAACCTGCTGAGTCTATTACTGTAACAACATCACCTGCAATCAGACCAATCATCACCCAAACAAGCATTATAAGTTTAAGCATGTAATTTGAGAATAAGATACGGTTGCCGATCATGTTAATCCTCTTTCCGCTTTTGAACTAATTATCTATAATCCAAAGGGTTATGTCAACATTTTTGCCACTCTTTGCATATTATTAGCTTTTAAGAAATAAGCACTTTTCGCCAGCTTCCCAACAGAAACAAAACAATACTGAATAAGATAAGAATTGACATTTCCCAGGCTGCAGCCATTATACTTCCATTGATTACCACATGAGTAACTGCATCCATCAACCAGGTAGTTGGTAAAAATATTCCGATATGCTGAAACAATTCCGGCATTATTTCTCTGGGCCACAGCATACCCCCCAGCATGGCCATTGGAGTAATCAACATCGAAGCTGTTGCACCTGCCTGACGTTTATTCCTGGACAAAGAGGCCACAGCAACACCAAAGGCCACGCAAACGACAGCAAACACAGACATCACTCCAAAAAGCGCCGGCACATCTACACCTAAATACAGATCCAGCACAAAGTTTAAAATGAAAAACACGCCGCTGATTTGGATCAGCATGATCACTAAAAATCCAACGATATTCTGTATCAAGTAATTCCATTGTGGTAATGGTGATGTTTGTATCCGATAAAAAGTCCTGTTTTCTCTATCCTTCAAAAGATGGATTGATGAATACATGGATAAAAAAAGCATATTCATTCCCAGAATGCCCATGCTGAAGATAGCTCTTTCGATGATACCACCATCAACCCCGTTACTTTGAATTATTTCCAGACCCAGGGGTCCTTCCTGATATAACTGTAAACGCTCATAAAAGACTTCTGTATCTCCCTCTGCCATTATTGCCAGGTTCTTAGCAGCCCGAACATATGCATCTGCAGCTAATTGTACCGGAATGATTGAATTCGACTCCTGAATTTTATAGCTGTGTAATACTGGACTGTTTCCATTGATCAGTTCTTCAGTAAAACCTTTTTCCAGCTCAAATACCAGGCTGACCCTGCCGCCTGACAATGCTTGATTTATCTCTTCTTCCTGAAGCATCGTAATCGACGCATGATCCTCAAGGACTTCCTTCAGTTGCTTTGCCAATAGTGACTCGTCCTGATCAACAAGGCCTACATTTGGGTAACCCGTCCCATTATTTCCCACACCAAGGAGCAGACTGATCATCAGCGGAGGAAGGACCAGGATTAACAGCAAACTGAGCTTGCTGCGCAGCATTCTTTTAAAACAGTTTTTTAAAATAATCATATCTGGTACCTCCGTTCCGCTAAGAGTGCCAAAACATATGTGACAAGAATAATGAGGATCATCATCAGCATAACCAAAAGTAGTCTTTCTGTGTTACCGTCATAAATAACGTTAAAGATTGCGCTTTGTGAAAGATGATTCGGTATCAAATACTGCATTCTGTAAAGAAGGGAATCCTGCTGAATATTTATCTGAAAAAATCCACCAGAGAAGAATGTCATCAACGGAACGATGATCATAAGGATATTGCCTGACAGCGTTTCATTCCGTGTGATCATGATGACTGCCGTTCCCAGTCCAACAGCCATTAAAGCTGTCAACAGAATGATCCCCGCCAGCATCAGCCAATTGCTTCCCCAGTTCACTCCATAAACAAAATAGGTAAACCCAATAATAAAGAGTGCTTTAAGAACTATCGTCGTCAGGTTGGACAAAACCAGCCCCAGATAATGCTCCGTTGAACCAATCGGTGTTGATTTTATTCTATTACCTGTTGAACTGAGATAGGCTTCTTTCATCCCAAATACCGCATAATTGGTGCCGTACATCATAAACATCACCAGCATGGTAACCGCATAATAGTCCATGGCTCCCGGTCTGTCATGAGAGACATTCAATGGCCTTTCAACGATATTACTCCCCTGGTAATCCAGCCTTCCTTCCATTCCTGTAGTGTCCATTGCCATTACCGTATTGGCACCGCTAATAAAGTTTTTTATTGCGTTTTCAACAATGGAGGCTTGTAAAGGATGAGTAGGGCTGCCGTAAAATGCGATCATTCCAGTGTCTTCTTCAAGTATGCTTACGGGAAGATGAACAAACGCATGTCCTTCTCCATCTTCCACCAAATTCATTCCTGCTTCGAGGGTGGAAGCAGCTCTGATGGTGATAAACCTTTCATTTTCCAAGTTCTCTATAAACACTTCAAATGCTTCGCCTACAGGTCCCTGGTCTTCATTAAGATAGATGGCTTTTGTGTCTGTGACTGGCGGTGTTTGAAAAGCGCCCTCCAATGACACTCCAAGAATAAAAATCAACAGGAGTGGTAACAGCATCATTTCCAGATAAGTGGTCCGATCCCGTATATTTTGAATGAATTGATAACGAAACATGGTCCATAGACGCATGATAATTCCTCCTGTATTTTACTCTGCATCCCGGAGTGTTTTTCCGGTCAAAGTCAAAAAGACGCTTTCCAGAGTAACTTTATCTACCTGCAATGAGTGTATTTCCGCACCCAAGTTACTGATGATCAGGCTGATTTGTCCGATCAAGGCACTGTCTTTTTTAGCCAGAATAGTGATTTCTTGTCCTTTCGTATGACAATCAATGACTCCTTTTAGTTTCTTAATTTCTTCCGTCATGGAATAGCTGATATCCGAGACAGTCAATAGAATTCGCTCTTCTGATGAAATCATTTTTTTCAACTCGTCAGAAGTCCCCTGTGCAATGATCCGTCCCTGATCCATGATGGCTATTTTGGAACAGATTGCGTCTATCTCTTCCATATAATGAGATGTATACAGAATTGTAGAACCTTCTCGATTCAGTGCACGAACCGACTCCAGAATATGATTACGGGACTGGGGATCTATGCCTACCGTTGGTTCATCCATGATGATCAGCTTGGGTTGGTGAACAATGGCGCAGGCAATATTCAGGCGTCGCTTCATTCCACCGGAAAATTTTTTAGGGAATTTTTTTTGATGTTCGTCAAGCCCTACAAATTTCAGTGATCGTTGAACTCTTTCCTTTAGTAAATCACCCTTTAGTCCGTAAAGACCGCCAAAGAAAGCAACATTTTCCCAGGCATTCAGATCATCAAACAGGGCAATTTCCTGTGGCACTAACCCTATTCCTTCTTTGATTCTTTTTCCATTTATTCCAAGATCCTGACCAAATATTTTAATGCTTCCCTGGTCTATCTTTGAAAGCCCGGTGATCATATTAATCGTTGTTGTTTTTCCGGCACCATTGGGGCCCAGTAATCCGAATATTTCCCCTTCACGTATTTTTAGTGAAAGATGATCAACAACGATGTCATGATGATAACGCTTAACCAGTTGATCCATTTCCAGCAGCATGATAATCCCCCTTTGCCTGCGACAAGTTATTCAGCAAGAATTGAAATCATTTGTACCATTTACTGAACTGCAGCTTCTTCCATGGTTGTTTCTTTACGGAAAGGCGGGCGCTGCTTATATGTTAATGCACGCCACAACCATTCCATGGGGCCAAAATGATATTTAGAGAGCCACCAGGTACTGAAGGGAATTTGGGTCAGATAAACTGCAATGGTTATGCCCCATAACCCTGCTGCCCCAACCCGTTCATAAAGACCCAGTCCATATCCGTTAAACAGAAGGGCCCCAATCACCGAATGCATCAAATAGTTTGTCAGCGCCATGCGCCCCACATTTGCAATGGGCTTTAATCGTCTGGCACCATCCTTTTTAAGACGAAACAGGCATAGTCCGCTGACGTAGGCCGCTCCCAGCACCGGGGCGCCAATGATCCAAAAGAAGCTGGAAATCCACGCTGATTCTGCAAAAAGAATGTAGGCACCATTGAGAGATATTCCGAATACCAGACCCCAGATGAATATTTTTCTAAACACATCGTAATGATGCTCTAATTTTTGAAATACTTTCATACGACCTGCCAGAAGCCCCAGCAGGAATAAAGCCATAATAGTGCCACCCTGAACAAGTAACATTGATAGAAACGCTATTATGGAAGCACCTGCCTGAAATAATGAAACCTGTAAGAAAGAACCTTCATTGTATATTTCTCTTGCCATTTCAATGATATTAATTCCTTCCGGCGCTTCGCCTCCACCAGCAAGGGGACCTCCAACCAACCCCAGAACAGCAAAATTTAACAGAAGGAAAATGGCAGCCCATATCACTAATGTGCGATTGCTTCGTTTTCGAAATGCCAGCAGTAAGAACCCTAAAATTGCGTAAATCCGAAGGATATCACCAATAAAAAAGAATACGGCATGGATAATCCCCAGAATAAACAACACAATGAGCCGACGGGGATAAAAAGATCTTAGTTTCTGACGTTTTTCCTCTGCCCTCATCATTTGCACCGAAAAACCAAAACCAAACAGAAATGAAAAAATAACATAAAATTTACCCGTAGCTAAAAAATCAACCATGAAACCCGCCAGTTCATCATACCAGGGAACGCTTGGTGCAACATAGCCAGGAAGCCATACCGGGCCGGCCATGCCTGCAATGTTCACTACAAGAATTCCAAAAATGGCAAAACCACGTAAGATATCGAGTATATCCATGCGTTCCGAACTTTTCGCCGGGCTAATTAATTGATTTTGCTGATTTGTCATTATAAATCTCTCCTTCCAAAAAGTCGATGCAGTAGACGGATTTGATATTAATTATGCTTTTTTATATCATTTCTAACTATATTATATTAAAAATTAGCTTGAACACCAGTGATACTCCGCCAAAATAAGCATGACAAATGTCATGCTTATAGCGTATAATGAAATTACTCTTCATAACGGCTATCCTAGCGTCACTCCAGTTCGTCAAGATCCAATGGAATAGAGGTGGAAAAATGTCAAAATACCTGGCACCTGTTGTGATTTTTATCCTGCTTGCAGGCTGGCTGGGGATCTATGCCTTCGGAATTTTACAGATCCCGGATGTTACTAACTGGATGAAGGGTTTTAAAGCGGTAGGCCTTATGGTTATTCTTCTTATAGCCGCTATGTTAATGGTGGTTTTAATCCAACGATTTCGGGAATTGAGAGAGGAGAACGAAGATGATTATCGTAAATACTGATTATATCACCGGTAAAAACTTGGAAACCCTGGGACTGGTAAAGGGGTCCATTATCCAGGCAAAGCATGTTGGCAGGGACATTATGAGCGGCCTTAAAGGACTGGTGGGAGGCGAACTCACTTCCTATTCCGCCATGATGAACGAAGCCCGGGCCATTGCCACCAAGCGCATGGTTGAGGAAGCACAGGCCATGGGTGCCGATGGCATCGTTAATGTCCGATATGTATCCGCCGCTGTTATGCAGGGCGCCGCTGAAATTATGGTTTATGGAACTGCTGTCAGATTCAAAATCTAAAAGATTATTACAGTTATTTAAGGTACGCATACAATTTTCCTTATCCAATATATAAGCCATAGTGCGATTAAAATTTATTCGCTCTATGGCTTTATTTAATCCTTTTTCACATCTTTCATTGTCATCTTCTATGATTGACGGATTGTATCAACAATGGGTTGTATCGATTCTTTGTTCATAAAGTCAACTGGATTTTGGATGCATTCCAGAACTCCACGATCTTCTTCTGTCCGCTCTTCTTCCTTTTTGCTTTTAATTTTTGCTGCCAAGGCTTTCATCATCATTTTGTGGGTAAATTTTTGTTTTTTATGGTCATAGGCTCCTCGCAATAAGAAGAAATCAGCTTTTTTCTTCATTTCCGCCGTTAGGTTCGCTTCCCGAACTTCATTAATGAATTTTTCTACAACAGGCGAAAGGCCCACAGCACAAATGATAATTCGTTTGTCCTTTATTTGATCATACATTTTATGAAAGGTTTTCATACCGTTTATGCCGGCTGCATAGAGTCCGCCGCCAAAAACAATGACATCATATTTTTTCAGGTCATCGGCTTTTATGCTATCCAGATCAAAACAGTTCCCACCAGTTTCTTCAGCAATCCACTCGGCATATTGCTTTGTGCTGCCATAAAAACTTTTATACAGTACAACTGCCCGCTTGTTTTCTTTCTTTTCCATTTTGATTCCCCCACTCATGAATTGATCAATTATTTCATTGCATTTTCTATGGCTTTTAAATATGTTTTAGAGGTAACCGTCGCACCGGAAACCACTTCCACTTGTGTGCTTTGGCCTTCTATTACAGAATCCGTAAGTTCACGAATTGCATCATCCTGCTTTTCACGGGGCTGATCATTAGCAATTATTTCGGAAACTTTCCCGTTTTTAATAATCACTTCGACTTCATTATTCCACCTGTAGAACTCAATGGAGCCCAGGTATGAACCGTCTTCTTTTTGGGAAAAATCGATGTCTTCCACCACCAATTCCGCGCCCTCTTCCAGACCTCTTGTCAGAAAGAACAGACCTGCAGCTGCTAAAAGCACGATGACTGCCGCCGCTACACCAGCAACCTTAAAAACTCTTTTCATCCTCAACTTCCTTTCAAAATAGTTTTTTCCTTTAAAATTCTTCCACCGCCTGAAACAGTTTTTTAAACAGACTTACGGTCATTTTTACTTCTTCGTCGCTTACATTTTTATATAACTTTTCTAAAAACTGATTTTGTTCAGCTTCTTTCCCTTTCCAATAATCCTTGCTTTTTTCTGTTAATTTAAGACGAAGCACCCGTCCGTCTGACTCGTCTTTTTCAAACACTAAAAACTCTTTTTGCTGAAGCTTCAGAGCCATCTGCTTAACATTTTGATGGGAAGTCCCCATTAATCTTGCCACATCTCCCAGGGTCGGTCCTTGCCTTTCGTCAAACTGAAGGATCATAACCGTTAAAAACCATTGACGAAGCGTCATATCGTCTTCTGCCAACGTCTGGTCTCCCAATGCCTGAAGTCGGTTAGAAAGCAAAAAAATACTTCCAAAAATAAACTTTTTATCATCCAGACTGCTATCTGCTTTTACCTGCATTTTCAACCTCCACTAAATATGTAATATGTTACCCACTTATGTAATATATTACATAAGTGGTGACAAGTCAAGCATTTCTTTAAAATAATTCTAAATTATAATTGCAAAAACTCCCCCTTCTGCAAGAGGGAGTCTGGCAATACAACGTCTCCAGTTTAACCAACTACGAATGATCGTGCTTTAGAATTGCCCGTCCTGAATGTGAACCTTGCAGCATTTCTGACACTTCTTGATCCAAGGCTTCTAATCCAATCGTTTTTATCATGGAATCCAGATTTTCCGGCTTCCAAGAGTCCGAAAGCAGATTCCAAATCTCTGATCGTAATTCTCTTGGACATTGGACTGAATCAACTCCATATAGCGTAATGCCTCTTAGAATAAATGGATAAACATAACTTTGGAATTTATCCCCACCTACGTTTCCACAGGTTGTGACAACACCGTTATAAGCTGTGGTTTTCAGGACTGAAGCCAGCATATTGCCACCAACAGTATCAATCACACCGGCCCACCGGGATTTTAACATAGGTTTCCCTTCTGTATCTTCTACCTCTTCTCTTGGAAGCACCTTCTGAACTCCCAGCTGCATCAGTGCATCTTTCTGAACATCAGCCTTACCAGTTGTCACAACAACATTATATCCCAATTTCACCAGTATCTTTGATGCAATTGTTGCAACACCCCCTGTACCTCCTGTAACAAGCACTTCTCCAGCGTCTTTATTCACCGATAGCAGCAACTTATATACGGATAATGCTGCTGTGAAACCTGCTGTCCCGAACATCATGCTTTCTTCCAGCGGTAAATTGGGTGGTTTTTTCACAGCCCATTCTGCTGGTACTCTGATATATTCTCCAAAGCCTCCATCTGTATTCATTCCCAAATCGTAACCAGTTACAATCACTTCATCTCCTGCTGAAAATTGTTCTGTCTGGGATTCTTCAACAATTCCAGCAGCATCAATTCCGGGAGTATGAGGATAATTTCGGGTTACACCTTTATTGCCTATACAGGACAAAGCATCTTTGTAGTTCAGGGATGAAAAGAGTACTTTTATCAGCAAGTCTCCCTTTGGCAATTCATTTTTTTCCCGCTGAACAATGGATCTGGTAAAACTTCCTTCTTCTTCCACAATACGAAAAGCACGAAAAGTTTCACTCACTATTTATCACTCCTTAAATTTTTTCTATGTTATTTATATTGAAAGAAGAAAAATCATCGTATCCAAAGTCCGATACGATGATTTCAAATAATATTATATCTTAGCTTCCAACTTTCATAGAATATTTTCCTTCATATTGACGCAACAGATTGCCTAATTTTTCAATTCCCTCACGGATTTTTTCAGGCGGTACCGCTCCAAAGCTGAGACGCATGCAGTTATTTCCTTTTCCATTCCCTTGAGTAAAGAATCCTTCTCCGGCAACGTACGCTACCTTAACTTCCGGGTTTGTTGATGCTTCGGTTAACATTTTTGTTGTATTTAAGCCTTGCGGTAACTCTGCCCAGGTAAAAAGTCCACCGTCAGGACTGGTTCGTTTAGTTCCCATCGGGAAGTATCGGTCTATCGACTCCAACATTGCATCTCTTCTAACTTTATGAACGGAACATAGTTTCCGATGATGTTCGGGATAATGGCCTCTTTTGAAAAATTCAGCACAAATTATCTGTGGCAAAATTGCCGTATGGGAGTTGGTTGCACTCTTTGCATCAGCCAGCTTTTCCATAATTGTTTCATCGGCCACAAGGTAGCCCAGACGGCTTCCTGGTGAAAATATTTTTGAAAAACTGTTTGCCATTACCACATGACCAGTGGCATCGAATGCTTTTACCGGTGGAAGCTCCACTCCATTGTATCGAATGTCTCTGTATGGATCATCTTCCAAAACGACAACGTCATACTGGCTTGCCAGCAGCGCAGCTCTTTTCCTGCGCTCCAGCGAAAGTGTAATTCCAGTAGGATTTTGGAATGTCGGTATCAGATAAATCATTTTAGGATTGTATTTCTTAATTTTTTCTTCTAAGTCATCCATATTCATACCATTCTCATCCGTTTCCACAGCAATGCATTTTGCCTGGAACATGTCAAATATCTCGACTGAATGGACAAAAGTCGGTGATTCCACCAGAATTACATCACCCGGATCAATAAATACCTGACACATAAGGTTCATTGCTTCCAAACCTCCAGCCAGTATCATCGTGTTTTCAACAGTTGTCATGACACCTTTTGGCTCAATCAGATCACTAATAACCACTTCCCGGAGGTCTCTCACACCCATTACAGGACCATAAGACAATGCTTCTACTCCTCGAGTATCTCTTTGAAGAATATCCTGAGTAATTTCTCTAATTGTTTCAACCGGTAGACATTCTTTCGCAATAGCACCGCCACCAAAAGAAATTACCTCCGGATCGTTCATGGCTCCAAAAAGATTTCTAATCACAGCGGCTGATTTTTCCATTGACTTCATACGACTCGCAAATTTTGACATATTAAAGGCTCCTTTTCCTGCAGAGCTTCTCATGATTCAGGATTTGATGAGGCTTGTCTGCTTTGTTTATAATCAATGATTCTACATGATATGCTCGAAAATGTCAACGGTGAAAAGACAAATGTCTTTCATGGAGGTATTGTTGCACAAAAAAACTCCCACCAGATTTTAACCTAATGAGAGTTTTATAAGTTTTTACTCTGTCGAAGCCAAGTAATTAATCATATCGCCCCGCCCAATCAGACCGCAAAGTTTACCGGATTCATCAACCACCGGTACATGCTTGACTCTTTTTTTCATCAATTTTGCAACTTCATGACCCGGAAGCTCCTCTTTTACAGAAACAACCCGTTTAGTCATTATTTTTTCTACAGTAGTCATTGCAAGAAGATCTGCTCCCTGCCGATAATCTGTTCTTTCATCAGCGTTATCATAAGGGGATATCCACCCGGAAGAGTCCAGCATTGGAAGCACATGTGTTTTACCGGAATATTCCAACACATCACTTTCAGATAGCATACCTACCAGTTTATCGTCCTCATCAATTACCGGTAAAATTCCAATACCCCGGTCGGCAAAAATGCGGACTGCTTCTTTCAAGGTTGTTCCAACTTTTACGCTTGCAATTTCCGTATTCATAATGTCTTTTGCCAGCACCTTCATATCCTCAACCTTCCTTCCGATTTTCTAATAATTTGCAGAGTCTGCTGAAGAATTGTATTGTATACGAAAATACCCTATTTGCTCCACATTATTCAAAATATGTCACTTTACATTACTTTATTAAAAGTCTGGATACTCTACCAGTGGGTCTTTAAAGTTACGGATGCCACCTTTAGGCTTAATCACATCATCTTTATACCTGGGAATGACGTGAAGGTGCAGGTGAAAAATTGTCTGCCCAGCTGCGTCTCCGTAATTAATTCCAATATTATATCCATCAGGCTGGAACTCATCATCTAAAATTTTTTTGCATTGATTCAGCAAATCATACATAGCCAGTATTTCTTCCGGATCTAAGTCAAATGGTCCCTTTGTATGCCGCTTAGGTATGATTAAAGTATGCCCGTGATTAACAGGAAAAAGATCATATACGGCATAGGCGTATTCATTTTCAAGGTATTTTGTCTTCTGAACTTCATCACAAAAAGTACAGCTATTCATATTCTTCCCCTCCAATAGTTTTACAGATACGGTTGATAGTCTTCCAGGTTTTTTCGCAACAATTCTGGTGTATCTAATCCGTACGGACATCGATCTTTGCACTGATTGCAGTGAATACAATCTTCAATCATCAGCATTTTGTTTTTCCATTCCTCTGTTGTTGTCATAAATCCCGGAGCTCTTCTGAGCAAGAGGGACATGCGAGCACACTGAGGTATATCAATAGCCACAGGGCATGGCAAACAGTAACCACAAGCTCTGCAAAACTCGCCACTCAGCTCTTCCTTATCCTGCTCAATAATATTTTTAAAGGAAACACTCATTTCCGGCGGGTTTTCATGATAGTGAATAAATTCATCCAGTTCTGCTTCCTGCTGGATCCCCCATATTGGCAGAACGTGGTGAAATTGACTGATAAAAGCGTATGCAGCTGCTGAGTGATGAATTAACCCTCCCGCCAATGCTTTCATTGCTATAAATCCAACTTTTTTTTCACGACAACGATTCACCAGGTCCATTTCCCGTTGGTCTGCCAGATAACTGAATGGATACTGAAGCGTATCGTAAAGACTGGATTCTACCGCTTCCTGAGCTACAGACAACCGATGATTTGTAATGCCAATATAACGAATTTTGCCTTGAGACTGGGCTTTTTGCATAGCTTCATATAGTCCACTGCCGTCATCCGGCATCGGGCAAAAACTCGGTGTGTGGAATTGATATAAATCAATATAGTCAGTTTGTAGATTTGAAAGGCTTGTTTCCAGATCCTCCCAAAATTCCGCAGGTGTTTTCGCTTTTGTTTTACTGGCAATTATTATTTTCTCACGGACATCCCCTAAGGCTCTGGCAATCTTTTCTTCACTATTGCTGTATACTCTGGCAGTATCATAAAAATCGACACCTTGGTTATAGGCTTTTTTAAGCAAATGGTCCGATTCATCGTCGGTGATTCTCTGAATCGGCAGAGCGCCAAATCCGTTTTTGTTAACCTTTATATCAGTTCTTCCAAGGGTAACAGTTTTCATTCGTCATTACTCCTTTCAAGTATCCTGCGTAATGTGCCGACAAAAGCTTCCGGTTGTTCCAGCATAACAAAATGACCCGCTTTGATACTTCGATGAATATTTTTTTCTGGAATATGACCGTATCCATATTTTTTTACTATCTTTTCTTTAATGGTTTCAGTTGGCACCAGACTTCGACTTAACACCAGATGAATCGGCACCTGTATGTCTTTAACTTCTTTATGTAACTCTGTATGCAATAGGCTTTTCATGTATTTAAGATATGCTTCTCTTTCCGTTTGCTTTGCTGTAGCGACCAACTGATGATACAGGTCCATATCTCCTGTCATATGAGCATACTGCCTTTCGATGGCCTTATCAAAGTTTTTTTTCAAGGTATTCATGACCATTCGTTTAAGGAACCAGAACCGAATTTGACGGGTGGGAGTATCCATTAGTACAAGCCGTTCCGTTAAATCAGGATGCATCAACTCCATTTTTAACGCAATCATTCCGCCAAGACTATGACCAATAATAGCACTGGGTTTCCACTTAACCTGCTGAAGCATGTCTATAAGTTCTTCCGCCGTTTTTTCTAATGAAATAGTGTCAGGTACGCTGCTGTTCATCCCGTGACCGTACAAGTCCAGTGAGACACAATGATAATCTTTTTTTAATAATTCAACCGCATCATCCCAGCAGTGTCGATCCGAACCAAGACCATGTATAAACAAAAGGGTGGGGCCTTCACCCTGTCTTATAAATTCCAGTTTTTCTGTCAAATCCCATCACTCCATTTCTAAAACAATTACATTTTTTGGAATTCCCTGAATCTTATTCTATCATAGGTTTAGGCTTTCACAAAAACAAAACTCCCTGTTTATCATTCTTAAACAGAGAGTTTTAATGAGGGTAGAGATTTGCAGTACTATTATCTTTCAGGAAACAAATGGAATGGCAAGCCCATGGCAGCCATGGCTGCTTCTCCCATTCCTTCATTAAAAGTAGGGTGCCCATGAACCTGATGAGCTACTTCTTCCAGGCAAGCTTCAAGTCCGATGGCCAGTGCACCCTCAGCAATCAGATCTGTTGCACGGTCGCCCAGAATATGAACGCCTAAAATTTCGTCTGTATCTGCATCTGCAATAATTTTTATAAAACCTTCCATCTCATAATCCGCCAGGGCTTTTCCTAATGCTTCATAAGGAAATAATCCCACTTTTACATCATTTTTAACCTGACGGGCTGCCTGTTCTGTCATCCCCACGCTGGCTGCTTCAGGAAATGTATATAAACCACCGGGGATCGTTCGATAATCCATTTTGTTAGACTGGCCCATGGCATTTTCTGCTGCCAGTAACCCTTGATGAGCTGCCGTATGCGCCAGCATCATTTTAGCTGTACAATCACCGATAGCATACACGCCGGGAACATTGGTTTCCAGATATTCATTGATTACCACAGCATTGTTATTCAACTCAATCCCAAGGATCTCCAAGCCGATATTTTCCACATTTGGCTGGCGTCCTGTTGCTACAAGAAGGCTTTGTACTTCAATGGTTTCCGGCGTATTATCTCCTTTTGCTGTTAGTAATAATCCATTTCCAGCTTTTTCAACCTTTTCCAGTGTTGCATCTGTGTATACATCTATCCCTCGCTGTTTCAGGATTTCTGTCATTGCTTCCTGCACCAGCTTATCTTCTCTCGGAAGTATCGTGGGGAGCATTTCCATCATGGTTACCTTACTACCCAATGCTTCAAACAAAATGGCAAATTCTACAGCGATAACACCGCCACCCAAAATAGTCAGCGTTTCCGGTATTTCTTTAAAGGAGAGAGCACCAGTGCTATCCACTACCTGTGGCAGATTCAACCCGGGAACAGGAGGCATCATTGGCCGTGATCCGGTAGCTATAATCAGCCGGTCATAAGAAATATCCTGATTTCCTTCTTCTGTGCTAACTACTACTGTTTTATTGTTTTTTAGTGTACCTCTGCCATTTATTATGTTGATCTGATGCGCTGCCAGCAACATGGCTACGTTTGAAGTAAGCTGATCTACCACATCGTTCTTTCGCTGCATTAATTTTTCAAAATTAAGTTTCATCTGGACGTCTACGCCATAGGCTTCCATTTTCTTCTGTTCGTGGAGCCATCGAGCCGCCCTCAGGAGGGTTTTTGTAGGAATGCAACCTGTGTTAAGACAAACGCCTCCAATTCTGTTTTCCTCTATAATAGTGACTTCCGCGCCCAGCTGAGCTCCTCTGATAGCAGCTGCATAGCCACCCGGTCCACCACCTAAAATTACCAGTTTCATCATAGACCTCCTTTGCTAAACCAGCGCCATGCCGGGTTCTTCAATGGACTGATTCAGCGTGGTCATAAATCGTGCAGCAGCCTGACCATCAACAATCCGATGATCAAAGGACAGTGACAGCCACATCATTGGACGCCTTTGCAAAACATCTCCAACAAAAACCGGTTTGTCCACCATTCGTCCGACACCCAGAATGGCACATTCAGGAGGATTGATAATTGGGGTAAAAGCATCGACGCCTTCCATACCAAGATTGGTAATGGTAAACGTTGCCCCGGATAGTTCTTCTGCCTCCAATCGGTTAAATTTTGCCTTTTGCGCCAGCTCCCCTATTTCGTCGTGGATCTCAACAGCATTCTTTTTATCTGCATTTTTAACCACCGGAACCATCAGACCGTTTTCAAGAGCAACAGCAATGCCAAGATGTACCGCTTTATGCCTGTATAATAATCCATCTGCAAACTGAGCGTTCAGGTCTGGATGTTTTTGCAATGCTTTTGCCGTTAACACCGCCAGTAAATCCGTAAAGGAAACTTTTTGATTTCGTTCTGCCTTTATTTTGTCTTTCAGTGCTTTTAATGCGCTAACATCCACTTCACGGGTTATTGTCACATGAGGGGCCTGTTGCCAGCTTTCCTGTAAGCGTTCAGCAATAACTTCCCTAAGGCCTTCCAGGGGAACACCCTGTACTTCTTCCTGGTCATTTGTTTCTACAGGCGCAGGTGGCTGATAGTTTTCCACGTCTTCTTTGGTAATTCTGCCTTTTGGGCCTGTTCCTTCTATGTTTTCCAACGGAATTCCTTTTTCCTCTGCCAGCTTCTTTGCCACCGGCGATACACGAATTTTCTCGTCAGAACTTCGGGCAGCTGTTCTGGTTGCTGCAGCAGGTTTTGCAGCTGAAGCTGCTTTTTCATCTGGTTTTTGTTGATCTGCAGGCGCTTCTGCTTCGATATCAGAAATATCCTCATCCGCTTCTGCAATAATTCCCAGCAGTGCAGATACAGGCGCTTTCGTTTCTGCCGGCACTACTATTTTTCTTAAAACTCCATCTCCGGGAGATTCGATTTCGTTGTTAATCTTGTCTGTTGATACTTCGAATAGAGGCTCTCCTTTTTTTACTGATTCCCCTTCTTGTTTTAACCATTTATTTACCGTTCCTTCTTTCATTGTTAAACCAAGTTTCGGCATTACAACTTTTACTGCCATTGAATCAACTCCTTATCATAGATCATTAAATTGTTGGCGGTGGACAGCTCCATTACTTTTTTCAGATTAACTACTTTTGGGCCTTCCGGGTTGAGCGTGATAGAAGCTGTATCCCTCCTGCCTATTTCTACTTCCCTTTCACCATCCAGTGCGATAATGCCTGGTGTTTTACAGATTGTAATTTTAGTACCTGGCACCATCCGACTGCTTTTTGCAATGGGGACTTTTCTTATCAAACCAGGTGCAATAGGAGCAAGGACGGTACCGCCTCCTTTACCCAATGTCAGCCTTAACCCTTCCGGGTCTAAAGGATCCAAGGGATCCAAAGATCCGCCTAAAGCAGATAAACCAATGTTATGTGGCTGCGCACGAGTTAAAAATACCTCAGATACATTTTCCAAATCCCAAATTGCTCTGCTGCCAATAAACATTTCTTTCGAAGTTACTGCATCCACCAATGCATGCTCTACCAATTGATCATTTTTGAAAATATCCAGTTTTTTATGCTTTTCCACACCCTTGTGAAGTTCCGGGTTTTTCGCCATCAATCCAGCTACCAGACCAGCTACCGTTCCTTCTATGAACTGAGGAAACACATTGTTGGTTCCCGTTGAAATCGGTATCAGTGGAATTTTCATACTCCCTTTTGTTACCGCCCGATTGGTGCCGTCACCGCCCATGGTAATCAACACTTTCACTCCGATTGATTCCATCATGGCAGCAGCATTTCCAGAATCCTTCTGTGTTCCATCAATGGGCATATCCAAGACGGAAACCCGATGAGTATCAATCTTATGTCGTAGTTTGCAAATCGCCTGATCACCCAGGCCGTAGCTGTCTGGCATAATATAAATATGATCAACATTTACCGCCAGAGCTCCAAGAATCAATCGCTCGACAATGTTGATTTTTTCCTGATTATCGATTACAGTGCCATAAGCCACCAGTCGGCGTATATCTCTTCCGGAGGCAGGGTTGGCTATAATGCCTATGCTTGCCATGGGTTCATCTCCTTTGATGAAGAATGACAAAGCCGCCGGTGGCGGCTTCGTCGATAAGAGGGGATTGATTTTACACTATTTCCCTGATCGCTTTTGCTATCCGATCAGCATTGGGCACTACATATTGTTCCAGTATCGGATTGAATGGTATCGGTACATTTAGTGCACCTACCCGTTTTATCGGTGCATCCAGATCATCAAAACATTCATCGGCTACAATCGCTGCAATTTCAGCTCCAAAGCCACTCCGTTTTACAGCTTCATGAACGACTACCAGACGATTCGTTTTGGCTACAGATGCTTTAATAGCCTCCACATCCAATGGAACCAACGTTCTTGGATCCAGTACTTCAACGGAAATACCATCGCCTGCAAGTGCTTCTGCAGCAGCCATTGCCTGTGGAACCATTCCCCCAAGAGCAACTACTGTTACGTCATCACCTTCACGGTGGATTCTTGCTTTTCCGAATGGAAGTGGCTCAATTGTTTCTGGCACTTCTCCTTCCATACCATATAAAACTTTATTTTCAAAAAACATTACCGGATTTTCGTCACGAATAGAAGTAATCAATAAACCTGCGTAATCTTCCGGTGTTGAAGGCATAACCACTTTTACTCCTGGAACATGAGTCATCCAGGCTTCCAAAGACTGTGAGTGCTGAGCAGCTGCGGATATGCCTCCTCCGTATGGCATACGCAAAGTCATCGGCACCGTAGCCTTTCCTCCGAACATATAGCGCATCTTAGCTGCCTGGTTAACCACCTGATCCATTGACACAGTAACAAAATCATTAAACATCAGCTCTGCCACCGGACGCATTCCTACCGCCGCTGCACCTACAGCAGCACCAACAATAGCTGTTTCTGAAATAGGTGTATCCCTGACTCTTTCTTCTCCATATTGACTAAATAAATCGCCGGTGACACCAAAGCAACCACCAAACTGACCTACATCTTCACCAAGTATAAACACTCGGTCATCCCGTTCCATTTCTTGCCGAAGAGCTTCACGAATTGCTTCTGCACATGTCATTTTTGCCATCAGGACCACACCTCCTCAATCATGTCTGTGTAAACGTCCTGAACAGCCTCTTCCACTGCTGGATCCGGACTTTCTTCTGCAAATTTAACGGCCTTTTCCACCTGATCCGCTACCTCTTCGTCAATGGCCTTCAGTTCATTTTCTTCACAGACTTCCATTTCGAGCAATTTCTTCCGAAATCTTCCAATGGGCTCTTTTGCCTTCCATTGTTGTACCTCTTCATCCGGCCGATAATTGGTAGGATCTCCTTCAAAATGCCCTCTGTGACGATATGTCTTACATTCAATCAGGCTTGGCCCTTCACCATTTCTGGCCCTCTTAACAGCTTCCTTAATAGCTTCATAAACAGCCACCACGTCATTGCCGTCCACTGTTACTCCTGGTATACCATATGCAACAGCACGGTCAGAAACGTCTTTGATTTTCTGGTGCTTTTCCTGGCTGAGAGAAATTCCATACATATTGTTTTCGCATACAAATACCACTGGCAGATCCCAAACAGATGCCAGATTAATACCTTCATGGAATGTGGTTTGGTTAGATGCTCCATCTCCGAAGAAGCAGACAGTTACATCATCTTTCTTCTGAATTTTAGATGCCAGCCCTGCACCGGCAGCAATGGTAAACCCACCACCAACAATTCCGTTTGCACCCAAAATGCCTAAATCCACATCGGCTATGTGCATGGATCCACCTTTACCCTTACAATATCCAGTCGCTTTTCCATATAATTCTGCCATCATTTCATTTAACTGACCACCTTTGGCAATCAAATGACCATGGCCACGGTGAGTACTGGTGATATAATCCGTATTCTTTAAGTTACTGCAGGTTCCAACGGCAACCGCTTCCTCACCCAGGTAGGAGTGTACAAAACCGGGAATCTTGCCTTCTGCGAAGAGTTCCGTAACACGGGTTTCAAAAATACGTATTTCCTGCATTTTTCGATACATGTTCAGCAACATGTCTTTTTCCATTTCCATTCACATGACACCTCCTCGTTTCAATCCACTGCAACTGACACTTCAACGCATGCATTGGCCACCACAACACTGTCATCAATGTCTCCGAATCCCTGGACATACAGCCCGGGAACCACCATTCCCCCCTTCGTAACCTGTATTGATTTCTGACCTACAGGCAGCACTGATAAAACATCCGACTCCTGTATCGCTTCCGGATTGGGGCAGGCGATGATGACATGAACTTTGATTTCTTCAAAATCCTGAATTCCGAGCACTTCTTCCAGTCCGCAAAGACAACTCCGACGAATGGCATCTTCTACTGCTCTTTTTGCAGCTTTTGTCATATCCTGGCCATGGAGATCCGCACCAAAACCCAGTTCAACGATGTAACGTTTCCACATCATTCATCACCTCCCTGTTTTTCTACCATCTATTAACAATGCATATATCATGCCAAGTAACGGAAATCGAAATAAAAAAAGCTTTATAGCAATGAGACTCCTGAAATTGCTATAAAGCTTATATATCATTCTGATTTTATCCAAAAGTAATAATGGTAAGCAGCCTCAAGGAAACGTCCTGATTTCTAACACTTTATGCAAACGAAATGTTTGCAGCATTACAAATAAACAGATTCATTGAAATGTTAGAAAACAGGACATGTCCTGTTTTCTAACGTTATGCTTTTGTTATCATATAACAAAGACGCTTCACGTCTGTTGTAATTAAGAATTGTTCTCCGCAAGGTTTTCCTAAACGTCTCTGTTAATCTGATACTTTTTCATTTTTTCATAAAGTGTATTCCTGGCAATGCCAAGTTCTTGAGCTGCGGCTGATATTTTTCCATTATTCCGTTGAATTGCTTTCCGAATGGCTTCTGCTTCAATTTGTTGCAGGGTAAAGTTTGCTTCCGGATCTTTTTCCTCATAATTAGGATGAAGATTGTTTTCTAAATATGCAGGCAAAAGATCCGATGTCAGTACAGAACCCTGCAGCATATTAATAGCATATTCCAGTACATTTTCAAGTTCCCGTACATTACCGGGCCATTGATAACGTTCCAGCAATCGATAGACATCACCTTCAATAGTATCGATCTGTTTACCCAATTTCAACGCAATTTTGTCACAGAAATAATTCACAAGCTGATGAATATCCTCTCCTCTTTCTCTCAATGGTGGAATGGTTACAGAAACCACATTTAGTCTATAATACAGATCCTGTCGAAACTCCCCATTTTCCACCTCTTCCTGCAAGTTTTTATTGGTTGCAGCTATTAAGCGAACATCCACAGGAATGGCATGGTCTCCACCAACTCGCATCACGCTGTTTTCCTGAAGTACGCGCAAAAGATTTACCTGCATATCCAATGGCATATCGCCAATTTCATCTAAAAACAGTGTACCTCCATCTGCAAGCTCAAATTTTCCAGGCCTTCCACCTTTCAACGCACCGGTAAATGACCCTTCCCGGTAACCAAAGAGTTCACTTTGAATCAGTTCCCTTGGCATGGCAGCACAGTTTAAAGCCACAAATGGAGCATCCCTGCGATCACTGGCATTATGAATAGCCTGAGCAACCATTTCCTTCCCGGTTCCACTTTCTCCCAGCACCAGAACCGTTGAAGGACTTTGTGCAACGCTTTTACCTTTCTGAATCACTTTTTTTATTTTTCCACTGTTTCCAACAATATCTGTAAACCTGTACCGTGCCTGAGATCCTGCCATTTTATTGATCATTTGGTGCACCTGTTTCATTTCCCTGAATACTAAAACAGCACCACCAACTTTTCCAGCTCTGCTTAAAATAGGTGTTGCACTGAAGGTGCAGTTAATTTGTTTGTGATCTTTTTCAATCCTCAGCTCTTCTTCCATACAACGTTGGCCTGTTTCCAGCACTTCCTGGATCTGTTTTTTCCCCTGTAAAACATCTTGCACTTTTGCTCCCACCAGCGCACTGGCATGAGCTCCAAACATTCGACTAAAGGCTGCATTTACATGAGTTATAATACCATTTTGATCTACCGACATAATGCCTTCAGAAATACTGCTCATCACTGCCGTCAACTGTTTATGTGCCTCCAGCAGCTTTTCCTGAGTTTCTCCCCGGTGAAGCTGGTTTTCGATGGCTCTTACTGCCGCCACAACCATTCCCTGATCCTTTTTGTAGTCCCTTTCCACGGAACAAGACAGGTTCAGGCAACCGATAATGTCACCGGAATATTCGTGAATAGGTGCAGCCGAACAAAACCAGGGGTGATGTTTCTGACAAAAATGCTCAGCACCCGCAATTTGCACTGGTTTGTCCAGTGCCAGGCAGGTGCCAATGGCGTTTGTTCCAACAGAAGCCTCACACCAGTTAGCACCAGTAGTAAAATTTATCTCTTTAGCCGATTGGATCACTTCGTCATCACCGATCATTTCGAGAATGCGACCATTTTCACTGGTTAGAACTACTACAAAGCTATTTCCCTGTACACTTTTATAAAGCGTTTTCATGATTGGTTTTGCAGTTTCAATCATCTTTTTTTTCTCTTGCAATAATACCGAAAGTTCTGTTCTTTCTAAAACATCTTTGCATAACCCATCATAAGGATCTACAGAAAAATCCATACTTCGTTTCCATGAAGCAGCTACTTCAGAACGAATCTGCTCCTGAGGCGGTATTCCTTTTTTAACAAGGGTATTCCAGGCATCCCGGACCGTATTTATATCTGAGGTGATCGATTGGTATCGCATTTTTTCTTCCTCCAAAAACGTTACTCTTTGTATTTAGTAATGTCCGTCAACGTCCCTACCAATCTTACTGGCTGATTATTCTGATTTCTTTCCACAATCTTTCCCTTTGCCTGAACCCAGATATATTGTCCCTCTTTGTTCTGAATTCGGTATTCATTATAATAAAAACCTTCTTTTCCAAGCAAAGTCTTTTCTGTAACTTCTTTGACTCTATACTGGTCCTCAGGATGAATACGTTGAAGGTATTTTTCCCGGTCGCCCGTGAACTCTGTGGCCTCAAAGCCGAGCAGAGATTTGAATGTCCTGGTAAAATATAATTGATTGTTTTTAACATTCCAGTCATATATGATCAGTCCGGTACCTTCTACCGCATACTCCCAAAGTTCCTCATGTTGACGAGCTACCATTTCTTTTTTCTGAAGCTCATCATATTGATCCCTAAGTTCTTCCAATGTCGCTGTCAACACTTCCTTGGTGTTCTCCAAATCTTCACAGGTCTGCCTGAGTTCTGCTGCCGACCTAAGGGTTTCCATTTCCTTATATCCCATTTCTCCCAGCATTTCTGCCTGGCTGCACAGATATTCCATAATGCTTCTGATTTTTTCTTCGTTGCAGATGGGAACTTGTCTCAGGGCTGCAAGGTACTCTTTTTCATCAAAACCGTGTTTCTTTGCCTGTTGGCGAAAAAATTTCACATCCGGTTCCCGAAACAGAAACTGGCCGGTATAGACATTTGCAACATGCTCTCCACGAACAAAGACCTTGGTTGCGGCATCCATCAGCCCGTTTTCACAATGATAAATCACGTATTTTTCACTGTCTTTCAGCTGTTCATTAATGCGGCAGTCGCTGATACCGCACCGTTTATTGGTTGTATTGTTTTTTCGGTGAAAGTCAAGACAAATAGAACGCCAGCCGGAGGCTGTCAAAACATTCCCTTCCAGGTCGAGTACGGCCGTCAATATGCCCGTTGCATCATACAGCAAATCCATCATTTTCTGGATTTTTGGGATGTCTACCAATTCAGTAAAATGGTATCTCACGTTATTCCCTCGCTTTCACTTTTTTGATCTTTATCACAACAGACATTTTATCAAGGAAAGAATATCATAAAATTTATTATTTTTCCATCAGGTAGTCTGGTATTTGTTTAATCTGCGCTCCAGCATGCCAGTGGTCATATAAACTCCCGTAAAAACAAATAAACCACCAATTATTTGTACCATTGTCGCCGGGTTTCCCAGTAAAGTGCTTATAAGTGCTGTAAATACAGGGATCAAATTCAAAAAAACACCCGAACGGCTGGCACCAATACTCTTAACTCCAACATTCCAAAAGATGTACGAACCCAAAGAAGGAAATAGAACAATAAATAATATTCCTATGAGCGCCTGCATACTCATAGAGGTTATTGGAATCCCTTCACGAATAGCAAAAGGGGTCATAATCAAAACTCCTAGTGTCGAAGATAGTGCTGTTGCAGTTATTGGTTTTACTGTAGTCATCATTTTTCCAAAAATTGAGTAACCACTCCAGGCTAAAATTGCAAGAATCATTATTAAATCTCCTGCATTATAGTTAACTGATAGAATTTGGAATATATTCCCTTCGGTAATTACTACCAGCACACCAAAGAGTGAGACAAAAACACCAATTGTCTGGATTTTTGTAATTCTTTCTTTTAGTATTATAGCCGACAATAAGACCAATAAACCCGGATTTAAGGCTGTAACAATTGAAGCATTTATGGAGGACGTAAGTGTAAGTGCTGAATAGAGAAATAGATTATAAAGAATAATGCCACTTATTCCCATACCTAATAAGTATTTCCAGTTCTTCGCCGCATGTTTCCAATCTGGTTTTTCTATAATCTGAGCAATGATAAAAAGAAAAACAAGAGACGCTAGCCACCTAATGTACGTTAGGTCAAACGGGGTAATTTCATCCATTACAACTTGACTAACGATAAAGTTACCTGCCCAAAAAAGGTTGCAAAAAACCAGTAACATGATTGCATTTTTAGTTTTCATTGACGTATTCCCCTCGAAGACAATTTTTTGGTATATATGTATAAAACCCCGGTTATGAATCCCCGGGGTTTTATGCTACTCGCCAGTTGAGGCTAAAAAATTAATCATATCTGCCCTGGCTATGATGCCACATAATTTTCCTTTTTTATCCACCACCGGAACATGATTAATTTTCTTCTTTTTCATAATTCTCGCCACTTCCGGACCAGGTGTTTCCTTTTGGACCGTTACTACTTTTTTGGACATTATTTTTTCAACTACTGTTTTTTCAAGCAACTCAAATCCCTGCTTGTAGTCAAAAATTTCTCCAGGATTTTCATAAGGGGAAATCCAACCGGAAGAATCCAACATTGGTACAACATGCAATTTGCTGGAATAGTCCACTATATCACTTTCGGACAGGATCCCCATCAGTTTTTCTTCCATATCGACTACCGGCAGTGCACTAATTTTGTGATCCGCAAAAATCCGAACGGCTTCCTTTAGTGTTGTTCCAGTTGTTACACTGATAACCTTTGGGTTCATAACGTCTTTAGCCTGTACTTTCATCAGAACTCCTCCCTGTGACAGTGACTTGCGACTGCCTTTTTCTGATAAATACCCCATCTGTTAATGAAAAACCGACAATTTCTTTAACCACCGGCCATCGAGTGGAAAATTTTGACCTGATCTTCATTATGCAGCACATAATCAGAGAGCCTGTTTTTACCATTAATTACTATCAAAAAATCTTCGTGATTATTAATATTTAACTTATTTAATAATTCACCGACGGTAGCCTTTTCATGTATATCAATTACTTCAGTTTTCCTGCTGTCGGTCATCCATTTCACCTGAACATTCATCAACAACACCACCTGGATTTATTAAAAATCAAATATCTTTCGAATTTCATCTTCAGGCACATCAAAAACCGTCCCTGAATCCGGGTTTTCTTCAGTATAGAAAAATTCCGGAAGTCTGTCATCGTTATCACTAAATCCTGCTTTCCGGTTAAATTCTCTTTCAAGCAAAAGCGTTTGTTTAGAAATATTTTGCAAATCTTCATAGGTGCAGGTTTCACCATGTATGGCTGTAACCATCTCACCAAGCCATTCCTGATGGTTTGCAAAAGCGCCGTTGACAAAAAGACATGTCCCTATACAATCGTGCATAGTGTTAGTAATTTGTGCTTTTCTGGAAGTTTCCACCTGACCTTCCGGACTGTGATGCTCCACAGGCATTCTAACCGTCTGGCCTGCTGTATGATCTGCTCCCATGGTAGAAGTTGAATATGTGACACCCAATCCTTTAACTGCTCTGGGATCATAGGCGGCCATTATCTGACCCTTAACTGCCGGTATGCGCCTTACTCCTAATACCTGACCGGTTCTTACACCTCCAGAGGCCAATATCCTTCCCAGATAAGTGTTTTGCTCAATTTCTTCCATCAGTTTAATAGCTCCTTCACCATCGCCAAATTCGATTACTCCGGCTTCCATAGCTACCGCTATAGCGCCTCCCATATCAATGGTATCCAATCCCAGGTTATTGCAGCGATAATTCAGTTCAGCAATTATATCAAGGTTTCCTATACCGCAATTTGATCCCATAAGACTAATGGTTTCGTACTCCAGTGGAGCAACCACTTCTTTTCCCGAAGCGTTCGGGAAAACATTAGAGCATCGAATAACACATCCGGGCATACAAGCGTGAGAGGGATTGCCGTCACCACCGCGCTGCGTAATTACCTCATGGAGTTTATTGCCGTTTATCTGTTCGGCCAGATCAAAGGATCCTCTGGAGAAATTCTTAGTTGGTAAAGCTCCCAGGTTATTGGTAACGTCAACCATCCCAGCAGTTCCATATTTGGTAAATCGTCCCAGCGCTTCATTTTGAAGGATTTCTTTGCTTAAAGATGATCGGACATTTTTTAGCATTTCCTGATTCTTTATTTCCGGGCCAGTTGCCTGATTATCATCCAGTACCAGCGCTTTTATTCCTTTACTGCCCATCAACGCACCTAAGCCGCCCCGTCCACAGTATCTGGCCGGTCTTCCTTCATTGTCTGTATTCGCTATCCCAGAGGCAGCTGACTTTCTTTCGCCAGTTGGGCCAATCATTGAAATTGCAATCTTTTCACCAAATTGTTGTCGAAGTTTGTCTGCGGACTGAAAAACAGGCATTTCTTTGTAATCATCTGCCGGCACCAGTTTTACAGTATCTTTGGTAACATGTAGTATTTGCAGTTTTTCCTCAGCAGGCAAACCTTCCAGCACGATGGCACGGATACCAAGTTTACCCATTTTATGCGCAACATTACCTCCTGCATTGCTCTCTTTAATAGTACCTGTCAACGGACTTTTGCCACCGATAGAAATGCGATTTCCACAAGAAACAGTTGTACCCGCATATAAGCCTGCCGCAAAAACAAGCTTATTACTTGGTCCAAAAACATCACAGGTTGGCTCCACCTCTTCTGCGACCAATTTACTTGTCAGGGCTCTTCCGGCAATAAGAATCTGGTCAGCCGGTACCGTCTCTTCATAGATTTTGCCTGTTTCCAGTTGTACGCGTATAACTCTGCTCATAATCATTCCTCCTCGGTTCCAGGTTTTTGGGTAAATGTACATTTTCTATCCGAAGCCCAAACATGTGATAAATCAACATTCCACAATTTTCCACGCTCAGTTTAAAAAAAGCTCCGAATGAAAGTCACTCGAAGCATATGAATCTATTTATTTATTTTATCTTTTTTAGATACAAATATCAACCAATGATAGATCAACATCTATAGTTATTTCAATTCACTCATTATCTTTAACCATGCCTATTGCTTACCATTAAACTGGATATAGCAATTGAAACTAATTTATCCTCGATGGAATCTGATCTAGATGTCATAACTAGTGGGTGTGATGTCCCCATAATAACAGACCCAACTCTTTTATTTGCGTAGTAGGTAAGTGACTTGTGTAATACGTTTCCCATTCGTATATCTGAAACAACTAAAACATCAGCTTTACCAGCTACCTTTCCCCGGATACCCTTATGTAGTGCTGATTCTTCAGAAATCGCATTATCCAGAGCAAACGGCCCATCAACAATACAATTCTTAATCTGCCCTCTTTCATTCATTTTGCTTAATATTGCAGCATCCAGTGTCTCAGGCATTGCTTCATTCACAGTTTCTAATGCTGTTACCAATGCAACTCTTGGACAATCACAGCCAAGAGATCTGGCTAAAGATACAGCATTTTCAATAATTTGTTTTTTGTTTTTCAGGTCAGGAGTTATATTCATAGCACAGTCAGTAATAAAATGAAGCTTTTCACCATCATTACTATCTGTTACCGTTACCTGGGTAACTAATTGTTCAGTTCTTAATCCATGCTCCCTATCCAAAACTGCTTTCATGAATTCTGCTGTTGGTAAAAGCCCTTTCATAGGTATGTCAGCTTTTCCGTTTCGAACAAGTTCAACTGCTTTTTGAGAACATTCCTTATCAGTTGTAGCATCAACAATTTCTACATCATCCAATTTATAGTTTCCTTTTTCAATCATTTCTTCAATCTTTTTTTTATCTCCTAAAAATACAAATTTTGCCAGACATTTTTTCAGAGCCAGCTGTGCAACTTCCAACACTTCTTCATCTGCTGCCTGTGCAACTGCAATAGTATTTGGGGGAAGTCCGGATACTTTTTGAGATAGTTCAGCCAGTGACTTAATCATCGATTATCCTCCTTGTTTGTATACAT
Source organism: Tindallia sp. MSAO_Bac2 (assembly GCA_003838145.1). Classification (GTDB taxonomy): domain Bacteria; phylum Bacillota; class Clostridia; order Peptostreptococcales; family Tindalliaceae; genus Tindallia. The sequence goes on from QYZZ01000057.1 coordinate 76,488, forward strand.
TTATAAATCAGTATTAAGTGCTACAAGCAATCAATACTCCTGTATTTCCCACTCTCCATTAAGTGCTAGTAATGAACCTTCAACCAACGATTCAATTTCATTTTCTCCTGGAAATAAATGTATTGGAGCAATAAAGCTACACCAATTTGATATTTCATTAATTAAGTAATCAGAATATGCCAAACCACCAGTGAAGGCAATAGCATCTACCTCACCTTTCAATGTTACAGCTGCTGATCCAATGCTTTTAGCAATTTGATAAATCATTGCATCGTAAACTTCTTTTGCATCTGTATCTCCTGATGTTATTCTTTTTTCAATTTCCTGACCATCCTTTGTACCAGTCCATGCATAAAGACCACCTCTACCGTTAACCATCCTGTAGAGTTCTTCGTAGGTATATTTTCCTGAGTATGCTGCTTTAAGAACTTCTCCAGCAGGCAAGGTTCCAGCTCTTTCAGGTGCCATGGGCCCATCGCCGTCAAGGCCATTATTAACATCTTCAACCTTTCCTCTATGGTGTGCTGCAATAGACATCCCGCCACCCATATGAATTATGATTGCGTTCATTTCATCGTAAGTTTTGCCCAGCTTTGCTGCCAGTTTTCTTCCAACTGATTTTTGATTTAGAGCTTGGTAAAAGCTTTTTCTGTATATTCCTTTCCACCCTGTATAGCGCGCTTGCGAGATTAGTTCATCAATACAAGGTGCGTCAACAGTAAGGGCAATTGCATCATTTTCAAGAGCTAAGTCATAAGCGATGTGACACCCTACACTACAAGGATGATTCCCGTATTTTCTGCTTTTGGCATCATCTAACATAGCTTTATTTATGCGATATGCCCCACTCTTCATCGGTTTAACCGGTGCTCCACGCGAAATAAAAACATCGAAGTCCGAAAGCCGATAACCCTGTTCGTTAATATCACTCTCTATTGCTTTCTTTCGAAAATCATACTGATCCCAAATATCACCTATTTTTAAAAACGCTTTATCTGTTTCATGTCTTAAAGTCTGTTGATGCAATTTTTTATCATCTTCATAAATCGCAACTTTTGTTGACGTTCCTCCTAAGTTAATAATTATCATTAAATAATTTTTTTTCAATTTTTCTCCTCCTTATCAATTTCCTATTCAATATATTAGATTAAGTCCGTATAATGGTGTAAAAAGAAAATGAGCCACAAACTCATTTCCTCGGTTAGAATATAAGTGTCAAGCAAATACCAAACCGAGGAGGATGAATCATGGCTCAGTTTAATATTA
>QYZZ01000058.1 GCA_003838145.1 Tindallia sp. MSAO_Bac2
TGTTGTTTTCTACTCTGTCCACAGTATGAACCTTCCCAATAGGGATTTCGGGGCTTTTCCCTTCAGCTTATGCTTTCGGCCTACGAACTTGCTGTCTACGCTTAACATCAGCAGTTACCTGATGATGTCCAAGACTCACTATGAGTGATTTGCTAGATCTTTCTCAGCGGGGTTCCCACCCGCTATATGGCACGCCCTTCGTGGCGCACGGACAGTCCCCGCGGATTATCTTACTAGATTCTCCGAAGAAAGATCTTCGACAATAAGCCCATCCAAAACAGAGATGTCAGCGCTCCCATTAATCCATAAAGCAAAAGCGCTGCCCCTCCCTGATGCGTTCCCTTCACCACTTCTCCCAACCATAGGCTGGGAAGGATTCCGAAAAGATATTTTGTAGGGGCTTCCATAAAAAACGGAATCAGAAAACCCATGGCAAAAATATTCGTCAGCTTTGCCAGGGCAAGGCCTTCTACTTTATTGCCGGCAATGGAGACCAACAGCATGCTCATCACCATCCCCTGCATACTTCCAACAAAAGAAGCTACCAGGATGCTTAAAGGATTCTGAACAGCCAGGGAAAAGAGGCTCATCACCAATATGGAGGCTCCAAAAGCCCAGAGCATGGGTAAAAGAATTCGGGCCGCCAAATAGGAATACCCGGCGGCAGGAGTGATTCGGTAATAAATTCCGATGTTTTCATCCTTCTCATCCAAAATCAAAAAGGCGCAAATCATGGCAGTCATGATGGGAGTCATGGTAACCAACATCCCATCACTTAGGGGAAACCACTGGGCAATGCTGTAATCCATCCTTTGCTGGAGTAGGATGTCGGCAAAGGGAAGAAAAAACCGAAGCACCGCTCCCATGAGAAATGGGGCCGGAATCAGAATCAGTAAAATCCCGTCACGAAAGATCTGTTGAAGGCCTCCTCGAAAAATTTTGTAAGTCATCGCACTATTCATCTTCTACCCACCCGCCTTTTCCATATATTTGCGGCACTGGCTGCTGGCGTAAAGAAACGCCGGAAAGCACCATAGCATCAGGCCCAGGAGGGACAGGGAGGAAGCGTAGGGAATTTCCAGGCCGATGGATGCATGCAGGCCCCGTAGCAAAAGGGTGGCCGGCAGTATTTCAATAAGGATATGACTGATATTGAAATAGATAAGCAGGGCCGGTGCCATCAGAAGCATTCCCACCGGAACACTCAGGACAAAATAATGATTAACTGATTTTGCAATGGTTACCACCGCCAGACCCATCAGCGAAAAAATCGCTGCTCCGGCAAACACAGCAAGAAACATTCCCATGTAGTTGACCTCTCCGTCCAGCACCACGCCGGCAATCAGCAAGGCCACCATGGATGACAGCAGGGACAGGGAGACGATTTTCGACAGAATGAATTCTCTGACGGTGGAAGGCAGGATAGCGTAATAGCTATGCAGGCCCTCCCCCCGCTCCAGAAGAATCATTCCACCGATAAAAAAGAAGCCCAGAGCTGAAGGGTCAGAAAAAATGATCAAAGCCGTCACTGGTCGCAGCAGGTTATCCGGCAGCAAAAACAGGATCCCGATGTACAGCAGGGAAACAACACCGTAGAGAAAATAAAAGCCGTATTTCACCTGATATCTCATATCACTCAAAATCATCCGCAACAGTCTCATCGCATTCATAGCAGTTTCCTTCCTGTCAGTTCGATAAATACGTCTTCCAGGCTTTTTTCTTTGGAATGAATGCTGGCAATGCTTCCTTTCCGGAGGTTTTCCATAAACACTGCGTCCTGATGAAGCTCCGACAGTTTTTTTCTCCCTTCCTTCAGGGTTCCGTCACCACCATAGCGGTAATGCACTTCCACCCCTGCCTGCTGACACTTTAAATCCTCCGGCACTCCCAGGGCTTTCATCTCTCCGTCAACCAGAAAAGCGACACGATCACAGAGTTCATCCGCGTCATGCATATTGTGGGTGGTGAGAATGATGGTTCTGCCCGCCTGCTTCTGCTCCAGAATCATGTCCTTTAGGATTCTGGCATAGCTGGGATCCAGCCCGCTGGTGGGTTCGTCCAGGAACAGCAGCTCTGGCTGATGAAGAATGGCTCTCACAAAGGCCAGCCTCATTTTCATCCCCTTGGAGTAGGCAGAAACCTTCTTGCCCGCATGCTCTCTTAATCCCAGCCTGTCCAGGAGCGGCAATGGATCCAGAGGCTTCTTCTTATAAAGGGAGGAAAAATACTGAAGGTTTTCCAGACCGGTGAATTTCCCGTAAAGATTGGGGAATTCAAAATCCACCCCGATTTTTTCATAAAAGTCCGCCCCGTGTTCCTTTGCTTCGGTCCCTAAAACCTTCACCTGTCCCTGGTATCTCAGAATGATACCGCACAGAATCTTCTGCAGCGTGCTTTTCCCGGCTCCTGAAGGCCCCAAAAATCCGAATATTTCTCCTTGTGGAACGTCAAAGCTGAGGTCTTCGATGAAGGCTTTATGTCGATCATAGGAAAATTGCAACTGTTCAACCTGTATCATTCTAATCCCTCCCGAAGATTCGCTCTGCTAACCCTTCCAGCAATACCTTTGTCACTTTCTCCACCGGCACTTCCCCCAGTTCCTTTTCATGCAATAACAGCAGAAAGAGTCCCCGGATGGCTGCGGAAATCGTCTTGATCTCCACGTTTTTTTCATCCACCCCCAGAGACATCAGGAGTTTTTCCACATCTTCATCGTCTCCATCAATATGCTTTTGAACAGCCTCTTGAGGCAGCTTTCGCATCAGATACTCATATTCTGCCGGGTTTGTCATAAAGCTTATCAGCCAGGGATTTTGAGCGGCTTCTTTAAAAGCCAGGGTAAAGGCTTCGATGAATCGCTCTTTGCCGGTTCCTTCCCGATTCATCAATGCTTTCATCAGAGATTCTTTCATCTCCTTTTCGCTGACTTCGAGAATTTCCATAAAAAAAAGTTCCTTTGAAGAAAAAAAGGAATAAAAGGACCCCTTCGAAATCCCCACTGCCTTGCACAGATCTTCCAGATTGGTTCTCCGAATGCCGTAGCTTTGCCAATGTTTCTTCCCTTCTTCGATTAGACGCTGATAGATGATTTCCCGTTCTTTTTCCTGAAAATGTTTCGGCATTTCTTCACTCTCCTAAATGACTATATTTATCATTCCAGTCATTTAGTTTTATTGTAGCATGCCCCTTATTTTATATCAATTATTTTTTCTTGTTTTGTCACTTTTTGCTTATTCTGTGATAAAGTCAAATAAATTACCGCGGGGACTGTGCCCCGCGGTAATTTATTTGACTTTATGCCGGAGATAATTGGAAAGACGGTCGATGAGGATGATCATGATGGAGACACCCAGCAGCAAGAGTCCAACCCGTTCCCAGTTTCTCCAGTTAATATTCATGGTGAGGGCGGTTCCGATGCCGCCGGCACCAATGATGCCAAGAATAGCCGAATTTCGGATGTTGGATTCCATCCGGTAAAGCAGCAGGCTGACAAAATTGGCAAAGGTTTGAGGAAAGATCCCATGCCGATAGGCTTCCAGCCTGGTGGCTCCGGTAACCAGAACGCTGTCTCTTACATTTTCCGGCATGTTTTCCAGTACTTCGCTATACATTTTTGTCAGAACCCCGGTGGTATAGATGCTCAGCGCCAAGGCTCCCGCCAGAGGACCCGGCCCCACGCCCCGGAAAAAGATGATGGCCATGATGATGGGCGGAAAGGTGCGCATGACGTTGATGAGACCCTTCATCCCCACGGAAACCAGTTTTCCCGGCGCCAGGTTGTAAGCAGCGAAAAAGGAGAAAATGATGGCAAAAAAACCTCCCACTACCGTTGCAAAAACGGCAATCATCAAACTTTCAAAAATGCCTTCAAAAAGCCTCGGGTAATAGGAAAAATCCACCTGCAGCATCCGAAAAACTATCTGGCTGCCCTGACGGAATCCCACCGCCATCCTTTCCAGAGTGATATTCAGGCTGTTGATAATGCCCACCACCAATCCTGCGAAGATCAGTGGCAGCAACATGGACTTAAGGATTTTCCGTTTCCGGTAATGCTCAAGGCTTCTAATCTTCGGTGAGTATTCCTGCAAAAACTTTCTGACCATAAAACTCAGGGCATCAATCAGTAAAATGGTAGCGAAGAGCATCAGGATAATGGTTGCCAGGTTATCATAGCGGAGATGATTCAGATCCCGCCACATAATCTGACCGATACCGCCGGCTCCCACCAGCCCCAGTACCGTGGCGCTTCTGATGTTGGTTTCGAAAACGATGAAAAAGACGGAAACCGCCATTCCCATCATGTTAGGCAAAACACAGTACCGAAGCACCTCCAGGGAACTGGCTCCCACGGAACGGGTGGAATTCAGCTGATTTTCATTGATGGATTCGATGTATTCCCGGAAGAGTTTCAGGGACATTAAAAAGGCAATGATGGACAGGGCTATCATACCTGGAAATTTGCCAATGCTGAATATGGACACCAGAATGGCTGCCCAGATGAGGCTGGGTATGGTTCTGAAAAAGGCAAAGACCGCATTGAGTATCTTACTGAGATACAGATTTGGGCTGATGTTTTCCGATGTCAGCAGGGCAACCGGAATGGCCAGCATAACCCCGGTCAGTGAAGACAGGATGGCAATTTCAACAGTTTCGGCGATTTTTTCAAAAACCTCTCCCATGTAAGAAAAGTTGGGATGGGCCATGCGCCGAAAAAGGTCTGCCATGCCGGGAAGACCCGCAAGCATTCTTCCCAGGCTGAATTCCACCCGATAACCAATGAAAATCAGCAGCAATGCTGCCACCAGCAACGAGAGGAGCCGGTTCCGACTCCTCTTATGCATATATTCGTTTAAGGACATCATCCGTCAGATCACCAACTTTCCCGTCGAAAACCATCTTTCCCTTTTTCAGCCCGATGATGCGGGAGCAGTACTTTTTCGCCAGTTCCACATCGTGCAGATTAATAAGAATGGTGATGTTTTTTTTCATATTTGCCCGCCGGAAGTATTCCATAATCAGATGAGCCGTAGCCCGGTCCAAACTGGCCACCGGTTCGTCTGCCAGCATTACTTTAGGCCGCTGGCACAGGGTTTTGGCAATGGCCACCCGCTGCTTCTGGCCGCCGCTGAGCTGATCTGCCCGTTCATACATTTTTTCTTCCAGCGCCACGTAGGAAAGGGCTTTCTGAGCCCTTTCGTAGTCGTCCTGGCTAAAAATCCTGAATAAAGACTGAAAGGGCGTTTTGTATGAAAGCCTGCCAATAAGAACATTGTCGATGACTGTTGAGCGGTCGATCAAATTGTAATCCTGAAAAATAAAGCCGATTTCCCTTCGGATTTCCCGTAGTCCTTTACTGCTAAGACTCATCAGGTCCCAATGATCCAGATAGATTTTTCCTTTAGTGGGCCGTACCAGAAGGTTTATGCACTTCAGCAATGTGGATTTTCCGCTGCCGCTGGAACCGATAATTCCTACAAATTCCCCTTCGCCCACCGTCAGGCTGACATCCTCCAGCGCCAGTGTTTTATTGTCGTAAATCACTTGCAGGTTTTCCACCTTTAACATGCTTTCCACTCCCGGTTGATTTAATTCTCTGCCCGCAGATCAATATTCATGATTTCTGCCGTGGTTCGGATCACTTCATAATCCGCATCCGTTGCCGGAACAAAACCGTGCATATTGAAAAGTTCCTGCAGCAGTTCCTTTCCGTCTTCCCGCTCAGCAATGGTCAGCAGCGCTTCCTGGATTTGGCCCCTTCTTTCCTCTTCCATAGAACCGCTGACGGTGACGCTGATATTGGGTATGTCATCAGTATAGCCCAGCAGTCTGGTCCGATCCATGGCATCCGGAAAATCCTGGCTGTAGCGTTCCCTGGCATCCACAAAGGTGACCGCCACATCAATATCGCCGTTCAGCAACAGCTGAAGGGATTGATCATGGCCTCCGCTGTAAATATACTGAATATCCCGCTCCAGGTCAATCCCTTCCGTTACCAGAAAGGCTCCCGGGAACAGATATCCGGAGGTGGAAGATGGGTCCACAAATCCTACTGTTTTTCCAATGACATCCTGAAAGTCTTCGATATCGCTGTCTTCCCGCACCAGAAACTGGGATCTGTAAAAAGCTTCTCCGTTTCGGTTCAGAGAGGTTAACACCACTTCTGCATCGCTTTCCTGGTTAGCCAGCACGTAAGCCAGCGGCGGGATAAACCCAAAGTCCACCTGGCCGGATCCAAGGCCTTCCACCACTCCTACATAGTTGGTGGCGGTAAATCCTTTCACTTCCACGCCCAGTTCTTCCGAAAGCAAGTCTGTTAATGGCTCTACAGATTCAATCAATGTATCTCCGTCCCGCATGGGAACAAAGCCCATGGTAATGACTTCCTCGTCTTGCCCCCCACAGGCTGTAAAAGCCAGGGTCATGGAGATGATCAGCAGTACTGTAATGATTTTTTTCATTTTCGTTCCCTCCAGTTTCTTTTCTATGGTAAGATTGTTAGATATGATTCTACCTTAAGAATACTATAGATTTTTCCATTGATCAATACACTTTAAATACATTTATTAATTATTTATATTGTATGGGTACAATTATACAGATAATTATCTAATCACGAATGGACATCTTAGGGACGTATCCTCCTTATTATTCTTTGCAGATAAAGCTGTAAAGTGATAGTATTCATCAGATAAGTAATCTAAAAGATAAAAGGCGGCTGAGCATCTGTTTTAATACAGTTTATCAGTCGTTTTTATATTTTATCTGATTACTGAGTTCACCATACTGTATCAAATTTGCACACAGGTCTTTTTGTTCATATTAATTTACCTTTAAGGTAAACTAATATTGCAGATAAATTCTTTCCATGCTATAATTAATTTACCTTAAAGGTAAAGAGGTGATGAGTTGCTTGTTATACAATACAAGTCAAATAAGTTGGAAAAAGTATGTACAGATTATACATATGCTAAGAAAGAATACAGCGAAAGGATGGCAATCCTTATCCATCAGCGTATTGATGAAATACGAGCAGCAATATCCGTTGAAATGTTAGTGCAGTTTTCCATCGGAAGGTGCCACCCGTTACAAGGCAACAGAAAAGGACAGTACGCTATGGATTTAGTCCATCCCTATCGCTTGATTTTTGAACAGCAAGATAAAACCCTTCAAATAGTGAAAATAATAAAAATTGAAGACTACCACTAAAAACGTGGTTAGGAGGAATGAGTTATGAGGCATAGCAAAAGTACTATTGCTGTTCCCCCAGGTGCAACCATACGCGAACAAATCGAAAATCGAGGCATGAAACAGAAAGAACTTGCCATTAGAATGGATTTGTCGGAAAAGCACGTAAGCAGGCTTATCAATGGGCAAGTCGAATTAACCCACGATGTCGCTTTGCGATTGGAATCCGTTTTAGGAGCGCCATCAAGCTTCTGGAACAACCTTGAATCAATTTATCGCGAAAAATTAGAGCGTATTCGTTCAGAAGAAGAAATGGAAAAGGATATTCAGCTGATCCCAGCATTTCCCTATGCAAAAATTGCTGCTCTGGGGTGGGTGGAGAAGACAAGAGTTGCAGAGGAGAAAGTAATTCAGCTTCGTCGTTTTTTTGAAGTAGCTAAACTTGAACTTCTGGAAAATCTAAGAATACCAGGTATTGCCTATCGAAAAACCGGCGAAAATAACAGCAGTGACTATTGCCTTGCCGTCTGGGCTCAAAAAGCAAAACTGGAAGCACGAAATTACCATGTTGCTCCCATAAATATTAGTCGGTTAAAAAAAGAAATACCTAACATCCGTCAAATGACTACCAATGAACCAGCAGAATTTTGTCAACGACTGACAGATGTTTTGGCAAACTGCGGAATTGCATTGGTATTTTTACCCCATATCGGAGGATCTTTCTTGCACGGAGCAACTTTTTACGACAACAATAAAATTGTTATGGGATTAACCGTGCGAGGAAAATATGCTGATAAATTCTGGTTCAGTCTGTTTCATGAATTGCATCATATTGTTTCTGGACATATCAGCAACATGCAGGAGACAACACCAGATGAAGAAAACGAAGCGGATATTTATGCAAGAGACATTCTTGTTCCACCAAAAGAATTCAGTGTATTCCTGGATTCAGGATGCTATTCAAAAGAATGCATCCTCTCTTTCGCTGAGCGAATCGGAGTTGCACCGGGAATTGTTTTAGGACGCTTGCAAAAAGAGAATTATATTCCTTATAATCGCTTTAATGAACTAAAAGAAAAGTACGAAATAAACAGCTGAAAGGACGGTTCCTAAAATATGAAACAACTGGTATTAGCGGAAAAACCTTCTGTCGCCAAAGACATTGCCCGGGTCTTGAAATGCACCAAAAAGGGAAATGGTTTTTTGGAAGGAGATAAGTACATTGTAACCTGGGCCTTGGGTCATCTGGTAACCCTGATGGACCCGGAAGGGTACGATAAGAAATATCAGAAGTGGCAGCTGGAAGACCTGCCCATTCTTCCCAAAGAACTGAAGCTGGAGGTAATCCGGCAGAGCCGGCAGCAATATAATGCGGTAACAGCGCAGATGAAGCGAAAAGACGTGAAGGAGATCATCATCGCTACGGATGCCGGCCGGGAAGGCGAGTTGGTTGCTCGCTGGATTTTGGAGAAGGCTGGAATCAAAAAGCCGTTGAAGCGCCTGTGGATTTCTTCCGTCACGGATCAGGCCATTCGTCAGGGCTTCCAACAGCTTAAGGACGGTAAAGCATACGAAAACCTTTATGCTTCTGCCGTAGCCCGCTCGGAAGCGGATTGGGTGGTGGGCATTAACGCCACCCGGGCTCTCACCTGCAAGCATAATGCCCAGCTTTCCTGCGGCCGGGTGCAAACGCCGACTTTAGCCATCGTGGCGAAGCGTCAGGAAGAAATTCAGCAGTTTCAGCCAACACCATATTACGGACTTGCCGCTGATGCTGGCAACCTGAAGCTTACCTGGCAGGATGGCAAGAGTAACTCCACCAGAAGCTTTGACCAGCAACGGATGGAACAGCTTCAAAAGTCGCTTTCCGGCAAAAATGCCCAGATTGCCGCTGTGAAAAAGACGGCTAAAACCAAGTCAGCTCCCGGTCTTTATGACTTAACCCTTTTACAACGGGAAGCCAATAGCCGCTTTGGCTTTTCCGCCAAGGAAACCCTTAATTTTCTGCAAAAACTTTACGAAGAGCATAAAGTCCTGACCTATCCCCGGACGGATTCCAAGCATCTGTCTTCAGACATGACCGGGACTCTGAAGGATCGGGTCAAAGCCTGCAGTGTCGGCCCCTATGCCGCCTTCGCAGGTACTATCCTGCGTCGGGGCATACAAACCAATAAATCCTTTGTGGACGACAGCAAAGTAACGGACCACCACGCCATTATTCCCACAGAAGAAAGTCCGTTTCTCTCGGAGCTGAGGGATGGGGAACGAAAGATTTACGACATGGTGGTACGCCGTTTTCTTTCCGTCTTTTATCCTCCCTTTCTTTACGATGAAACCCTTGTGGAAGCTTCCATCGGAGTCGAAACCTTTGTAGCCCGGGGCAAGGTAGTGAAGGATCCGGGCTGGAAAGCGGTGATGGAAAAGAAATCTTCCGGAAACCCTTACGACGATGATCCGGAGGATGAAAGCATGGATCAGGATCCGAACGGCGATAACGCCTATCCGGATCAGACCTTACCACCCCTTGAAAAAGGTCAGGAATTAAAAATTAAACAACTGAAACTGACCACCGGCAAAACCAAACCGCCGCCCTTTTTTACGGAAGGAACACTGCTGGCCGCCATGGAAAACCCGGCTAAATATATGGTTTCCAGCAACAAGGATCTGAAGAAAACCCTGCAGGAAACCGGTGGCCTGGGAACCGTCGCCACCCGGGGGGATATCATCGAAAAGCTGCTGAAGAGCTTTCTTATGGAAAAACGAGGCAATGCCCTCCACGTCACTTCCAAAGGAAAACAGTTGCTGGAGCTGGTGCCGGAGCAGATGAAGTCACCTTTACTGACAGCCCAGTGGGAACAGCGACTCAGCGCCATTGCCGGTGGCAAAATGCCGAAAAAAACCTTCGTCAACGATATGCGGGAATACGCTAAGGCAGTTGTCAAGGAAATTCGCCACAGCAACGCTGTTTTTAAGCATGACAACCTTTCCCGGGAAAAGTGCCCGGAATGCGGTAAGTACCTGCTGGAAGTTCAGGGCAAAAAAGGCAAGATGCTGGTGTGCCAGGATCGGGAGTGCGGCCATCGCAAATCCGTAGCCATGGTCACCAATGCCCGTTGCCCGGAGTGCCGAAAGAAGCTGGAACTACGAGGAGAAGGCTACGGCCGGATTTTTGTCTGCCGCTGCGGTTATCGGGAAAAACTAAGTGTTTTTGAAGCCCGCAAGAAAAAGCAGGGCAACCAGAAAGTTTCGAAAAAAGAAGTGAACCGCTACCTGAAAGAGCAGGAAAAGAAAAAGGACGAGCCCATTAATACTGCTTTGGCCGACGCCCTTGCTAAGTTAAAGTTGGATGAATGATTAATACCACAAACCATTTTTGTTACCTATGTTCTGACCTATTCAAGTTTTTGAACTTAATTATCCATTATCAATCATCAATTCTCAATTACTACAGACGCGGAGCGTCTTTGTTCTCAATCCGATTTCAATCCAGCACCGCACATGGGAAGGAGGCAGTCCTTCAACGGGCCATTGGTTTCCGTGTATCGAAGATAGGCTGCATAAGTGGCGGCGGTAGTATGTTCAACATAGATGCCTTTTTCTGCCAGAGCGGTCCTGGCCTCCAAAATTCGGGGTTCCGGCGCTGTAATGACTTGGGTCTGGTGCCGATAAATGGCCGAGAGTATTTCTTCTCCCCGCATTGGAACTCCAACAGCAATTCCTTCCGCCAGCGTTGGGGTGGGGGTGATGGAGGCTATTTCCTTATTGGCTGTTATGGCTGCTTCATAGATGGGCGCACAGTTTTCACTCTGAACGGCGATCAGCTTTGGCATTTTCCCGATAATTCCACTTTCCAGAAATTCTTCCAAAGCTTTGACGATGCCGATGAAGAGGGTGCCATTCCCCAGAGGTATAAAAATTTCCTCGGGAATCCGTCCCAGCTGTTCATAGGTTTCATACAGATAGGTTTTGGTCCCTTCATAAAAGAAGGGATTATACACGTGGCTGGCGTAATACTTTTTCTCTTCCCACACCTTGCTTCTGCAGGCGTTGGCGCAGTCATCCCGGCTACCGGGGATGATATGAATCCGGGCTCCGTGAGACTGAATCATGTTGATTTTTTTCGGTGAAGTGCCTTCCGGCACGAAAATTTCGCAATCGATACCGGCTTTTGCACCGTAGGCCGCCACACTGTTACCGGCATTGCCGCTGCTGTCCTGCACCACGGAAGTTACGCCCATGTTTTTGATATGGGCCATCATCACAGCGGCTCCCCGGTCTTTAAAAGACAACGTGGGCATGAAATAATCCATCTTCAGGAGCAGGTTTTCTTCCAGGGGGATGATGGGCGTCATGCCTTCACCCAGGCTGATGTCTTGCCAGGTTTCTCCTTCCAGCGGCATAAAGGCCCGGTAACGGAAGATATTCCAGCAGTTTTTATCGATCAGGGAATCACTGAATTTAGGCGGTGTGTAGTCCAGCTTCCAAAGGCCGCCGCAATGACAGGTGGGTTCCAGTGTGTCTATGGGTGCCTTCGAAGAACATTTGCTGCAGAGAAAGGCTGTCTGGTTGTTTTTCATCAATTCACGTCCCTCCTATTCGTCTATTTATAACAGTTTCAACAATGTTTCCAGCTTGAGGCGATTGATAGGATCCTCCAGATCGATTTTGATAACATGGCTGATTTCATCAATCCGTTTGCGGGCAATGTTGTCAGGCACATCGGATATGCCAACACGAAAATCAATTTCTTCCGCCCGGTTTTTTATGGCTTCCTCTTCTTTGAGTACCCCGTCAATCATTTCCGCTTGGATTCATTACCATTATTATAACACAGCAACTATAGCAGCTTCACATAGAACAAAACCGCTTCGCATCTATTGTAATTGAGAATTGATGATTGATAATGGATATTTAAGTTCAAAATCTCAGGTAAAAACACGACAGACCGATTAGAAGACTATCAATAACTGGTGTCACGATGGGTATAATGTAATAATAAGGAAAAAATAAAGGCGGTGTTACGGATGATAAAAGGCAGAGAAATGGAAGAAATAATTCAGCATCTGGTGCCGATTTTGAAAAAATATGGAGTGAAGAAAGCCATTCTTTTTGGATCTTATGCAAAAGGAGAAGCGACCAATGCCAGTGATATTGACTTGCTGGTCGACAGCAGGTTAAGAGGTCTGCAGTTTGTCGGGCTGATGGAAGATATCAGAAGGGCAGTAAATAAAGAAGTCGATGTGCTGGATGTAACGCATATCGAAAAAGATTCTAAGATTGATCATGAAATCAGCAAAGAAGGAGTAGTGATCTATGAAGAACAAGATTATCCTCACTAAAATGATTCATTATATCGATAAAATCATGCAATACTGCGATACCTATGATTACGAAAAGTTTGCAAATAATGACATGCTAGTGGAAGCCACTGTATTTAACCTTAGTCAGATCGGAGAATTGACGATAAGACTGGAAACGTCTTTTCGTCAGAACCATGAAAATATTCCGTGGAATCAGTTGTATGGATTGCGAAACCGAATTGTGCATGATTATGAAGGAGTCAATCTAACCTTGGTTTGGAGTATTATCGAAGAAGACTTAGAACCGACAAGAAAACAGTTGAAGAAAATAGTTGATCATATAGAGGAATCCGAGTAGAGCGGCCATCATCTTATTTCTAAACCGCTTGTACTTTTTCATCACCCATCTGACCAGTACTGCCATAATCAGTCCGCCGGACAAGGCGGGATGGTGTTAATGAGAAATATGGGATTAAAAAAGACCGCATCTATTTGACTGATGCGGATCTACTTATTCTTCAGTATTAATTTTAGCAGCCCTTATTCCACACTCAAATCCCGGAATTGCCTATTTTTGATTTCCTCGATAAAAAATAACCGCTTCAAATTGCTGCTGACATCTCCTGCCATTGAGTTCATACCTTCTGCTACCCTCTCTACTTCCGAGTCGACCTGCCGTATGTTTTCTGATATATCAACCATTCCAGTGCTCATTTCTTCTGTCAACTGAAATAGATTTATAAAATAACTTTCCATTTCCTTAACCAGTTCTGTAGACTTTGTGAAATCCTTCCGCCTTTGCTCCAATGCAGCCCTGGTTTCATTGGTTTCTTCCAGGGTTATGTTTACATAATCGACAATCTGTTTCACTGCAACATTCACTTCTTCGGACAAGGTGCGCACTTCGTTGGCCACTACCTGAAAGCCTGCACCTTCTTTGCCGGCTCTTGCAGCTTCAATGGATGCATTTAATGACAGGAGATTGGTTTGTTTTGAAATTCGCTCTATTCCGTTCAGCAACTCGAATATTTGGTTCATCTGTGCTTCCAGTTTGCCGATATGCTCCATGTGGTCATCCGATATCTGATTAATCAGGTGGACACGCTTTACTACCTCTTCCAGCACGCTTTGTCCTTTATATGTAACTTCCTTTGCATGAACGCTTTTGGTTTCATGCCTTTTTGCAACAGAAGTAATGCGGGTTATGATTTCTGCAAGTTCTGCTACATCATCTACCTTCTTTGATATACTACCCATTTGCTTGTTGGATTCTTCTTTCTGGATTTCCGTCATTAAATCAAGAAACTTTTCCAGCGAAATAATTCCTTTTAACACATTTTTACTTGTGATAACAATGCATTCTCCAAAATCTTCCTGACAATGGTGTATTTTTTCCATTACATTCAAAATGCTGTCGTTTTCATCCACGGTCAGCAATGGAGTATGCATCATTTTTTCCACCGGTTTGTTCGGATATAAAAAAGGTCCATACAAGGTGCTTAATTTCGCATAGATCCGATCCTTAAGCAACAGTCCTATGGGATTTTTCTCTTCTACAACAGCTATACAGTTCGTCTCATCATCATACAGCTGTATTGCTTTTTCCAACTTGACTTCACCGTGAATTACCGGGCAGGATTTTGCATATTCTTTAATGGGGGTGGCCAATAATTCTGCCATTGAGTTCTTCCTTTCCTGTCATATATTGCTTTATTAAGCCGTTTTAGGTATTGTCAGCGCACCTTGCTCCCTACCTTCAGTTGCCATTTCAAGGCTTTCTGCTGCATAACATCTGAATAGCTGAATACCGCTGACTCTCGCCTGTTGAAGTAATTCTGTTGTTGCCATTAGCATTTCTCTTTCTTTCATTTCGCCATACATGAGGCCTTCAAAATCCAATCCGTTTTGTGCGTTATTTATTAATATTTCTTCTGCCGTCATTTCCGGCAGGTTTTTTTGAAAAGATTTAACGGGAAATGATTCAAAGTGATCCTGAACCCATTTTTCGTAAGTATGGTGGCCTTGGAGCAATTTCCCAAAAATGTGATGAGGCACGCACATATCCTGAGTCAGATGTAAAATAGCGCCAAGACTGAAGTAAAACATGCGTAAGTTTTGACTTCTTCCAGCTTTTCGAATCTGTTTTGTGAACTTCCGAATTTCATCCTGTGCATTCGAGCAACCAGGCAGGCCTTTTTTATGAATAGGGTGAAAAAAATGATGCATATTCCGAAAACCCTGGTCAACCCACCGGCTCCCCTGATTGATCAGAGGTAAATACTGACGCATTTGTAATGCCAGTTTTCTGTTTCCATTCCAGATCATCAATTCTAAAGTCTGTTCATTAAGCTTCTCATGAACAATGCATGGAGCAAGCGCCGATTCATCTATCATCACCAACACAGCCACCTCCTTTTAATGAAATCCTATCAGAGAATTGTTTTGTTTATATCAGGATCAGGTTAAGAGTATGTAAAATCATACAGGAAATTAATGTTGATTTCTAAACATAATGATTATGTATCAAGCTTTTTCCACGCTTTATATTAAAGGGATTTCATATATACAGGGACATCGTTTCTAAGACTGAAGCAATGGATACTATGCCCATATATTTATCTTCCTGTGTTACCAAAATGTAATCATAGATGTCTTCTTCCCTTCGGGTAACCGCCATAAGCGCCAGCTCTCTGACGGGCATATTGTCATGAATGATCATGGGTTGTTCCTTCATGACTTCACAAATACGCTTATTCAAGAAGGAATCCGGATCATCAGCATTGTTTTGTTGAATATCAAATCTGTTCCTCATAACCAAACCAACAGGCTTGTTATCTTGTGTAACTGCAATCCCCTGCAAATGATTGTTGTTCGAAAACAAATCACGCGCTTCTTTTACAGTGCTTTTAACTGACAGTGCTTCGTCTTGTCTTACCAGCTCTTTTGCTCTTAATACATCGTGGTGTTTATCGATCCTATCCCGGCTCTGGTGCCACCGGGTAATAATGGAAATGATTTTCTCCGGAATATTTTTCGGTTCTCTTTCCGGCTTTCCAAGCCAAAATCCCTGGCCATAGTCAACACCGACTTCCATCAGTTTTCTGCATTCATCTATCGTTTCAATTCCCTCAGCAATCAACTTTATACCTGCACTGGAGGAAAAAGCTCGGATACTTTTCAATAGCTCCAGCTTCAGCATATCCTTGTCGATATTACGAACCAGTTCCATATCAATTTTTATATATTCAGGCCTTGTTTCTGCTACCGTTCGTAGTCCGGAATAACCACTTCCTGCATCATCAATAGCTATAGGGTATCCCTGTTCCCGATATGAGTTGAGCATTGAATTAAAAGCAGCATAGTCTTCTATCGCTGTTTTTTCCGTTATTTCCATAACAATATCTGAGCAGTCCAGCTGAAACTGCTTTAGTTTTTGCTTTGTAAAACCCCTTTGAAAATCCGGATCCCGAATACTTAAGGGATCAATGTTTATAAACAGTTTCTGCTTTCCGGCAAATTGTCTGCCATTCTCGATAGCCTTTTCCCGACAGAGAAGGTCCAGCTTCCATACCTCTCCCGTCCTATGGGCGAACTCAAACAAAAAGTCCGGCCGGTAAAACCGGCTATCCTCAGGCCCTCTGCTTAATGCCTCGTATCCCAGTATTTGGCCATTTTTAAGGGATGCTATAGGCTGAAACAGGGTGTGGATTTTCCCTTGATTAAGTATACGTGCAAATTCCCGGTAATCGGTATTTGGCATTTTATTCTCCAAAGCCATCGAATCGTCCTTTCCTGTCTCGTCAAGTCATCATTTGTTTCTTTCATATTTGTAACGGTACCATAAACAGGCCGGAGGTTTGTTAGGGTTATGTAAAATCTACTGGTAAAATTTCTTTACAATATCTTAACCTGTAGTTCATGCATTCTTTGCATCCTTTTGTTATGCTTGCCTTAAATACAAGTTAATGGAGAGATGAAAATGGGCATACGATTAAAGGCCATGATTCTTTGCGGAATCGTAGCCATAAGTATCATCGGATCTGTCACCATAGTAGCTCTGTTAGATGCAAGAGAAGCAGAAATTTTGAATAATGAACGATATATTGAGAGCGAGCTGGGACTGACAACGAACAATATTAACACTTTTTTCAACGATAACATCAGTATTGTCGAAAACATTGGAGAAATGCTGACAGCCGCTATTGAAACCGATAATTTCCAGGTAAACACTTTTAATAGTGTTTTACTAAATCTAATGAATAAACACGACATTATATATGGAGCCTGGATCCGGCTGGAAGACTCCAGGTTTGCAGAAGAAGATACAATTTATACATATACCGGTGTTTATGACCCATATTTTTATCGCGATGGAGACAGCGTTGAATATGTTGGATTGGAAGCAGCCGGATGGTTGGACGATGAAGTGGAAGGTGCCTTTTACTACGACACATTTCGTTCTGGAGAAATCCATCTTTACGAACCTGTTATTTGGGAAATAGATGGCCAGGATGTTGAGATGGTAACCATTGCCTATCCTGTTATTGCAAACGGAAGGGTTGAAGGAGCCGTTGCTATCGATATCGAAACCACGGATATCAATGACTATATATCTAGTTTAACCATTTACGACAGTGGCCACTACAAGCTAATTTATGATCAACAGCATGAGACAGATAATTTTGTAGCATATAACGAGATCGCACCTGCATATAATTTAGGACATGAATTGAATTGGAGGGTTTACGTCGATATCCCCCCGGAAGAGATGTTGGATTATCGAGATCGCCTGATAAAAATTAGCGTTATAGGTTTTATAGGTATTCTTATCGCCATCCTGCTCCTAAACCTTCTCTTAAAAAACATTTTGAGTCCTGTTGTATACCTGACAAAAAGAGTCCAACAAATGGCAGAGTATGATTTAACCGGCCATAATGATACCAGAAGTGTCGCACTGGCAAATCGCCATGACGAAATCGGTGCTATGGCTGTCGCACTGACCGCAATGAGAGAAAACATTGTTGGACTGATTAAGAGTATTAAAGACTCTGCCTTACAGCTAACATCATCCTCGGAAGAATTGAGTGCGACAAGTCATCAAGTGTCGATGTCTGCAACTGAAGTAGCCAGAACCATAGAGGAAATTTCTAAAGGAGCCGTGGAACAGGCAGAAAATACTGAAGAGGGCGCTTTAAGGGTCAAGCAGTTGGAGAAAGCAATCGAAAAGGAAATTTCGATGATCAATTTGTTGAATCATAGTTCCGAGAAGGTTCATCAAATGCGCAAAGAGGGCGACGAAATAGTTACAACAGTTGTTGAAAAGAACAAGCATAGCAGTAAAGCCGTTAGAGATATTCGCAAGGTTATTATGAATACGAATGAAAGCGCTCATAAGATCCAATCTGCAAGCCAAATGATCGAAAGTATTGCAGAACAAACAAACTTACTGGCATTAAACGCTGCCATCGAAGCTGCCAGAGCTGGAGAAAGCGGTAGAGGATTTGCAGTGGTAGCGGAAGAAATACGTAAGCTTGCTGAACAATCCAATCGGTTTGCGCAGGAAATCGATACAGTTATTCACGATTTGACTGAGCAAACAGAGGGTGCAGTCAAGACCGTTGAGGAAGTGACGTCAATTAGTGAAGAACAGTCAAATGGAATAAGCGAAACAAGCGATAAATTCTCAGGCATCGAAAGAGCCATTGATGAAATGAGAAATATTATAAAAGAGTTAACCCAGTCTACGGTTGATATGGGCAAAAAGAAAGATGAAATTGTTGGTGTTATTGAAAACCTTTCTGCAATTTCTGAAGAAAATGCAGCTGGAACAGAGGAGGCTTCAGCCTCTGTAGAGGAACAAACTTCTGCCATGAATGAAGTTGCCCAGTCAAGTGAAAATCTGGCAGAGATGGCAGAAGAAATGAAAGATGCCGTCCAGCGATTCCAAATAACATAATAAGCAGCTTCAGACAAAATAAGCCGCCAGGATCATTCGATCTGGCGGCTTATTTGATAAATATCGTTATGTTCTCAGTATTAATTCATCTACTTTGACGCCTAATATTTCAGCCAGGGAAACCACTTTATTGAAAGCAGGATTGTGTTTTGTTCCTCTTTCCAGCTCTTCAATATAGCTTTTAGAGATCTTAGTTAAATTAGCAACATCCAGAGCAGTATAGCCTTTGTCATTCCTTATCTCTCTGATTTTGGTTCCATTCAACATAGAAAAACCTCCCATTGAGCTTTTTTTCACTTAACTTAACCATCCATATTTTTACCGTCTTTATACACGTAACAATACCATAAACATAGCTCTCTTATGTTAGGGTTATGTAAATCTATTGGTAAAATTTCTTTACATAATCTTAACCTGTAGTTCATGCATTCTTTGCATCCTTTTGTTATGCTTTTATAAGACAATATCCGTCACGGGGTTTCAAAGCAATTGCGAAAGGGGATTATCAATGAATTCAGGAAGACAGATCGAAACTGAATTGCTTTATGACCATATTGTTCAGAATGTGGGCCAGCAACTCAATGCCCTTGACAATGATATCCCGTCGGATACGGATTTTATTCCGTTTTATGATTTGCACTATGGTAATCTGGCATCTTTTCAAATCCGAAGCCATTTTCACAGGCAATTCGTAAAAGAGTCTGCTCTCTCCTGCTTTGACCAAAAGGACAAAGAAAAACTTCTTCAGCATTGCCGATTGCTGACTGAAATCCTTATCTGCAGTCATATCAGCCAACATCAGCAAGTAGGTCTTCCCCTTTATGTGGAGATGCAGGCTGATTGGATTTACGATAAAGAATTTGTGGCATACCTGACACCGCTTTTAACAAGCCACCGCCAGGCTGGAACCATTTTTTTCAATATCCCCCTTTTTTCCGAAATGAACTTCCCTCACTTTTCCGATGCATTTCGTCAACAATCTTTTTTACGAAAAGATCATTGCATGTTTCTCTGGAACTACCACTTGAACGAACAATCCCATTTGCCTTTTTATCGACAGTTTCAGAGTTGGCTTAGCATTCCCCTGGCGGTGGCCCATATTGATACTCCTGAAGCCCTTGAATTTGTTCGTCATCAAAAAATTACCTGTGGTGCCGGCAGCTCCCTGCATGCACCCGTCAAGCATTTTCACCAGGCAAAATCATACCCGGTAAAAGCTGTCGAAAGCAACTACGCTCCACCCGCCATGCTGTCATCCACTATTACTGCAGGGCAAATCCTGAAAACGGCTCCCACCGTATCAGGAGGCAGCCACGGCTTTCGAATTAAAGAAATATTTGACAAGGAACCTTTTCTGGAAGGAATTGTGGTTTTGGATGCATCCCGCAAACCTACTGGTCTCATAATGCGAGAACAATTTTACCGCCATCTGAGCCGCCAGTACGGCTACGAAATTTTCATGTCCAGACCGATCCATCTGATTATGGTTAACAATCCGCTGGTAGTTCATGATCGCACACCCATCTCAGAAGTGGGAGAGCTGGCCATGCGGCGGCCAAAGGAACGCTTGTACGATTATGTCATCATTGAGAGTAAAGATCAGTTCGCCGGTGTAGTAAGCATTCGGGAGTTATTAATACAAATATCCGAAATGAATGTAAGCATCGCAAAGTACTCCAGTCCGCTTACCGGTCTTCCTGGCAATAAGCTGATCAACGAAGAACTGCTTAAAGCATTAAGTAGTGAATTTAGCAGCGTTTTGTATTTTGATTTGGATTATTTCAAAGCTTATAACGACCTGTACGGCTTTGAAAAGGGCGATCAGGTAATTCGATTGCTGGCACAAATCATTCAGAAAAACTTATTACTGAATAGTGAAGAAAATGCCTTCCTCGGACATGTCGGTGGCGATGATTTTGTTGTCATTCTCAATCATCATAATGCAGAGTCCTTTTGTCAGCAAATTATTCAGGAATTTGATGCTGCTGTAAGGAGCCACTATCATCAAAAAGATTTGCTGCAAGGTTATCTGTTATCAGTGAACCGCAAGGGTGAAAAAGAATTCACCCCTCTGGTTTCTGTATCCATCGCAGTCCTGCCAGTTAAAAAGAACCAGTATCAGAGTCTGGAATTATTGACAGAGGCGGCCGCTCTTGGAAAAAAAATGGCAAAGGCAATCAGCGGCAGCAGTTATTATATTTTAACGAGTCCACCCGGAATGACCAAGGAGAGAGGATGATTGAAAATGAAGAAAAAAGTATTGTTTGTATGCGTTCATAACTCTGCCCGCAGCCAAATGGCAGAAGCTTTTTTAACGGAACTGGGCGGTGATCATTACATTGCCGAAAGCGCCGGTTTAACTCCTGGCAAACTTAATCCCCTGGTAGTGGAGGCAATGCAGGAAATCGGCATTGATATCTCCCAAAACGACACTAACAGCGTTTTTGATTTTTACAAAGAAGGAAGACTTTACACCCATGTTATTACAGTATGTGATGTTGCCAGTTCAGAAAAATGCCCTATTTTCCCCGGGAAGGTTGAACGTCTCAATTGGAGTTTTCAAGATCCCAGCTCAGCGGAAGGCAGTCACGCAGAAAAAATGGATCAGGTCAGGTCCATCAGAGATCAGATTAAAAGAAGGGTGCAGGAATTTATTCAAGACAATGAATAAACAGAACTGCTCAACACAAGACTTGCTTTAAACCAATGAAGTCTCCAGCCATTAAACTGCCGGAGGCTTTTGTTTTTCTTGACTCTATTTCCCGCCCGGGTATATGATAGGATACAAAGAAAAATATTTACGGAAACAATATCTATTCTATTCTTCATGAAGGAGGACTTTTATGCTAACCCGAGACGAAGCCTATGCCCTGCTGACAAAGTATAACGAAAGTGAAGCCCTGGTCACTCATGCTCTGGCAGTTGAGGCGGTAATGCGCTATTTTGCCAGACAGTTTGACGAGGATGCTGATTACTGGGGTGCTGTCGGTTTGATTCACGATTTGGATTATGAAAAATACCCGGAGGAGCATTGCCATAAAACTAAAGAAATTCTCGAATCCGAAGGAGTGGACGAAGATATTATCCACGCTGTGATTTCCCACGGCTGGAACATCTGCATTGATGTGGAACCAACCCGGCATATGGAAAAAGTGCTTTATGCCATCGATGAACTGACAGGGTTGATTCATGCTGCCGTTCTGATGCGACCAAATAAAAGCATTATGGATCTGGGGGTCAAATCGGTTAAAAAGAAGTTTAAGTCCAAGGCTTTTGCTTCCGGTGTAAACCGGGAAGTGATCCTGGATGGCTGCGAAATGATCGACATGGAGCTGGACAAAGTCATCCAATGGACCATTGAAGGTATGAAGGAAGCCGCTCCCGAACTGGGTCTGGCTGGCGAATAGCTTAAAAAGGATGCAAGGAGGTATTTTATGAAAGTCTTACTGATTAACGGAAGTCCGAATGAATACGGATGTACCTACACCGCTCTTTCTGAGGTAGCGGGTAAGTTACAGGAGCATATCATCGACATCGAAATTTTATACCTGGGCAACAAGCCCATCGCTGGATGTACTGCCTGCCTGGAATGCCGCGAGACCGGAAAATGCATTTTTGATGATCAGGTGAATAAGGTTCTGGATAAGCTGGATGAAATTGATGGATTGGTGATCGGATCTCCCGTTTATTTTTCCGGTCCCAACGGAAATCTGACATCTTTTTTAGACCGACTCTTTTTTAGTGCCGGCCCTCGTATGACCGGTAAGCTGGGAGCCAGTGTGGTTTCCTGCCGAAGGGGTGGTGCCAGTGCGTCTTTTGACCGGTTGAATAAGTACTTTACCATCCGGAGCATGCCCATCGTTTCCTCCCAGTACTGGAACATGGTACACGGCAATACACCAGAGGAAGTAAGAGAGGATAAAGAAGGGATGCAGACTATGCGTACTTTGGGAGAAAACATGGCCTGGCTCTTAAAATGTATTAATGCAGGTAGGAAAAACGGAGTCCCGGAACCTGCTTACGAAGCTCCGGAAAACACTAATTTCATTCGCTAAACCAAAAATCCGCAGGTCGAGTAGGCGGAACCTCACGGTTCCAACCCCTCACAGAACCCGCCGTGCGCTACTAACGCAACGGGCTCTTCACTCCATCATTCACAATAGATAGCTGCTTCCTGCTCCGCAGTCGAA
>QYZZ01000059.1 GCA_003838145.1 Tindallia sp. MSAO_Bac2
AAGGCGAGGGTCGTCAGCAAGGACTGTGCCTATTCCCACCATTATACCATCAACCTGGTTTCTTACCTGGTGGGCATATTCCCGGGATTTTTCCGAAGTAATCCAGCGGGATAATCCCCTCCTGGTAGCAATTTTTCCATCCATGCTCATGGCGGATTTTGAAGTCACAAAAGGCAGGCCGGTGGTAATATATTTTATAAAAACTTCGTTTAATATTCGTGCTTTATCCTCTAATACACCAATTTTTACCTTAATTCCCCCTTCTTCCAAAGCCTTTACTCCCGAACCGCTGACCAGGGGATTAGGATCAACCATAGAAATAACCACTTTTTTAATCCCTGCTTCAATTATTCTATCGGTACAGGGAGGAGTCTTTCCATGATGAACACAGGGTTCAAGAGTCACATATAAAGTAGCTCCTTCGGCTCTTTCTCCAGCATTTTGAAGGGCATGTATCTCGGCGTGGGGGCTTCCTG
This sequence comes from Tindallia sp. MSAO_Bac2, assembly GCA_003838145.1. Classification (GTDB taxonomy): domain Bacteria; phylum Bacillota; class Clostridia; order Peptostreptococcales; family Tindalliaceae; genus Tindallia. Next base: position 477 of record QYZZ01000059.1, read on the forward strand.
CCGCCTGATGATACCCCGTTCCCAGTATCTCTCCATTTTTAACGATTACGGCACCCACCACAGGATTAGGGCTTGTACTGCCCAGCCCCTGGCGGGCCAGGTCTAAAGCAAGCCACATATATTTTTCATCTGCTTCCATAGATTGTTTACCACCTCTTCTGCCCAAAATAAAAAATCCCTGGAAAACTCCTCAGGGCATAAACATCCTTCTTTCATCCAGACTATACTGTCGGCCCTGGAATTTCACCAGATCGGCTTGAAGCTCGCGGGCTTACCTGTGAGGATTACCGCCGGTTCGGAATCGAAAAATCATTTTTCTCACCGTACCCTGAAGGAGTATTTATTTTAAATCAAGTTAATTATAGCACAAATCACTTTTTTAAACCATTCTTTTTTCCATGCGAAGAAGCTTTATAGCCTGGCTGGTATCCTCCCGGGAAAAAACTGCAGATCCTGCTACCAGTATATCCGCTCCTGCTTCCCTGACCAGGGGGGCAGTCACAGAATTGATTCCTCCATCAACCTGGATGAGCACAGGCCGATCACCAATCATCTCCTTCAATTTTTTAATTTTATCTATGGAGCCTTTAATAAATTCCTGGCCTCCAAACCCCGGGTTAACGGACATGATTAAAACCATATCCACTTCATCTAACAGGTAGTCTAAAACAGTTAGAGAGGTAGAGGGGTTTAAAGAAACTCCTGCCTTAATTTCAAAAGATTTTATCCTTTGTAACGTGCGGTGAATATGGGGAGTTGCCTCGGCATGAACAGTCAAAATGTCGGCTCCAGCTTCCACAAACTCTTGTATGTATTTATCTGGTTCTGAAATCATCAGGTGAACATCCAGGGGTAATTTTGTTCTTCCTTTTAAAGATTCCACTATCAGGGGGCCGATAGTAATATTGGGCACAAAATGTCCGTCCATAACATCGATATGCACCCAATCAGCACCGGCTTCTTCTATTTTTTTAACTTCTTCAAGTAAACAGGCAAAGTCTGCCGACAAAATAGAAGGAGCAATTTTAGTCATTTAATATCTCCTTTCTTCTTCCCTAATTTCCCTTAAAAAGGTTAAATAGTGCTGGTAACGGGACTCAGCAATATCTCCCCGGTGGACTCCTTCCTTTACTCCACAGGAAGGTTCATGTTCATGCAAACAACCCTTGAACTTGCATTTCTCCCCCTCCCGGGCTATTTCAGGAAAATAAAAGGGGAGCTCTTCCTTATTGAAATCAAGTAAGTCTACCTGGCTGAAACCAGGAGAATCAGCTACCAGGCCGCCGAAACTAAGGCTCAACAGTTCAACATGCCGGGTAGTGTGTTTGCCCCTTCTGGTTTTG
>QYZZ01000060.1 GCA_003838145.1 Tindallia sp. MSAO_Bac2
ATTGGGGTACACCCAATAAAGATTTTACCATGAAAAGTCATAATATTTTCTAATACTGACTTTTTTTAGTGGCACACTTTACTTTAGCGTTTTTGGTACACTTTATTTTAGCGTTTACACCGCGCTGGTACCCTTCTCCCAGTAATGGTTTTTCGTATACCAGGTCAATCTTATCACCCTGGTACATCCGTATTCTCTTGTCATTGTCAAAGTCGCCTATTACCGATTTAACATCGTCTTCATCATTAAACACTGCTTCCTGGGGCACTAGTTCTTGCTTATCCATATTTACGTTCTTGTAAAAATCAATTGACACCTGATCGAGCTCGTAGAATCCAGCGCCTGATCTAAGTCGCACTTTGATATTATTAGTCTTATCTTCTATTATGTTAAGGTTTAAGGGAACTAGAAATTCTTCAAGTAGGTGCATACCAGCCTCAATTTCTCCTTGTTTTACCCATTCTTTGCCGTCCCATATTTCTACCCACATTTTAAATATACTGACAAAATCGGTAGTTATGTTTTTGTACGTTGGTGTATCCAAAACTCTTTCAACCCACCAAAGGTTATTTTTTCCATCTATTTTTTCTATAAGTTGGGTTGCTACCTGGTTCACTATTTCAGTCTTCTGAGCACTAATCATTAATTTTGCATCTTCACCAGCATATTCTGGAATGTTAAACGTCGCCTCATATGCTTCCACATATTCTCCATCCATTAAACTCAGGTTGGAGCTAACAAGTACCCCTTTTTGGGTTACCTCTTCTAGCTTGCTGTTTCCCTTGGAATCATTAAATTTATCAGGTGTAATTCTTTCTTTAATTGTATGGGGATTTCCATAGATATCTACCATTACTTCTTTTACACTTGTGTTTTCTGGGTAATCCACCGCACTTACCATAAATCCATTGACGAAGGATATTTCATCTAATTCTTCTCTAATACTTATGTGGTATTTTCCATCCACTGCATTTAACATGCGCAGGTTCCCATAAGATGTGTTTTCCAGGGCTCTAAAAACAGAAAAAGGTATAGCTTCATGCTCAAAATGATATTTACTACCATCATAAGAATAAACAAACGGACATGAAAATTCAAATAAATTGAAAAGTGCCTCAACCGTTACATCCTGAGCAGGCATGGTGAATGTAGTAGTAGCATCATTTGCATCAACGAATTCCCCAGCCGGAGCTGTCCACCCGTCAAACACAAATCCTTCTGCAGGTGTCGCTTCCACTGTTACTTCTGCTCCCGGTGGATACCATCCTTTAGCATCCACGTTCACCGTTCCCCCAAATGGAGGTAATGCTGCCAAAGTCAAATAATATCCATTCCCACCTATCCCTTAAGGGATTTCGGTAGGCCTTCACCGTGCGTGCGACTTTCACCGCACACGGCGATCCATCAAGGGTTCTTAAAGGGCAAAAGGGGTGTTTTCTTCCTTCATAGTTAGCAGGCTGCCAGTAATCTAGCTTTAATTCTATGGCTTTGCCTATGATTATTTATGTATAAATTCCTTAGCAAGCCTATTAGTTTAAAACCCTTAGCTTGTATTCAGGGAAGAAGGGCTTTTAAATATTTCCTTACCTCGACCGTTACTATATTAAAATTACCCATATATGCTCAAATAAGAAGTGATATTCGTTCGGAGGTAGTTTGAAAATAAGCCCCAGTCCAAGTCTAAAACAAGAACCGGGGCACATTCTTTAGCACTTTAAGGTGCCAGGGGCCTGACCCCTTTTAGGAGATTCTAGAAGGGCGGTGACCGGAAATAGTTTCCGGGCACAACCAATTATTCAGGGATGCCTGTTAAAACGATATCATCGATACCCCAAAAATCGAGTGGATCATCAACAATTAATCCACTACAATCGAAAACCCAGGCGATACGTAAAGTTTCTCCGTCATAATCGCTCAAATCTATTGAGACTATATCAGGAGCATCCCAACTCCCTATTACATCCGTTGGTGCCACTGACCAATAAGAATCCCAAGTCAAACCACCATCTTTTGATACCTCTAGGCTCATTGTATATCCGTCTATATCATGACCAATTGTGTAATGCTTGAAAGTAAGGTGGAGGTCACTGTAACCGCTGGTATCGATATCTGGTGTTATTAACCTATACTTACCAGGAGTGACCCATGCATCGAACCACATCCACATACTGTCTTCATCTTGCCACTGGGAGTAAATTCCCCAATCTCCCTCTTTCGACCAACCAGTCGGGAAATCCCCTTCGGAATATTCTTGAAAATCTTCAGCAAATATAACTGCTCTTGATTCATTCTCGCCTTATACTACCCCTCTTGTGGCAGATTTATAGCGAGCCTTCACCGTGCGTGCGGCTTTCACCGCACACGGCGATCCATCAAGGGTTCTTAAAGGGCAAAAGGGGTGTTTTCTTCCTTTATAGTTAGCAGGCTGCCAGTAATCTAGCTTTAATTCTATGGCTTTGCCTATGATTATTTATGTAGAAATTCCTTAGCAAGCCTATCAGTTTAAAAACCTTCAACTTGGATTCAGGGAAAAAAGAGCTATAAATATTTCCTTAACTCGACCGATACTATATTAAAATTACCAATATATGCTCAAATAAGCACTGATATTCGTTCAGAGGTAGTTTGAAAATAAGCCCCAGTCCAAGCTTAAAACAAGAACCGGGGCATATTCTTTAGCACTTTAAGGTGCTGGGGGTCTGAACCTTTTTAGGAGGTTTCTGGTAGGGTGAAGCCCTGGAAGAATATCCGGGCAGCCTAGTTTTTGAACTCAATAGATGCGATGTCGCAATCCTGAGTAAATGCTGCCCCGGTGGCTTCTATTCGTTCAGAGACCACAGTCAATTTTTCATCTGCTTCATCCCAGGTTAGGGTAGCCCTATCATTTGCAGCTGCATTTCCCCATGGAGCTGAACGAAGACCTGTTTCCTCAGATTCGCCGTCAAGAGCTGCGAACAAGTCAGCCCAGCTTGTGCAGAAAGTAATTTGATCCGCATCTAATGTAAAAGTTACCGAGTTGACAGTAAATCCAGTAACAAAGGTCACCACAAGCTCGAAGTCCCTTTCATCATTCGGCCCACCGGGGTTCAGCGCTCCGTCGGCAATAAAATCCTCAATATCGATGACCCAAACTGTTTCTCCGGAATCATTAACGAAATCCTCATCACCGTCTAAAACAACAGAGTCGCCTTCGATCCCGAGTTCTATGAAGTTAGCAGTAACTGTTGCATCTTCTGCAGGCATGGTGAAGGTAGTGTCCGCTGCTTCATCATCATCGAATTCTCCTGCTGTAGCTTCCCAGTTGACAAACTTCCAACCAGGCTCAAGTTCTGCTTCTATATCCACTTCACTTCCCGCTTGATATGGCCCTTCATCTGTTCGGTCCCATGCACCTCCACTACCAACTACTGCCATGCTCAAAGTATAAAGTTGTTCAAAGTTAGCAACCAGTGTTACATCTTCTTCCGGAATGGTGTAGTCAAAGCTCGCTTCTGTACTAACTTCTGTTCCATCTTTAGTCCAGTTGACGAACTTCCAGCCAGTATCAGCGGTCGCTTCCACTGTTACTTCTGCTCCCGGTGGATACCATCCTTCAGCATCCTCGTTGACTGTTCCGCCTTCAACAGGGTCTGCTTCCAAAGTCAAGTAATATCCATTCCCACCTATCCTTGAAAAGGATTTCGGTAGGCCTACACCGCACGTGCGGCTTTCACCGCATGCGGCGTTCCATCAACGGTTAATAATATTAATAGGGCAGGGACAGCCTTCCTGGATGCTAACCAATGTTTGCTTCCCTGCCCTATTACTCCCCTTTATGCACTTATCAAAGAACCGCTGACTGGGCCCCTTGGCTCCGGGATGTTTTTTCCTACCCCCTGTTGCCAGGAGGGTCATGGGCATCCCCTCTACGCTACTACGAGCCCGCTGCCACTGGTACCGGCTTCCTTGAAACCACCATTTCTCCACCGACCAGCATCAAACGTTCCCCTTTACCTATCCCTTTATTTGATTGCCTTAGGCACCCGCTAACGAAGGGAGGAGGGTAGGTTTAACAGCCAATTATCCCCACCCTGCCGCCGGTATCTCAACCGGGGCATCCCCCACCAAGTAGTCGATTTGTTTAACAGTGGGGGCTACACTCAGCCACGCATCTTCACGGGTTCACTTCATTTGCCCTAGCAGCCTTTTAAGGAGCCCCGCACCGGGAGTCTTACCCGGTTACGTCTTCACCTGGCTTCACGGCTCTAAAGTGGAGGCTTTAGCTACCGTGCAGGAGGATCAGGCGGACAGGCCTTTTAGGGGCTGTTACCTGCCGAAAGGTTTTTCACCCTTCAATTCGGTAAAGGAGTTAGAAAAAAAGGGAACAGGAGGAGCCCTTGACTGAAGTCTTGGCTGCATCTCCTGCCCCTTCTACTTTCCGCTCATTTCACCGCTTTAGCGGCTTATAGAGCAACGTTTCGCTATTTATTGATCGACTACTTCTGTGGTAAAGACTTTGGTGCAGTCATCAGTAGAAATTGTCCGGGTGTAAGTTCCTGTCTGACCTGGTGTGTAACCTGTGTATGTGTATACCGTTACTGTATCCCCTGGGGCAATGGTAGTTGTCCAGGTATCTTCTACTAACGTTGTTCCATCTGGTCTTACAGCAATTCTGTA
>QYZZ01000061.1 GCA_003838145.1 Tindallia sp. MSAO_Bac2
CAACTCGCCCCCATGAAGTTGGAGTTGCTAGTAATCGCGAATCAGCATGTCGCGGTGAATGCGTTCCCGGGTCTTGTACACACCGCCCGTCACACCACGGAAGTCGGAAGCACCCGAAGCCAGTTACCGAACCTTATGGACGGAACTGTCGAAGGTGAAGCCGATAACTGGGGTGAAGTCGTAACAAGGTAGCCGTATCGGAAGGTGCGGCTGGATCACCTCCTTTCTAAGGAGTAAAAAAACGGTTTCGAACATCTGCTGTTCAGTTTTGAGCGAACCAGCTCACCAAAAGACAAGCACAACGGGGGCGTAGCTCAGTTGGGAGAGCACCTGCCTTGCAAGCAGGGGGTCAGGAGTTCAAATCTCCTCGTCTCCACCATCGAGGCACACCGTGCTTGCACACCGTGCCTGCACACCGTGCCTGCACACCGTGCTTGGATTTTTTAGACTGTTCCTTGAAAACTACATGAAACGAAGAAAGCACAGAAAAGCAGTAAGAGCAGGTCAAGAAAGAAAGAGCAAAGGGCGAATGCCTTGGCACTGGGCGCCGAAGAAGGACGCGGTAAGCGGCGAAACGCTACGGGGAGCTGCAAGCAAGCATTGATCCGTAGATATCCGAATGGGGAAACCCACGCTGGGAGAACCCAGCGTATCCTTACGTAAATTCATAGCGTAAGGAAGGGAGACCGGGGGAACTGAAACATCTAAGTACCCCGAGGAAAAGAAAGAAACATCGATTCCCCGAGTAGCGGCGAGCGAAACGGGAAGAGCCCAAACCAACTGGTTACGGCCAGTTGGGGTTTGGACATTTTCAATAAGTTTGGAAGTAGCGATAGCCGAATTGTCTGGGAAGGCAGGTCAAAGAGGGTAACAACCCCGTAGGCGAAATTGCGAACCGAAACGAGAATGTTCCAGAGTACCACCGGACACGAGAAACCCGGTGGGAACATGGGGGGACCACCCCCCAAGGCTAAATACGACCCAGTGACCGATAGCGAATAGTACCGTGAGGGAAAGGTGAAAAGAACCCCGGGAGGGGAGTGAAACAGAACCTGAAACCCTTTGCTTACAAGCTGTGGGAGCATTTTTAACGAATGTGACCGCGTACTTTTTGTAGAACGGGCCAACGAGTTGCGATTGGTAGCAAGGTTAAGCTCTTCAGGAGCGGAGCCGCAGCGAAAGCGAGTCTTAAGAGGGCGATAAGTTACCGGTTGCAGACCCGAAACCGTGCGATCTACCCATGGCCAGGTTGAAGCGAGAGTAAAATCTCGTGGAGGACCGAACCAGGTGACGTTGAAAAGTCATTGGATGAGCTGTGGGTAG
>QYZZ01000062.1 GCA_003838145.1 Tindallia sp. MSAO_Bac2
GGGCAGACATTTTAACCGAGGGAACCGAAAGACAAAGGGCTGATTTACTGAAAGACGAATATTTTAGGGGGTGGGTTGATGGGTTATAAGTTTATGGATGAAATTTCTGAAGAAGAAGCGAGGCGGATATTGGGGAATTGTGAGGCAGAACAGGATCCACAGCAGGAGCAGGAAAATACTATTTCCTGGCCTGAACCCTTAGCAGAGGAAGCCATGCACGGCCTGGCCGGTGATATTGTTAGGACCATTGAGCCTCACACAGAAGCAGACCCGGCAGCCCTTCTCTTTTCCTTCTTTGTTATGTATGGTAATGCTATTGGCAGGAATGCTCACTTTATAGCCGAGGCAGATAAACATTACATGAACCTGTTTACTTCCTTGGTGGGGAGTACATCAAAAGGGCGTAAAGGGGTGAGCTTTGGGCAGATCAAGAGGCTATTTGAATCTGTTGATGAAAGATGGTCCAGGGATAGGGTAACTCAAGGGCTATCAAGTGGCGAAGGTTTAATATGGGCCGTAAGGGATGAACAGAGGACCACCAGGAAAAATAAAGACGGAGAAGAAGAAGAAATCATTATTGTTGATGGAATTGATGATAAAAGGCTAACAGTTGTGGAATCAGAGTTTGCCAGCACTATAAGGGTATTGAAAAGGGAGGGTAACACTTTATCGGCTATTATTAGAAAAGCCTGGGATGATGGGAGCTTGAATAGCTTAACGAAAAACTCACCTGCCCAGGCTACCGGGGCACATGTAAGCCTATTAACCCACATTACAAAGGATGAACTTCTTAGGTTTTTAGATAGCACAGAAGCAGCAAACGGCTTTGGTAATCGCTTCTTATGGGGTTGTGTAAAGCGGAGTAAATGCCTTCCAGAAGGCGGAGAACTTCATAAGGTAGATTTCACAGATATATTGAGAAGGTTAACCCGTGCTGTTGAGTTTGGAAGGACCACAGGCGAAATAAAAAGGGATGAAGAAGCCCGGGAGTTATGGCATTTAGTATATCCGGAACTATCCGAAGGGAAGCCGGGCCTATTTGGGGCCATGATAGCAAGGGCCGAAGCTCAAGTTATGCGGTTAGCTTCAATCTATGCTCTGCTGGACCTTTCAAATATTATAAAGTTGGAGCATTTGAAAGCAGGGTTGGCCGTTTGGAAGTATGCAGAGGATTCAGCAAAGTATATATTTGGGGATGCCCTGGGTGATCCTTTGGCTGATGAAACCCTTAGAGCTTTGAAAAGTGCAGGGGCCGAGGGAATGACAAGGACCGATCTATATAATCACTTTGGGAGGAATAGAAAATCAGATACCATAGGCAGGGCCTTAACCCTACTGGCTGAAAGGGGCCTTGTTTTTAGCAAAAAAGA
>QYZZ01000063.1 GCA_003838145.1 Tindallia sp. MSAO_Bac2
AACATCATTTGTGTTGTAATTTTAGTTTGCATCATTTTTGATGTTTGGTCAATGCCACGTAGTTTTTGACAGGCACCAACCCTGTGTTGAGTTGCTCAAATCATTCCTGCAATTTGCATTTCAGGAAGCATTGGTCAGGGTTGTATGAAACCAGTTGAATACCAGGTTCAAAATATATAAGCGAATTGATTTCAGAATATTACAAAACTCAATAAGTCACGTGACAGGCACCAATCTGTTCTTTGTCGATGCGAAGGGAAGACAGGACGTCTTCCACCAGCTCCAGGTTATCATTGTTCCAGGTTTTATCATCTTTATTGCCGGAAAGGACCTGGCCGTCCACCACGATGCCTTCGGCGGTGCCGATGCCCAGCTTGATCTGTTTCTTGTCGGATCGCCTTTGTTTACTGTGGCCAAAGTCGATGTCAATGACGCCGAGTTTTCCATCTTCGGTTTCGTAGGTGCCCCACATGACTTTAGAGGTGGTGTCGTAGTTGATGTTCTTCACCCGTATGTCGTAGCGTAAAAAAGCATTGGCGGCCAGCCGGCTGAAAATTTCCCGGGGTCCTGCATCATGTAACCGGTCCATCAAGTGGCCAAACCGGTCATCGTTGATCTGTTCATGACGAATGGGATAGTGGAAGATCCCTTCCAGGTCTTTCATGGCGAAGTACTCCTCCAGCCGACACAGGGGATGGTGATCATCACACATGTTCACCATCATCATCAGGGCCAGCACCCCGTAGGGGATTTCTTCCGGCCGGCCTTTGTTGGAAGACAGCTTTTCGTTAAATAATTCTACCACGCCCATTTCTTCTGCCAGACCTACTATTAGGCCGGCTTTCCCCGGGCTGTGTGCGTCAATCATGGTTCCCTGACTCATCGATTCCCACGCTCCTTTGAATGGCTTTCAGTAGGTATTCGACGTCAAGGAAGAAAATCCTTTTTGCAGAATATTGTGAATATATTCAGATTTTTCAAGCTTTTATTATCGATTAGTAAATGTTATATTATGCGGAGTATGAGATTTACAATATATTTCTCCGGGTAATACATCATTTTTGCATTTTTTGTATTTGCACACCTTCACCGTCATGCTATTTTCCTCCATTAAAAAAAGCCCAAGGTTTCCCCGGGCTTCTTTATTTTCACTTCCTCACACCATATACTATATCAGATTCCTAGCTACACTTCACTACACTTTACTACACACTTTACCGATCTTTGGATTTCTAATTCCAACCCTATGCGTAAAGCTTACTAAACAAATCTTTCGTATAGTCTTTGATGTCTGTAAAATTCAACATCTTATACTTTTCTTTAACGTTTTTGAAATAAGCATCGATGTCCTGCTTTTCAATAACTCTCTCAGATCTTTCACCGTCTACTAAGCCGCGTCTAGCTACTCGCCAAGGTTCTTCTGAATGCGTCATGTTTTCAAGGATTTTACCACTATAGCAGCCAAAGTATAAAATAATATGGTCAAGCAGCTCTTTTTCATCATCTGACAAATTGATGTTCTCATAAGATAAGTGGCCTTCTTCAATTGGGTTATACCCATACTCTCTATACTTATGATACACATCGCGATAAACCGGCCCATGCGCCCAAGCTTCGCAGTCTTCCTCAAACATAAAGGTGTCTGCAAAAGCTTTTTTAAATCCCTGAGCGAAGTATAGTAATTTTTGTAAAGCAAGTGGCGTAATCTCTGATGTCTGCATCAATAAATATTTAACTGCTGATTCCAGCTTACTAATTTCATTCCCCTCTGTCTCAGAGATTTTCTCAGTAGCTGTCATACTTTTGCGATAAGCTACTTCAGAAATTCGTTCCTTATTCTGCTCCAATAAGTCTCGATAATACGCCTTATCGACAAGAATACGCTTCAGGATATCAGAGTAAGGTTTTGACGGCGTATCACCATCTACGTATCTCGTTAGTGTTCCTTCCCCCCATCCCAGCAGCATGGACAAGGGTCTTTTTCCGATATCATACCTCTCTAAAATCCTCTCAATATCTGTCAGTTTAATCAAATCTTCGGCTTCTCTGTAAGCAGCATCAAGTTGCATTAAATTATAGTCCCTGATTTCTGCCACAAAAATTTCTTCTTTACACTCCTCGCAGTAAGCTTCTTTACCGACATAACGAATTGTTTTTCCTTTAATTGTTTTTTCCTTATTCACTGTCTTTACACTGTAGTCAACCATATCCCGGCAATTCTCACAGAATCCCTTCATTTTGATTTCCTCCTTTTATGGCGGTCCATTACCCACCTTGATCTATCTAAATAAATACGCAATTTCAAAATTTCTTTTATGAAATGAAACAACAAAGGCTCTGGGATCTCCGTTTCTCATTTCAATCATATTCACTTTAATATATATTTCAACGTTTTCAAGTTCTCCCCAGAAGTCCAATTCATGTTGCTTACAAAAAACATATAATATCTCATGCGCGTAATCGGTCTTCTCATTCTCAACAGCGTAGCAAAAATCATCAAACTGTAAACCAAGTAGTATTTCTTTCTCTCTCTTCGAATTAATCTTGTAGTCCTCAATGAAATTCATATTTTCCTGCCTGTTCTCGTTCCTGGCAATTGAATATCTACCTTCAAGAACACATTTTCTAAGCATATCTAGATAATGTTTTATGTCATCCGGGGAGAAGTTAACAAATTTTTGAGGGTTCGGGTTTTTCGAGCTCAAATGACCACTCCTTATCTATAGTATAACCATATTATACGCCAATTAAACCTATTTTACAATAAAAATCGTATTAATTAATACATTTTTAATAAGATTAGGCCCGATAATGATACCGGACCCTTTCAACGCATTATTTTTTAGTCTTTATTATTCGTGACACTTTATGTATATTGCATAATATAAGTACCCAAAGTTGCAAAGCAAAAATCCCCAGTGTTGCATGGTTGAAATCCTCAAAATTGCAAGTGGCCATTGCATAACAAACGTCCAAACAATATCCTGTAATTGAGGTCGAATTCGATTACAGGGAGGAATGGAGGATGTTAACAATGGCTCAAGTCCATCTTATCAGAAAGATGTATTATGAGGAAGGAAAAACCATCTCGGCCATTGCTGAGGCCACCGGGTATGACCGGAAAACCGTGCGAAAGTATCTGCAACAACTCACGTGACAGGCACCAATCTGCTCCTACCGAACAGCCGGCCTGGTGAACCGGTTATCAGAATCCAAGAAAGAAGGGACATTGTCTGCTTTCATGAAAAGGCTTCTGAAGGCGGAATTGATCCTCTTGGATGAATTCGGATACGTTCCCCTGGACCGCACCGGCGCACAGCTGCTCTTTGAACTTATCTCGCAGTGTTACGAGAAAAAGAGCCTGATTATCAACACTAACATCGAGTTTTCCCGCTGGGTGAACATCTTTTACGATGAACAGATGACTGCGGCTATCCTGGATCGGCTGTTGCACCACTGTCACCTGATTCTTTTTGAAGGACAAAGCATTCGGATGCAGGAGTCCAGCCTGTTTAAAAGCCAGTAACCTTGTGGCTGTCAAGGGCGGGCGCAGCCCGTTCATCTTGACCCTTGACGGCCGCCGCAAACCAGAGACCCTGTGGCAGGGCTGTCGACGCCGCTTGTCGGTGTCGGCGGCTTATCTACCCAAAGGGGTTCATGAGCAAAGAACTAAACTTTCGTTATGCAACTTGAGATAAAGATTGTCTTTTTGGGCGTTTTTATGCCATGGTCAAAACCAAAAATTCCCCACCCCACACCTGGGGAAACAATTTTGCATTACTGAGGAATTTATGCTTGCAAAAAACACCCAGTCCATCAACCCATGAGCCACCAAAGCCGACTGGTGGGATAAAAAAGCCTCGTCATGCACCCCACAGGCAATCTGTAGCACAGAAGCATTTACCTCTCCTGTTTCCACGTTCACCGTGGCATATAAACCATTCCGTATTTTTCGCACCATCCCCTGGTCCACCAAGCGCTGCAGCACCTTATAGGCAGCATCCTTTTCATACCCCAAGGCTGTTAGCTCTTTCAATGAAAACACCCGTCGCCGGTTCAACTGCGCCCACACATCCTTACGTTTTATGGGTTCCACCTCGCTTATCCATTGGTCCTTGAGGAAAGTCCATCCTAAGCAAATGATTGTAGTATTTATGTAATATTCCAATAATTCTCTCTATAAGCAAAACGGACACAGTTGCTTATTTATCTATGCCCGTTCTATGATGTCTATTTGTCATGTGAATATGTGAGTTGGTTCTAAGCAATTCTCACTAAAAATAATAAAAGTCATTTTGAATTGCATCTAAATCATATGCTATTCAATAAGCTATTAAGTGAAGTGACGGGCACGATTAAGTCCGTATAATGGTGTAAAAAGAAAATGAGCCACAAACTCATTTCCTCGGTTAAAATATAAGTGACAAGCAAATACCAAACCGAGGAGGATGAATCATGGCTCAGTTTAATAT
>QYZZ01000064.1 GCA_003838145.1 Tindallia sp. MSAO_Bac2
GTGCCACCTATAAAAACATATTGATTGGTATAATCTCCAAAATACTCTTTAAACTTCTCTAGTCCGTGTACCATAGCTCACCTCGCAAAGCCTCTTCTAGTGCTTGCTCAACCCTTTCATCCCTTTCTTCCCTCAAAGATGCGTATAAAGACAGTAAATCCACATGCTGTTTTTCTGCAAATAGCTTAGGGTCATAATCCCAAAGTTGAAGTTCAACCAGCTTCGTATCTTTTATCAAATCCTTGTTCCTAACAATTTCTAGCTGTTCTTCATTGAGCTGTTTTCTATCGATTGCCATAACTGGATGATCGGGCGTGTTGATCATGGATAACCCTGCCAGTGCGTCAAGGCCGGCATTTAAAGAGCCTATAGGTTTTGTTCTTGTATAGATGGTTTTTCTAACTGGTGTTTTAAGATACTTTCTTCCATTCAGAAAATAGTCTGGATCTGGAATTCTTTTATATTCCTTGCTTCTCCCTGTCTTTCCACCAACCTCATAAGTGATTAGATTCGCATGATACAGTTCGTTGAGTGCCCTGGAAGCTGTCATATAATTTATCCCCATCTTCTCTGCGAATCTGGTCATGTTCACCACTTCATCTTTATGATACAAAAAGTACAAATACGCAATCTGTGCAGGTGTTGTAAAGCGTTTTACTTCTTGCTGAGCTTGCTCTTTTGCCTTTTTCAAATCAAGCCCCAAAAACGGCAAATACATCTGTCCATCTTCAATGACAAAAGCAATTCTCTTTTCGATTAAACTTCTTCTTCTATACCTTGATATATCCTTATAAAATAGAACCACTTGACGTTCTGCAATATTCTTAATTTGCTTGATATGCTTTTGTATCTGATCGATATTCGGTGTCTCATGAAGGACCTCCATTAAAACACATTGTGTTTCAAGAATCTTCATGTCATAAAAACGATAGCTATTTCGTAAAAACAGTGGAAAATGATTCTTCTTATTCCAGGGTTTCACGGTTAACTGTTCATCAATATTTTCCTTCAAGTAATTCTCAGCAGTTACTTTCAATGAAATCACCTCCCAATATAACGCAATTTATTTTAATATAACACCAGCGTTGTTAAATTGCAAATATATATGTTTAATTTATTAATTTTTCAATTGATGTACCCTGCTATTCATATAGTGGTGGATGGAAGGCAGGAATACCTGAGGATTATCGAATAATAAGCGAATTTTTCTAAACTGCCGGATCCTTACGCTATAAGGATGGCGTTTTTTGTGAAAATGGCAATTTGTTGACCTGAAAAATAAAAACGTTATAATATATAAAAATGTCAGGATATGGCAGCCAACAACTTTTTTAGCCATCATAACCTGCAGGGAGAACATGCTGGGTGACTCAGAACAATTAGGCGTAGGAAGCTACCTGTCGGATACCAGCAGTATGATCACCTATCATACCCAAAAGTATTTAACGGAGCGATAATATTTTTTTCTTGTCTATCAAATAGCCGAGCCTTGAATCAAGGATAGTTGATAGCCACTGTCTTATTAAAACATGAGGAAAATGTATACAAAATATGATATAATATGACTATACGATGAGAGAGGTGATAGTAATGGAACCAACCATCAGACCGTCTTCTGATCTGAGGAACCGCTACAGCGAAATTTCCAGACACTGCAAAGAGAAAAGGCAACCGGTAATCATTACCGTGAACGGCCGGGGAGATACAGCGGTTCTTGGGCTGCAGGATTACTATCAGATAAAAGAAGAGCTTGCGCTTCTAAGAGTCCTGGCTGAAGCAGAAGAAGACGTGGCCAATGGGCGAATAGGCCCTATCAAAGATACCTTTAACGACCTTCGAAAGTCCTTACAGGAAAGGGAAAATAAATGAAGTACCGGATCCTGAAGACCGACAAAGCGGAGGACCAGATTCGTTCCATCATCCATTATCTTGCAGATGAGACGGGCGATGCAATGGTGGCACTTTCATACTTGGAAAAGATGGAAAAAGCCATAGAAAGGCTGGAAGACCTGCCGGAGTCTGGGCAGATACCACGGTATTCCATCCTAAAAAAGCAAGGATACAGAGTGGTTATTATGGATCAAC
>QYZZ01000065.1 GCA_003838145.1 Tindallia sp. MSAO_Bac2
CCATGCTCTTTTTGAGGGCTGACGTTAGATGTTTTTGGGTTGCTTCCTTTTCTTTCCTTTTTCGAGGTGTTACGGGCCTATGGACCCATGGTTTTTGGGTTTGATTTCCGAGAGGCTACAACTATTGTAGTTAACTTTAACCGAAATCTCTTTCATTACTATTTCATATCAGTAAATACCCAGAATCAAGCCAGCAATGTTAAAATACACAACTAATGCCATTGCATCAACGATGGTAGTAATCAGAGGACCTGCCATTATTGCCGGGTCCATTTTCATTTTTTTCGCAATGATTGGAAGCATTCCACCAAACAGTTTTGCCATAACCACCGTCAAGGCCAACGTCAGCGATACTGTTATCGAGATTGATAATGATGCACTTGAAATAATCATCATTCTGAAAAAATTCACCGTAGCAAGCATAATCCCAACGATAATGCTGATGCGAAATTCTTTCCACAAGACTTTCAGATAGTCATCCAGGGATATTTCTCCAAGAGCTATTCCGCGAATGATCAGCGTTGATGTTTGATTTCCAGCATTACCAGCGGTGTCCATTAACATGGGAATAGCAGCTGCTAAAATAACCACCGCACTAAGTATATCTTCAAATCTCCCGATAATATTCTCTGTAAATGTGGCAGAGATCATTAGTACAAGTAACCATACTATACGCCTCCTTGCCAGCAGGAAAATACCAGAATTCATGTATTCTTCTTCGCTCGGCAGGAGAGCGGCCATTTTTTCAAAGTCTTCGGTATTTTCCTGCTCAATGACATCAACGATATCATCGATGGTTATAATACCAACCAGCCTATCTTCCTGGTCCACCACTGGCAAAGACATTAAATCATACTTTTTAAAAAGGTCTGCCACTTCTTCCTGATCATCAAAGGTAGTGGTGCTAATTACGTCTGTATCCATTAATTCTTCAATATAAAGCTGATCTTCTGCCAGAATTAGTTTTCTGAGGGATATAATTCCTTCCAGCTTTCTCGTTTCGTTCAGTACATAACATGTATAGATAGTTTCCTTATCAAATCCATTATTCCTTATATGTTGGAGGGCTTCTGCAACTGTCATTTCTTTTTTCAAATCCACATATTCAATGGTCATAAGGCTTCCGGCAGAGAATTCTGGATAGTTCAGAAACTGGTTTATCAACTTTCTTTCGTCGTCATGAACTTTTCTTAGTATTCGTTTCACAACGTTTGCCGGCATTTCCTCCAGAAAATCGATTTTGTCATCAAAGTTAAGCTCTTCTACTATATTTCGAAGATGATTTTCATGCAGTGTGTCGACAATATTTCTCTTCTGGTTAGGTGAAAGGTAGGAAAAAACGTCTGCTGCCAAATCTTTTGGAAGGAGTCTGAAGATTATCATGCTGTTATTGGGGTGCTTGTCTTCCATTTCTTCCATCAGTTCCGCCAAATCTACAGCTTTTGTCTCCATTAGCAGTTCTCTGAGTTTGATATATTTTTTTTCCTCCAGCAGAATCAGCACATTATCAAATAGCACTTGCATTTCTTCGTTCACATCATCACCCCCGTCAGTTGAGACTTACGTTAAAAATTAATGACGTCTCTTCTCATATAAACATTGAGCACCAAACCAATAGCCATAAAGTTTGTCAACATAAAAGTACCACCATGACTAATAAAAGGAAGGGGTTTTCCTGTTACAGGCATTAGGCCAATGGCCATGCCTACATTAATAAAAATATGAAAAGCAAGCATAAATACAACACCCACCACAAGAAACATGCCAAAGTCATCTTTTGCATTCATGGCAATATAAACACATTTTACGAGCATGGCTATAAATAAAAACAATAAAATGGATGCACCTATAAAACCAAGTTCTTCTGCAATCACCGAAAAAACAAAGTCAGTATGCCTTTCTGGTAAAAAACCGTACTGACTTTGAGTTCCGCTATAAAGACCTTGTCCTCTTAGCATACCAGCACCGACGGCTCGTTTTGACTGAATAATCTGGTACCCGGCACCCATGGGATCCATTTCCGGATTCAAAAAAATCAGTACCCGTGTACGCTGATAGTCTTCCAGTAAGTTCCAAAATACAGGCATTGTTAAAAGACCCACAACAGCTCCAATAAAAATATATTTATAACGAAGACCGGCCATAAACAAAACACCAAAAATAATAGACGCGAGTACGAGGGTTGTTCCTAAATCCGGTTGCATCATAATCAACGATAACGGCAGTAGCATGAAACCAATGATTTTGAAAAGTGTTATTGGTTGATTAATAAAGTCTCTTTGATCATCAACAATTTTGGCCAAGCAAATAATCAGCCCTATTTTTACAAAGTCAGCAGGCTGAAAGCCAATGCCGCCAATTCTTATCCAGCGACTGGCCCCCCAGTCTTCCTGACCAACGCCAACCATTAAAACCATTAACAATAATGCATTGCTCACCAGATATATTGGTAAAGCCAGTCTTTTCAGTGTTTTATAGTTGACAAACATCATACCAGCCATAGCAATTAAACCTATAGTAATGGATGTAATCTGACTCCTTATAAAATGTGCCGGTCCAAGTCTATGATTAAGTGTCGAGCTTGAAATAATTACCACTCCATAGATGCAGATCATCAGAACAATGATTATTAAACTAAAGTCAATTTTTTTTATTAACTTAAAATCATTTCGCAAATATTTCACCTCTATTATTAATATCAATGCTTGATAGCATCAATGGTTTCTTCAAACAGTTTATACCAGTTTCTTTCTGTTTGCAACAGCAATGAATGAGGGTTCAAACGCAAAAAGCGACGAATTTTTCGCCGCTTCATGTATTTTACGTTATGAATTCTTTATGATGCCGAGTTCTCATTTAGAGATCCAGCTGCTGAACGGAATTAGTCCATTTTCCGCATCGGTCACCCCAGCGTGCCACTACCTCATCATTTACTTTTACTTCTATTACCTCACAGTGATTCGGACAATCTTCACATTCAAAAGTTCTGGGAGTGAATTCCAGGTCCGCAGCAGAAAGCCCCCTGAATTTAGATTTCCTGCCAGTTACAAAAATCTCGTCTCTGGCCAGAATTGCCGCTCCCACAGCACCCATGATGTTAAAATGTTCCGGTATCAAAACTTCATGGTTTATTTCCTTTTCAAAAGCAGCTTTTATACCTTCATTAGCCGCTACACCACCTTGAAACACATAAGGTGGTTCAAGTTTTTTACCTCTGCCTAAATTATTAATGTAGTTTCGTACTAACGCTTCACACAAACCTTTTATAATTTCAGCTTTTGAAAAACCAAATTGCTGCTTGGCAATCATATCAGATTCTGCAAAGACTGTGCATCTTCCCGCAATCCTGACGTCACGATCTGCAGAAAGTGCCTTTCCTCCAAACTGATCAATGGGAATGCCGAGTCTTTCGGCCTGATGATCCAAAAAAGAGCCAGTTCCTGCTGCACAAACTGTATTCATTGCAAAATCAACTACCATTTGATCTTCTACTACAATAATTTTAGAATCCTGACCGCCTATTTCAAATATTGTTCGGACATCAGGCACAAACTGTATGGTTGCAGTTGCATGAGCCGTAATTTCATTCTTTATTACATCGGCCCCAATCATCACACCAACCAGTTGTCGACCACTCCCCGTCGTTCCAACACCATGTATTCTTGTGTCGTCAGGAAATTCAGATTTCAACTGCTTTAATCCTTTTTTTACGGTTTCAAGTGGTTGTCCATTGGTTCTGATATATTGGCTGGAAACTACATTAATATCTTTATCAATAACAACAATATTTGTGCTTACAGAACCCACATCCACACCCATAAATAATTCCTGCAAATGATTCATCCTCCTGTATCGAAAATGTTTTTTGTTGCTTAACCAGATGTACAGTAACTCTCAGGCTTTTTTCCAACCATTTTTTCTTCCTTATTTAGTCTTTGCTTTCGCTTTCCCCGCACCAGATCTAAAAACGCCTCGACTCTTGTCTGATTATTGGCAATGCCGGTTTGTTCATCCAGGGATATTGTTAGAACCGGTATATTGTAATCTTCACTTATTTTAGGAACAATGCTCTGCGAAACCAGTTCCGGCAAACAACCAAAGGGCATTAAGTGAACAACCCCATCAAAATCACGTTGTCCATAATCTACTATTTGTCCTACACTTTGTTTAGCATGACCACCAATTAAAATCGGAATGTATGGTTCTCCTTTTTTCAGTACTGCCTTTTCATGAGTCCAGTTAATCCATTTTGGCAGCATATTATAAGTAACCCACTGTGATAGATACTGTGATCTTTCAACCTCCGCTCCTAAGCTATTAAGGAGTTGTTCCATTTTCATGTTGATTGAATCTTCCATTACAACATATATTTCTCCAACAATACCAATTTTTATGCAGTCTTCTTTGTCAACATGTTTTACAGGAATGGACTGAAGCTTTTCTTTTCCTTTCTTAAAGGCTGATTTCATAGTATGGCTGGTATATGCCTGATCAAAGTCTTTTTGTATAGCTTCCCAAATTCTGGTTGTTTCTCCCCGATTCTTTTCATATGCCCTGATACGCTGAACTTCTTTTTCCAAGTGATCCAGCTTTCCAATCATATCATAAATGAGCAAAAGCGATTTTAATACTTTATGCCAAGGCGTCCCATCTCTTAATCTCTCAATATTTCGATAAAATGTTTGCGGATCCCTAAACATAGAATCAAATACGATAAAGTCAATATCATGTCCTTCAGATTCGAGTATTCTTTGATGTACTCTCTCATAGAACCCGGCTCTGCAGGGTCCATTACCACCGGAAGTAACGATAACTTCTGCTCCTTTTTGAATTGCTTCAAAATAACTTCCCATAATTACCTTTAGTGGAAAGCAAGCAAATTCCGGGCTGTATTTAACGCCAATATCAATCGTTTTTCTGGTGGGTTTAGGCGGCAAAATGACATCATGACCCAGCATTTCGAGTAACTTTTTGTACACAACAGTGGTTCCCATATATGGAAATGTCACTTTCATGCCAGCGCCCCCTTTTTCAATTTTCTTTTTCTTCTTTTTAACATATCAACGAAGGCTTCGGCTCTGGTCTGCAGGTGATTTTCTCCTGAATGCTCGTCTATACGCACGGTCATAAATGGTTTTTCGAACTTTGTCGAATCTAGCTCAAGGAGTTTTCCCAACATCGAATCCGGCCCACAACCAAATGCTGTTACATGAATAATTCCATCAACATCAGGATCGTGATAAAAGTGATTTCCGGCTGCAAAAAGTTTATCGCTAAAAGTCCAGAACAATGTTTTAGGCATGTTTGCCAATTGTTTCTTTAACGTTTCGTCATCTATCATTTCAAAGGTTTTGATACGAACGCCCATTTCTTTTAAACGGTTAACAATGTCCAGGCTGATTACAGAGTCGTAAATGTTATAAACATAGCCTAGAACGCCAATGGTTACCTCTGCATATTCATACTTATCATCCAGTGATCTCTTATAATCTCCTATGGTTTGGCAACCTTCACTCATCGCCTTTTGGGTCGCTTCAGGGATATCATATCCATTAAGGCTGTATTCTCTGAATAGTTTCCATACAGTTTCAGCTTTTTTTAATGCTTTTCGGTTATCGCTTCTTGTAATTCCAAACTTATCTTCAAATATCTGGTATTGTTTTAATGAAGTTGCCAGATCGTCTGTCGTGCTTTCAACATAAGGAGAAAGCATAACCGGTTCCATTTCAGGGAACGTATGACGAATAATATCCGGTAAACCCATAAATTTCGGACAAAAAAATTGCCCTTTCTGTATTGAAACAAATCGTGGCACAAAGATGTAGTCTACTCCCCTGTCAATCAGTTCCAATACATGACCAAGATAAACCTTTATAGGTACACATATTTCAGGAACAGAGTATTTGATGCCTTTATCCATGATCCATTTGTTGGTCGGACTGCTGACCACCGTTTCTATACCCAATGAATCAAAGTATGTTTTCCAGAAAGGATAATAATAATGATATAATAAAGCTCTTGGAATACCTATTTTCATTTCCAATCCTCCACTTCGTAATAAGACCGGTTAACTAATTCAATATACAACTACCGGAATACTCATCCATTTCATTATACTCCTATAATGTAAAACATCCAAGTACTATATTATAATACCCAGGTTCGCTGATTTTACCCGTTATAGATTTATTCTCATTGTTGTTTTTCCAAATAAGCAAGGGTTTTTTCCAGTAGTATAATAACGTCCTGCCAGGAAAAAGATTCTGTAAACTGGCTGGATTTCTTTTTAATCAACTGGCGAATCATCCGGACATCTTTCTTTATGTCTTTCATCATTTGCTGTTCCTGCCGTAGTTTTTCTTTTAACAGCTTCTTTTTTATCCAACGGCGTCTGCATCCTTTAAGACCCATCAGATATTGAGTTGCCTGAAAGGCTGCCAATCCAGTTGTTATTCCTGCGAAGTTTTCAACAGATTTATTTTTACCCTTCTTATTTCTGACTATATGGACATAAAGCCCTGCTGTTGCAATCCCAACCGCTAATCCAAATGAATACCTAATTATTCTATTGGAAACCGGTTCCATTTCTGTTCCCGGTAAATATAAATCTTCCTTTTCGTAAGTCTCTATTACCAGTTTAAGATGATGGGGCTCAATCTTTAATCGACTCATCACGCTATCAAAGTATTTTTTTTCATCTTCATCTTCATAAAAATCCGCACGCATGATCCGATAAAGGTCCTCAAGCAAAGAAAATCGAAGTATATTTCTCTCCTGATCGTCCTGCACTTTCATGATAACCTGAGTCAGATCATCAACTGGCTGGTCCGGATCCATCATATATTCAAAGATTACCTGACGATCTTTATCTTTCATTTCCATTTTTTTTAGGGCTCTATAAAACTCTTCCATAGCAGCAGCTTCAGGCCTATGTTGCGCCAGGATCATTAGCCCCAGAAGTTTTCCATAAGTTAACCTGACTTCAATTGGCATTTTCCAGGGCTCACGAACTATTATTTTTTTCATATTTATTCACCTCGATGAGATTTTCCTGTTTTCTTTCATTTTATATCATGAAAGCATAAAAGTACACTCTGATTAATTACGCTGACAGCCAAGTGTAAAAAAGCAACGGTCCCTTACTCTGAACCGTTGCCTATCTTTTGTTGCCTACATTCATTATTCTTACGTGTCTTTTGCTGCAAATAACCTATGTTTAATCTTCCATCTTATCTATTTCTTTTTTTTCCTTTTCTGTTAGTATTTTTTCCAGGTCAAGCAAAATGATGATTTTTTCCGACACTTTTCCTATACCGATAATATAATCTCTGTCAATTCCTGTTATTAGTTCCGGTGCATTTTCAATTTGACTTTCATCCATTGTTAGTACCTGAGAAGCGTCGTCTACAACAAACCCAACCTGTTTGGATCCCAGGTTGATAATAATAACACGGTGATCAGCTCCAGCTTTTTCCTGCGGCAAATTAAAGCGTTTTTTGATGCTGACTATTGGTACTATATTACCCCTTAAATTAATAATACCTTCGATGAAAGAGGGTGTGTTCGGGACACTTGTAACGGTTTTATGCTCGGTTATTTCCTGAACATGACTTATTTCCACACCGTATTCCTCTTCATTTAATTTAAAAATTACATACTGTTTTTCCATAATCGTCCTCCCTTTCGCTGGTGTATAATTATTTATTAAGTTTTAACCTTTGATGACCGCTCTGCCTTCAAGAACTTGTACCGGTTTTAGAAGATCTTTTTGTTGCTCCAGTACGAAATCAATATCTTTATATGCACCAGGAGCTTCTTCACCTACATCACTTAATTTGCTTTTGCCTAAAATGATATGTTTTTCATCAAGCTCTCCCGTTACATATTTCTGATCAAATTGTTTTTTAGCTTGCTTTCTGCTCATAGCTCTTCCGGCTCCATGTGAGCATGAAAAAAACGAGTCTTGATTCCCCTTACCTTTAACTATATAAGATTTTCGACCCATAGCTCCCGGCACAATACCCAACTCATCTTTATTTGCTCTAATAGCACCTTTTCTGTGAATCCACAGCTTCTCATTCTCATTTTTTTCACAGTTAACATCATTATGGTGTACATCAAGAATTGAATTTTCTATTCTGATACCAGCTTGCTTTTCAAAAATGCTAAATATTGTATGCATCATCATCTGGCGACTTTCCTGAGCAAAAGCTCTGGCCAAATTCATCCACTTCAGGTATGATTGTCCTTCATCACATTCGATGGGAATAAAATCCAGTTCATGTTTTTTGGGCACATCGCTGTTCCATTTATTTTTGTTGTTGCCGGCAATTCGGTTGAAGTAACCTGCAATTTTATATCCGATATTTCTCGAACCGGAATGCACCATTAAACAAAGTTTGCCTTTTTCATTTTGCTGAAATTCAATAAAGTGATTTCCCCCGCCTAAAGTTCCTATCTGATAAAGCGCAGCATCCAGTTCTTTCCATATCTGTTCATGTCTTTTTTCTTCAGGGTTCTTTCTTTTAAATTCTTTTATGCATTGCACATCGCGGCGACTTTTATGATGGTTAAACCCCTGGGGTATTTCCCTCATAATTTTGCTTACCAAGTCAGTCAGGAGACTTTTTGAAATATCTTGCATGTCAACACTTGATTCGCAGAAAGCAACACCACATCCGATGTCAACTCCCACTGCATTTGGCACTACGACATCCCTTGTAGCCATTACTCCACCAATTGGCATACCAAAGCCTTGGTGAGTGTCTGCCATTAAGGCAATCTGCTTAACGGCATAAGGGTACCGAGAAAGGTTTTTAGCTTGCTGCAAGCAGCCTTCTTCCAGCCACTCAATTCCTGGCAGCCATACTTTGATGGGAAGCGTTTCCCGGCTATTCGGTAACTTTTCCGGTTGAATGGTGAACACTTATATCACCAGCCTTTCTTTACCCGATCGAAAAAATGCTCTTTTTTCAATACACTCTGCTAATGTAATATATAATTCCCAGTAACGAAAGCATAAAAATTATAATCAAATTAATTCTATAGTAATCATCTTTTCTTTTATGACGTGTTTTGTTGATTAGCAAACCAATTCCAGATAAAATTAGCATCGCTACCATCAAATACAAAGCATAGCGAAAAACTTCGTAGTCCCATCCGGCGTCAACCTGAATATCAAAGTAGCGATCAAAAAAAGTCTCAAATTGGGGCTTTGCCTGGTCAATCAGTATTAGCAAGGGAATCATTAAAAGCCAGGAGATGATTCCTATACATTGAATCGTTTTAAGCCACAAATCCTGACCTTTTCGTCTGTTCCTGCGATCATGAACATATTTCCGAGCCATTTAACAGCTTCCTCTCCGTATTTTATGGCAGCAAACTTTTTTTAGCAAGGAAAAAAACAAGCACTCTATTTTTCAACTTATTTTGTTTTGCTCAGAACAATTGCTTTCAGATTTTTTGATCCCATAACTGCACCGGTGCCACTTCTGCCGTTTGCTCTATTAGTCATCGTTATTATACAGGAATACTTAATCATATTTTCACCCGCTGGTCCAATCTGTGCCATTTCCAGCTCGTTTTCCTGTAATTGTTCTTTAATAATTCTTTCTGATTCTCCCGTAACCTTTCCCCAAATAGCATGAGCGTCCCTAATTTCATAGTGGCTGGAATTCATATAAAAATAAACCGGTTTTTTTGCTTTACCTCTAAAAATCATTGCATATAGTCCATACTTTTTTAAGACATACGGGAAAAAGCTTTCAACTTTGCTATCTCCAACGGAAGCATTGAGGGGACTTTTAGTTGTAATAACCAACTGTTCTTCCGGCTTTTTTGCTGCATTACGGTTGTTGTAGGTAAAAATCAGCAGGTTCGAGGATGACAATGGATCGGCTCCTGAATCCATTTCCTGCAATAAAAGATACATTCCGAAAGCAGAACCATCCGGATACAGGTTGATAATTTCTTTTGACAATATGCGTTCTTCAACAGTTTCATCACTCAAATTGATGTCAAGTATTTTTATTTCCTGATATCCTTCCATTCCTTCAAACCTCCCAGTTATTAAAGCCTTCAATAAGTACTCCTATTTCCGTCAGTATTAAGATCCTTATCATTGAATTTCTTCAATGTTATTTTGGCTTTCATTATATCTGATTATGATAAGAGAATCACTGTTTTTCATTTTATTTTTTTACAATATCGGGTACAATGATATAAATACGCTAACAATAGCATCATTTGTCAGAAAGGTATGATACCAATGAAAGAATTAAAGACTAAGTTAATGAGTGTTGGAGCAGTAGGCGGTGCTGCGCTGTCAGCCTTTTGCTGAGTAATGCCCATACTATTTGTGTCGCTCGGGTTAGGCGGCCTCGGTTTATCTTATGCTTCAGTACTGGCACCCTACCAAAATATTTTTCAATTCTTTGCCGTAGGGATGATCATATGGGCTCATTATCGCATGGATCATCATTCATTGAAAAAAAGTACTCAAATTTTTATATGGGGTGCCACAATCATTATTATTAGTGTCACTTTGCTGCCTTTCGCTTTAAGGTTGTTCCTTATTTAAACCTTTCTTAATTCTGACATATTAATGGCAGCAAGTGTACAATGCAGTGCATCATTGTTATTAGTGCAGACCACCAGGTCTGCGCTTTCTTTTAAAGATTGGGTAGCATTCTCCACAGCTATTGCCGTTCCAGCATATTTCAGCATACTTAGGTCGTTATCATGATCTCCGATAGCAACAATTTTTTCCCGATTAATTCCAAGATCTCCAGCCAGCTTTTTCAATGCGTTTCCTTTTGTTGCATTACGGTCTAGTATCTCCATATTATCATTGCCTGATCGCGTAACATAAATATCAGGCACTTTTTTTAACTGCCGTCTTTTACATTCAAGCTGTTTCATATTGGAAGAGATAACAATTAAGTTTGTGAGTTGATACCCTTCTTCAACAAATTTACGGAAGTCAACTACCTGATATGCAGATGAAAACCAGGATTCTATAACAGCGCGCCTTAACGATACAAATCTGTTTTTTTTACTTTTTCTTTCAAAGCGATACAGGTTTCCAAGTCGGCTCCATCTGCTTTTGATATAGGTATGCTCTTCAGCCGAGCCATGAAAATACAAAACTGGTTTCTCCGAAAGTATGTTGAGTACTTGATTAAGAGAATTCCTGCTGATGTAGTGAGTATACAGAATATCTTTTTGGGGGTTTCTTATGACCGCGCCATTATTAGTGATCAGCCAGCATGGCAACTTAATCTGATTCAGATATGGTTCAACGGTATGAAAGGGTCTGCCTGTACATAAAACAACTTCCATACCATTTTCATAAGCTTTTTTCAAAGCCATAATATTTTTATTTGATAAGCTTTTGCGATCATCCAGCAGTGTTCCATCCATATCCGTTGCTAATAATTTATATTTCAATTAAAAAGCTCTCCTTTTGACTTCTTCTACTGTTTAATTAGTTGCTTTATGTGTATAAATAAACTGAAACAAAATAGTTCACTTGATTAATAAAATACCATAGGGGGTAGTTAAATGCTTTCAGAAAAACTGTTAAATGAAATGAATGATCAAATTAAACATGAAATGTATTCTGCGAATTATTATCTTGCAATGGCCGCATACTTTAACGATATGGACCTTCCAGGATTTGCCAGTTTTTTCCGTATTCAAGCTCAGGAAGAACAAATGCATGCCATGAAATTTTTTGACTTTATTGATGAAGTAAACGGTAGAGTTCAAATTAAGGCACTGGATGAACCGCAAAATGACTTTGAGTCTGTAGAATCTGTTATCGAAGCTGCTCTTGAGCACGAAAAGTTTGTCACCAGCAGAATTCATCTTTTAATGGAAATAGCCGTTGAAGAAAAAAATTACCCGGCTGTTTCATTCCTTAATTGGTTTGTTGATGAACAGGTTGAAGAGGAAGCCACCATGCAGGATTTGCTGACAAAAATACAGCGAGTCGGATCCAAAGGTCACGTGCTTTACTTGCTGGATAAAGAAGTCGGATCACGACAACCAGAGTAGGGCTTTTATGTAATCTTCAAGTAACAAAGATGAGACATCGCAACTTCATTCTGCGGTGTCTTTATTTATTAGTTTAGCTTTTTGAGCTCTGTTTAGTTTCTTAATGGCGCATTCTCTTTTCAGTGCCTCTTTTTTTCCCTCTGCTTTCTCACAGTAAACCAAACGTACCGGAAGTCTGGCTCTTGTGTAGCGGGATGCTTTCCCATTGGCATGTGTTTTAATGCGTTTTTCCAATGAGCTTGTCCATCCAGTATAGTAAGAGCCGTCACTACATTCAACTATATATACCCAAGTCATAAAATTTCTCCCATCACCATTACTATTAACTATTTCTAAACAGTATATCAGAGTCGGTTTAACCAATCAATCCGGCTAATTATATTAACTTAAAACATCAAAATCCATTGACTGATTCAGAAAATTTGAATTATAATGCTTATATTACTTAAGCAGGGAGTGGCTAAATAATGAAATTAAAAGTTTCAAAGTTTGGTGGCAGCTCACTTTGTGATGCCACCCAGTTTCAAAAAGTCAAGCAAATTATTGAAAGAGACCCTCAACGTAAGTTTATCGTTCCATCAGCTCCGGGAAAAAGACACCGTGAAGATATTAAGATAACTGACTTACTTTATCTTTGCCACGCTCAGGTTTCGCATCATGTGCCCTTTACAGAAATATTTAAAGTAATCTCCGAACGGTTTTTGCAGATAGCGCGGGAACTGTCAATTAGTATTGACCTTAGTACAACTCTCCAGGAAATACAGGATAATATTGGCGCAGGTGCCTCGCTGGATTATGTAGCAAGCAGGGGAGAGTACCTGAATGGTATTTTATTGTCTAATTACCTTAATTGCGAGTTTTTGGATGCTTCTGATGTTATTAAGTTTCATGAAGATGGTACTGTTGATTTAGCCAAAACACAGAGTATGCTGGAAACATATCTTCAGGATGAAAAAAGATATGTAGTTCCAGGTTTTTACGGAAGCCTGCCGGAAGGTTCTATAAAGATTTTCCCAAGAGGTGGTTCAGATATCACCGGTGCTATTGTTGCAAAGTCTGTCAATGCAACAATTTATGAAAACTGGACTGATGTGTCTGGTTTTCTGATAACTGATCCGGCTATTGTTCCAGGCTGCAGGCCAATTAAAACCATTACCTATCGCGAACTGAGAGAGTTATCTTATATGGGCGCAAAAGTTTTGCACGAAGAAACGATCTTCCCTGTTTTAGAGGCAGGCATTCCTATCAATATAAAGAACACGAATGAACCAGAAAACCCAGGTACAATGATTACCAGTTATCGCGATCCAATTAATCCTCCCGGATCAATAACCGGTATTGCGGGAAGAAAAGATTTTACAGTACTGGCAATTGAAAAAAATCTGATGAAAAATGATATTAGTTTCGTAAGAAAACTTTTATCAATTTTAGAAAACCATCAGGTGCGATTTGAACACACCCCCTCGGGAATTGATAGCCTTTCATTAGTTATTAAAAGCAGCGAGTTAACAGGAAAACTGGACAAACTTATCGAGGACATTCATGTACACTGCAAGCCAGATTTAGTAGAAATTCACCCCAATATGGCTCTTATAGCAACCGTTGGTCATGGAATGGCTTATACACCTGGTATTTCTTCCAAGTTATTTACTGCGCTATACGAATCAGGCGTAAATGTGCGGATGATTGATCAGGGTTCCAGTGAAATCAATATCATCGTTGGAGTTGAGAATAAAGATTTTGAAAAAGCCGTTGCTTCAATTTACAATGCTTTTATTGTATAACCGAAAAAACTCTTCGTGTATTATAGGTGTTCATCAATAAAAAGATTGCAATTTCAGTTTTGAAAAGTATTCAAACAGGGTATCAAAACTACAAATATCTATTTGCGACTTATAAAAATCGGGCAATGCCCGAAAAAAACGGAGGGATTATATGAGTATTAATTCGGAAAGAACAGCTTTTATGAAAGATATTCGAAGCATACGGTCGTATAAGAGCGATCCTATCGACAAAGAAATATTGATGGATATTGTTGACGCTGCAAGAATGGCCCCAACGGCCAGAAACATTCAGCCTTGGGAATTTGTGGTCGTAACGGACAAAAGTATTTTACAGGAATTGTCAGAAATTCACGTAAACGGCGACTTTCTGAAAGATGCACCAGCTTGTGTTGTAGTTTTATGCAATACAAATACGGAATATTTTGTTGAAGACGGCTCAGCTGCCACACAGAATATTATCTTATCTGCACGATTGTACGGACTGAAAAGTTGCTGGATTGGAGGTTGCAAAGGCCCATTTTATGAAAATGAGGATATTCCAATGTGTGAAGGTGAGCCATGCCAAATCTTACCTCTTTATGACGATCTTTGCTCCAAGCTTAAAGACATCATCAACGCACCAAGAGAACTCGAGCTAATATCCATTGTCTCTCTGGGTTACAGTGACGAATCTTTCGAAGCTGATAAACGGCCGTTGGAAGAGGTATTACACTGGGATTCTTTTAAAGAGAAAAACAAATAACAAAAAATTGTGTCGACACTTTTTAGAACCCGCAAATCTGCGGGTTCTTTTGTTAATAATCGGTTTGAGCTTCAAACTTTAATATGTTCTCTAAATCCCTGGTGAAAGCATCCTGTTGCTCCAGCATAAGAAAATGGCTGCTATTCTGATAGTGATAAAGTCTCTCTTCTTTTATACTTTTTATGCCAGCCTTTTCACGCATACTTTTGATATCTGCCCTGTCTTTTCCTGCTACACCTGAATAAAAACAGTGAATTGGCACATGAAGCGAATTAAGCTTCTGAGTATAATCATTTTCCAGCATCTCTTTCATATAGCTAAAATATGCTTTTTCATCTGTTAATAGAGCTTCTTTAACAATTGAATCTCTTAAGTCCTGATTTTTTATTAATTGTTTATAGTGTGCCTGTAACACTGCAGTCCTGTTTCTTTCCAGCTGTTCCAGGTCCAATTGACGGATCAGTTTAAATGACTTTCTTTTTGGGAACATATCGATTAGCACCAGCCTAACCACTTTATCGCGTTTGTGAAATGCCAGTTCCGTCGCTATCATTCCACCCAGTCCGTGTCCAATCAGAACAGCATTTTTAACATCAATTTCCTCAAGTTTTTCATTCAGCACCTCAGCCGTTTTTTCAATTGTAATGTTTTCCGGTACATCTTCACAGTTTCCATGTCCATAAAAATCAGTTAGTATTACCTGGTAATCCTTACTTAATAAGTCTGTTTGATGACGCCATACTTCAGATGATGAACCAATCTGATGTAGAAACACTACTGGCCGACCTGATCCCTGAACATATAGTTTCATGACACAGCCTCCTCTCAATTGCTTTTTCTTATAGATAGATTACGGGTTATAACTCTATGGATCTAACTCGTGAGTAATGTTACAACTTCTACGTGGTTAGTTGACGGAAATAGATCTACGCATTGAACCCATTCTATACTATACCCATTTTCAACGGACTGCTTTAAGTTTTTAACCAAGGTTTTTGGATTGCAGGAAACATAGAGAATCCTTTCCGATTCTAAATATAATAAATCACTCATTGCTTTAGGATGAACTCCGGGCCTCGGCGGATCTATCACCAGCAAATCCGGCTTGCCATGCAGTTCATGTAATTTTTCTTTAACATCACCTGCTATAAATCCGCAGTTCTTAATATTGTTTTCAACAGCACTCTCTTTCGCTTGTTCAATAGCCTCTTCCACAATATCTATTCCTGTTACCGACTCTGCCATCTGTGCTAATATCTGGGCGATTGTTCCCAATCCGCAATATAAATCGAGAATTTGGCCATCAGTCTTTTGAACAGTTTTTTTTATAACGTCATAAAGAACGTTGGCCCCTGCACTGTTTGTTTGAAAAAACGAAAACGGCGTAATGCGGAAAATCAACCCGTGTAATATCTCAACTATATTTTTCTCGCCATATAAGAGTATGGTTTCATCACTTTTAACCGCATCTGCAACCGAGTCGTTTTTTGTCCAAAAAATAGATTTGATTATTCCTCCAAAATTCTTTCTAACAATTTCACTGGACCACTCACGGATGACAGTCTCTTCCACTTCAGATGTTGTTATTAGATGGACCATTACCTCTCCGGAATAATAACCTTTTCGTAAAACCAAATGTCTTAAAACCCCTTCACGACTGATTTTATGATAGGGCTTAAGTTGCTTATCCCGAAAGAATTCTGCTGTCAGGTTTCTAAGTTTCCTAAAGTCCGAGTCGATTAGACGGCACTCATATGTATCAATTATGTCAAATCGATGACCTCGCCGATGCATCCCAAGAGTTAATGGACCTTCCTTATATTCGTTGCCAAAAGTAAATTCCATTTTATTTCGATACTCGCTTTGTAAAGGACTCATAATTGGATTTAACCATTTTTTTACCAATAGTCCTTCTGATCTAAACAGATTGTATACCTGTTGGTTTTTTAGCTCTACCTGGTATTGGTATTCAACGCCTTGCATCGAGCATCCTCCGCATTCTACGGCATGAATGCATGCATCTTGTGTTTCTTTTTCAGAACATTCCAGCACTTTGATTGTTTTTGCTTCAAGCAGGCCAGGCCTTCTCTTTTTAACTCTTGCTAACAGTTTTTGGCCCGGGATACCACGATCCGTAATTACTCTGTGCGATTCTATATACCCTACTGCTTTACCACCATAAATGCTGTTATTTATTACCAGTTCTATTTCCTGCCCTTTCTTAATATCCATTTTCATCACTCCCAAATAGGCCAAAACAGCCCGGAGACATTCATCCGGACTGCTTTTACTGTTTTTCTATTTAACGGCTTTCATAATATAAGCAGGGGCTGCAAAGGATTCTTCCTTTTCAAGCTCTTTCATCAGTTTTTCAGTTATTTCTACAAATCCTTTAGTCAGATTTTCGTTATCAATATCATTGTACCCTTTTAAAAGCGTTTGTTTCCGTTTATCCAGAAAACGCGTGGCAAGACTTGAATCTATAAATTCTTTGAATTCCTGATAACGAATGTCTTTATAACCATTTATTTTAAGAGCTTCTTCAAGATCAATCGGATGGATTTCGTTGAAATGAGCCATCGCCTTCAACACACTGATACTTTTTATCACTCTGAGTCGTTGAGACCAATAAGGATAATCACGATGTTCCACAGCCCAAAGAGGAATTTCCTCCATGATAATAAGTTGACCCGCCGGTTTTAAAACACGATAAAACTCCTTCAATGCCTGAATTGCCCGCAGTGGGAACTGGTTAACAGAAGATAATGTATAGTTGCAGATAACCACGTCTATACTGTTGTCTTCAACAAAGTCCAGTTTGCTCAAATCGCCTTTTCGCAGATTAAGTTCTGTGAAGTCCTCAGACAGCTTTTCCTTAATCTCATCAAAGTGACTATCATCTATGTCTACTGAAATTAATTTTGTTTTCCAATTAAATTCTCTTACTTTTTCCGCTATGCGGCCAGTAGTGTTTCCCCAGCTGGTCCCCCCTTCCAAAACCGTCTTTCCATCCAGATTAAGACCTTCCCACAGGTATTGGTCAGCTGTATATATTTGATACATAAAACCACTCCTCTGCTTCAGTATTTTTCATTGACATAGTTTTCTATTACAGATCTTCTGGTTTGATCACTAAATACACCTTCCTGCTGAAGTCTTTCACGAAGCCAACGACTTTTGGAATGAAAAACGAAAGATGGATGCTCAACGAATATGACTTCAAAAAGAACTTTTTTGAGCTGGCTTGAACTAACTTTAATATAGTATGCTTCCAGATCATAAAAATCTTTTATTTTCGCTGCTTTCCATGTCATTCGGTCTTTTAAGTGATAATGTTTATCTCTTTTTTCCTGATATTGTACCGATAATTCAGGGTGTTTGGCAGAATTTCTTAGGATCTCACTTTTCATATGAAAAAATTTTGCCATAATATTATAATATTGATAGTTAAATACAGCTTTCTCAAAACTGTCAACATTTTTAAATGGTTTTATTTCCTGTTTAATTAAATAAGCATGGCTTTCTTCAATGTATTCTCTTTTGCTTAAGTCACCTTTTTTATATTGGAATATCAAACTTTCCCGTTGTTCGAAAAATTTATCAAAGAGGTTCTCTCCCTGTATATATTGCATACCGAACATCCTTTGCCACTCATAATAAAACCCCGGCAATGTATCCATCACCGAAACAGCTCGTAAACGAAATTTTTTCGCATCTGATCTATCGATGTTTTATCCATCCCCAGGGCCTCTGTACTCAAGTCCTGAAAGCTATTGTTCAACGTTTTTTTAATTTTATTCTTTTACTAACCATTGCATAGGATAAAAGTATCATAATGAACCCTAGTACGTATATATTTGTCGCATAGTTAACAGAATAGATTGCCATTAACGCTACAATTCCTCCACAAAGGGTGATTGGAATCCCCATATAAACGCCGTCAAATTCCATGATATTAAAAAATGCCAGACGGTATGCACCGCTAACTGCAAAAATTACCATAATGAAAAACCCTATAACTCCTATGTCTGCCAGATGGAAACTCCACATCAAAATTGCAGGCGCAACCCCAAAAGAAATCAAGTCACATAGTGAGTCCAGTTCTTTGCCCAACTCACTCTCAACATCCAGTTTTCTGGCCAGACTGCCATCAAAACGATCCATCAACGCAGCCAAAATGATTAACAACGCCGACAGCAGGTACTTTTCTCCAATGATACAGACAATCGCCAGAAGTCCTAATGTCAGATTTAAAAAAGTAACCATATTGGGTATATTTGATTTAACCTTCATGTCAATCACCTCATTTCAGCCATTAGCCAGTAACGAACTGGTACAAACCTCATTACTATTTTACCCTATTTCCAGTTAAATTAATAGTCTTGAGCCTAAAATTCTGCTATATTGCAGTTCTTTAATTCAATTGCACCTTTACGATTGCTATGTTAGAATGACATTATCATTATTAAAAATTCCGTCAGGGAGTGATAACATGCCACTTGTAACCAGTAAAGAAATGTTTAAAAGAGCTTATGCCAACAATTATGCTATTGGTGCGTTTAATGTTAATAATATGGAGATCATTCAGGGAATAGTTGACGCTGCCAAAGAAGAAAGATCGCCTCTTATACTTCAGGTTTCAGCTGGCGCCCGGAAGTACGCAAATCCTGTGTACTTAAAAAAGCTTGTGGAAGCAGCGATAGAAGATTCAAACCTGCCTATTGTTTTGCATCTGGATCATGGCGAGAGTTTTGAAGTCTGCAAACAGTGCGTAGATGATGGATTCACATCTGTTATGATTGATGCATCTCATTATCCACTTAAAGAGAATATTGCAATTACCAGAAAAGTAGTAGAGTATGCACATGCTCACGGAGTTGTAGTAGAAGCCGAATTAGGACGTTTGGCAGGCATTGAAGATGCAGTGAATGTCAGTGAAAAAGATGCTGCTTTTACAAACCCTGATGAAGCACAGGAATTTGTCGAGAAGACAGGAGTTGACTCATTGGCTGTAGCCATAGGTACAAGCCATGGTGCTTATAAATTTAAAGGGAAACCTGAACTTGATTTTGAACGCTTGCAGACCATAAATGCTAAGCTTGATGGTACACCTTTGGTACTGCATGGCGCTTCAACTGTGCTGCCGGAATTTGTAGATCTTTGCAACCGTAACGGCGGCACTATTCCTGATGCACAGGGAGTCCCAGAGGAAATGATCCGAAAAGCAGCAGAGCATGGTGTTTGCAAAGTTAATATTGACACAGATCTTCGTTTAGCCATGACAGCAGCAATCCGCCAGGAGCTTAATAAAAACCCGGATAACTTTGACCCGCGAAAGTATCTGGGACCCGGGCGTGAGGCTATCAAGAATATGGTAAAGCATAAAATAACCAAGGTGCTTGGATCCAGTAATCTCATTTAGATCAGATCTAAATAATAAGTGCCGGCTTAAAGTTTAAATAATCCGATGATATAAGTTTGTATTCTGCTCCTCCAAACCACCCGACATAAGCTCCACTCCAGGAATCTTCACCATGCAGGTGCCCATATACAACTTTTTTCACGTTGTACTGTTCAATCAGGCGGGTAAAATGGGAAGGTTCCTTTTTTTCATTCATTGGGGGGTAGTGTATCATTACAATAATCTGATCATAACCAGCCTTAGCCGCAGACTTAAGTGACGCTTCCAGCCTCATTTTTTCCCTTGTTAAAATCTTCTCATCATGGGCTTCGAAATCACCAGATCCAGGCAATATCCAGCCCCTCGCTCCGCAAATAGCGTAATTTTTATATGGAAAAAACTGATTCTGAATAAAGTGCAATGAATCAAATGCCTGATTCATTTTGGTAATACTTTTCCACCAATAATCATGATTGCCTCTAATTAAATATTTTTTCCCGGGCAAATTTTCTATCCACAAAAGGTCTTCCCAAGCCTCTTCCATAGTCATCGCCCAGGAAATATCTCCTGGTATTAAAACAGCATCTTCAGGCAGTACGATTTTTTCCCAGTTATTTTTTATTTTATTCTGGTGATCCACCCATTCTTTTCCAAATATAGACATCGGTTTTTCTACCGAATGACTTAAATGCAAATCACCAATTCCATATATCATGTTTAGCCTCCTGCATCATTCTGATTTCTTCTGCTCCTCATTCAAATCATGTTGATCCACCACTGAACGAAGTTTGTAAGCCATTTTTTTCAACTCTATCATTTCACCCTGCTCCCAAAGAGATTCGAATTCAGTATAGTATTTTTCCGCCTGGCTATGCAGCCCTCTAACACGAAGCTTTTGTATCATACTTAATACATTTGATACAATATTTGATTTTATTTCAAACATTTTTTGCGCTTCACGAATTTCATATCTGATTTCAGACATTTCCTGATCTAAAATCATCGCTGCATCAGCTGCTTTTTTTAGCCTGTTCTTTACATGTTCAGGTATTCTTTGTTTATATTTATAATTCAGAGAATGTTCTATTGTTGCCCAGAAGTTCATAGCCAGTGTTCTTATCTGTATTTCTGCTAGAATTTTTTTATGACCAAAGGCGGTCTGTATAGGATAACGAATGACAACATGATAGCTCCTGTAGCCACTTTCTTTCTGATTTGTAATATAATCTTTAACCGCTACAATTTCCATATCTTTGCCTTCACGTTCATAAATATAGTCCATTACAGTATAAATATCTTCAACAAACTGGCACATAATGCGAATGCCAGCTATATCTTCTATACCATTTTCTATTTCATCCAGCTCGAGATCCAGCAATTTAGCCTTTTCCAGTATGCTGGAAACTTTCTTAACTCTACCCACCACAAATTCTATTGGAGAATATGCACCGACAATCAGCAACTCTGTACGAATGCTTCTAAATTTAACTTTCAGCTCTTCCACCGCATTTTCATAAGGAATTAAAAACTTATTCCATTCAACGTTTTCCATGCGTATCACTCCCTGCACAAAGAATTCAACCGAGCCGATTTTTATTATACATTAGATGCTCCAAAAATACCAGAATACAACAAACCGGCGTTCTCCGCTTAATTGCGAAGAACGCCGGCAAAACAAAAATTCCATTGTTCCTTATAGCTATCATGGATTTATAATCCTTTTTTTGCAACATAGGCAAGAAAATCAATCAATCGCTCAGAGTAACCCCATTCATTGTCATACCAAGATACAATCTTAACCAGTTTAGGTCCATTCATCATTGTCGATAAGCCATCTACTATACTTGAACGTTTGTCTTTTTTATAATCTATGGAAACCAAAGGTTCGTCCGAATAACCCAGTATCCCCCTCATTGGTCCTTCCGCAGCTTCTTTCATTTTTTGGTTGACTTCTTCCTGCGTTGTTTCCTTTGACAGCTCCGCAACAAAGTCTACTACCGAGACCACCGGTGTAGGAACACGCATAGCAAAACCGTTCAGTCTTCCTTCTAATTCAGGGATTACTTTAGTTACTGCTTTTGCAGCGCCAGTAGTTGTCGGAATAATTGACACATTGGCCGCTCTGGATCGTCTGGGATCCTTATGTGGCAAATCCAATAAATTCTGGTCATTCGTATACGCATGAACTGTAGTCATTAATCCATGCTCAATTCCAAAGGAGTCGTTAAGTACTTTCACCACTGGTGCCAGACAGTTGGTTGTGCAGGAAGCATTAGATAAAATATCATGTTTTGATGGATCATAAGTTTTTTCATTAACTCCCATAACCACCTGTTTAACATCGCCACCTTTGGGGGGAGCAGATAAAACTACTTTTTTAGCACCACCCACAAGATGTTTGCGCATATCCTCTTCTGATGTAAACTTTCCAGAACTCTCCAATACAATTTCTACGCCCATTTCACCCCATGGTATTTCTGCCGGGTCGCGATATGCGGTAAACTTAATCACTTTATTACCGATTGTCAGTGTATCATCACTTGCTTTTACTTCCTGCGGCAGCGTACCATATAAACTGTCGTATTTAAATACATGAGCATGCTTTACCGGACCACTGGTACTATTTATAGCTACAATTTCAAGGTTCCGGTCATTTTCAAGCCATGCTTTTATTGCTGCTTTTCCAATACGTCCAAATCCATTAATTCCAATTTTTGTTTTTTGCATAATGAGCCTCCTTTTTAATAATGTATTCGGGACGCCATCCAACCCTCTTAATCTGTATGCGTCCCGTTCGTCAGAAATAGTATTTAAATGTTATCGTTTTCCATGTTTTAATCCTTTACTTCCTTAAGGCAGTTTGTCAATTTTATACCGATGAAGGAATTCCGGTATTTCATCTTCTTCCCAGCTTATACCAATAACAAATGTGATATTGAATTTTTTCTCCAATTTATCTAAACGGTCAAAAAAACGACCCATATCTTCAAGGTCCGACTTACTCACTTGCATTAACCCATCAATAAAAATATGGTCAATATCATAGTTAGAGGCTACAACACCGCATAAAAAGCCAAAAAATTCATTTTCGTTTTCGATGTTATACTCGCTCAAATGCATAAATCGAGCCCTGTAATCAACCTGAAACATGCGGCTTTGATCCACATCAATAAATACAACATGTCCTTTTGTTTTTTTTACTGCTTCGTTGGACATACCAACCATGGCCTTTGTTTTTCCACTGCCTTTTTTGCCAACAATTAATTTTATCATTTGGTATCCCTCCATTGACGATTAGTGTTAAGTCAACTTCTTAATTATACTATTCGTCATGATACCCAAAATTCCT
This sequence comes from Tindallia sp. MSAO_Bac2, assembly GCA_003838145.1. Classification (GTDB taxonomy): domain Bacteria; phylum Bacillota; class Clostridia; order Peptostreptococcales; family Tindalliaceae; genus Tindallia. The sequence continues at coordinate 23,334 of QYZZ01000065.1, forward strand.
TTTATAATTTGCAATATAAATAAAATATTTTTAAAATTTCGCCTGTTTGCCCTGAAAAGTATTTTCTTGATTCATTGTTTCAATGATCTCATCTCTTATTTTCCACCAGCTTGTATTCCAGTTAACAAACAGACTGTTTTCTTTTGGAGCCCGGCCAATGATTCGTTGTACTGCGATCTTCGGATTAAGATGTTCCAAAAATAGTATAACGCGTCTTATATATGCCTCTTTAGATATCATATTGATTTTTCCAGCTTCATATTCATTGCCCATTTTTGTATTTGACATAATATACAGTGCATGAATTTTTACCTGGTCTATCTTGAGCGCAGATAAAATTTCTGCCGTTTCTACCATGTCCAGATTTTCATCATTTGGCAAATTGGCAATCACATGCGTACATATTTCCAGTTTTCTTTGCTTGATTCTATTGACAGCATCCACAAAAGCAGCTAACCCGTGGCCACGATTGATTTGATACAATGTGTGATAGTTAGCAGTCTGGAGCCCCAGTTCCATATTAATATTTTTAGAATATACACGTCTATATTCCACCAGATAATCCAGTTGTTCATTGGAGATACAGTCCGGCCTTGTAGAAATTGCCACTTCAACAACCCGATCGTCAATTACTGCCTCCATGTATTTTTTGAATTTTTCCAGAGACATGTAAGTGTTGGTGTAGTTTTGGAAGTAGGCAACAAATTTTTTGGCTTTGTATCGATTTCCTATATAAGCAATGTTTTTTTCGAGTTGTTCTTTAACTGAGATTTCAGATGCAAGGTTTTCGAAGCCAGCACCTTCTTCCGCACAAAAATCGCATCCGTTTTTACCCAAAGTACCATCACGGTTAGGGCAGGTTACGGGTAAGTTGATTGGAATTTTATACACTTTTTCTCCATACTTTTCCTTTTGATGAACCGAATATGGATAGTATGGGTACATTGTCTTCAATGAAGCACCCACTTTCAAAGCGGTTTTCATACTGACACTGGTATTGTACCTCTTACCTGGCAAAACAGTTAAACAGGTACAATTTTAATGGCAATATTCCTTCCCAGCCGTTTTTGCAAATCGCTAACAATTGTATTTTCTTTTGACGGTCTCAAGGATTCTCCCAACACTACAGTAGATACATTATTTTTGCGGGCAAATTCTTCCAGTGTGTCAATCGTATCCTTAGAGCGAATTACTGTCATTTCCGCAGACATCGCTTTTGATATTTCATATAAGTAGTCCAGCGCCTCCGGCTGGTGATAGTTCCCCAGCACCTGAAGTGAGTTGGGAGTTACGTGTATAACCAGTAATTTACCGCCCATTTCATCTCTAATTTCAGCACCCTTACGAATGAGTCTTTCACAGGTTTTTTGTTGAGTAACGCAAACCATTGTATTTTGCTTATCAGCCATTCATTTCACCTCTTCGGCCACTATTATGCTGCTAAACTAACTCTCTTCACAGTAATTAATTATAACACAGGTATATAGCTTGTTCATAATCATAATGGAGCTTTGTTATCTTTACGAGTCGAAATGCTGTGTAATGCCACACCTTTGTTTCGATCCTCAACTTTTTCAACCGTCCATTCATTTTGAAATAAAATAACCGGCGAACCAAAATCATCTACACCCAGTATGGAGTCCATGGTTAAACTGAAACGATCTGCATCGAACTGATCGGCCTCTATCCAGCGTACATGTCTATAGGGAAGCTGTGTCATTTTGATATCAACATTGTATTCGTTTGTCAACCTGTATTGCAAAACTTCGAATTGCAAAGCTCCAACAACTCCTACAAATATTTCTTCAATACCAGTATTTAGCGGTTTAAAAATCTGGATTGCTCCTTCTTCCGACAGCTGCTGAATTCCCTTAATAAATTGTTTGCGTTTCATTGTGTCGACCGGTGCTACTCTGGCAAAGTGTTCCGGAGCAAATACAGGGATACCATCATATTCGATGCTTAAATCTTTTTCTGTCAATGTATCTCCAATTTGAAATATTCCCGGGTCATGCACACCGATAATGTCACCTGCCCAGGCTTCTTCAACAACAGACCTGTCTTGGGCAAAAAACTGTTGAGGCTGAGCTAATTTGACTTTCTTATGATTACGGCTTAAATACGCCACCATGCCTTTTGTGAATTTTCCTGAACATATACGCATAAAGGCAATTCTGTCCCGGTGCGCCGGGTTCATATTCGCCTGTATTTTAAAGATAAATGAAGTAAATTCATCTTTTTCCGGATTGATATCTTCATCATTGCTGCTTCTGGATGCCGGTGGAAGTGTTAGTTCAAGAAAGGATTCTAGAAAGGGTTGTACTCCAAAATTTGTCATCGCACTTCCAAAGAAGACAGGAGTTAGTTCGCCTTTTAATATCCGTTTGTGATCAAATTGATTTCCAGCTTCATCCAATAGTTCAATTTCATCCATTAGTTGGTGATGAAGATGTTCCCCGAGTAGATCCTGGAAAATATGATCATCTATGTTTCCTGTTAAAGCAGATGTCTTTGCCTGACCGTGATGGCCACCCTCAAAAATCTCCATTTGTGATTTAACTCTGTTATAAACACCTTTAAAATTACCGTCCGTCCCTACAGGCCAATTCATTGGGTAAGCTTCAATATCAAGAATTTTTTCTATTTCTTCCATCAGTTCAAAGGGGTCTTTTCCGGCGCGATCCATTTTATTAATAAAGGTAAATATAGGAATATTTCTCATTTTACAAACTTGGAATAGTTTTTTTGTCTGTGCCTCAACGCCTTTTGCACAATCAATAACCATCACAGCATTGTCTGCTGCCATAAGCGTTCGATAGGTATCTTCACTGAAGTCTTGATGACCTGGCGTATCAAGGATATTTACAACATGGTCTTCATACTCAAATTGAAGCACACTGGATGTTACGGAAATACCTCTCTGTTTCTCTATTTCCATCCAGTCTGAAACTGCATGTTTTTGCGCCCTCCTCGATTTTACAGAACCAGCCAGTCTGATGGCACCTCCATACAGCAAAAGCTTTTCCGTTAGTGTGGTTTTCCCGGCATCAGGGTGAGATATAATAGCAAATGTCCTTCTCCTGCCAATCTCATAACTTCTTTTTTTATCTTCAGGTTTCATAGGCAACTCCTTTTCTTCTACATTAAGCAAAATCCTTAACCTTATAAATTTTAACTATAAATACCAGTAAAGTCAATCATTTCACGAAAATCATTTCACGAACATCTATTTTGAAGCCCAGAAAAAAACTGATGGAAAATGTATAAGCTTCCATCAGTTTTTCTTGAATTTATTAGTTATACCATTTTCCCTTGCTGAAAAAAACGGGTTTTGTTTATTGCTACAGCCACAGGAATATATAATACTATTCCACCAAAACCTTGCACCATATCCCAGGGAACACCTGTCAACCCGACAGCAAAACTGCCCTTTATAATACTACCTGCCGCTAGATATCCGCTGACCATCCATATTGCACCAATAACCAAACCCAGAATAGTAACTGGCGAAAGCGGTTTATGTTCAGATTTTTCCCCAAAACTTCCCACTATATAACCCATAATACTTTTCACCATTAGTGTAGGCAAAATCCAGACAGTGTATCCTAACAAAAGATCAGCCATAGCACTTCCAATGCCAGCAGAAAGGGCTCCTTTTTTTCTGCCGAAAAAAACTGCCGCAAAGAAAATAACTGCATCCCCAAGGTGAATAAACCCTTCGGTCGCCGGAACCGGTATCGTAATCATCATTGTTGCAACGGCAACTAAAGCTGCCAGTAAGCCTACTATTGTTAAATCTTTTGTAGATGTGAGTGAATGCTCCTTCATCCATTACCGCCTCCGAATATTGTATTTACATTGTATCGATCCGATTTAATTTTAGCATAAATTTTTCCGACTGTAAAGTTGATTACCGGATCTTTGGATTTGTTTTTTAAGAAGTAACTGTTTTCTTTAGAAGGGAAGGCTGTGGTCTCGAAAAGTAGTTTGTGCCCCAAACACCTACAATAATCAATATTCCGCCAATAATATGATACCAATAAAAAGGATCATTTAAAATAATTACACCAGCCGAAATAGATACAACCGTAATTAAATTACTGAACACCGACGCCTTAGTGGCCTCCACCTTTGATAGCATATAATTCATCATAAAGAAACCTATTACCGATGATAAAAAGCCTAAATAAAGTATGCTGATGATTGCCTGAGGTTGAAACAGCGGCTGAAAAAACATGGTGATATTTCCATAAATCAAATGTTGAAAAATCGATATACTGCTAAAAACAATTAGGCCTACTGTCATCATCACGTAGGTTATTTCAATTGAAGAAAAGTGGAGTGATGATTTGCGAGCCAGAATATTATAGGTAGAAGCAGCAAATACAGCACCCAACAAAATCACCATCCCCTGAAAATTATCACCCACATCTACGCTTCCTGCCATGGCCATGATAAAAAAGACTCCAAAAACAGAACAAATAACAAAAAACAACTGGATTCTGGTGGGTCTTTCTTTTAATACAAGTACAGCAAGAATTACCGACGCCACCGGTATCAGCGCAATCATCATACCAGCTTCTGAAGCTGTTGTTTTATTTAAGCCGATCATCTCACAAATAAAGTAGATCACTGGTTGAAACAGCGAAAGTGACAAGAGCGTTTTCATGCGTTTATTTTTTAGTTCGACTCGGATAAGTTTAAAGTACCTAAGAACATTCAATAGAAAAACAGCAGCCGCAAATCGAAAAGTCAGTAAATGAAAAGGATCCAATACTTCAAGACCCTCCTTCGAGAATATAAATGACAGACCGAACAACACCGAAAAACACACTCCGGCTAAATATGGCAAAACCGATTGTTTATTACTCACATAATCCTCTCCTTCATTGCAGAAAAATAGCTATTGGCATTATTATAACTGGACTCTGATTACATATGAATAGATTCTAACACATAGCTGCATCCTTCTACAATACTGATAACTCTGGAAAACGAGATTTATTCGTGTGTTTTTCAGCTTCTCGGGTACAATAGTAAGGATATAACAAATTCATTGGGAGGTGTTTGCATGAAGCTCGCCGGAAAAGTTCTGGTAGCCCAGGGTGGTGGTCCTACTGCTGTTATCAATCAATCCTTGGTGGGGGCTGTTCTGGAGTCACGAAAGTTCCCTCAGATTACGCAGGTCTATGGTGCCATTAATGGAGTCAATGGCATTATCAATGAAAATTTTATTGATTTAACTCAGGAAACAACTCATAATTTAGAGCAAATAGCTGTGACTCCTTCATCTGCTTTAGGTTCAACACGTGATAAACCTGACGAGAAGTATTGTCTGGAAATATTCCGTGTAATGCAAGCTCATGAAATACGTTATTTTTTTTATATAGGTGGTAATGACTCTGCCGATACTGTTCGGATTGTAAATTCCTATGCAGAAAAATCAGATTATGAATTTCGCGCTATCCACATCCCCAAAACCATTGATAATGATCTGCTTGTCAACGATCACACTCCCGGTTATGGTTCTGCCGCCAAATTTGTAGCGCAGGCTTTCACAGGTGTTGATCTCGATAATCGAGCACTTCCAGGGGTGTATATTGGGGTAGTTATGGGACGTCATGCTGGTTTTTTAACGGCCGCTTCCTCATTAGCAAAAAAAAACCATGACGATGGTCCGCATTTAATTTATTTACCGGAACGTACTTTTTCTCTTGATTCTTTCTTATCGGATGTCAGAAATACCCTCGATCGATATAGCCGTTGTGTTGTCGCTGTATCTGAGGGCATTTCCGACTCCGAAGGAACTCCTATTGCTACAAAAGTAATGAAAACCATTGAAAAAGATGCTCATGGAAATGTAAGTCTCTCCGGCGGCGGACTCGGTGACTTACTGGCAAAATATGTCAAGGAAAAACTTTTAGTGGATCGGGTCAGGTCCGACACCTTTGGTTACCTACAGAGATCCTTTCCATTGGCTGTCTCGTCTATTGATCAGAGTGAAGCCCGCGAAGTGGGTGAAAAAGCGGCTCAATTTGCTATCTGGTATGACGCAGACGGATCGGTTACAATCCACCGAACCGGCGATTACTCTGTGGATTATCAACTGACACCATTAGAAAAAGTGGCTCGGCATACCAAACACATGCCGGACCACTTTATCAGTGATAAAGGTAATCATATTACAGATGCTTTTAAAAACTATGCTCGTCCTTTAGTGGGGTCATTACCATATGCAGCACGATTAAGAGCTCCTACAGTACAAAAAAAACTGACCTAAGTGAATTACGCATCAGCTTCTTCTGGAAACCATATCGGTATTTCCCTCTTTGCACTACTCTGACTGTCTGCACCGTGAACCACATTATGCTCTATTTCCAGCCCATAATCGCCACGGATGCTTCCGGGTAATGCCTGGATAGGGTCCGTGGCACCATTCAGTAATCGCACAACAGACACCGCATCCTCTCCTTCTAAAATCATCGCCACCAATGGACCGCTCAGCATAGTTTCCAGCAAGCTTCCATAAAAGGATTTGCCTTTATGCTCTTCATAATGCATTGCCAGTTGGTCACCCGTTGCCTTAATCATTCTCAGAGCTACCAAGTTAAGACCTTTATCTTCATATCTCTTGATAATCCGACCAACCAGCCCGCGGCTTACAGCTTTAGGCTTAATCAGCACCAAGGTTTTTTCCATGTTATATACCCCCTGTTTATAGGCGGAAGGGCCAATAAGGCTCTTCTGTCTATATTTGCTTGAGCAGGCTCGCCATTTCAATTGCCGACATTGCTGCATCCCATCCCTTATTACCAGCTTTAGTACCTGCTCGTTCAATGGCTTGCTCAATAGTGTCCGTAGTCAGTACTCCAAAAATAACTGGAATCCCAGCATCCAACGACACTTTAGCTACACCTTTTGTAGTCTCACTGGATACATAATCAAAGTGTGGAGTGGAACCTCGGATCACAGCACCTAAAGTGATCACCGCATCATACTCACCTTTCTGCGCCATTTTTTGAGCAGCAAGGGGTATCTCAAAGGCACCAGGCACCCAGCAGACGTGGATTTGATCCTCTTGTGCTCCATGTCTTACCAGAGCATCAATAGCACCCGACAATAGCTTACTCCCAATAAACTCGTTAAATCTTCCCACTACAATGCCAAATTTCAATCCTTCTGCCAAAAGTTTTCCTTCAAAATGTTTCATACCCGCACTCTCCTTTATAGTCATTATTTATTATTGATGAAACAAGTCATCCAGCATATGACCCATTTTTTCATGTTTCGTTTTCAAATACTGTTCGTTTTCTTTACTGTATGGTATTTCAACCGGAATTCTTTCAACTATCTCCAAGTCGTATCCTTGCAACCCTACCAGCTTTCTTGGGTTATTGGTCATTAGACGAATTTTTTTCGCACCTAAATCTTTAAGAATCTGGGCACCAATGCCGTAATCCCTCATATCTTCCGGGAAGCCCAGCATCAGATTTGCCTCTACAGTATCTTTGCCCTGGTCCTGGAGGGTATATGCTTTAATTTTATTTACAAGGCCTATACCTCTTCCTTCCTGTCTCATATAGAGCAATATACCATTGCCTTCATTCGTTATTTGCTCCAGGGCATAGCCCAATTGCTTTCCGCAATCGCACCTTTTTGACCCAAAAGCGTCCCCAGTCAAACATTCAGAGTGAACGCGGACCAAAATAGGTTTTTCAGGGTTTATTTCTCCCGCCACAAGGGCCACATGATGTTCTTTATTCAGCTTATTTTCGTAGGCAATGATTTTAAAATCCCCAAACTGGGTGGGCATTTCAGCTTCCGCAGCTCGATCAATCAATTTTTCAAAACGTCGTCTATACTTTACTAAATCAGCAATGGTAATGATCGCTAATTGATGTTCTTTTGCAAATTCCATTAACTCAGGCACTCTGGACATTGTCCCGTCATCATTCATAATTTCGCATATAACAGCAACCGGCTTTTTCCCGGCCATCTCCGCCAGGTCGACGGCCGCTTCAGTGTGTCCCATTCTGCTCAGAACTCCACCAGGTTTTGCAATCAGAGGAAAGATATGACCTGGTTGAATAAAATCATCCGGAGTTGCTTTTTCATTCACCAGCGCCTGGATTGTTTGTGCTCTTTCAAAAGCAGATATACCCGTAGTTACACCACGGACATCTACAGATACTGTAAAAGCCGTTTCCCTGCTGTCAGTGTTTTTCGCTGTCATAGGGTTCAGTTCAAGATGGTGCGCTTTATCCTCTTTTAACGGGCAACAAATTAACCCTCTTCCAAACTTTGCCATAAAGTTGACGGCTTCCGGGGTTGCATGTTCCGCTGCCATCAGTAAATCTCCCTCGTTTTCCCGGTCTTCATCGTCAACAACAATGATCATCTTACCTTTATTTATTTCTTCAAGTGCCTTTTCAATCGAATCAAATTTCATGCAATATCACCTTTCTAAAATCCGTATTTTTGTAACTTTTCCATAGTAATTTCTGAAACTGCTGATTTTTGAGGTTTCAGTAATTTTTCGATGTACTTCCCCAATACATCACATTCCAAGTTCACTGTTGCTCCTGTTTCTTTGTCAGCAAGAATAGTCATTTCTGCTGTGTGAGGTATCAATGATACCGAGAAGGTATCATCTTCAGTTTTCGCTACTGTCAGACTGGTGCCATCAATAGCAATGGAACCTTTGTGAACGATATACCTCATTATATCGGAACTGGTTCCAATAGTAAGCCAAATGGCATTTCCCTCCCTGTATTTTCTTGCAATGTTCCCTATACCATCAATATGACCGGTTACAATATGACCGCCAAACCTGCCATTCACCGGAAGTGCCCTCTCCAGGTTAACCATTTTTCCAGGCTTCGCTTCTGATAAGCTAGTGCTTCTCAAGGTTTCCGGCATAACGTCGGCTTCCATTTCTTCAGAAGTAAAACGGGTCACTGTCAAACAAATTCCATTGACTGCAATGCTATCACCTGTTTGAACATCACTCAGCACACGTTTGCATTCAATTTTCAGGCTCATACTCCTATCTCGACTTATTATTTCCTTAACCTTGCCAATTTCTTCAACTATCCCCGTAAACATCAATTCACCTCTTTCAAATAGCCAGTCATAAGCCAGTCGTCTCCGAGTTTTTCACTTTCCATATCCATAACCGATAAAGCCTCCTTCATATGACTGATCCCTTTTCCTCCAACTGGCCCCGGGGCGTTGGATCCGCCTATTATTTTGGGCGCAATATACCAAAGCAGCTTATTAATTAGAAATTCTTGCATAAAGGTTGCCATTACATCACCACCACCTTCAACCATTAAGCTGTCCACTTCATTTTGACCCAGAAAATCAATCAATGCATTAATATCAACCTTCATGTTTTTTTCAGGCATCCGCAGGACTTCTACCCCTGAAATCTCCAGAGAAACTCGTTTTTCTTCTGGCATTTGATTTGTTGTCGCTACAATTGTTTTAACTTTATCTGCCGTTAGAACAACTGATGAATTCAATGGAATACGCCCTCTACTATCAAGAATAATCCTAAGAGGCTGTCTGATATTATCAAGATCTAAACGGACCGTCAGCAGTGGATCATCTTTGAGTACGGTGTTTACTCCCACCAGAATTGAAGACACTCGCTGACGAATCCAGTGAGCATGTTCTCTGGCTTGCTCACCAGTGATCCATTGTGAGTGGCCAGTAGTTGCAGCAATTTTCCCATCTAAACTCATAGCTGCTTTTGCTATTATATAAGGCTTTTTGTGGACAATATAATGCATAAAAATTTCATTTTGTTTCTTTGCTTCTTCTTCCAGCATACCGCTTATTACTTCTATACCCGCATTCCGAAGCTTTTGCGCTCCTCTTCCAGCTACTTTTTCATTTGGATCCTCAACAGCTATAAATACTCTTTTTATTCCTGCTGCAATAATGGCATCGACGCAAGGCGGCGTTTTTCCATAGTGACTGCATGGTTCTAATGTCACATACATATCACTGCCTTTTGCTTCTCTTCCAGCAGATTCCAAGGCTTTAACCTCCGCATGTGGTCCACCGAATTTTTCATGGTAACCCTTAGCTATCATTTGTCCATTTTTAACAATCACTGCGCCTACCAGCGGATTAGGATTTGTGTTTCCCCATCCTTTTTCCGCAATATTTAACGCTTCTTTCATCCAGTTTTTATGCAAGTCAGCCAGCTCCTCCAGTTATACCCCTGTAGTTTTGGAAAATAAAAAAGTTCCTGAACAAAAATAAGTTCAGGAACTCCTGCGCAAAAGTCAGTGCCTTGTATACTGACACATTCTCCACTTCTTTCATCCAGACTGTAACTGTCGGCTCCGGAATTACACCAGATCAACCATAATTGGCTCGCGGGCTTTACCGCCGGTAAGGAATTTCACCTGTCCCTGAAGTTATTTATTTATCTATTTTATTTTACCAAATCTATGTCGATTGTCAATGAATAATTATATGGTCATGTGTACAAAATCAAAGGTTTCATTGCCAAGTGGCGTTAATAATATTAGTCTTTCATCAACAAAAGGCTTTTAGGGGAAAAAAATTCAAAATGATATCGTATATAACCTTCCATTAATTGCTGTAGTTGTTTATTTGTTCTTGCAGGCACTTCTATTCTTGCTGCTGATTTAATATTATTTTGCAAGTAAAATCGTGCCAGTTTGATTAGATTGGCAGATACCATCACAGAATCTTCAATGTTTCGGTGACATTCCTTACACACAATACCGCCCTGAGAGCTACTGAAAAAATGTCTGTCTGTCTTTTCATCCGCCCCACAATTTGCACAGACAAGGAAATTAGGCGAATATCCGGCGTGGGTCATTAACTTCAGTTCAAAAGCTCTTAAGAGGGAAGGCAAGTTAGTCTCTTCACGACACATTAGAGTCAGTGTGTTTCCAAGAAGAGAAAAAACAGATTCATTCCCCTGACCTTCTGTAGCTTCTGCCAAAACCAGCTCCACTACATAAGAAGCAGATGTCAGTCTGTTATAATCCTCTCTCAGCGAATAAAAGCTGTGCTGTACTTCCACCTGATTAACGGTATACATACTTTTTCCTTTATACAGCAGATACTCTGCATGCACAAAGGGCTGAACTCCGGAAAGCATTTTACTTTTGGGTTTCCTCGATCCCTTTGCAACGGCACTAATTTTCCCATATTGCTTACTGTATAAAACCAACAAACTGTCTGACTCACGGTATTTTTGACTCTTTAATACAAAAGCCTGAGTGTTTACCAGCATATGCTTTCACACCTTTATTCTTTATCCGATGTTCATTGGCGTTAAGAGTCCTGCTTATATCCAAGGTCTTTTAAGATAGTATCCTGGTCACGCCATCCTTCTTTTATTTTAACCCATAGTTCCAGATGAACCTGGTGGCCCAATAAAGATTCAATATCTTTACGTGCGGCTTTGCCTATTCCTTTTAGTTTTCTGCCGTTTTTTCCAATGATGATGCCTTTATGGGATTTTTTTTCACAGAAAATTGCTGCCTGTATCTCTGTAAGTTCTTTATCGCCTCGATAAGACATTTTTTCCGTTACAACAGCAACGCCGTGAGGTATTTCTTGCTCCAAATACTGTAAGACTTTTTCCCTGATTAGTTCTGCTACCATAACTCTTTCCGGTTGATCCGTGTATGCTTCTTCCGGAAAGTAATGGGGTCCTTCCGGCAAAAAAGATTCGATCGTTTCAAGCAGCATCTTCATATTTTCGCCTACCGTGGCAGACACCGGCAGTATACGGCTGAATAAACCTGTTGAATCGTACAGATTAAAGCAAGATTCCAGCTGATCCGGTCCGGATAAGTCCATTTTGTTAATCAGCAATACCACGGGGGTTGTGACCTTTTGAAGTTGTTCCATAATGTAACGGTCGCCAGGTCCAATTTTAAATTCAGGCTCTACCAAATACAAAATAACATCTACATCCTGTAATGTATTTAGCGCACTTTGAACCATAAAGTCACCAAGCTTAGAAGAGGGTTTATGAAGGCCTGGTGTATCCACAAAAATAATTTGGCTGTTTTGGGTGGTCAGAATCCCTCTAACAGTATTTCGAGTCGTTTGTGGTTTTGAAGACATGATGGCTACTTTTTCGCCCACTAATCGGTTCATCAAGGTTGATTTACCAACATTAGGACGTCCAATCACCGCAACAAACCCTGATTTAAAAGCCATTTTGATCCTCCTCAGGAGAGTTTTTTCCCAAATCATCTGGGGTAAAGGAGTGAGGAATTAGTTCTTCAATGGTAAACACCTTATAATCATCGGGGGTTTTAGCCACTATCACTTTTAATTCTCTCCCAAATTCCACAAGTACTTGGCGACAAATTCCACAGGGAAAAGTATATTTATTCGGATCACCAGTCACAGCGATGGCTTTAAATTTAGTTTCACCTTCTGATACCGCTTTAAAAACGGCTGTTCTTTCTGCACAGTTAGTTGCTCCTAAAGAGGCACATTCAACATTGCAACCTGTGTATACTTCTCCGGATACTCCAAGTAATGCTGCTCCAACCATAAACTCAGAATAAGGCACATATGCATTTTGCCTTACTTTTAGAGCCATTTGTATTAGTTGTTCTTCAGTCATAATAAACTTCCTTCCCAATAATCACGTTTTAACATTTTAATGAAATGATATTTCTTTTCCTTTCGGTAAAATTCCTATATATGTTTTGCCCGGATTCATAGTGACTGGTTTACCTGATTTTTTTTCTGCATATACCGTGGGTGATGCGTAATCAGCTTTATGCCACTCGACAGCAATCGCACGTCCTGCGGATATAAAGTAACCGTCACCACTTCCGATAATTGCCACTTCTCTTCTTCCCGCATCATCACCGGGTATCACATTAATACTTGTAAACTGTATAATCAGATTGGTAAATTCAAGAGGTTTACCAGCTTCTTCATCCATATGCAATTCTCCTGAGTGATATTTAGTATATATTTTCGTTTCGAAATCATAATCGAAAGAAGATGTGTAGGAAGCTGAATAGGGTATGGTAATATAATCCGCCCTTTGGCCCCAGGGAACAGTTTCTTTCGTTGAAAAATTCAGTCCTGATGTAAAGCTTTCCTCCAGTTCTGTTCTTAATCCTCTTCTCTCCCATCCATCTTCCAGGTGTGCTCTGTTTGTGTATACACTGTGTTCCAACATTCTTGGAATTGACCTGCGCTCCGGATCCCGCCAACACACTATCCCGTCCAGCCATGACAGGCCATCCATGTTTGGAGCATTCATTTGACGGATGTAACTATATGCCTGCGGACTTCCTCCGTAGTGCATATAGACCGCATCATGATTAGCTGCCATATCCAGGTAATAATGTCTGGCACTACGTACAGGACCAATTTTCTCAGAATCATATATATGAAAAACAGCCATTAGCCTAGTTATGTTTCCTTCAGCGAGAGTTTCATATATGATATCTGCCTGGGTAATGCCACTTTGCGGATATGCCGCTGTGCTATTGTTAATTTGTAAAGCAACTGGTCTTTTATTCCCTTTTTCTTCAGGAATCCATTGACCGTTAAAGGGACTTTGGACTTTACCTTCCGGTATTGGATTTTCCTCTGCCTCTATCGTTCCTACAGATTCCTCCTCGACAACCACCGACTCATCTGCAGAATTCTCTTCTTTTTTTTTGTCCTCCGAGCTGCAACCAGCAATTATCGTCAACAGGAATATGGTAACAAAGCAGCAAACACTTAGTTTTTTGAATAGTTCTTTACGGTTCATGATAGCTCCTCCTTCAGTTAACCTTGATGCATATATTATAACAAAAGCTGAAATAACAGTGTCGTTAGAATAACACCCAGCAGAGCTCCAGCCAGAACTTCCAAGAAATTATGAATTTTTCCCTCGATCCGACTTTGAGATACCAGCAAAGCCAAAAAAAATGAGAGAACACTTGCCAGTATATTTACAGTGATTAGGCTGATAGCCGTCGCTGCAGAAAAAGCCAGCGTAGCGTGACCACTTGGCATTCCACCAGAAAGCGGAGTTCCTCTCCCTACGTATACCTTAATCCCTATCGTAATGGCCATCACAATGATAAGGACTATAAAGGTTATATGTATGTCAGATTCACGCACCACCAGCAGAACTTGTTGCGAGGCAGTATTAAGGTGGGAAGCAAAAAGAAGGTAGCCAATTACCACCGCATTTACCGACGTAATTAAGACAGCCCCTGCAGCTACATTTTTTGCAATTTTCGCAAAAATATTGTACTGGTCTGTCATTAGGTCGATAGCGGCTTCTATGGCCGTATTGATCATTTCCGCAGCAATAACCATCGTGATAGTGACAAATAAAATCATCATTTCCCATCGGTTCAACCTAAAAAACAGACTCATTAGAAGCACCAATACAGAAAGGATAACATGTATTCTCATATTTCTCTGTGTTCTCAACGTGTAGATGATTCCCTGAAATGCATAGTTAAAACTGTTAATCAGTTTTTGTGCTTTCATGTTTAAACCTCCGGCCAGTTATTCAGCAAGGTTCATTAGGGTCATCACCTGCTCTTCTTTCAGGCGCATTATCTCCTTGCTCTCATCATCTAAATGGTTGTATCCCATTAAATGAAAAACACTGTGTACCACCAGATAGATCATTTCACGCTTAACTCCATGGCCAAATTCCCGGGCCTGCTTAAGCATTTTTTCCGTTGAAATAACGATGTCTCCCAACAGTTTTTCTTCTACCGCAGGATCATCAAAAGACATTGGAAAAGACAGAACATCCGTCGGCTCATTTTTCCCACGATATTGCCTGTTCAGTTGCTGAATTTCATCATTATTTACAAAAGAGATACTCACCTGGTAGGTTTCAGGATATTTTTCCAGCTGATAACAAGATGCAACAGCTTTTTCAATCAGCTCAATTTCCTGCTTTGTGAAATCAAATATATCTTGCCTGTTATCAATATCAATTACAATATTCATGCTATTTCCTGCCTTTCAATTCTTTCAGATCAACTTCAGGATACTTGATTCTCTCATGCATGATTCCGGCCAGCATTTGTGCAAAGACCTGTCTGATTTCTTTCAATTCAGTCAGCGTTAACTGGCTATCTTCCAATTGTCCGTCGTCGAGTTTGGTTTGTATTATCTTTTTCACAATCTGTTCAATTTTGTCCCGGTTTGGACTTTCAAGACTTCTGACAGCTGCTTCTGCTGAGTCAGCCAGCATCAGGACCGCTGTTTCACGTGTTTGCGGTACAGGTCCCTGATACCTATACATCATCTCATCTATCATTTTAGGGTCGCCATATTCCTGCTTTGCTTTATGATAAAAATAGGCAGCAAGCGTTGTTCCATGATGTTCTTTAATAAATGCAATTATTTCCTGAGGCAGCTTGTTTTTTTCGGCGATTTCCACCCCGTCTTTGGTATGTCCCGTTATAATTAAAGCACTTAATGATGGTGCCAGCTTATCATGTGGATTTTCTGTCATAAATTGATTTTCTTTAAAAAAGTATGGTCGCTTGACTTTTCCAATATCATGATAAAAAGCCCCGACCCTTACCAGTAGTCCATCTCCACCAATGGCGTTCACGGCAGCTTCAGCCAGATTTCCCACCACAATACTGTGGTGATAGGTACCAGGTGCTTCCATCAGTAATTTTTTCAGCAAAGGGTGTGATGGATTCGAAAGTTCAATTAGCTTTACTGATGTTAAAATCGAAAAGCTGTATTCCCAAAACGGCAATGTTCCAATTGCTAAAACAGCACAAAGAACACCGTTGAACATTCCCATTCCGGCATCCTGAAGTACATGCAAAGTCTGATGGTTGCCAATCAGGCCAAAGCTGATAATGATAACAACATTCGACACTCCCACTACCAGACCGGAAAAAAATATTTTCCCCCGTTGCTTGGTGTTAATCATGCTTAAAACACCAGCAGTTCCACCTATCAATCCCATAACCAGTAGCAACAGGTCGTTTCCTGCCATTATGGCGACCAATATGCTAAGAATGGCATTAGTAATTAATGCTAATCTTCCTTCCAGCAGTAAGGCCAATAACATTGCACCTGTAGCAAGTGGTATTAAATAGATAGATAAGATGCTTATAGGTTTGGCAGAAATCAAAACCAATAGCATGATAAGAATCAATAAAAACAATCTTTTCGTTTTATAGAAATAATCCGGATGAAAAAGCCAAATATATCCGGTCAACACAGCCATAGCCAGAAGTATGACTGCAGATATCCCGGCATACAACCTAAGGTCCGGTGTAAACTCACTTTCAATCAGTCCTAATTCTTTCATAATCGAAAAAGTCTCAGCTGTAATTCTTTCACCCTGCTCTGCTAAGGTGTCCCCCCTGCGAATCACTACAGGATCCACCGCTTCTCTAGCTTCTTCCCGTAGCTGATCTGTTGCTTCCACATCCATAAACTGGTTTGGTCTAATCGTTGCATTAATAACAGCAATTGCCGACTCTTTAAGCTCTTCATCTAGTTCTGTCAGAGAATGAAAAAACTCTCTAATCTCACTCTTTTCTTCCTGTAGTTCCGCAACCTTGATTCCATCATTCATACGTTGTGCAACAATTTCAGATAAGTAGTTTTCTATGTTTTTAAGTCGTTCTTCTGAAGCTTGTAGCAGCACCTCTAAGTGAACTCCCGTTATTCCAAGGTTATTGTCTTCCATTTCGGTCATTTGCTCATCTATCGAAGCTTCTTCATTGTCTTTCACGTCATAGAGCTTATCAAAAAATTCATCTATATCGTTTTTCACTTCATTAAAAACAGCTGAATCCGTTCGGTAAACAGAAGATATTTCATTTACAGCTTCTTCTCTTAATCTTTCCGTTGTATAATCGTCTACAATCATGCGAGGCGAAACAATATCTTCCGGTGCAAACTGTCCTGCGCGCAAATCGTATTTGGCTGGCTGGAGGCTGACCAGCATTAAATAGAAAGTTACAACAAAAAACAACAATCCAAGTGCAATGTATTGCCAGGTCAACTTTCGTGAAAGCAACGTTTTTTCTTCATGCGCTGAAAGTTTCTTTTTTTCTGATATTCTCTTTTTCTGCATACGGATTCTTCGTTGGTTTAACCGATCAAGAATTCCCATAGGAACCTCCACTCAGACAATAAATTAATGACTACTTAATTTTTTCATATGCGTTAATAATTTTTTGAACCAGAGAGTGCCTTACAACATCTTCCTGAGTAAGGTAAACTCTTCCAATTTCAGGAATGTCTTTAAGTACTTCCAGAGCATGTACCAAACCCGACGATTTGCCGCGAGGCAGATCAATCTGGGTTATATCTCCAGTAACGACAGCTTTTGACCCTACACCCATTCTTGTAAGGAACATTTTCATTTGCTCTTCCGTAGTATTCTGTGCTTCATCCAGGATAACAAAAGAATAATCCAGAGTTCTTCCCCGCATATAAGCAAGAGGTGCTACCTCAATCAGGCCCCTTTCCATATATTTTTGAAATTTTTCAAAACCGAGGATATCAAAAAGGGAATCATAAAGAGGTCGTAGATATGGATCTACTTTTTCTTTTAAATCTCCAGGCAGAAAACCAAGACTTTCACCTGCTTCAATGGCTGGCCTTGTCAGAACAATTTTATTAACTTCTTTTTGACCAAAAGCCTTAACAGCCATTGCAACTGCTAAATATGTCTTGCCGGTTCCTGCAGGACCAATTCCAAAGGTTAAATCTTTTTCTTCCATAACAGCCACATAGTGAGACTGCCCGGCCGTTTTCGGTTTAATTGTTTTTCCTTTTGCTGTCATATATATTGGTTCACTCACAAATTTCTGGACAGTTCCGGCTTTACCCCGGAGCAATTGCTGAATAAAGTATTCGACTTTCTGTGGACCAATTTCGCCATTTTTATTCTTTTCTTCCATCATAAGCTTTAGTAAGTCCTCCGTCAGCTCAACCTTTGCAGCTTCCCCTGAAAGCACTATCTCATCGTCTCTGTTAACCAAATCCACACCCAGGTCTTTTTTTATCATTTGTGCATGCTGGTCACCGGATCCAAATAGCTCTCGGATCAGGATTGCATCATTTACTTGTATGGATTTCCAGGTTAATTGTGTCAAGTAAAAACCTCCATTTCAATCTTTAAGGAATAATCACATTCTTAGCTCATTATACCTTATAATTGTGTCTCACTCCACAGTTTTCTATTTCCGCTTATAAGTGACATGTTTTAAAGAGGAAAGGAGCGCAACTTGCCATGCGCTCCTTTTACATTTCCGAACATTAGTGCCGTCCTTTTGGCTTACCAAGAATCTCTGAGAAAATAACTCCATTAAATACAGTTTTTGAATTTATTTCAAGACTCCTGGGCTTAGCTTCATCTTTGATTTCATCCGTATATATCGGACTATTTTGCTTTGTTTCTTCTGTAGGTTCCCGTACTTCTTTTCGTCTGCCAGCCTTTTTTCTGTCAACTGATTTATTATGTGCTTTCATATCCGATGGTTGTGTTGACTTTAGGCTTTTCTCAGTATTTTCTACATCTTGCTTTTTCTGTTCGGCTTTATCCATTCCATATTCAAGCTCTAGCTCACTTTGCATTTCCCTGAATATGTCTTGCAAGGATTTTTTACCTTTATTCCTTGAAGGTTCTTTGGTCATTGTTTGAGCTGTGGTGTTTTTAGGCTCCTGTTGTTGGGTCCTTGCTGTTTTCTGTTGTTTTTTCCGCTGTTGCTGCGCCTGTTTTCGCTTATTAGACAGTGATGTCAGCGCAATCAAAACAACAAAAATGAGGATGCTTTCTATTTGCATACCATCACTTCCTTATTTATCCGATTGTTCACTGGGGCCCTGATTAATCTTCGAAATAGCATTTCTCATTTCTGTATCAGACATAACATTTTTCATATTGTAGTAGTCCATTACACCCAGATTACCATCTTTCAATGCCTGAGATAATGCTTTTGGCACTTCTGCCTCTGCTTCAACAACTTTAGCACGCATTTCTTCTACAGCAGCTTTCATTTCCTGTTCTTTCGCTACAGCCATCGCTCTTCTCTCTTCTGCTTTAGCCTGTGCAATTCGCTTATCAGCATCTGCCTGGTCAGTTTGTAATTGAGCTCCAATGTTTCGTCCAATATCAATATCAGCGATATCAATAGACAGTATTTCAAAGGCCGTTCCAGCATCAAGACCTTTTGTCAAAACGGTTCTGGATATCAAATCAGGGTTTTCCAAAACAGCTTTATGTGTTTCAGCAGATCCAACTGTAGTAACAATTCCTTCTCCTACACGGGCGATTATTGTTTCTTCACCGGCACCACCCACAAGTCGTTCTATATTTGCCCTAACTGTAACTCTTGCTTTTACCATTACTTCTATTCCATTTTTTGCCACAGCAGCTATTTTGGGTGTTTCAATAACTTTTGGATTTACACTGACCTGAACCGCCTGCAACACATCTCTACCTGCCAGGTCAATGGCGGCAGCACGTTCAAAAACAAGGTTTATTTCAGCTCTTTGTGCTGCAATAAGAGCATCTACAACCCTATTCACATCACCTCCAGCCAAAAAATGTGCCTCGAGTTTGTCCGAATTTAAATCCAATCCTGCTTTTGTTGCTTTAATAAGTGGATTAACAATATTTGATGGTTTTACTCTTCTGAAACGCATTCCCACCAGTGTGAATATACCAATCCGGACTCCAGAAAACATTGCAGTTATCCAAAGGCCAATTGGGAAAAAGCTCAGAAACACACTCAACATTACCAAAACAACTGCTAAAATTACAATTAAACCAATGAGACTTTCAATAGGCATAAACAATTCCTCCTAATCAATTTTTCTGACCACAATCCTGCGTCCCTCCATGCTTATCACTTTCACGCGGGTTCCCTGTTCAAGGTAAACCCCCTCAGATACTGCATCAATCCGTTCTCCATCAATTTCCACTGTGCCGGATGGACGCAAATAACTTGTCACAACTCCTTCTTTACCTTTCAGTTCCTCCTTTCGCTCCGTACTGATATAACCTGAATCCGACGTCATCTTTGTTCCAAGAGTCAGCCGATCAAAGTAACTGCTTTTAGGTGCATACTTCAAAATAATGATCAGCGCAATAATGGACATTACCAGGGCAACAATCAATGATACCACAGCAATTCCTGTAGTACTTGATGCCATTACAACGCTGGCTATAATGAGTGCCAGACCACCAAGCCCTGCAATGCCAAATCCGGGAGCCATAGCCTCTATAGCTAATAGCGCAATAGCAGCCAAAAACACAAGAATAACAGCTAACCCTGTATTTCCCGCTAAAATACCACCACCAAAATACAAAGAAAAAGCAATTAAGCTAATAGTTCCTCCAACACCAAATCCAGCTGTCATAATCTCAATAATCAGCCCGACCATACCCAGTGATAATAGAATAGGAGCAACCATAGAGCTGGTTAGTACTTGAGCAATACGAACAGCCCGGCTGATTTCCATTTCGATGGTGTTAGCATCACTTAATTCCATAACAGCCAACACTTCACTGACTCCTCGGGCTGTATAATCTGATAAACCCAGTTCTAATGCTTCAGCTGCTGTTAAGTTCAACAGCTCTCCTTCATCGACAACATTTTCAATAACAATCCGCTGATCTGCCATTGCTGCAATCAGTTCCGGATCGCGTCCTTTTTCCTGTGCTACAGAGCGAAGCTCACCAGTCCAGGCGGATAATGCTTTTTCTGTATCTGGTATGGTTTCTGCTGAACCGATATTACTACCAGGAGCCATGGTTACATAGTCTGCAGATATAGTAAGAAGCACACCGGCAGAAATAGCTCTTGGAGACACAAAGGAGGCAGTGGTTACAGGAACTTCCATAATCATTTCGCTGATATTCTCCGCACTGTCTACTCGTCCACCATAGGTGTCTATCAGAAAAATAATCCCCTTCAGGTCCGGATCATCCATCGCCGTCGAAATTGAAACAGCCGCAAACTGTTCCATAGCAGGACCAACTTCCCCTTCAAGGGGAACAATGTATACATTTCCATTACTCTGAGCTCCGGAAACTAAGGTTAGTAACAGGAAAATCATTAGTGCTGCCAGAATGATTCTATTACAACGTCTAATACTATTTTTGTGCACTATGAACCCCTTCTTTCTTTGCATTAAAGTATTGCCTCAAAAATAACTCCATTATTATTATATCTTTCTTAGGAGAATTTAACCAGAATTTATGTATTTAAAAACCCGGCAGAGCCGGGTTTTTATTATTATTGGAGCTTTTGGCGCACCAGCTGACTGACAATTTTACCGTCTGCTTTACCTTTAGTATCCGCCATGACTTTGTTCATCACAGCTCCCATATCTTTCATGGATTCAGCACCGGTTTCATCAATCGCATTTTGAATAGACTGCAGTATTTCTTCTTCTGTCAGCGGCTCCGGAAGATAAGATTCCAAAATTGATATTTCTTCTTTTGTCTGTTCCACTAAGTCTTCTCTTCCAGCACTCTTAAAGGATTCGAGTGCATCATTTCGCTGCTTGACCTGCTTCATAATAATCTGCAGCACATCTTCGTCAGATAGTTCTTTGCGTTCATCAACCTCGATTTGCTTTACGGAGGAACGAATCATAGTTATTACATTTTTCCGTGTAAGCTCTTTATTTTTCATAGCTGTTTTTAGATCTTCAGCCAAATGATCTTTAAGAGACATAATCTTCACCTGACTCTTCCGTTTCGATTATTCTTATCAATACTTCTTAGCATTCTTTCTTCTTGCCGCTTCAGACTTCTTCTTACGACGAACACTGGGTTTTTCATAGTGCTCTTTTTTCCGCGCATCTGATAAAACCCCGGATTTCGCGCACTGACGTTTAAAGCGACGAAGAGCGTTGTCCAATGATTCATTATCTTTCACTTTAATCTCTGACATTGACTTCTCCCTCCCTCCGCTTGCACAAGCATGTGCGTAATTCATGACAGAATGTCTGTCAGCCTTGCATTCGAGTTGATTGAACACGTTCCAATTATAACCTATATGTGTTTTTAATGCAACAAAGATTTTATCCGGGCGGCCATTGCATAGAGCGACCACCTAATAAGTGAAAATGCAAGTGCCCTACGGTCTGACCACCGTTTTGGCCACAATTACTTACGACTCTGTATCCTTCTTCTTTTAACCCTTGCTGTGTCACCAATTCCTGAATACAGAGAAAAATTTCCGGTATCATACTCTCATAGTCTTTCTCTTCAAGTTCATTTAATGACTCTACATGTTCTTTGGGAATTACAAGTATGTGAGTTGGTGCAACCGGTGCCACATCACGAAATGCTATTATTTTTTCGTTTTCAAACACTATTTCCGATGACAGTTCTTTTCTTGCTATTTTGCAAAATATACACTGATCCAACAGGAACACCTCCGATATTTATATTTTTTCCTCCATAAAAATATAATTCAACATCAATCACAAATTTCCTGCTTTTCTTTGTCATAAATTATATTTCCGAATAAATAATCATCCTGCTGATGACTAATATAAACTAACCTCATTTTTTTCAGACAGTCTTTATCTGAAACTACTTTGACTTTCAGGTATTCAGCTGTATGACCGATCATAAGGCTGGGATCTTCGGAGCTTGTCTGTTCAAAAATTACTTTAACCGTTTTTCCAACAAAACGTTTCATATACTCGCTTTTATTTTTTTCGACAATTTCATGAAGTATTTCGCTTCTTTCTCTCTTTATGTTTTCTGATATCTGATTTGGATCTTCTGCAGCCTTTGTTCCTTTCCTGGGAGAATACTTAAATATGTGAACTTCACTGAATCCATTCTCATCCAAAAAGCGGCAGGTTTCTTTAAATTCCTTTTCTGTTTCTCCCGGAAAACCAGTAATAATGTCGGTGGTAATGGCAGAATCCGGGTCGTGTTTTCTTATTTCCTTCAAGATATCTTTATATTTATTTGTATCATATTGTCGATTCATTTTTTTTAAAATGCGATCCGAACCACTTTGCAAAGAAAGATGAAAATGATGACACAGTTTATTGCAACTCATCAGTTTTGCAACAGTTTCCGAATTAAACCATGCAGGATCAAGAGATCCAAGTCGAATTCTTTTAAGGGAATTTATACCATCAATCTTTTTCAGCAAGCCAAGCAGGGCCTCCGGTTCCATTTTATCTTTACCGAAAGAGGTCAGATGAATTCCTGTCAAAACAACTTCCTGATATCCTTTATTAACCAGATTCTTTACCTCGTCAATAATTTCATCTGTTCTTCTGCTCCTCACCGGACCACGTGCATACGGAATAATACAGTAGCTGCAGTACTGATTACAACCGTCCTGGATTTTAACATATGCACGAGTCATATCCGATTGTTTCTCAATGCTTATAGGCTCATAAAAATGCTCTTTATCATAGCAGTTAACATCAACGGTTTTTTCTGCACTTTTCATAGCGGATTCTACCGCATCCACGATCCTATGTCGATTCCGAGTTCCAAGAATCACATCTACGCCGTCAATGCTTTCCACTTCTTCAGGTTCAAGTTGAGAATAGCAACCAACCACCGCAATAATGGCATTTGGATTTTTTTTGAGCGCTCTTCTGATCAACTGCCGAGATTTTTTATCTCCTGTATGGGTAACCGTGCAGGTATTAATAACAAAAACATCTGTCTCATCTGTCTCATCAACAGCTCTGTACCCTTCTTTTTCAAACATCTCCAGCATAGCCTGTGTTTCGTACTGGTTAACTTTACAACCCAAAGTACTGATAGCAACTTTTTTATGGCTCATATTTTTCTTTCCTTCCTAAGTTTATATTCCTCTCCATTTTAGTCTTCTACAGCGTTACCTTCAAAACCCATTATTATCGATATTTTTTCACTTGTTTTGTAAAACTTGATTGTTTAAACAACATACTTAATTCAAGCCATATGAATGATAATGTTTCCTCTCATTTCTTATATCTCCATTTCATAGAGCAGAATCGAAAGAAGTACTATTCCCGCTGTTTCCGTCCTCAGGATTCTCGGTCCCAGCCCTACTATATTCACACCCGCATCTAAAGCTAACTTGATCTCATGATCATCAAACCCACCTTCAGGTCCAATCCATATTCCAAAATTTGAGTACTTTTCAATGCTTATCTCGGATAACAGTTTTTTGACCGAAGTGTCAGATTCCAACTCATAGGCTAAGAAATGAAGAGATCCGTCGTTTTGATCTATATGTTCAGAAACCGCTTTTGCGTAACTAACCGGCGGATAAACAGTCGGCAAGGCAAACCGTTTGCATTGTTTTGCTGCTTCCTCAGCTATTTTTTGCCATCGCTGCCTCTTTTTGTCAGTGTCCTTTTCTTTCAATTGTACCACCGTATATTCCGTAATAACCGGTATAATGTTGTCGATTCCCAATTCCACAGATTTTTGTATGATAAAATCCATCTTGCTTCCTTTTGCTATTCCCTGGTATAAGGTTCTTGTAGCGTTAAGTTTTTCCTGTGACGACATTTCTTCAATAATACGTACTACAACAAGGTCATTTTCCAAACTGGTTATCTGAGTTAAATAACCTTTACCCGAGCCATCTGCCACTGATATTTTTTCTTTTTCCTTGAGCCGCAAGGATTTTTGGATATGCTTAACATCTTCTCCCAAAATATGAATTGTATTGTTTTCTAAATTAATATTTTGGGGATCTGCAAAAAAGTGATGCATCCCAGATCAACTCCATTCCTTTTTTATTATACCATTAAAAAAAGGCCTTTGATCAAGGCCTTTTCGGTGCTTTTGCAGTAATGGATATCCACTCACCCTTGCTGCGTACTTCAATGATCTCCAAGCCTGCTTTTTCAATTGCACTTTCGACTTCTCTTTGTTTATCCCTGATAATACCAGAGGAAATCCATATGCCGTCAGGCTTGAGATACTTAAGAATCCCAGGGCACATTTTTATAATAATTTCCGCAATAATATTTGATACAATCAAATCTCCCGGCTGCACCAATACATCCATTAAATTGCCTTCGTAAACTTCCACCTGTTCTTCAACTTTATTTAGGGCTACATTTTCCCTGGATATCTTAACTGCTAAAGTGTCCAAATCGACTCCAATAACTTTTTTAGCTCCCAGTAAAGCAGCAGCAACAGAAAGTATTCCACTGCCGCATCCGATATCATAAACAAGTTGATCCTTTTCCACATATTTTTCTAATTCTTCTATGCAAAGAGAAGTTGTTTCATGAGTTCCTGTCCCAAAGGCCATTCCCGGATCAATTTCCAGTACAAGCTCTTTGTCTGCAGCAGTATAAGCTTCCCAACTGGGTTTTATAACAATTAAATTTCCAGGCTTAAGAGGCTTAAAATGTTTCTTCCATTCATTGCTCCAATCCATTTCATCGACTGCCGATACCGTGACCTTGCCAAGTCCTATATCAAGCCCATATTGGGGCAGGTAATCAACAGATTTTCGAATCAGATCCACCTGGTCCATTACATTCGTTGTTTCCGGCAGGTAACCTTTAACCACCGCTCCTTCCAGATACGTATCAGCTAAGGTTTCATCAATTAGTTCCCAGGAGTTCTCTTCCTTTTGGAGCATTTCCAGATCCCGGATATCTTCGATGGCAACACCGGTAACTCCGGCATCATACAATATATTTGATACCGCCTCTACTGCACCGGATGTTGTCTGAATCGATATTTCTATCCATTTCATTTTACTGCCTCCCGTCACCTGACCATCCATATTACTTAAATGCATCCTTTACTTTTTCAAAGAATGATTTTCTCTGTTCATGAGAGCTTTCACTGCCTTCTGCGGCAAATTCTTTTAGTAATTCTTTCTGCTTGTCGGTTAGATTTTTTGGTATTTCTACGATAACTTTGACATACTGATCCCCTTTTCCAAGTCCACGAGGACTCGGGACTCCTTTGCCTTTCATCCGGAAAACAGTTCCGCTTTGGGTGCCTTCAGGGATCTTATGCTTTACCTTCCCTTCAAGAGTAGGTACATCAATGGTATCACCCAGCGTGGCCTGAACAAAAGTGATTGGAATGTCGCACATAATATGTTGGCCTTCCCTGACAAAAATAGAATGTGGTTTGACAGTAAACACTACATACAAATCTCCCGGAGGGCCGCCTTTTTCGCCAGGTGATCCCTCTCCAGCCAGTGAAATCATGGAGCCGTTATCTACTCCGGCAGGTATATTCACTTTCAGTTTTTTCTCTTTTTTAACTTTTCCGCTGCCACCACAGGTTTTGCAGGGATTTTCTACTACCTTACCTTCTCCATGGCAATGATCACAGGGACGAACGTTTAATATTTGTCCTAAGGGCGTTCGTTGAGCAAAGCGAACCTCACCTGTTCCGTTACAGTGTGAACAGGCTTTTGTATCACTTCCTGGTTCAGCTCCACTCCCGTGACACGAGTCACATGTCTCCATTTTGTTTACTTTAATGGTTTTTTCAGCACCAAAAACAGCTTCCTCAAAGGTAATCGTCATTTCATATTTCAGGTCAGCACCTTTTCGGGGACCTCTTCTTCTGGAGGAGGAAAAACCGCCACCTCCACCAAACATATCAAATATATCACCAAAAATGTCTTCAAAACCACCACCAAAGCCACCGGCTCCACCAAAACCTCCGGCACCCTGGCCGCTGACGCCATCATATCCAAACTGATCATAGCGTTTGCGTTTATCAGAATCGCTAAGTATTTCATAAGCTTCATTAGCTTCCTTGAATTTTTCTGCGGCCGTTTGATCATCCGGGTTTCTGTCAGGATGGTACTTCATGGCCATCTTTCGATATGCTTTTTTTACCTCTTCCTGACTTGCATTGCGATCAAGACCCAGTATTTCATATACATCTCTTTTCGCCACTGTTTCACCACCCTAACCGTACCATTCGTTTATTAAGTACATGCTTCGGCCGCATGCCGAAACCCGGCATGCGGCACTTGGAAGCAGGATTATTTGTTTTCCTCTTCGTCCACTTCTTCAAATTCTGCGTCCACTACGTTTTCATCGTCCATTCCAGCTCCCTGCTGTTCAGCTCCAGGTCCTTGGGCACCTTCCTGCTGTGCAACATTTTCATACATTTTTTCTGAAATTTCGTGGAAAACCTTATTGACGTCTTCAACACCTTGCTTCATTTTATCAAGATCATCTTCTTCTATCGCTTTTTTCAGTTTATCCACTTCTGCCTGCACTTTGTCTTTTTGGTCTGCTTCTATTTTGTCTTCTACTTCTTTTAACGTTTTCTCTGTTTGATATACTAAAGAATCCGCCTGGTTTTTCACTTCTATTTTTTCTTTTTTCTGCTTATCTTCTTCAGCAAACTTCTCTGCTTCTTTTACTTTTTCTTCAATCTCTTCAGGACTCAGGTTAGTAGACGCAGTTATTGTTATCTTTTGCTCTTTACCTGTTCCCAGATCTTTCGCGGTGACATTCACAATACCGTTGGCATCAATATCAAAGGTAACTTCAATTTGTGGTACACCCCGTGGTGCTGGCGGAATACCACTAAGTTCAAATCTACCAAGAGTTATGTTGTCTGAAGCCATCGGTCTTTCTCCCTGAAGAACGTGTATATCAACAGACGGCTGGTTGTCAGCTGCAGTGGAGAAGGTCTGACTCTTTTTTGTGGGAATGGTCGTATTTCTTTCTATCAGCTGAGTGAAGACGCCACCCAGTGTTTCGATTCCAAGAGAAAGTGGTGTAACGTCCAACAGAAGAACATCTTTTACTTCACCTGTCAATACCCCACCCTGAATCGCTGCTCCCAGAGCTACAACTTCGTCCGGATTAACTCCTTTGTGCGGGTCTTTTCCAGTTATTCTTTTTACTGCATCCTGTACAGCAGGAATTCTGGTTGATCCTCCTACCAGTATCACCCGATCCAGTTCATTTGCTTGTAAACCCGCATCCGAAAGTGCTTTTTTCATTGGATCGACGGTTTTTTCAACCAGATGTGATGTCAGTTCATCAAACTTTGCTCTGGTTACATCTAAATTTAGATGCTTTGGACCTTCATTTGTAGCTGTAATAAAAGGCAGGTTAATATTCGTGGTCATTGTGCTGGACAGCTCTTTCTTAGCTTTTTCTGCCGCTTCTTTAAGCCTCTGAAGTGCCATTTTGTCTTTTGTCAGGTCAATTCCTTCCTGTTTTTTAAACTCGCTGGCAATATGCTCTATTAATACCTGATCGAAGTCATCTCCACCAAGGTTGTTGTTACCATTAGTAGCCAGAACTTCAAAGACTCCATCTCCCAGCTCCAGAATTGATACGTCAAAAGTTCCTCCACCCAGGTCATAAACAAGAATTTTTTGCTGCTCTTCCACTTTATCCAAACCGTAAGCCAGGGATGCGGCAGTCGGTTCGTTAATAATTCTCAGCACATTCATTCCTGCTATTTTACCTGCATCTTTTGTTGCTTGCCTCTGACTGTCAGTAAAGTATGCCGGTACCGTTACAACAACATCGTTAATTGTTTCGCCAAGATATGCTTCAGCATCCGCTTTTAATTTTTGCAATATCATTGCAGAAATATCCTGAGGTGTATATTCTTTTCCATCAATTTTTTCTTTATGCTCAGTTCCCATGTGCCGTTTAATAGACTGTATTGTTTTTTCAGAATTTGTTACAGCCTGTCGTTTCGCCGGTTCTCCAACGATCCTTTCTCCTTCTTTTCCAAATGCAACAACAGACGGCGTTGTACGATTTCCTTCGGAATTAGGAATAATAACGGGTTCTCCACCTTCAAGAACCGCAACGCAAGAATTTGTTGTACCCAAGTCAATACCTATTACTTTAGCCATTTTCTATTCCTCCTTGATGTTTCAATAATACATGAATTTACTTTGCTTATTTATATACTTTAACCATCGCAGGTCTCAAAACCCGTTCTTCGATGGTATATCCCCTCTGAAGTACCTGTGCTACTGTTTCTTTAAGTTCATCCTGCTCACAAGGTTCCGTCATAACTGCATGGTGTTTATTCATATCGAATTCGCAACCTTCTGCCGCAATAGGCTCAACTCCATGCTTCTTCAAAACTTCCAGCGTTTGATTGTAAACCATCTCAACGCCCTTGTAAAGACTTTCTTCCTGATCTTCAACAGCATCCAATGCTCTCTCCAGGTTGTCAATTACCGGCAAAAGATCCTTCGCCAGGTTTTCGCATCCATATACGTATAAATCTCTCTTCTCTTTTTCCACGCGTCTTTTATAGTTGGTAAATTCAGCCTGAAGACGCAAGAGTCTCTCATTAAGTTCTTCCTTCTCTTTCAACTCTTCCTCAAGTGATTCCTCCTGAATCTTTGGTTCTTCTTCCACCTGTTGGTCAGTCACTGTCTCTTCTTCAGTTTCTTTAGTTTCTTTTGTTTCTTTTGTTTCCATCTGTTTTTCTTCCTCTGATGATTGTTTCTTCTTTTTACTCAATTTCTGACACCTGCCTTTTATCGTTAATATACATAAGGATAGTGCAAAGACGAATCTCCGCACCTAGTTTATATAAATTCTTATTTATCTTTTAGTATATCATTCATCATTTTACTAACCTGACCCAGTACGGAAATAACCCGGTCGTAGTCCATTCTAGTAGGTCCAATAACGCTTAGCTGACCTATTGTTTGCTGATCAAGACTATAGGTGGTTGTAACAATACTGCATTCTTTTGCTTCCTGGATCTGATTTTCACTTCCTATTGAGATGTTAAATTTGTCTGAATCCTGTCTTGCAATCAGTTCGCTGATGGTTTTTCGTTCCTCCATCAGATTCAGAAAGGATCTGGCCTTTGTCAAATCATTGAATTCAGGAAAGTTGAAAATATTAGTTGTTCCACTCAGATAGAGAGTAACATCGCTTACCTGTTCGAGAGTCTTAAACATTTCCGGCAGCAAAGCGTACACCGTACTATGGAATTGGGCCAATTCTCTTTTCAGGTCCTCCGCCATTCTGGTCTCTATTTCTTCCAGCGTAGAACCTACAAATTCTTTGTTAAGGAAGTTAGAAATCTTTTCCAAGTCTTCCTGTTTCATGGTTGCTGGAATCTTGAACAGCGGGTTTTGTATTAGTCCTGTATTAGTAATGAAAATTGCCAGCATAGTCTCTTCACTTAACCGTGCAAGTTGAATCTGCTTTAATCGGCTTTTCTTTACCTGGGGCGCTAACACGATAGATGTGTATTGTGTAAACTCAGACAAAACTCTGGATGTATATTCCAACAGCTGTTCCAGTTCTCCATACTTTTTAAGTATGTCACTTTTCATTTTGATCCTGTTCTTATGAGCCGTGCGCCTTATTTCCATCAGTTTGTCAACATACAAACGATAGCCTTTGTCAGAGGGAATTCTTCCTGCTGATGTATGAGGCTGCTGGATGTATCCCATTTCCTCTAAATCCGACATTTCATTTCGGATTGTTGCCGGACTGACGCCCAGTTCGTATTTTCTTGAAAGGCTTCTGGATCCGACAGGCTCTGCGGATTCAATATAGTCCCTTATAATCGCTTCAAGTATTTTTAGCTTTCGATCAGTTAAGGCCATTTTATCACCTTCATTGTTAGCACTCTCTATTAGTGAGTGCTAATTCTTGATACAAAAATACCACCTTGGAGTTCTTTTGTCAACCCTTACTCCTAATTTAAACTTTCAATTTGTTTGTTAGTTGATTTATACAAAGTATGCAAATACCTGATTCGCAAGATCCAGCCCTTTATCTGTCAATTTGATTCTGTCGTCATCTATCCATAAAAGTTTCTGTTCAACTAATTCATTTATCTCGTTTTTAAAATAATCAAGACATGACACCCCGTGTTTCGCTCTGAAACGTTCTACAGATATACCCATTATTAATCTTAGACCAAGGAACATAGTTTCTTTCTTGTATTCGTCCGGACTGACAGTCTGTCGGTGGATTACCGGCAAAATTCGATTATGAATCCTATTTTTATACTCTGTCAGCTCAGCAGTGTTTTCGTACCTCCTGCCATTCAAATATCCGTGTGCAGCTACTCCCAACCCAAGATACTCAGCATTATTCCAGTAAGTGAGATTATGCCTGCATTCTTCACCAGGCCGGGAATAATTTGATATTTCATAATGCGAATAACCTCTCTTCGGTAGCTGCTCAATGGCTGTTCTAAACATTTTCCATTCGAGGTCTTCATCCATTGGCATTATAATCCCCTGCTGAACCCACTGATAAAGGCTTGTGCCTTTTTCAAAGGTTAAACCATAACAGGATAAATGCGACAGATTCATTTCAGCGACACAACAAATAGTTTCCAGCCAGTCATCCATTTCCTGACCCGGAATTCCAAAAATAATATCGGCGTTGATATTGCTAAAACCTTCATTTTTCGCACTCTCAATCTGTCTGTAAAAATCCTCTGCATTATGATTGCGGCCCAACACGTTTAGCAACGGATCCTGCAAAGCTTGCAGGCCAAAGCTAATGCGATTGATGCTACTTTCTCTGTAATGAAATAATTTGTCGGCATCCAACTGTCCCGGATTAGCTTCAAGAGATATTTCGACATCTGCAGTGAAATCAAAAGCCTGTTTCATCGTATTCAAGAGTTCTTTAATATCTTCACCAGGTATTAAAGATGGTGTGCCTCCACCAAAAAAAACAGTTTCGACACTTCTGTCCTGAATAATTTCTTTATACATAAATATTTCCTGCTGGAGCAGTTTTATATAATAAGTAATGTCATTTTTGTTCCCAACACAAGAGATAAAGTCGCAATAATGGCATTTCGATGCACAGTATGGAATATGAATATAAATGCTAATGCCAGAAGATTTGCCCATAATTACCTCCTGTAACTCTTATGAATTTAGCTTCAAAACTGACATAAAAGCTTTTTGTGGCACTTCGACACTTCCTACCTGACGCATTCTCTTTTTACCCTCTTTTTGTTTTTCCAGAAGCTTTCGTTTTCGACTTACATCTCCACCATAGCATTTTGCCAATACATCTTTTCTTAAAGCTTTGATCGTTTCTCTTGCAATTATTTTCTGTCCAATGGCAGCTTGTAGAGGAATGGCAAACTGGTGTCTGGGTATTTCATCTTTTAATTTTTCGCACATTTGCTTACCGCGTTCATAAGCCTTACTCTCATGAACGATAAAGGAAAGGGCATCCACCTGTTCTCCATTAATCAGTATATCCAGTTTAACCAGTTTTGATTCATTGTAACCCTTCATTTCATAATCCAGCGAACCATATCCACGAGTTTTGGATTTTAGTGCATCAAAAAAATCGAATATAACTTCATTAAGCGGAAGCTCATACTGAAGTGTCACCCGGTTTTCATCAAGGTAATCCATGCTGATCATTGCACCTCGCCGATCCTGACACAATTCCATCACCGGTCCCACATAGTCATTCAAGACCATTATTCCCGCTTTAACAATCGGTTCTTCAATTTTTGAAATTTCCTGAGGTTTTGGCATATTTGCCGGGTTTTGAATGGATACCATTTCACCATCCGTCTTATATACCTGATAAATAACACTTGGAGCTGTGGTTACTAAGTCCAGGTCAAATTCTCTTTCCAGTCTTTCCTGAATAATCTCCATGTGAAGCAGCCCAAGGAACCCGCATCGAAAACCAAATCCCAAAGCTGCAGAAGTCTCATTTTCAAAAACGAGGGCTGCATCGTTAACCTGGAGTTTTTCCAATGCATCCTTTACATCTTCAAATTTTTCTCCTTCTGCAGGATAAACTCCACAGTAAACCATCGGTACTACTTTGCGATAACCAGGAAAAGCTTCTTTGGTTGGCCTTGATGCGTCAGTAATTGTATCTCCTACACGACAGTTGCGAACGTCTTTAATGCTAGCTGCCACATAACCAACATCACCAGCCTTTAAAGACTCCTGTTCAATCGGACCCGGGGAAAATAGACCTACTTCCGTGACTTCAAACTCTTTTTTCCCGGCCATCATTTTGATCCGCATCCCTTTTTTAAGTTCACCATCAACCATACGGATATATCCTATAACTCCACGATAATTATCGTAGACAGAGTCAAAAATCAACGCCTTGGCAGGGGCTGTTTCATCACCTTCCGGAGCAGGGATTCGGTTAACAATCGCCTCCAACACATCAGTAATATTTATCCCTTCTTTAGCAGAGATAAGGGGGATTCCTTCTGTATCCAATCCAATTACATCTTCTATTTCCTTTTTAACTTCCTCCACCCGGGCACTGGGTAAATCAATTTTATTGATAACGGGAATAATTTCAAGATCCTGTTCAAGAGCCAGATATACATTAGCAAGGGTTTGAGCTTCAATGCCCTGAGCTGCATCAACAATAAGAACAGCTCCTTCACAGGCAGCCAGACTTCTGGATACTTCGTAGGTAAAATCAACATGTCCTGGCGTATCAATCAGATTAAGCCTGTACTCTTCCCCATCATTTGCTTTGTAGTTCAAACGGATCGTCTGAAGTTTTATAGTGATTCCCCGCTCACGTTCCAGGTCCATATTGTCCAACAACTGATTTTTCATATCACGTTGACTGACTAAGCCTGTATGTTCAATCAGGCGATCAGCCAGTGTTGATTTTCCATGGTCAATATGCGCAATAATACTAAAATTTCTGGTCCTGTTTTGACGGTTTGCGGACAAGGGAATTCCTCCTTCTACTATATAAATCAGATTAACCAAGTAATTATATCATATATTGATAATTACTTACAATGCAGTTCACTTGAGTCAAGTCCAAAATAGTGTGTAATTTCCTCGGTAACAATGTTTAATCTTTTAATTCGAGTGGCTCACTTTTTCAGCAGCACAACCATGAGCGATTTATGCCGCGAAAGCCTCTTGACA
>QYZZ01000066.1 GCA_003838145.1 Tindallia sp. MSAO_Bac2
AATTTGTACTTGGCTTTGCTGTTGTTTTTCATACTCTCAGTTTATCGTTCCTCTTGAAGTTTTCCAATAACTTATTCACAGCTTATCCACATTTCTTTTGCGCATGCTATTTCCTTATCCATAAAAAAAGAACAGACCGGCTGTTTCCAGTCTGTTTTAATTATATCAAAATCCTTTTATTCTTCAACCAGGAGGTTAATATCGTTTTCGTTTAGAGGAGGATGGAATCTTCATGTCCTCCCTGTATTTTGCAACAGTTCTCCTGGATATTTTTATCCCCTTGGCAGCCAATTCAGCAGCTATTCGGTCATCACTTAATGGTTTTTTGGGATTCTCCTGATCCAGAATTTCACGAATGTAGTTTTTTATGCTTTCAGAAGCTAATCCTTCACCATTATCGTTAGGCACTCCACTGGAAAAAAAATATTTTAATTCAAATGTTCCCACAGGAGTTTCAACATATTTACCATTAGTTGCACGACTTACAGTGGATTCATGCACTCCGATTTCATCAGCAATTTCTTTAAGCGTCATCGGCTTGAGGTATTTTTTCCCTTGCTCAAAAAAACATCGTTGTTTAGCTACTATTTGCTCAACAACTTTATATATGGTTTGCATCCGCTGTTCTATACTCTTAATTAACCACATGGCATTATTGAATTTATCATTTAAAAACTTAACCGCTTCATCGTTTTCTTCTCCATTTGATAGCATTTTTTGATAGTCTTTCCGGATCGTCAAGCGCGGAGTATTGCGGTCATTAGGTACTATATAATAGTCATCTCCTATCTTTTTTACAACTACATCCGGCACCACATAGCGATTATCTATACTGGCATACTTTCTTCCCGGTTTCGGTTCCAGGGTTTTCAGAAAATCGCATATATCCTGTACTTCTTCGGTGGAAATATTAAGATCTTTTGCAATTCCAGGATATTTGTTACATGCTATTTCATCAAGATAGGACTCAA
The DNA here is from genome assembly GCA_003838145.1 of Tindallia sp. MSAO_Bac2. GTDB lineage: Bacteria > Bacillota > Clostridia > Peptostreptococcales > Tindalliaceae > Tindallia. The sequence continues at coordinate 972 of QYZZ01000066.1, forward strand.
TAATGGTGTAAACGTTTTCATTCTTAACTCCCATATGCTTACACTGTATCATAAGGCATTCTGCCAAAGACCTGGCAGCAACGCCTGGCGGGTCGAAGGTTTGAATAATACCTAAAACACTTTCGACAGCACCTATGTCCTGGTGCAGGTGTTCTGCAATTTCAGATACAGGAACCTTTAAATAACCGTTATCTTCCAGACTGTGGATAATATATTCACCAATTTCATGAAAGTCAGCTTCTAAATAAGTTAAACTAAACTGAAACAGCAAATGTTCCTGCAAGGTTGGGTTTCTGAAGATTATATTTTCGTAATTAAAGTCATTGTCGCTGTTATGATGAAAAGCATCTTTACAGTATTCGTAATTATCAAAGTCCTCTGCATATTCTTTCCAGTCAACCTTTTGATCTTCCGCAGGCTCTTCTTTCACTTTTTTATCTTCTTCACTGATTTCTATCATTGGATTGTTTTCAATTTGCTGATCAATATATTCTTCAAGTTCCAATGAAGTGAATTGCAGTATTTTAATGGCCTGCCTTAATTGGGGCGTCATTACCAATTTTTGGGATTGTTCCAAGTTAAGATTAAATCCCATTTCCATTTTCATCGCCTCCTGATTGAACCGCACTGCTTTAATGTCTGCAATCGGTTTATCAAGAACATTATACCATTTTTTAATACAATCTTAAAGCGAAACTCAAAACTTATCAGGTATTTGGCACATTTTTTGCATGTATCCGTCAATATCAGCATTCTTTTTCTTCATACACCAGATAGCCTGATTGGCGCAGTTTTTCAATACCTTTTTCCAGGTTCTTTTCGCTGACAAGCAGTACCGGACCTGTACAGCCCATACCACTCTCTGCATATATTCCATTTTTCCATAATGTTTGCACTGCATATTCTACATCCATAATATCAATGCCGGTAATTCCATGAGTAACCGGTTCTCCAAGAGGTGTTGCAACTTCCTGTATTTTTTTGCTGCCGTTATTATTCATATACATTCTGTCAAGTATTTCTGTCAGCCCTGCTTTTCTGGCAGTCCGAAACTCTTTTTTTGCAATTTTAACCAACCTGCCCCGTACCAGATGTGCGGCAAACTGAATAGCATTTTCCACCACTTGTTCTCCCGAGGCTCTGGATATAACCATAGCTATCCTTTCATATAGCTCTCCGATCCCTGGACCATAACCAGCTCCTACCGTTTCAACACTTCCGCCACTCATAAAGGAAGCACACATTTTCATTGTAATATTACCGGTCAGGGAGTCCTGCACCAATATGTCCGGTGTTCCTGCGATAATGTCATTACCTCTCATAATACAGCCGGATTCAGATCTCATAGATTCAGCAAATCTTATAGGATAGCCTCTCTCATTCAATTGAATCAGCGCTTTTTCAACCTGTCTGGCTCCTTCAACATTAAGTATTCCCACTGTTGGGTTTTCATTTCCCATTGTTTTCGCCACAATAATTCCATAGAGTGCATTTAGAGTCATTGCCGCTCCCCTGTTAATTGCAGATGTCCCAGAAGTAGTGGCTAGATATATCTGCCTGCCATGGCCCAAAGTAGTCATTTTCCCAACTGAAGCAACCCCTATGGGATAGGTATAGTGGGTAGTAATGCAGGCATCAATGATGCCGTGGTCCAGCATTGTTTCCATCTTTCTGTGTGCCTGTTCTTCGTTGACTGCATCAAATTGTAACAAGTCAGTTTTCTGACGTGGACCAATTAAAACAACTTCAAAGTCAGAACTTTGAAAAGTTGTATTTTCTGCCGCCTTAACCCAGCTGTTTATGCTTGTTTCACAGCCATGAATCGTAAGACCAATTTTCATTTTTCCAGATTTTTTCCCTGTTTCCAGTATTTCTGCCATCTCTTCAAAAAGATGACCCATTATTTTACGTGCGTTATTTTGATTGGCCATGTTATACACCTCGGTTTAATCCGTCTGATCTTTCAACAGTTCTTCCGCAAACTTTTTCATCATTTTTGCCATCATATGTCTCACATCATCTTCTGACATTTTTTCTTCCCAATTATCCTCAATTTCTCCTGAGTTTTTCTCCAGGACAAAAGAAACACCGTCAAACTGATTGGTCAGTCTTGCCAGAAAAAGGCTCCCTTTCCCAACTATCATAGCTCTGGTAATGTCGCTGCTTAAAATTGAAGCCCGAGCATGACCAATGTATGGTATACCGGATGGGATATGCCCCTGAGTAGGTGCCCAGCCCTGAAAACCGTATTTTTCACCAAAAGTGGCTACTTCTTTCTGCTCCAGTTCTTCTCTTTTAACCCCGAGAGCTGCAATCATTTTGTAATTTGCTTCAGGTACATCCCCCGCTCCTGCCGGTTTTGTAATGTCCGGGTTTTGCATTTCAACAGCATAACGGTCTATATCTTTCATTTTCAGTCCACCCTTATCCAGCGGTGCTGTTATTAGCGATGTTATAACAGCCTGAGGTGACGACCCTGTTGATACGGTGTGCTTACCGGAAAGATCTGTTCTGATGATCGGATTAATTCCATCATTTTCACTAATCAATACGGCAAAACCAGCTATAACATCTTCCAGAACCGGTATGCCACGCCGAATATGCTCTCTGGCATTCATAGCAAGTTTGGCTGATGTTCCCCCAGCTACAACCAAAACATTTTGATGAATTCCAGCCTGAACAAGAGCTGCAGCTTCCATAATCGCATGAACTGGCGCAGCGCAAAAAGCTCTGGTGTCGGATCCGGACGCATTAACAGCGCCTATTCCTTCTGCCACTGCTTTTGCAAAATTCCCCCCACCCCGTTGACTCATGTCACCAGCCGCACTTTCGGAACATTCAATGACGTAATCAATATCAGCCACATCAACCTGATTCCTGTCTAACAAGTTCCAAGCAGTTAACATACCCGATGCTTTCGTTACCATGTTTTCAAAAAATACTTCCGCTGTCAGGTTAGGATCAAATTCATGTGCTCGTTTTACACACCCTATAACTTCATCGTCTATCAGCAAAGGCATCGCTTTCATATTTTTAATGTGGTATTCAATAATTTCTCTTGATTCACCTTCTTTAAGTCTTTTAAGCCTTGCTTCATTAAATAGAGGATGCTGAGTTAATTTGTTTCTAATTTTTGATACAAAACTTTTCTCCAGTCTTATTAAATCAAACACATCTGCAATCTTTAGCACACCAATAAATTCATCCTGGCTCATTATTTCTCCGTGCGGCCCAAAACGATCAGCTTTTTCAACCGGCTTGTTGTACCAGGGCAAAGCATGATGCCTCAGAGTATCCGGAGTTAATTCACCAATGTAAACCTGATGAGGTAAATACTCTATTGCTTCCTGAAAACTTCTCAAAGACTTTGGCAAATCTCTTAGAATCTCCGATTCTTTGTCCAGTCTTTTTTCCAAAACTGCAAAAACACTATTATGCTTTACAAAGTCTGGCACATGTGCCAGTGTATATCCTTCTCCACGGATAACCGCATACTTCATAAGATCGCCTCCACATTATTCACTGTCTTCGTAACTGAATTATTGATGTGATTTGGTATCGCTTTCAAAAAAAAGTGCTAAAGTGCCCGGACCTGTGTGAGTTCCAATTGTGCAGCCAATTTCAGAAATCAAAATTTCAGAGGGATTTAGATCCTTTTTCACCTTCATATATAGTTCCTCCGCCTTGTCCGGTGCGTCAGCATGAGAAATCCCAATGGTTTTACCTGTGAAATCCGACCCTCTTTCCTGAGCTAATTCAATCATTTTATCCATTACTCGCTTGGAACCACGAACTTTATCGAGTGGATCTACCAGTCCATCTCTTAAGGTTAGAATCGGCTTTATATTCAATAAATTTGCCACAAGAGCCTTGCCCGGGTTTATGCGACCACCCTTTTGAAGGAATTCCACTGTGTCCACTGTAAAGATATGTTCCATATTGGCAGAGGAGTTTTTCAGCGCTTCAACAATCGTTTCGCGCTGATGTCCTTGTCCTGCCATCCTGGCAGCCTTTAAAACAGACAGACCGGCTCCAAAGGAAAGACTCAAAGTGTCTACGATACTAATACGATCTTCATTCAGGTCGTTGGCAGCGATAACTGCCGACTGGTAAGTGCCGCTTGCTTTAGAGGAAGCATTAATACAAATTATGTCAAAATCTTCATCTAACCATTTTGTAAAAGTATGATTAAAATCGGCTGGTGTAACCTGAGAAGTTCGAGGTAACACTTCACTTGACTTCAGTTTTTCATAAAAAGCTTTGTTTGATAAGTCAAAACCATCCCGATATTCCTGATCACCAAAAATAATCGTTAAAGGTATCACTTCAATGCTGTACTGATCAGTCAATTTTGCAGGTAAATCAGTCATGCTGTCAGTAATGATCTTAATTTTTCTCATTACGAATACCTCCTTTATCGCATCTCCGGGAAACCCCATTGTCTCAGCACTTCATAAGCAATAACTGCAACTGTGTTAGAAAGGTTAAGGGATCTTGTTTTTTCGTGTTGTATCATTGGTACTTTTACAAGATAGTCTGAAAACCGTTTTAAAATATACCCTGGTAATCCGGCAGTTTCTTTACCAAATAAGAGAAACGCAGGTTGCGGGTATTGATAGTCGCTATAGGCAGCATCGCTTTTAGTCGTTGCACAATAAATGTGTTGAGGGTTGTTTTGGTTTATAAATTCTTCAAAACTCTCATATACTGAAAGGTCCAGCAAATGCCAGTAGTCCAGTCCGGCACGTCTGACATGACGGCTGTCAAGAGAAAATCCTGTTGGTTTAATAATGTGAAGCCTTGCACCTGTCAAAACGCAGGTTCTGGCGATATTGCCAGTGTTTTGGGGAATTTCCGGCTCATGCAGGACAATATTAAGTGACATCTTTGCCTCCCGATACTGCTGTAGTCATTGTTATTACGTCCTTTCCTCAGTTTTGAAAGTAATTATTAAACAGATTATACCATATTTCAATAAACCTGCAATCAAGCATTCCTTGTGAAATCTAATAAATATTGGGTATTTGTATGTATAAAATCTTGCATGGGAGTTGTTTTATATGAAACCTATGACCAGTACGATAACACACTTTTATCATAGCGGTTTTTCGGTGGAAACCCCTAATCATTTCTTCATTTTTGATTATGTTCTTCCACCAGACATTAAAGATAATCCTAACGAAAGGATCCGGCTCAAACCTGAATATCTGTCGCAAAAAAGAAATGTTTTTGTTTTTGTTTCGCATCACCACAACGACCACTATATGCCAGAGATATTCGAGTGGCACCATCAAGTTTCAGGTATTCAGTATGTATTAAGTGATGATATTCAGGTGAAGGGTTCGCAAAACCTGCACTTTGTTAAGCCAGGAGATTATCTGAAAATAAATGAAGTCGCTATTAGAACTTTTGGTTCAACAGATGAGGGCGTTTCTTTTCTGGTACAATCGGACCAACTAACGTTCTTTCATTCCGGTGATTTAAACTGGTGGCATTGGAATAATTTTTCACCAGATAAGCAAAAAGAGGAAGAGACGGATTTCAAAAGAATTATAGATTTGGTTTGTAAGTATAAAATTGATGTTGCTTTTGTTCCGGTTGATCCCCGGCTTGAAGATGCTTACTTTTGGGCTGGAAAACATTTTTTTGAAAAAGTTAAGCCAGATCTGCTGATCCCCATGCATTTCAGGGATAACTTTGTAATAACCCATTCATTTTCCGCAAAAATGAATGTTCCTGAAAGATCCGTCGCCAGGCTTAACAATCGTGGCGAAAGTATATTTTATAGTAAATCCAAAGTATAGAGAAAACCCTCTGGTATTTAGGGATGGTTTTGATTATAATGTAACCGACACATGTGATTTTATTAAAGGGGGCACAAACAAAATGGCAACAGTTCATATCATGACAGACAGTACCAGCGACTTGCCTAAAAATGAACTAATGAAACGAGGCATCAGCGTCGTTCCTTTATATGTACACTTTGATCAGGAAGTTTATAGGGATGGTGTCGATATTGACCCAGCGATGATTTATAGCAAAGTTGATCAAACTGGTATTTTTCCCAAAACATCCAGTCCTTCACCTAAAGATTTTATTGATGCTTTTAAACCAATTATTGATAAAGGTCATCATATTTTGTATATTGGACTGTCTTCACAAATTTCTTCAACAATTCAAAACGCCAGAATTGCCGCCTCTGAGTTTCCGGATCACATGGTCGAAGTAATAGATTCACTAAATCTTTCTGCTGGTATTGGCATGCTGGTATTAGAAGCCTCAGACCTTGCTCTTAAAGGTGAAAGTCTGGAATCCATTACTGAAAAAATCCACGAAATGGTACCAAAGATCAAAACCTATTTTGCAGTTGATACACTACAGTATCTGCATAAAGGCGGAAGATGTTCTTCGATGGAAAATCTTGTTGGTAATATGCTCCGAATTCGTCCCATACTACATGTGGAGAACGGGAAAATAATCGTACAGAAAAAAATTCGTGGCAAGCGAGAAAAACTGGTGGAAGATATGATGAAATTCACAGATAGTGAACCCAGCACGGTTAAGACCAGTCGTTTGATTGTCAACCATTCAGCCTGCCCGGAAGATGCGGAAAAACTCAGACAGCATCTGCTGAACACCCTGTCACCGGATGAGGTATTAATGACCGAAGCGGGATGTGTTATCTCAAGTCACTGCGGTCCCAAAACCTTTAGCGTTGTCTACCGTATAAAATAGCATTGTTTATACTCTTCAGAGAATCAATTAAACATTGATTCTCTGTTTCTTTTTTTATAGCTATTCTGAAAAACCCTTCCGGCATACCTCTAAAGTTTGAACAATCCCGTACTAAAATTTTCTTTTCCATAAGCTTATTCCATAATTCTCCGACAGAAAACCTGGTAGGTTCTTCAATTTTTATCAGCAGAAAGTTTGCTTCAGACGGGAAAACCCGAAATGCTTCCATCTGCATTATTTCATTATACATCTGGTTTTTTTCTGCTCGGACCATTTCTTTAACCCGAAATATATAATTAAAGGCATCCTTACTGTTTATAAACCCCTTAAGCGCTTCAGCATAAACATTAACACTCCAGGGAATCATCTTTTGACGATACTCCTCTGCAATGTTTATATTTCCATAAACACCATAACCAAGCCTTAATCCGGGTATTCCGAATATTTTAGTAAACGCCCTAACAACAATCAGATTATTCCAGTCGTTAATCAGCGGCATTACAGAGTAGAGGTTTTCATTGATCAGAAAGTCCATAAATGCTTCATCAATCATTACGTGGCAACCTATTCTGCTACAGTGTTTCAGCACTTGGAGCATTACTTCTCTTGTGATGACCGAACCGGTGGGATTATTCGGATTACATAATATCAACAGGTCATAGGTTTCGTCGAGTAACTCCATCAAAGAAAAATGACAAGTGGTAAATCCGTTTTCCTGATGGTTTAAAAAGTATTCAACCTGGCTGTTTGTTGTTTTTAAAGCTTTTTCGTACTCACTAAAAGTCGGAACAACTAACATCGTTTTATTTGGATTAATAAAACGAATAGTATCATGAATTATTTGTGCTGCACCGTTTCCAGGAACAATTTTTTCAGTATCTGCACCGGAATATACTGTCAAAGCTGTTCTAAGTGCATTATAATCCGGATCCGGGTATACAGATAGCCAATTGTTGGCTTCCGATAATATATCCCACAGCTTTTCCGGCACTCCAAGGGGGCTTATATTTGAGCTGTAGTCCAGAATTTCAAATGGTTTATAGCCTTTTTCCATGCTGAATTTTATAATATTCCCGCCATGTTCCATCTTATGCCTCCAATCAAAATATGAATGATGGATAAAATAACGACCGAAACCAGCGATGCGGTCTGCATCAGTTGAACAGCCTGAGGAATCTTTTTCTTATCCAGTGAGTGGGCCGAATCTCCAATAAGTGGTTTAGTACTTTTTACCCCAAAATAAGTACTGGCTCCGCCAAGTTGAACCTCAAGAGCTCCTGCAACTGTAGCTTCCGGATATCCTGCATTAGGACTTGAATGGTTGTTTCGATCTCGAATCATAATTTTCCAGACATTTTTGATATTAAACTTTTTATACAGGACAGCTATCATCAGAAAGAAAACAGACGCACGTGCAGGTATCCAGTTCGCAACATCATCTAACCTGGCTGCACATCTCCCAAAATACAAGTATTTCTGGTTTCTATAACCAATCATTGAATCCATTGTGTTTATTGCTTTATATAGAATTGCCAACATGGGTCCACCCAGAAAAAGGTAGACTATAGGAGCAATTACACCATCGGAAAAATTTTCTGCAACGGTTTCAATGGCTGCTCTTGTAATTTCAGACTCACTCAAATTATTTGTGTCTCTGCCAACAATCATAGATAAAGAGTATCTGGCACTATCAATATCTCCAGCTTCAAGATAGCTATATATTTGCATAGCTGCCTGGCTGAGGTTTTTGACTGCTAATGTAGTATAGGCAAGATAAGCATAAAACAAATTTCCTAAAATCCAGTGAATAGAAGATAAAAGCAATTGAATACTCACTACGAGCAAAACTGTTATCATGATTACTAATGCAGTGAGAAGTGCTCCTCTGTAAACTAATTTTACAGGTGACTTAATTTCCCTGATATTAAGCTTCTTATCAAGATAACTTATAAGTGCTCCTATAAACCGCACAGGATGAGGCCATTTTTCCGGGTCACCCAATATAGAGTCCAATATATACGCAGTCAGGATGACCATTCACATTCACCCTCCATGATTGCATAAATACTTTCAAGATCTACTGACTCTCTTACGGTATCAGCAAGCAACCTGTATTGTTTTTCTTTATACTCAGCGAAAGATTCTCTTAGCTCCATGTTTTCTGCTCCAGAATTATTTGCAACTACTTGTAATAATTCTCGATTAAACTCTTCGTTATCAAAAATACCATGCAGGTAAGTTCCCCATACTCTTTTATCTTCTGATACAGCACCCTCCCATCGTACAGGTAATTCATTTTCATCTTTAATCACAGCAAATGAACGGGTGTTGCTGCCAAGACATGTTTTACCCATATGAATCTCATATCCGTTAACTTTAATGGAACCCATATCTTTATAAAAATTATCTGCCAGCACTTCAGCACTGGTCTGTGTAGTCATTTTTTCTTTAAAAAAAGTTGTTTCCACGTCCAGGAGGCCCAGGCCATCCAATTCGCCAATTTTACTTTCCACCATATGCGGGTCAAGCAATTTTTTTCCCAGCATTTGGAAACCACCACAAATACCAGCAATCATAGCTCCTTCATTTCTCGCCTTCAGAATCGCCCGGTCAATTTCATTTTCTTTTAGAAACTCTAAGTCAGCCAGTGTGTTTTTCGTGCCCGGTATAATGAGCAAATCCGGTGTGCCGACTTCTTCAGCCTTATCAATGTATTGCAAATTAACTGATGGATGAGTTGCTAACCAGTGAAAATCAGTAAAATTTGAAATTCTTGGCAATCGTATTACACGAATATCAATATTATTTTCATTATAGGATTTATGCTTCAGGCGTTCTGCTTCGCCATCTTCTTCTTCTATATCAAATTTTCCATAGGGAATAACGCCCAGCACTGGTATTCCAATCAAATCTTCAAGTTGTTTCAAGCCAGGTTTTAATATTTCCAGATCTCCTCTGAATTTGTTGATGAGTACTCCTTTAATTTGTCTCCGTTCGTCTTCATCAAGAAGCATTACCGTACCGTAAATTGACGCAAAAACGCCTCCCCGGTCGATGTCTCCGACCAGGATAACTGGTGCATTAACCATCTTTGCCATACCCATATTAACTATATCATTTTTTTTCAGATTGATTTCAGCCGGACTTCCCGCCCCTTCAATAACAACAATATCCGAATCCTTTCGAAGCTGATTATACGCTTTATGCACAATGGTTTTTAACTCAGGTTTAAATGCGTGGTACTCTGAAGCATTCATGTTTCCAAAAACTTTACCGTTTATAATTACCTGTGCTTCTTTTTCTCCGGTTGGCTTTAGAAGAATTGGATTCATTCCGGCTTTTGGTGTCACACCTGCTGCTTCCGCCTGAAAAACCTGGGCTCTTCCCATTTCCAGTCCATCATCTGTTATGAAGGAGTTAAGTGCCATGTTCTGTGATTTAAAAGGTACAACACGATAACCGTCTTCTTTAAAAATCCGACAAAAGGCCGCCGTTAAAACACTTTTCCCTACGGATGAAGCGGTTCCTTGCAACATCAGACTCCTGTTCTTCATTCAGCATACCTCCAGCTTCTCTAATAACTCTTCTATGTTTGTAACGCGTATCATTCCTTTTTCCAACAAAGCATTTAATCGCTCTAATCCTTTTCCACCAACAAAATCCACAGATACTCCTTTGGGATATTGGTCTAAAAATAATATCGGTTTATTATTTACAGCCTGTTGTTCTGCTAATGTTAAATTTTCAACATTACCTCTTCCAAAAGGAATCGAAGTTAATACCACAGCATCTGCTTCTGCAGCTTTATTCAGCGCACTCATCAATACCGTTTCAGAAATACCTTCAAATGGCTTTTCTTCAATTATTTCTATGCTCAGTTTTTTCGCAAGCTCCCAGTCACTATCTCCCTGATTGACTACACCTATGGAGAGCAAATAGTTTTCCTGATGTAGTTTTTGGATCAACAGTTTACCGGATCCACCACCACAAATGACATGAACTCGTTTACGCATTTTACTATTTTGACCTTTCCTTTTAAATGTTGAAACTGGACATACCTGAATGCTTCCAGTATATACATTACGGTCAACTACCATTTCAACAGCATAGGCTTTTTCCAGGTTTTCCGCCGTCATTACCTTTTCAGTTCGGCCAAGAGTTAAAACATCACCTTTGTAAAGAAGCATTATTTCTTTACTAAATCGTGCCGCCATATTTAAATCATGCAATACAGTAATAACAGATATTCCTTTATTCTTATTTAGTAATTTGAGCAACTCTAATATTTCCATCTGATGGTGAATATCCAAAGATGAGGTGGGCTCATCCAGCAGAAGCACATCAGGCTCCTGAGCCAATGCTTTTGCAATCATTACACGTTGTTTTTCGCCACCGCTGAGTTCATTAACAAATCGATCTCTTAAGTCAAATACATGTGTGTTTATCATCGCCTGCCGGACTATTTCAATATCTTTACTGGTTTCTCTTTTAAATCGATTTATATATGGATGCCTTCCCATCATTACAATATCATGAACCCGAAACTGATGACTGATATCCGGGTTTTGGTGAACAGCAGCCATTTTTTGAGCCAGTTCTTTAACTGGAATGGAGTCGAGTGACTGATTATCCATCAGTACTTTTCCTATGGTTGGAGACAAATTTCGAGCAATGTTTTTCAAAAGTGTTGTCTTGCCAGATCCATTAGGCCCAATAATACTAAGAAAAGTGCCTTCAGCAATTAGTATATTTAACGAATTTAAAATTTTCTCTTTGTCATACGAAAAGGTCAGTTCTTTGATTTCGATTATTTTCCCCATCTATATCATCCTATTCCATTTTTTTAGCTTTTCTTAACAGGTATATAAAGAAGGGAGCTCCAGCCAAAGCCGTCAATACACCTACCGGCAATTCAGTTGGTGCTATGACAGTTCTGGAAAAAGTATCTGTCATAACCAAAAAAATGCCGCCCATTATTCCACAGGCCGGAATAAGAACCCTGTGATCAGGTCCAACTACCATTCTGGTTATATGAGGGATAATTAATCCGACAAATCCAATAATACCACTGACTGATACAGCAAAAGCTGTCATCAATGTACTAACAATCAAAATGACTATTTTTACCTTTTCAACTTCTACACCCGTATTTTGAGCCGTCTCTTCTCCGATTAACAGTAGATTTAAATCTCTGGCATGTATCATCAACAAACCAGAACCCAAAACCATGGGGATAATCACCAGAAGTACGTGATTCCAACCTCTGGCAGAAAAACTTCCCATGGTCCAGTAAATAATGCTCGACACATCCCGGGAGGCAATTACCATTACAAAAGACAGTATGGCACTAAAAAACTGACCAGTGGCAATACCTGCCAGCAACAATGTTGTAACGGGAACGCGACTCCCGGTTCTGGCAAGTTGATATACGATACTGGTTGACAAAAGCGCACCAAGAAATGCCATACCCGATACGGCGCCAAATCCAAGAAAAGTCTGGTTAAGGTTTAATACAATGGCCAAAGCAGCACCCAGTGCAGCACCGGAAGATGTTCCGATGATAAAAGGGTCTGCCATTGGATTTTTCAGCATTCCCTGCATAGATGATCCAACTACCGAAAGACCGTACCCCACTAAAAAAGCCAGTATGATTCTGGGTAAACGGACAAATAGAATGATGGAGATAGCAGAATCAGATATATGGCTTACATCTATAAGCTCTCTGATATAAGGAATGGAAGAGGCAATAATTTTAAAGGCATCACCAGCACTGATGTTAGCGGCCCCTGTCGAAGAGGCAAAAATCATAACTACAGCAGCCATCGGGATCATGATATAGAAATACGGTTTTACCGATAGCAATTTCATAATTAAAATACCTCTGGATGCATCGCTTCAGCAAAAGCTCTTAAACCCTGGATTACCCTAACGCCCGGCCTGGAGGCAATATTTGGCTCAAGCAGTTCGATGCGGTTTTCTTTTATTGCTTTTATTTGATCAAATCCTGGTCTGCTTCTAACTTCTTCTCGAATTGATTCGGCCTGTTCTTCCGTCATACTTTCGAAGTCAGAAACATGGGGCGGCATAAAATAGATTTCCGGGTTGTTTTCTATCAATGCTTCAACACTATACATAGGATACGCACCTTCTGCATCTTTTGCTATATTATCGCCGCCAGCAAGGGTCATCAACTCATGAATGAAAGATTCTGGTCCTGCTGTTTGTAAAGGTTCATCCCACACTTGATAAAACACCGGTATCGGAGTTCGTTCACTGACTTTTTCCAGAAGATTTTGCTTTTCTAACCGCAACTCTCCTACGATCTCATTTGCTTCGTCCATTTTCCCTGTTAGTTCGCCTGTTATTATAATTGATTCAAAAACAGACTCTACAGTTTCCGGCTCAATATTCACGACTTTAATTCCCGCAGCTTTTATCTGCTCAAGAGCTTCAGCATGGGATTCACCATATACAAACACTAAATCAGGCATTAGCTCAATAACTCTTTCCAAATTGATTGTCCAGGAACTGCCCAGTTTTTCTTTATTCATCGCTTCCTCCGGATAGTCACAGTAGTCCGAAACTCCGATTATCGACTCTTCCAGCCCGAGAGCAAAAAGGTTTTCAGTTTGACTTGGTGAAAGAGAGACAATGCGTAATATCTCTGATTCAGCTAAGTCGGAACCGGATGGCTGCTCTTCTGAATGGTCCGCAGGAGCACAGGCAGTTATATAAAACATAAGAAGCATCGTAATAAATAACGTTATTATTATTTTTGATTGTTTCTTGTACATTTTAATCCTCCAGTTTATCAAAATGACATGTGTCATTCAGAGTTTGAATGAATGGATATTCCGGGACGTTTTCGAGCATAGTAAGGCTGCAGTGGTCCACTGCAAATCTCCAGTGACCGTCAACATTTCCGATTATCCAGTGAGAAAGTATGCAGCGGATGGCTCCAGAATGAGCAACCAATAATATGGTTTCATTCTGATCATTTCGGTTAATATGTGCTTCCACTGTATCAACCACTCGCGTGTGAAAAGATAATAAGTTTTCTCCATCAGGAAATGTGTATTCCGTTCCATCATTGTATAATTTATCATACTCCATAGGATAAATTGTCTCTATTTCTTTCATTGATAATTGTTCAAGGTTTCCGAAATTCATTTCTCTTAAACCTATAAGCTTTTCATGAATTAAGTCTTCAGACTGGTGTTGTGCAATGATTTCTGCCGTTTTTACAGCACGTTTCAGGTCGCTGGACAAAACGCGGTCAATATCAATATGTTTAAGCCGCTGTGCAATCATATGTGCCTGTCGGATGCCAGAAAGACTCAGTTCCGTATCAGTCCAACCGCTCATTTTCTGGTTTGCATTATCTTCTGTTTCACCATGTCTTACCAAAATAATTTTCATTTTTACCTACCTTCCTCCAAATCTAAGAACCATCCATAATAGAAATAAGGTTTCCGTTATTTCAAGAAGTGCTCCCAATGTGTCGCCGGTCATTCCGCCAATTTTTCGGTGCATAAGATATTTGAATATAGCAATGATAATTGGTAAAAGCAGCAAAAAAACCCAGGAGGATGGAAGCAATTTTGTTATTGGTAATGTAAGTATTATAGCAATAAAAACTACTTTTCCCTCAATTTTACCTATATAAAAGTTTCCCAAACCTGAGGAACGCGCGTATTCGGTTCTATATGAACCCAATACAAGAGACAGTCGTCCCAGCATAGGCATTAGAATTAATGTCCACCATCTTAACGCTGGAAGCAATGATATTAACAAGGAAAATTTCAATAAATACACCAGCACAATTGCCATAACACCATGCGTGCCCAGACGACTGTCTTTCATCACTTCCAGAATTCCTCTTTTATCTTTACCTGAGAAACATCCATCGGCCGTATCCGCCAATCCATCTGCATGTATACCACCTGTAAGCAGGAAAGAAATCATAAGTACGATAACAGACAGAACATGAACGGGAAGAAAAGGATATAGAATCCAATCAGTAACAGCAAGTGTGAATCCAATAATTGCCCCAGCCAAAGGAAAAAAAGCCATGTTTTTATTATCTGTATCCTTCCAAATATAATTACCTGACATTGGAATTGTTGTAAGAAACTGCACTGCCTGTATAATGTGTTTCATAATAACCCCTCATTAATCTTTAAATTAGTAAGAATGTTAGTAATTATAGCCATCATTAACCATCTTTATGAGGACTTTCATATTTTTTACTTAAGGTTTAATTTTTACCGGTATGCCTGACACAACCCAGTATACTTCATGCGCGTAATTTGCAATTCTCTGATTAACCCGTCCAGAAATATCCCTGAATTCTCTTGCCATGCGATTTTCAGGGACTATGCCACATCCTGTTTCATTGGTAATTAGTACCGAAGGAACCTTCAGTGATGATAAGCCGTGTACCAGTTTATCCATTTCTATATTGATGGACTCTTCAATTTCCAGTAATTTTTCCTGCGGTATATGTTCCCAGTCAAACTGCCATCCATCCATCATTAGTCTTGTTACCATTAATGTTAAACAGTCCACAAAAATACCTTCCACACTATTGTAGTAGGTCGGAAGGCATCGATCAAAGTCACGATAAGCTTCCAGGGTTATCCAGTCATTAGGACGATCACTACGATGTTTTTTTACCCTGGTTTGCATTTCTTCATCAAGAACAGCTGCCGTTGCAACATATAAAATTCTATCACCATGATTCGATATGAGATTCTCTCCAAACCGGCTTTTCCCGCTTCTGGCACCTCCGGTTACAAGCGTTAGCCTATACTCTGAGCCCATGAATGTACCCCCATTATTTTCATAGAATTTACTTGATGCCCTTCCAACTCCAATAGTTTCTGCTTAACATCCATACCACTTCCAAAGCCAGTCAGGTGACCGTCTTTACCCAGAACTCGATGGCATGGGATAATGATTGCAATGGGGTTTTTATTGTTTGCCATCCCAACGGCTCTTACTGCCTTTGGGTTGCCAATGTATTCAGCAATCATGCCATAAGATACTACTTTCCCATAGGGGATACTTCGCAACGCCTGCCAAACTCCCATCTGAAAGGGTGTTCCTGTTATATCTATCGGCAAATCAAATTTATGTCTTTTAGCATTAAAGTATTCTGTGATTTGTCGAAAAGCTTCATTCAAAATTTTCTCACTTGATACCGAGGCCTCGCTTTTATATTTCTCCACTTCTCCTGAAGAGACCTTGTTACTTTCCGGGAACATTTCCAGCTTTACAAGACCTTTATCAGATGCAAAGAGTCTAATAGTGTAATCATTTATTTTTTCAGTTTGGCTGTATACGTTTTTCATTCGGCTTGCTCCTTTTGCTCCTTGTATGCATCTCTCGCCAGCTGCCACTGCTCCCTGGCTTTTAACTGTATCATTCGTTTAAACTTAATATCCGGATGATCCAATGCTCTCCCAAACCAAAATATTGCATTTTGGGGCTCTCCTGTTTTACGCTTAAGTTCTCCAATCAAATAAGAAAGTGATACTTCATCAAGCCCGGCGATGGGAAAAGATTCATTAGTATATGCATTTTCAAGATATTCAAGCGCGTATTTTAAAAAAGCGGCCTCTTCCTGCTCGTTTTTCTCCTCTCTGTATAACCAGGCAAGTCGAAGACAAATGCTACCCAAATACCCTTGTGATTTATTTAAAAGCTGGGCCACCAACAAGGCCAGCTTATGTGTTTCGAGAGCCATTTCAATACTTCTGGTGCCTCCAAAATCTCTTTTATTCCATTTCATGCTAATATTCTTAAGAATAATTGATTTTTCTTCTGCTGTCAGTTTTTTAAATTCACTTTCCGTCGCACTGAATCCACAATTAGGACACACCCATACGTTATAGTATACCGGATTTAATTCTTTATACCATATGTGAAAATCAGGATCTTTTTGCTGCACAGGCAGTTTTCTCAACCGGGGTTTTTTAGTCTTAAATTTATTGGCACAAACAGGACAATCTAACTCTTTATCAAATAAATAGTGATCCATTCTATACCTCCTGCATCCGGTTTTATTTTAGTTCTCAAGCCCCTCGTCTGAATCCGGTTGATTATGTTCATGTCGATTATGTTCATGAAAATTGCCATTCATTTCATCGTTCTCAGGATATTCAAACAGGGGTCTTGGTTTAGTCCCTATCAATGTAATTCCTTTTACAGGTTGATAATAGTCTCTGGATATTTCTTCTCTTTGAACTTCCTGTCCATTTTCATAATATATTTTGTAGGTTACTACCCTATATCCTTTTTTAGGCTCCTGTTCCACAATCTGTTCGCCTTCATACATTTCCGGATCTTCTTTTTTTTCAATTTCTGGCTCAATTACCTCTGTAACGTGAGAAGCCATAGTTATCGTTTGTTCCAGTTCCCGGGTATTTCCAAAAATCCTGGCATAAAGCTGGTTTCCACTCACATAGCTCTCAAGATAAATTGGATAATCATAATTATTTTTGAATCGAAAATCAATAGCACCAAAAGCTACGGTTGCATCATGACCCAAATTAACATAGGCTACTGGTAGTGAGTGATTCCGCCTTTCCAGAATATCGAGATTTGCTCTGACAACAGCATTATATAATGTCGTGGATACCTGACATATTCCTCCGCCAATTCCCGGCACCAGTTCCCCCTGTATTATAACAGGTGCTTCCTGATAGCCGGCAGATGCTATTCTGGGTCCGGTTGTTTCATTAAAAGAAAACTGCTCACCGGGTAAAAGCAAGGTTCCATTTATGCTTCCGGATCCCTGACGCAGGTTGGCCGTTCTTCCTGCATCTCCAGAATTAAACCGGGTACTGAACTCTCCAATAACACCATCCATCGCTTTAAAGTCTGCCTCCGTAGGATAAACAGGCAATGTTTCAACCTTTATCTCCACTGTTTCATTATCTCCATTTTTCAAAACATCCAATATAGCATCTCTGGTTTCCCCTCTCTTCATCTCTCTGCCGACCTTTTCAGCAGAGATGATAAATTCACCTGATTCACGTTTAAGTGATGCGGGTACACCTTCAATAGCCAACTCTCTCTCAAGATCATCCAGGAGATCGTCAACCAGTTGTATGTCAAATTGTTCTTCAAGGTCAATGTTCTTCACCTGATCTTTCATACGGTGAATTTGAAGTGCGTTTTCCACCATATTTCCCTGACGGCCTAAACCCATAGCCTTCATAACAGCTTCTTCATAATTAAAATGATAACCCAGCTCCAGATATGGATACACCCATTCTTTTTCATCAAGAGACAGAACCAGCTCTTTAGCTTCCAGCTTAGGTTTCATCTCTTTTTCAAGATGACTGATAGCTTCCTGTGGCAACATACCGCTGACATCAATCCCTGCAATATAAACAGACGGATAAATTTGAGGTTGGTTTGTAAGCCAGTAAGCATATCCTCCCATAGATGCCATAGCAATCATTAGCGCCGATCCAATCCCTATCAGGGCCCCAATTAAAACCTTCTTTTTTTTCTCCGATAAATTCATTTTCCTCGACTCCCCGGGTTCTTATAAGCCACCCATTCATTTTATCAAATTATCGCCATTATTATATATCTTCTTTTTTCCAATAAATCCATATTTCGTCATTAGGATTTATTGGAGCTACATATGCTGCCGGAGTGCCATTATGCAATAACACCAGTTCACCTTTCACTTCAGTTCTGTCGAAATCAATGTAGTCAAATAAATCCACAAAAATCAGTTTTTCTTTACAGGTTTCAATAATAAACGGGTTTCCATTATATTTTATTTCTATCCTCTTTTTGCCGGAATCATCATCTTCTATTTCTTTTTCAACTAAATTCTTTTTAAAATTAAAGGATATTTCGTCACCATCCTTCAGTATTTTATTTTCAGATGTATTATTTCCATTAATAAATAATGATTGCATATCAACTTCTTCATTTAACAGTGAATACAATCTTACACAAGCAGAATCACCAATAGTTGCAGGTTTTATTATTATTTGATCCCCATTATTTAACTCCGTTTCCAGATTAGCTGTTTCATTGTTTCTGGTAATAGTTGCCGGCAATCCAAACTCTCCTGGAAACACTTTTTCTTCATCATTAACCGTCACTGTAATACTTGCACCACGTCGTGGTACAAGCTGATGCGGATTATACTGCAGAGCCGCCAGTCCATCACGGATGCATAGCTTTCTTGTTTGGAACAGTTTGACTGGCTGACCGTTTATTGTTATTTCAATAAAGTCATTATGTCTGTTGAGCAAGGCTTTTTTTAAAATTCCGATAGGTGTAATGCCCTCCGGACCCATCATTTCTTCCGGGTAGTAGTTCAAATTCGTTATGTTAGACAGATTTCTTACAGAAACCCTTTCCGTTGGCAGGTTAAGGGATTTGCTGATCATTTCTGGTAATAGTTTCGTCTGACTACCTCCACCAATCAGAAATACTGCACTGGGAGCTTTTCCATTATGTTTTAATATTGCTTCTGTTATTTGTGCGGCAACCTCCTGCATTGAGGGTAGAAGTAATTCCAACAATTCCTTTGATGACTCCTGATGTTTAATTCCAAGTATATCTTCATACTCAAGCTTATCTGTATTAGTAATCTGGCACTTCACAAATTCGGCATTGTCAAAATCCAGCATCTTCAGTTGCGCCAGGCTCTCTGTCAATTCATCACCCGCTACATCCGTCATAGCATAAGCATGAATCGTTCCATTTTTAGTAATGGCAATATCAGAAGTGCCTGCACCAATATCAACTAGTGCGATGTTAAGCAGCCTTGCGTTTTCAGGTACAGCTACTTCAATGGCAGCAATTGGCTCCAATGTCAGGTAGTTAACATCCAGTCCTGCAGCAGTTACGGATGCATATAAACTATCCACAACCAGTTTTGGCAAAAAAGTCGCTATAATCTGAACTGATAGTATTTCACCTTTATGGTTCAATGGGTTTTTAATCAAAGATCCATCCAGATAGAATTGAATAATCGAATGACCAACACAAAAATAGCGCAAGCTACCTTCGTTAGCTTTCTCCAACTGCTTTTCCGCAGCTTGAAGTGCCTTAAGTTCAACCTGCTGAATGTGACTTCGTTTTATACTTTGAAAAGGATCCAGCGTAAGGTCCGCCGTTACCGATTCAGTTTGAAGAGCTCTGCCGGCAGCGGCTATGGTCGCTTCTTCCAGCACTGTTCCTGATAAATATTCCAACTTATGCTTAACTTCACCGATAACACGTGATACTTCTTCAATATCATGAATTTGCCCATCAAACATTGCTCGATTTTCGTGATAAACGACAACTTTGTGATGAACTGCAACCTTTTGATCTTCAAGAGAGCCTAATAAACCAATCACACTTCTGGTTCCAATGTCCAGGGCCAGCATCATTTCTTTTTGATTTTCTTTTTGATTCATACCTTATCACCCATTATTTGGTTTTTAAAATATTTACACCAGTTTGTAACGGAACATTTCTCACAAAGAGGTTTTCTGGCTTTACAGATTCTTCTTCCATGAAGTATTAGCCAGTGATGTGCATCTGACCATTTTTCTTCAGGAATGGCATCCATTAATTGTTTTTCAGTCTCAGTAACATTTTCAGCTTTTACAATTCCTAATCTATTCGCAACACGAAAAACATGTGTGTCTACCGCTATGGCTGGAGTTCCAAATGCGTTACTCAAAACTACATTTGCTGTTTTTCTACCAACTCCCGGCAGTTCCATTAAACCACTTCTGGTGTTTGGAACTTCACCGTTATATTTAAGATGTAATATTTTACATGTCTCTAATATATGCTTGCTTTTGGTTTTATAATAATTACAGCTTTTGATTCTTTCTTCTAACTCATGATTATCCAAAACCAAATAGTCTTCCGGGCTTTTAAACTCATCGAATAAGTCTTTTGTAACCAGATTTACCCGCTGATCAGTGCATTGAGCTGATAACATTGTTGCGATCAAGCACTCTAACGGGTTAGTAAAATCCAGTTCACTACGGGGTGACGGGTAAGCTTCAGAGAGTTTATCCAGTATCTTTTCTTTAAAAGTATCCATCTTTCTGTCTTTTGAAGTTGCAGCCAATAAATTCCCCCCTCATTTAAACTATTTCAGTTTCTATATCCATTAATTCCATTCGACCGTCAGCTTCAGCAAAACGAATTACTTCCTGCATTGTGCGTTCAACATGCTGTTTTTCATTACTTATGCAACAAAACCCGATCGTTGCGAGTTTCCATTTTTCATGATCTGCCACTTCTGAGATAGAAACGTTATATCTACTGCGAATTCTTTGAATTAAACTCCTCACAATCATTCTCTTTTCTTTTAAAGAACCGCCTTCATACATTATCATTTTAAATGAACAAATTCCAACTTTCATTCAACTTCCTCCAGTTAAGTAATCACCATTATTCATCAGCTTTACTAAGCCTATCCATGGCCCATTCAGCAGCTTTCCGAATGTCTTCACGCTGATCTTCAAGAAATGGTTTAACGTGGTCAGTAACCATAGTATTTCCTGTATTGCCCAAAGATTTCAATGCGTTTCGCTGCATAATCCTGCGTCCTCTCCATCCAAAAGAAGCAGAACGGTAACGTCGATTGAATTCCCGGTTAGATACCTGAAGTATTTCCGGCAGGTTTAGCCATGCTTCTTCATCCTTATAATGAAACAGGGGCTCCGGTGTATTCCTGGCAAAATAATTGTGGGGGCACACATCCTGACAAATGTCGCATCCATACATCATGACGCCCGACTGAAGCATGGTTTCTTTATCCATAATTCCCTTTTGTTGTAACGCATGGGATAAACATACCTGGTTGTCTATTTGAAAAGGTGTATTTATTGCTTTGGCAGGGCAGGATTGTTGACATTCTCCACATTCACTGCACTTATCATAAGTTTTAGATACATAATCATTTTCTTTAAATTCGAGAGTGGTTAGGATATACCCAATAACTATAAAAGAGCCATACTGCGGGTGAATAAAACAATTGTTTCTACCAAAAAAACCAAGTCCTGCCTTAGCCGCCAGATGCCGGTCAACTAAAGGTCCGGTATCCACAAAAATTTTCCATTCAGCTCCAGATTGACTGTGGGTCAGGGATTCCATCAGCTCTTTCATTCTTATGTGAACAATCCGATGATAGTCTTTTCCTCTAGCGCATCGGGCAAGTGTTCCATAAAATTGGGGTCGCTTTGAATTGTCGGGTGGTTTATCCATATGGTACGACATTAGTCCTACAATAATGGACTTTGCTTCAGGCATTATTAATTTAGGGTTAATGCGTTTTTCGATGATGCTTTCCTCAAAATCCGTTAAGCGTTTATTCTGATGTCGGGATACTAATATTTTTTTTAATTCAACGGATCTTTCAGGTTTTATGACTGCAATATCAATTATATTGTTAGCAAAAGCCAATTGCCTGAGTTTTTCAATGGAGCATTTCATCAAAATGCTCCATTTCCTACAAATTCACGAAGGATTGACGTTTTTGGTATATCATCTTCGTTTTCAAGTACCACAAAATAATTCAAAAACTTAAGCAGTCTTTTCGCCTCCGGAAAATGTGTATTGTCATTATCTATTTGCCTTAGTAACGGCTCAGCATATTTTTTCAATACACTTAACTCATAAAATAATGCAGAGTTAAACATCACGTCTGCATCTTCCTGAAACGGAAAAATATACATTTCTTCTCCCCTCCGGACAGAAGGCCACATGGACATCGTCCTTTGAGCGTCATTGCCTCTAAACTGATGGTCCCTTACCATTCTGCGTATTAAGCGGGCATCTGTGGTTGGTATACGATTGTGCTCATCCAGATTTAATTGAGTTAAGCAGCTTATATATATTTTGAATTTCTGATTTCTGCTTACACTCTCGGTCAGCCTTTCATTTAAAGCGTGGATACCCTCTAAAATTAGTGGTTGGTTTTCATCAATCTGAATTTTATGGCCCCGATATTCCCGCTTACCTGTTTTAAAGTTAAACGTTGGTGTTTCAACAATTTCACCTTCCAAAATGCGCTTTAAATCGCTATTAAACAAATCCAGGTCGATGGCTTCAATAGCTTCAAAATTATAATCTCCATTTTCATCCAAGGGTGTTTTTTCTCTATCTACAAAGTAATCATCAAGGGAAATGGATTTTGGTTTCAGTCCATTAACACGCAGTTGTATACTTAAACGTCTTGCCAGGCTGGTTTTTCCTGAGGATGATGGACCAGCTATTAAAATCAGTCTTCTGTGATTAAGGTCTTCTGCAATATAATCCGCCATTTGGGCAATCTTTTTTTCATGCAGTGCTTCTGCTATTCGAATATACTCGTCTTCCTTCTGTGCTACAATTAAATCGTTTAAACTGGCTACATGATCAATTTCCAGTATTTCTGCCCATTTTTCCGATTCCCGGAAAACTTTAAATATTTTTGGATTATCAACAAACTCCGGAATTTTTCCTCCATCTTCGTTTCGCGGATACTGCAATACAAGCCCTGGAGGATAATATTTAATATCAAAGGCTCTGAGATACCCGGTCGAGGGAACCATATATCCATAAAAATAATTCTTCAGCCATCCACACTGGTATAACTTAATATAAGGTTTATCTCTGTACTTTAACAACCTAACTTTGTTCATCTGACCATAGTCACTGAATATATCAATTGCTTCCTCAACGGGTACGCGCGTCTTTTTGAAAGGCACATCTTCCTCGATTATTTCTTTCATTCGATCATAGATCCTTTGGATGTCTGATTCCACTAAAGATTTTTTATACTTGACTTCACAATACAATCCTTTGCTGATTGAATGTTCTACGCTGACCTGACATCCAGAAAACAATTCCATACATGCTCTAATAAGAACAAAGGTTAAGCTGCGTTTATAAATCCTTGACCCGATGGATGAGCAGGCATCAACCCATTTAACTTCACAGTCTTCATCCAGGGTATGAGATAGCTCCTGAAGCTCACTGCCAACCACTGCCGCAATAATTGGAGAGCAACTTTCATCTTGGTAGTCACGACTTATATCTTCCAGGGTGATACCTTTAGGATATCGCTTCGCCTCGCAATTTTCTATAATTATATCTATATAATCCGTGTGTTTTTTTGATGGCATGAATTTTTGCCTCCCGCTATAACTATTTGACTTGACTAATTATCATTTTTCAATGTTTCAATCAGTTTCTTAATTTCAGTCCCGTCAG
Source organism: Tindallia sp. MSAO_Bac2 (assembly GCA_003838145.1). GTDB lineage: Bacteria > Bacillota > Clostridia > Peptostreptococcales > Tindalliaceae > Tindallia. Next base: position 24,945 of record QYZZ01000066.1, read on the forward strand.
CCGGTGTCGTTAGAATTTCATCTACGGCACTTAATTCCTTTTTATCAGCCAATTTGTCCTGACTGCTGGATGTCAGAACAAATTTACCCTGTTGATGAATGTTTTTAAGCTTTTCTATCATGAAATCCCCACAAGTTTCCTTCATGTGAAGATTCACTAAAACAATATCCGGTCTTTCTTTTTTCACAAAGTTCACTGCCGAGTACTCATCACAACTCTTAGCATGATAACCCAATTCCTTTACAGTGTTTTCCATTACTGTTTGCTCAAAACCAGAATCATTAACAATCAAAATATTCACGTTGATTCCATCCTTCCTCTTAGATATAAACTTATTGGATTACTTTAAAAAACCAAATCGATTGAAAGGATACAATCGAAAAAAAGCTTTGCCTACAATATCATCCTCTTCAATTAATCCCAAAACACTATCACGACTATCAAGACTATTGCTCCGATTATCTCCCATAACAAACAGTTTTCCATCTGGTACTATTATCTGTAAATCACCAATGGTATAGTCATCTCTGATATAATCTTCTTCCTGAATTACGCCGTTAACAAATACTTGGCCATTTCGTATAGTCAGCTCGTCGCCAGGCAGGGCAATGATTCTTTTGATTAAGAGTTTTTCCTCCCCGGAGGCAGTCAGCAATGGAGATTGAAATACTATAATATCTCTTTCCCTGGGTTCACCTCTGCGATATAAAATCCGATTAATCATCAGAAAATCATTTTCTTCCAACGTGTGTGTCATCGAATGATTTTTTACTATGGTAGGTTTTACAAAGGTAGTGATTAATAGGGCAATCACTACGGAAATAACTATTGTTTTAGTCCATTCCAAAATCTCTTTTTTCATCATGCTCCTCCCACTCGACATAACAATTGAAACTATAGTTATTTTACCATTTGACTACATCGAAAGCAACGATAGCCAGAGAGTTGTGTTACTGCAGTATCTATGGTATTCTGAATGCAGAATATATAGAAGGATGTGAAGACTTTGGAAAAGCTGAAAGACTTTATTCATGATTACTCGGATTTATTTCTGGCCGCCATGATCACTGCGTCAATGGTTTTTGTTGTCTTTTGGAATTTAAATACAATATTTGAAGAACCTTCCATTAATTCCAGTGCTGTACAGCCTCCATCTGATAGAGCCCCTTTATCAAGCAATGATTCTTCTGACGAAGATGAGGAGGATTCCGATCTGGTAGTCATTGACCTTACATCACCTGAGGAGCCGGAAGCTGGTTCAGATGAAGCCCGGCAGGAACCAGCACCGGAAGCACAAACTCCGGAAAATTCCGGGAACTCAGTCCGTGTTGAAGTTCCCAGCGGAACACCCGGCGTTGGTATCGCCCGTATATTAGTAGATGTTGGCCTAATTGATGAACCTGGTGTTTTTGTTCAGGCAGCGGAAGAACTCAATCTCTCCCTCAGTTTAAAATCAGGCAGCTATGATATACCAAGGGATGCAACTCCCGAACAAATAGTTCAAATTATTGCCGGACAGGTTCAGTAATAAGAAAAGCCAGACAAAGAAGCCTTCGACTGCTTCTCCATCTGGCTTTATAACTATAACCTAATCGCCATTATTCTTTACAACTTATCGGTTCAAGTCTTCCAGCGCCTGAGCTCTTTCATGTGCACGCTTTATCAATGCATCCTTATTCACAATATATCTTTCCTGTTTTCCTTTTGCAATCTCTCCAATCTCATCATAACAGGTCATTTCAAAAAACAATGCACTTCCTTCTATCCGATCTAGTTTTGCTTTTACAGTAACCTGCATTCCCTGTAAAGTTGGTTTTTCATGCGTTACTTCGATTTTTTTACCTACAGTAATAAAACCCTCCGGAACATTTTTTCCAACCAGTTCAACAGCCGCTTCGATCATCATTCCCACCAGTGCAGTTGTGGAGAATAAAGTCTCAATTCCGGCTCTCCCAAAGCTGACAGTGGTGTCCTCATACGCTACTCTTTTCTGAACACAATACTCTAATCCTTCGCTTAAAGTAAAATCATCTTGCATGCTCAACCCCCCTTTTTATTATATATTACCCGTATAATGAATACCTACACGGATTTTGATCATCTTTGAAGATGTTTTTCTTATTAACAAAGTAATATTTTTTAAGACTTCAAATATTTGTTGAATAATGATAGAATATAAATTAATGAAATCATATTTTAAGGAGGGTTGTTTATGCCAAAAGCAATTGTTTTAGAAAAATATTGTAAAAGCTGTCGTTTATGCGTTGACATTTGCCCTATGAAAATAATGTCTATAACTGAGAAGACAAATGAACGTGGCTATTTTGTAGCAACTTGTATTGATCAGGATAAATGTACTGGCTGCACATTATGTGCAACAGTTTGCCCTGACGTTGCGATTGAAGTTTATAAATAACCGGTAAAGGAGTGAATCTATCGTGGAAAGAGTATTGATGAAAGGCAATGAAATTATTGGTGAAGCTGCTATCCAAGCAGGTTGTAAACTTTTTTTCGGGTACCCCATAACCCCATCCACAGAAGTAATAGAATATCTTTCGGCCAATCTCCCCCCCAAAGGCGGAACGGTTTTGCAAGCCGAAGATGAAATAGGAGCAATTAATATGTGCTATGGTGCTGCCTGTACCGGTAATCGAGTACTAACCGCCTCATCAAGCCCGGGTATCAGCTTAAAACAGGAAGGCATATCCTTTGCTGCTGCAGTTGAATTGCCTATGGTGCTGGTAAATGTAAATCGATGCGGACCCGGACTGGGCGGTTTAGGTCCAGCTCAGTCTGATTACTTTCAATCCACAAAAGGCGGCGGTCATGGTGATTACCGACTAATTGTGCTAGCACCTTCAAAGGCACAAGAGCTGTATGATTATACTATGGAGGCCTTTGATCTGGCAGACCAGTATCGTAACCCGGTTATGGTCCATACAGATGGTTTCCTTGGGCAAACCATGGAGCCCGTAGTGTTAAAAGAACGACCACAGGCACCCGATGTGAACAAAGATTGGATTGTTACCGGTGCGAAAAACAGGGAAAAACGCATCCTGGCCAGCTACTCACTGACTAACGAGGTTGGTGAAGCCAATAATATAGCATGGGAAAATAAGTATAAAGAAATCCAGGATAAGGAACAGCGTTGGGAATCCTTTCATACTGAAGACGCCGAGTACCTGCTGGTTAGTTATGGAACCACCGGCAGAATATGTAAGAGTACTGTTCTTAATGCCAGAAAAAAAGGTATCAAACTGGGACTGATTCGCCCCATTACATTATGGCCCTTCCCGGAAAAAGGAATAAAGCCATTGCTTAATCAGATTAAAGGAATTTTAACCGTTGAGCTTAACACCGGACAAATGATTGAAGATGTTAAGCTGGCTGCTGAATGCAAGGTGCCTGTAAAGTTATATCGAAGACAGGGTGGCATGCTGCCAACAGAAGATGAGATATTGGAAAACTTGGAAAAAATATTTCAGCCCGAAGAATCCGGGGAGGTGCGTAACTAATGAAAAAAGTTTTTGAGCGGACTAAAGGTTTGTCAGATGCTCATTTTACATTCTGTCCAGGCTGTACTCACGGAACTATTATGAGACTTATCGCAGAGGTGATGGATGAGCTGAATATCATAGAAGATACCATCGGCGTATCACCTGTTGGCTGCGCCGGTTTCTGCCAGGACTTTTTTACATGTGATTTTGTCGGGGCAGCACACGGAAGAGCTCAGGCTGTTGGTACTGGTATAAAACGTTCTCTACCAGATAAAATGGTCTTCACTTATCAGGGCGATGGAGATATTGCTGCCATTGGCACGCAACATGCTATTCATTGCGCTGCCCGTGGAGAAAAAATCACATCAATAATGGTTAATAATGCAATTTATGGAATGACTGGTGGTCAGATGGCACCTACGACACTGGAAGGAATGAAAACAACCACCAGCCCTTATGGCCGCGATCCTATCAGTGTTGGCATGCCCATGGATTTTCCAAAAATAATAGCAAATATCCCTGGAGCTGTTTATGTAGCATCTGTTTCAGTTGATTCACCCAAGAATATCAATAAAGCGAAGAAAGCCATAAAAAAAGCTTTCCAAGTGCAACAAGCCGGTTTAGGTTTCGCTCTCGTGAGTGTTCTTTCAACCTGTCCAACAAACTGGGGTCTTTCTCCGGTGGATAGCCTTAAATGGCTTCGGGAAAACATGCTGCCAATTTATGAACTAGGTGAGTTAAAAGAAACCGAGGAGGTAAAAAGCTTATGATGGATAAAGTAATCATGGCTGGGTTTGGCGGTCAGGGAATCATGTTTCTTGGAAAAGTGCTTGCATATGCCGGAATGACAACAGACTTAGAACTCTGCTGGATACCTTCTTATGGTCCGGAAATGAGAGGCGGAACTGCAAATTGCTCTGTTATTCTGTCAGACGAAGAAATTCATTCTCCAGTTGTTGATCTGGCTGATGCCGTCGTTGTAATGAATCAGCCAGCTTATGAACGCTTTAAATCCAGAGTAAAGCCTGGAGGCGTTTTAATTGTAAATTCCTCTCTTGCCACTACCGATAATAAGCGTGAAGACATAACGATCATAGAAATTCCAGCATCAGAAATTGCAAATAACTTAGGAAATGCCAGCATTGCTAATATGGTTTGCCTGGGAGCACTTTTACCAAACATGAGATTAGCTGACTGGGAATCTGTTGAAAAAACAATGGAAAAGCTGACCATCAAACGCCCTGAATTTCTTCAGGGAAATCTGGATGCAATAAAAAAAGGAATAGAATTTGCTAATTAGATCCTTTTTGCAATAAGTGATTTAAAAGTTAAAAGGAAGTCGGATTACTGGCGTTTAATCCGACTTCCTTTTTCATATCATTCATAATATCAGTTAGTGTGCCCATAAAGCATTTACTTAATATAAGGGTTTTTTATTAAATGTATGTAGTTAAGGGCACGAACCATCTCATCTTTCGTAAAAGTGCATATAGATCCAATAACATTTTGGACATTCTTATCAAAAAGGATTTCTCGCATTTCAGGGGTAATGGCTCCAATCATCTCTTCCACTTCTTCCTGTTCTAATATTAAGTAGCATATCGATATGCCAAGTGATTCACTTATTTTTTCTATAGAATCCAGGGAAGCCTGGACTTTTCCGTTTTCCAAATGCGTTATCATCGCAGTAGACAACCCCGTTAATTCAGCCAGTTCTTTTTGAGTCATACCACGGTTCATTCTTGCATTTTTAAGTTTCTGGCCAACAACGCTCTGCTTGCGTTTATTGCCAATAAATAAGCTTATTGGTATTTCAAATACTTCTGTAATTGCTCTTAAGGCAGATATGGACGCCACTTTTTCTCCGCGTTCAACTTCACTGATGTAGGTTGGTGAAAGACCTGTCAATGTTCCAAGCTCTTCCAGATTCAGCCCTTTATTCTTACGAAGTGCCCTGACTTTGTCTCCTGTAGCTCCCACCGCAATGTGTTTCCAGCTGCTGATGTCATCATCACTGACTTCAAGCACTTCAACAAGCCTTGCAAATATCTTTGGAGTAACCTCACGACAATCAGCTTCTATTTCCTGAAGTAGCTTAAGTGGAATTCTCATTTTTGCCGCAAGCTGTTCCTGTGTCATCTGATTTTTATCTCTGAGAGTTTTTATTCTGTCTCCATTGACCAATTTTTTCACCCTTTCACTACATATTAACCCGCATTTTTGAATATACACAGTGGCTTAAATAAATTATCCAGAAACATACCACCATAAAAAATCCTACTTTAAAGATTGGAAGCAGTCATTATTTCGGAGGTAATCATCGGAAATAAATATTTGTTTATATTTTATCATAATTTATTGATTAGGCAAAACCATAGTTCTGTAAAACTTAATTATTCATCAAAAAGAATATTTGACCGAATTAGTGATTTCCACAGAAGGAAGGTTGGAGCGAAGTATTTTTACATCATTTGTTAAAGAAATATTGATTTTATGTTCATAATCAGTTAAACTGATAGTAGGTGAAGATGTTCAATTCAAAATATTGTGATTTTTTTCACCACCCCGCAACGCAACCAGAACACGCTACTTTATACGGAGGTGATTTAATGGCAGCGAAACCCGGTATTGTATGCAGTAACCGCTTGGTAAGTGCAGCAGCTATTACACTTATATCAATCGCCGTTATATTTGGAATTCATTATTTACTTGTAGGCAGCGGTCCACTGGAACCAACCACGCCCATTGCGATAGAACCGGTTGACAGCAGTAATTGCATTGCCTGTCACACAGATGCTGAAACCATAGAAAGTCTTGCTGTGCTGGATGAGGATGGCGGTCATGGCGGTGAAGGTGGGTGAGGTGTTGCAGGCCCTCAGTTGACGGCTACGGATATGTTTGTTGTTTCTGAAGGATTTGTTGACTCCACTCATGGTTCATTAGGATGCATAACTTGCCACGAAGGTGAAAACATAGCCGATAAGGATATCGCTCATGCCGGCATGATTAAGTATCCCTCCAGCGACTTAGATGGTATTTGTTACCAGTGCCACGCCGGCGTTACAGAAACATTCCAGTATTCACTTCACCGTAATTTAACAGGTATGAAAAATGGCTTGATGGCTTTCACCAACGAAAGTTCATTGTCAGATTCTCCACATCATGAAGAAACCTTTAATAAAAATTGTATTGACTGTCACGCCAGCTGTGGTGACTGTCATGTCAGCAGGCCCAAAGTTTATACAGGCGGCTTGATCGATGGGCATAATTTCTTCGGAACTCCGCCAATGGATCAGACCTGCTATGGATGTCATGGAGCCCGAAATGCCGGTGAGTTTATGGGGGATGTCGGATTCAGGGGCGACATTCATTATGAAGCTGGTATGACCTGTATGGACTGTCACGACATTTCGAATTTCCACGGCACCGGTGTTGAATATGCTTCCATGTGGGATAAAGCAGAACTTCCTTCCTGTTTGGAATGCCATGAGGGAGCAACTCCGGGCGAATCAGATCTGCAGGTTCACAATATTCATGGTGACTCTTTATCATGCCAGGTATGTCATGCTCAGGCAAATAACAACTGTTTTGAGTGTCATGTAGAGTACAACGAAGACGAAACCGCATTAGCCAGTAGTTCAACCGTAAGAACTATGTTTAGAATCGGATTGAACCCGATACAATCTGAAGAACGTCCATACGAATATGTAACATTACGTCATATACCAACTTCAGTCAATTCTTTTGAAGTAGTGGGCCCTGACATGCTTCCAAACTTCGATGAGATTCCTAATTGGAAATACTCCCCAACTCATAACATACAGCGTGTCACTTTCCAGAATGAATCCTGTGATGCCTGCCATGGTAATGAAGGGATTTTCCTGAAAGAAGATGATTTGCTGGAATCTGACAGCAAAGCAAACTGGGATCTGATACCTGATGTACCTCAATAATTATAATAGACATATCATATCTTAAGACTTTGTTCATTTATGTGGACAGGTAATGTGTTGTTGCGTTACCTGTCTGTTTTATTCTCATGTGTATTGGACATAAGCTCATTTAACTTCAAGGAGGTTTCTCCCATTGAATAAACTGTTACGATGGCTTTTTAGTCTTCATTTAGGTGTTGTGCTATTTGTCATTATATCAATATATGCTGTCTTATCTACCCTGCTTCCTCAGGGTCTTCCTGTCGAACATTATCTTCAGGAGTACAATTTTGGTGCTGTAATCATTGCTTTTGGCCTTCATAACGCTTATAGCTCCTGGATATTTCGCCTTTTGATGTTCTTGCTGATTATTAATCTTACCGGGTGTACTGCTAAGCTGATCCCTTCTCAGCTTAAAAGATACAAAGAAAGTTTCACACCAGCATTAAAGCAAAATGCTGAAAACTTATGGAAAGATGGGATGTCAGTAAATCAAATAAAACAAACTCTTGCAACAAAAGGCTTTAAATGGAGTGAAAAAGATGGAGATTTATGGGGAGTTAAGCACCGTATTGGAATTTTTGGCTCTACTGTTACGCATATAGGTATTATCATCATCGTATTAGGAAGCTTTGTAGGTAATTATTTTGCACATGAAGGTTTTTTCAACCTGATGCCTGGCGAGAGAGCTACTTTTCATGATCAAAACTTTTCTGTTCTGCTGAAGGATTTCTACATTGAGTTTCGTGATGATAATTCTGTTGATCAATATTACAGCGAATTAAACGTTCTTCAAAATGGTGATATAATTAAAGAAGAAACCATTTGGGTAAACCGACCCATGAGTCATGAAGGAATACAGTTTTACCAGTCCAGCTATGGCTGGGCCAGTCGTTTAAGAATCACTGATACAGAAGGCAACGAAGTAATGAATCGATTTTTGCGGAATGATGAGTCTGTGTTTTTCGAACCCGCTCATTTAACCATCCACTTATTTGGCTATTTCCCGGATTTTACTATGGGACATAATAATATGCCTGTGACAAGATCCGAACGACAGGTTAATCCTCATTATGCTGTAGTCCTATACCATTTTGGAGAATTTGCTGATTCTTTTATTATTAATCCTGACCAGTCGTTTACATTCCAGGGTTATGAAATCGAATTTTCTGATTCCGTCCTATATACCGGGCTAATATATAGACGAGATTATGGTTACTACTTTGTATTGCTGGGCTGCATTCTTTTAATGGCAGGTCTTTTTATGGCCTTTTATACTTATCCTAAGTACATTTTACTTCGGAAAGGTGAATTATATGCTATTACGAGGCAAAACGCATGGGGTTTTACAATGTGGTTAAAACGTCAATTCAACTTATAAGGGAGTGTTCTCTATGGGATTATTATTTTATGAAGAATTGTTTTTTATGCTGGCCTTCGCAGGGTATATCGTAGCTTCCATCGCATTCTTTGTTTTGCTGGTTTCAGCAAAAGATAAAATTGGTAAATTTGCCGTAGCCATAACTACTGTGGGATTTGCACTTCACACCGTTGCCATGGTTTTTAGGGTCATAGAGTCCGGACGATTACCTTTCAGTAATCAGTACGAATTTGCCAATAGTTTTACCTGGGGAATTGTGCTCTGCTATCTGTTTATTCACTTCTACTATCGCTTCACAGCAGTGGGTGCCTTTGTAATGCCCCTGGCATTTCTGATGATGGGCTATGCTTCACTGCTTCCCCGTCATGTTCGACCACTTATGCCTGCACTTCAGAGTAGATGGTTAACCATTCACGTTGGTACAGCCGTTGTCTCCTATGGTGCTTTTGCTGTTGCCTGCGGACTATCCGTCATTTATTTGCTTAATTCCAGAAAATCCAATGACGAACAAAAGAAAAAGCTTTTGCCTGATCAGGATGCAGTTGATTTTCTCAGCTACCGCGTTACCGCATTTGGCTATCTGATGCTGACCATCGTCATCGTCTCCGGAGCTATTTGGGCTAGAAGCGCATGGTCACGATATTGGGCCTGGGATCCTAAAGAAACCTGGTCCCTTATTACCTGGTTGATCTATTCTCTATACCTGCACCTCCGATTTAACCGGGGTTGGAAAGGAAGGCCTGCAGCATGGTTTTCGATAATAGGATTTGCTTGCGTTATTTTTACATTTATCGGTGTAAACATGTACCTGCCGAGCATTCACAGTTATGTTTGATCATACAAAAAGGCACCCTCAAGGGAGAGTGCCTTTTTGTATGGATTTATTCTAAATTTGAGAGAGGGCGTCTTCTATAGCTTCCAGCAGACCTGTACTGGATCCAGTAGCTCCGGACACCATGTCTACGCCTTCGGTTGACTGATTATTCACTACAGCATCTGAAATTTCTTCAAATGCCGGTGTAGCTATACCCTCAGTTTCGCTGCTTTCAACAACTTCTATAGCAAGTATAGTGCCATCTTCCACAGTTACTTCTACAGTTATAGGACCATTGTAACCTTCTCCTGTTCCGGTAACAACTTCCGTTTCTCCACCTGCTTCACCAGCGTCAGTACCACCACAAGCTGTCAGAGATCCAAGAACCAGAACGGTTAGTAGCATTAATACCACTATACCTCTTATTTGCTGTTTATTCATATTGCTCCTCCTTCTAACATATCGAAATCTTTTTATTTTCATCTTCGGGTTTATTATACCCACTAAGTCTTCAGCAAACAAGGAAAACACAAAGAAAGTGACAATAGCTAATATCCAGGCTAAAATGTCCGTTATTTCCGGGACATATGTCTTAGCCAAAATGCAGCTGCCTCTGTTCTGTTCGTAACCTCAATTTTTTTCATAATCTTTGTAATAATATTACGTACCGTTTTTTCAGCTAAAAATAGCTTTTCTCCTATTTCTTTATTCGTTTTTCCCTGACTCACCAGAGCCAGAACTGTTTGCTCCCTTTCCGACAGCTGAGATATTACAGGATCTTCTTTGGAAGCCTTACTCATAATCACCTGAACTTTTTGATCCATTACCGTCAGACCGTGTAAAACATTATGAATTGCCTGAACAATTGCTTTTCCATCAACATTTTTCAGTAAATATCCGTCTGCACCATTATTTATACTCTCCTGAACCATAAAATCTTCTGCAAAAGCAGTAAGCACCAATACGTTAATTGATTCATCACGTCTTTTAATTTCCCTTACCCCTTCGGAACCATCACCGTCTGGAAGTTGCATATCCAATAATACCAAATCCGGAGCAGCTTCTTCGAGTTTATCATATAATTCTTTGAGCGAGGCAGCTTCTGCGCAAACCGTTAAATCTTCATCTTTTTCAATTAATCCCTTTAATCCTAATCGAACAACCTTATGATCATCCACTAGCATGATTTTCTTTTTTCTGTTCTCCACCATTATGATTTCCTCTCCTCCCAAGGAACTCTGACTATCACTCGTGTGCCTTCTCTATTGCTATTAATTTCAATCCTTCCACTGATTCGATGAGCTCGATCTTTCATGTTTTTTATGCCATAGCTTTCTGTATTATCATGTGTCATTGTAAATCCGACACCATCGTCTTCAATCTCCGCAATAATTTCCTTCAAATTTGAATATACCCTTATTCGGACGTTTTGAGCTTTTGCATGTTTTTGGATATTCATTAAAGCTTCCTGTATAATATAATACAATTCCGTGTTTTTTTCTTCAGTGATTCTTCCCAGAACCATAGACGGCACTAAATACTCGAAATCACAGTTTGTTTGGCTATTGAAGCGAAACCTCTCTACCAGGTTGTATAGGTTCTCTTTAAAATCCTCAATGCCCATATAGCTGGAGGAAAATGTTTTGAGAAATTGTCTTGCTTCGAGAATTGTTTGATTCAAATCTGTTTTTAATGTGTTCAGTCCTTCTTTAAGATCATCATCTTCTGTAATATCCATCAATGACTCCACCAGCATTCCTGCACCGAAAAGACGTTGGATGATTTGATCATGAACCATTTGGATCGTCTTTTTGCGGTCTTGTATCAACAGTTGTTGTTGTTCGTATTCATTAAGTCGTCTTTGAATCTCCCAGCTAAAAGAATCGAATATCTTAATTGTCATGACTGTTATTCCAATAGCTGAAATTGCCCGAACAACTTCAATCGGAAAACCTGTCGCATACAAAAACATCTCTCTATTCACCAGATATGCAGGAAATATGTTCAGAGGCGCTATGATCAGGCCTGCAGAAATGCCATATAAAAGAAATAAAGCACCTGCAACCATGTACATCTTCGCATAATTATTAAGCTTTAATGAATTCAGATGAATTCCATTTTGAAAAAATGATATTCCAGCTAAAAAAGCACCAGGCAAACCCATAAAATATCGAGCAATATTATTAAAAAGTGTTATTTGCCACATCAAATCCTCTGGTACAGAAAATATTCTTCCCAGAAAAAAAAAGGACCATAAAGACATAAGCAATAAAGGCACCCAAATATGAACTTTAATATTTTTCGTTGTTTCTTTTAAAACCATTGAAAATCCGAATATCATTAAGAACAAAAAAGAAAAGCCCGTTAAAAACGTTTCTATAGCATACAACTGCCAGTTCAAATTATCATACGCCTGCATAATACGAAGCATCGACACCCATTCAGCAAGTCCGTGAAGTACTCCGAAAGCCCCCAGTAGCTGAATAGAAGTGAGTAAAGGGAACTCACTCTTATGCCTGAATTTTTGCTGCAATGCAGATGTTCCCATGATAAAGAAGGATAATCCGTAGAAAAAAAAGAGCCATATATAATTTATGTCTTGTAGTTGAGACAAGTTTATCACTCCAAGGATGACTTACAACAGTCAACACCATCTTTTGTCAATATTTTATCATAAATAGTTGTTATTGCAATCATACTGGTTCATGCTAAAAAATAAAGCACCTGTTTCGGTGCTTTTTATGAATACTAAGATTCAATCATTTTATTAACCCGTTGTTCACTTCGATACAGAATGGGGGCAGATGAAAAGAAAGTACCGTTCCGGAATGCTTCCCGCTCCATTTCAATTAACTCCTGTGTAATATGGGTAATGTTTCTTTGGATTTCCGGATGCATGATGTCTTTAATTTCCTGGTTAACAGATCTTTTATAATACACGTAACTTTTCCATAATCTTTCTTTAATCCTACTGACAGAAGATGGTCTTCTCAGTATTTCCATTACTTTATTCTTTAGATCTATTGCATAACCAGGCATAAATCCTTTTGGCAGTGATGCAAGTTCGTTCCCTATTGCTCTCGCCGAGGGCTCATCAAGCTCCTGACACAGAAATTTTACTGTGTACCATAAATTATACAAATCCTGTTTAGTCTGCACATCCTGTTGATTAACCCACGCAAAGGCGTGGAGCCTTCGACGCCAGTCCCACCATCTAAGGGGACTGTCCAAGTCAATAGCTGGTATTAAGAAAAACCCTTCTTTTAACAATAATGACCCAAGAACACCCGGCGGATGACCTAAGCGCTTGTTCTTGAGCGTGGTTCTATATACACCACAGGTTGGACTCCCTTCCATATATACATAACCAACAGCATTAACAGATCTGAGTGTTTCAAGAGTGTTTATACAAGCATTTTTAAGGTTTTCAGTAACATCGATACCATTCCGGCTAATGGCACGAGCTTTACCATCCCAGACGTCATCACCATTTCCACCTGCAATCCTAATTGGGTTCCTGGGAACACCAAGTCCAGCGCTCACTTCAGGGCAAACCGGATGCCATATAAAATCACTGTGTTCCCGTCCGATTGCTTTGATACGATCCCATCCTTTACGATTATATCGAAAAGGAGCACCAAAATTACAGGCACTCACCCCCAGCACCACTTTTTCTCGAATAAAATAATCCATCTTCATCAACTCCGTTTCCGGCTTAATTCTTACTCTTCAGTGATTATACCCAGGAGAAGTGTGCATACGCAAAAATGGCCAGGCACAATAAAAATTTGTGCCTGGCCATCATCTTTTAATTTAAAACCATTTCTTTTTTTTCTTATTACCTGGAAACAGACTTTGTAACATCAGAAGAATTTTAAAAAGATCTTTAACGGGTTCTACCACTTCTTCATTGATTCCATGCACAACGTCCGTCACGTAGTCAGTCATTTCTGTTACATTTTCTACTGTTGTCTGTACATGTTCCATACTTTGATTAACATGTGATGTAATCCCTTCCACATTTTCCAATACTCTTGGAATTCTCTCTAAAGATTCATCTATATGCTTTTCGTTTTTATAGACAACCGCCTGAATGTTTTTAAGCGCATCATTTATTTTTACCAAAGCCATCAGCAGGTAAAGCAATGCTCCAACACCAAGCAAGGCCAGAAGTGCAACCAGTAATTCACCTACTGTAATTGTTGCTCCCATATCATCCCACCTTCGCTGTTCTAATAGTCTGGTTAACCGAAGAATGTATTGTCACTACTTTTTATTGTCCAGCTCCCGGGATACTTTTTCTGCTTCCTCGGCAGTCTTGTCCGCTATGTTTTTTGCTTCGGACTTTGCTTTGCTTTTTACTTCATCTTTCTTGGCTTCCACATCATCTTTAATATCTTCTTTTGCATCCTTCAGATCTTCCTTAATTTCATCAAGATCTTCTTCCATATCTTCTTTTTCTGTTTTTACTTTTTCTTTCAATGTCTCCACTTTTTCTTCAACAACTTCTTTTGTTTCTTCGTAAAAAGCAGTAATTTTTTCCTTGCTTTCTTCGAGATTTTCATTCACTTTTACCTTTGTTTCATTCAATTCTTCCTCGATTTTCTCCTTGGCTTTAGCCAGTTCTTCCTTGGTTTTTTTACGGGTATTCTCACCTTTGTCCGGAGCAAAAAAGATACCGGTTAATCCTCCCAGGAAAGCTCCTGCTGCCAATCCTTTGGCAACTCCCTTTCTCTTTTCGGCTTGCTTTTCTTTCTTAAGCCGATTAGGATCCATCGCATTCTTTAGTTGTTGTAGTTTACTGCTTAAATTGTTTTTGCTCATAAATACACTCCCCTTTATAGTCATTTTGGTGTTTTATACCCACCAAACTAACAAATAATCAATGTTTGCACTTCTTTGTCTCTTGATTAATAAAATCTTATCAGTTTCCATTGGTTTCTTCCAGTAAATTCCGCCGGTACTCCTGATAAAGTTTTTTAAGTGTTGCTATTTGTTCTGCTATGGTCAACTGCAGTCTGGAAACTTTATCGAACTTCTGCTCATGTATGGCTTCTCTCCATTGAGATAGCAATGATTTTTTTTCCAGGCTGTCTTTCATCATTGCATTTCGCAAACTATTAATTTTTTCCCAGTGAACCACATCCAGATCAGTAACATAATCAAATCCGTGAAGCTTCTTACAGCTCCGTATGGTTTTAGAATACTGATAAATAATGCGGCCGGCAATTTCTTGGACCCATTGATCGATTGTTGCTATTTTATAGGAGTTTACAATTTCCTTGGTAAAAACCTGGCCTTGGTATAGTTTTTCTTTTTTGGCAGGGTTGTTGTCGAAAATACACATGTTTTCCCAGACAGTTGCCGGAGGCTTTCCAAAAAGCAGATTACGTTCTTCCTCAGTATAATCATCAAAAACATCCTGCTCACTTCTGAATAGCCTTTCTTCACTAAGGTAGAATTTCTCTTCTCCTGCCGGCTTGGAAAACTCTATTTCAAGATCTTTGGACTTCATATTAGCTTCGGCTACAGCTTCAATCCCGTCAAGCATCATCAAATAAGAAGCTGCTGTGTAAAGATACGTATTCGAAGTCGGATTAGGGGCCCTTAGCTCAAAACGGGTTGCCAGGGGATTGTGAATATCTCGAACTAACGCAAGTAGTATTGTGCGGTTACGAGATGGATTTTTAGCGTCATGGCCAATCGAACCAACAATACAAACCGGAGCTTCAAAACCTGGTTTTAATCGATTTAAGGCATCATTGGTTGAAGTGATGAACGGATTGATTGCTTCATAGTTCTGAAGAATACCCATAAATGAACCCCAACCAGCAGGGCTTAAAAATTCATCTTCCCGGTTTTTAGGTGCCATCAGATTAATTAACCGACCATCTTTTGTTTTAATATTAACTCCCATATGCGTATGTTTACCACAACCAGCCACTCCTTCTATTGGCTTTGCCATGAAGGATACTTCCAGGCCATACCGTTCAAATATTTCTTCAACCAATATACGAACAAAAGCTTCATTATCTGATGTTTCCATAGGCGTATTATACTTCCAGTCAATTTCCAGTTGCTCCATTACGTGGTTCAATTTACCTGTATTGCTGATTTTCGCCGTAACACCACCCACTTCTTTGTGTCCCATTTCTGGCTCAAGCCCGTAAGCGTGAAGCATCATTATCGATTCTTCCAGTGCCGAACGGACACTTCCTTTTGTTCTTTTCCAATACTGTTCTTTTAAAATCTGAGAAGTTGATAATTTTTCCTCATCTGCTTTATCCTGTGGTGTACGCACCCAAAACTCCAGCTCTGTAGCCGCTGTCATACAAATACTGTCGATTTCGTCAGATGTTTCGATGCCGTATTCCTCCAGCATTTCTGGGTATTCTGAAAAAATTTCTATAAGCCGTTTTTCAAAATATTTTTCCAGACGCGCTAAAACGCCTCTGGAACCAACGTATTTCCCTTCATGTCTTAGAAATGACGGAATTCGTAAAGATCCCACTGGCAGTCCAGTTTCTTCATGAATATGTTCAAAATTATAGTCAACATACCAGTTAACATCCACGTCAGGGACAAGATCAACTTTAGCGTTGTTCAAAGTTGCTATTTCATGGAGCATAACGCTGGATCCATCCGTTTGTACTCCCTTCTCCAAAAAGGAGTCTATGTCTTCAAGAAGGAGAGAGATAGGTATTTTTTCATCCGTGTTGTTTCCCCTTAAGTCTACTCCCACTAATGATACAAACTGAATCGAAGGAAAGCTTTCCAATAATTGAATTAAGGTTTCTTTTTTATGAGTCCATACTGGCAGACTGTACAGCATTTTCTGTGATAAAAGTTTTTCCAGGTTTTTTTCCAAAATTATAACCTCCTTGTTTTTTCCCTAAAAGTCCAAGAAATAAATAAAAATAATTATATCATTTTGAATTGTTTTGTAAAGAATTGTCTGGTAAACATAATGAAAAAGACTTCCAAGTTTGCACTCAAAAGCCTTTTTATCGGTTTATACTATTCTAATAGTGCCATTGGTCCTGTTCGCTGTCCGCATATTCAGCGGCTCCGGATTCATGGTCTGTATCATCCGCATCGTCTTTTGTTATCATTACCTTTTCAATAACCCCATCCTTAACCTTTACTACTTTTATGTTAAGTCCTCCGGATTCAAACACAGCTCCTTCAGAAACGGGAACACAGGCCTCTTCTGCCAAATTGCATACCAAACCTCCTAAAGTGTGTCCCTTAGAGCTTGGAATATTAGCTCCTGTTTCCTCCAGAATCTTCTCCAGACTGGTGGAAGCAGAATATACTCGGTGATCACGGGCCACAAAATCCTTTTTGGGTTCAAGGTATTTCTGTATTGCAAACACTCCTGCAATTGCAATAGTACCGAGAACAAGGTCTAACATAGTATCACCATAGATGAGCATCTTTCTTGCTATTACGTATAGTACCAGTTCCAAAATGGCACTTGTTGAATGGGATAGCAACATGAGCATAAGCTCAATACCGACAACCAACAATAAAGTGTGCGCCAGGAAATGTTTGAAAACGTCGTATGAACCCTCAGCGTCGGTGTTAAAAATCAATAAAAAATATTTAATGATATCGATCAACCCAATTACAATTGCAACAGCCAGTAAAATTGTCAATATTATTTCCAGGTAATAGGCTGATTTCTCCAGCTTTTTCATAATTAATAAATCTTTCATCGTGACATCTCCCTTGATATAGTAAGAAAATAACCACAAATAAACATAAGCCACATTCATTATACGCCTTCTGTTTAAATAAATCAACAGATTTTGTTAATAAATTAACAAAATCTGTTGATTATTCAGTCGGTTCCCACACCATCTCTACCAAAGTCAGATCATCCTTTAACGATTTTTGATTGTCCGCCATTTTTTTGAAAAATAGTGTTAAAGGCCTCCGGGTGTCGCTTTTTTGATAATTTTTAACCCTATTAATTACTTCATCATAATCTATCAATTGTCGTTTTTCATCCTCCAGCTCCAGCAAACCATCAGAATAAATCAGCAGCCTGTCTCCTGGATTTAACTGAACTTTACCCTCTTCATGTTCCTGAGAAAATTCAAACCCTATTGGCGTTCCATAAGCATTCAGCGTTTCAATAGTATGATCATTACGGATTAACAATGGTTCCGGATGAGCTCCTCTGCAATACCTCAATAAACCAGTGTGAGTATTTAAAACCATGTAAAATATCGTAAAGTAATGCTGATATTTAGAAAAAGAAAATCTTTTATTCAGGTATTGAATCACATTACCCGGAGAAACTATTTCATAGTACGGAGGATGGTCAACCTCTTTTTTTAGCGGTGTTCCACGGCTAACATCCGGGACCATTAATTCGGATAAGGCTACCGCTATCATCGAAGAAGCGACGCCATGACCCATTACATCCACCATATACAACCCTACATGTTCGTGATCTAACATAAAAATATCATAAATATCACCACCTACTTTTCCGGATGGCTGAAAAATAGAATAAAATGAACATCTTGGTACCTGTATAATATTTTTAGGAATGAGTGACTCCTGGATACGTGCAGCCATGGTCAAGTGGTGGTCAATTTCAGATCGTTGCCGATTCACTTTTTGAATGCTTTCTTCCAGTGCTTGATGACTTTGTCTCAGTCTCTCTTTAAGGGCGGCATGTTCCAGCCAGTTGGAAACTTTGGCTTTGAGTTCAGCAGGAACTATCGGCTCTGTGATACAGTCTTCAACTAATTCCAGGTAGAGCAGCTCCCTTTTATTTAAGTAATCATCAGAAGAAATTTGCACCAACAAAGGAATGTCTTTAACACGTATATTCATCTTTAAATCCTGGCAGCATTTCAGGACATCATAAAATACAGCTCCCTGTGATTGAAGAAATATGATATCTGGCTTTTCAGCGATAATCTGGTAATGAGTGCTTTGATCATACTTATATTGAACAACTTCATGACCCCAACTTCTTAATCGCTGCTTATTCAATTGTGCATCATCGTTATTAATTTCTAAAATCAGTATTTTCCCTGCTTTCATCTGGTTTTCCTTTCTTATGGCAATGGTAAGTTTAGTATAAGTTAATTTCAGTGTAACGTGATTGCTGGAATTCTGCAATGAAAATTTTCTTTAGCAGCATCCAGAATCGGGTATGATAATACCGTCTTATACATTTTTCAGAAAGGTGGTCATTTTAATGGAAATACAATTTCTTGGAGCAGCAAGGGTAGTAACGGGTTCCAATGTATTGATTAAAACCGAATACTGTCATTTACTGTTGGATTGCGGCTTATATCAGGGGAGTGAAGAACTGGAAGAACTGAACCGCCAGGACTTCCCTTATGACCCCTCCACTATCGACTATGTCTTTTTAACTCATGCACATGTTGATCATTCAGCACGGATCCCCAAGCTTGTTAAGGAAGGTTTTCGGGGTAAAATTTATTCAACACAGGCTACTGCAGATCTATCAGAAATAATGCTTTTAGATAGTGCTCATATCCAGGAAAACGATGCGGAGTGGTCTAATCGCAAGAGACAACGGGCCGGCGAACCACCGATACAACCTTTGTACAATGCAAAAGATGCACAAAATAGCTTAAGATATTTTGAACCTGTCTTATACGGTCAGAAAATAAAAATAAATGATATCATCAGTGTCCGGTTCAGAGATGCCGGCCATATACTCGGATCAGCGATCCTGGAACTATGGATCACCGAAGGGGAAAAAACGGTTAAACTTGTATATTCCGGTGATTTAGGTA
Source organism: Tindallia sp. MSAO_Bac2 (assembly GCA_003838145.1). Taxonomy (GTDB): domain Bacteria; phylum Bacillota; class Clostridia; order Peptostreptococcales; family Tindalliaceae; genus Tindallia. The sequence goes on from QYZZ01000066.1 coordinate 44,357, forward strand.
TGAAAAATAAACCTCTTATTCGGGATCCTGAAGTTATTGAAGAAGCAGATTATCTTATAATGGAATCAACTTATGGCGATAGGCTCCACGACCACGTAGAAGTTCGGATGGAAATGATGATGGATGCAATTAACCGCACATTAAGCCGGAACGGAACCGTTATTATTCCCTCATTTGCAGTCGGTCGGACACAAGAGCTTATCTATGAATTGAATAAATATTACGGATCCAGTTCAAAAATTAAACCTTTCCGCAAAGTTCCTGTTTATATTGACAGTCCCATGGCTGTTTCAGCAACTAAAATATTTGAAAAAAACGCAAATTTTTTTGATGATGAAACCAAAGAAATGATTTATAGTGGTGATAACCCATTGGAGTTTGACAATCTCCATTTTGTAAGAGATCATCATCAGTCAATGGATCTGAACCATGCAGATTACCCTAAAGTAATTATATCTGCCAGTGGTATGTGCACTGCCGGAAGAGTCCGACACCATCTGAAACACAATCTATGGGATAAGAAAAATACTGTTATTTTTGTAGGCTACCAGGCTCAGGGTACCTTGGGCCGTATCTTAAAAGATGGAATAGACACTGTCAAAATTCTTGGCGAAGAAATAGCTGTTAAAGCTGAAATGGTCAGTATTGATGGATTTTCTGGCCATGCTGATCAGGCCGGTCTGATGGAATGGCTTAAAGCATTCAAGAAAAAACCCCGAAAAGTATTTCTGGTTCATGGTGAAGAAGAAGCATCCGAAACACTTTCGGGACTAATTGAATCTGAACTGGGGATTCCAACTGAAATCCCTTCTATTGGATACGCCTTTGAAATGGAAGAAGCCGTCCTGAAAGAAAATTCCAGAGAGCTTCTCCAACCTGTTCAGCGCAAAGAGAACATTAAGAAAGAACTGCAAAAAGTATATTCTCAATTTGAATATCTGGCCAAACAAACAGAAAGATTCATGGATGATCAGCTCCTTGAGAAAGAGTATGATGAATTAAAAAATAAATTAATTGATTTGCAACGCGAACTGGTAAATCTTGGAATCATATTGGGTGACTAGCTTTTAAGGATGTCCTTTGCTTTCTTTACAGCCTGAACCGCATCCAAAGCATATTCCGCACCTATACTTTTTGCATAGGCTTCCGTAAGAACTGCACCGCCCAGCAACAGAGGTACATTTAATTTCTGTTGTTGAAGCTTATCTGCGACCACTGCCATCTGCTGCATGGTAGTGGTCATCAGGGCACTTAAGCCAATAATATCTGCCTTTTCCTCTGATGCCGTACGGATAATCAAGTCAGAATCAACATCCTTTCCAAGGTCAATCACGCGAAAACCATGATTTTCCAGCATCACCGCAACAATATTTTTTCCAATGTCATGAATATCTCCTTTAACAGTTGCTAAGACGATTGTTCCCGCATGCTGAGACTCGTTTTGCGGCATTTTTTCTTTCAGTACAGCAAAGGATTTTTGAGCGGTTTCTGCTGACATCAACAGCTGAGGCAGAAAAAATGTCCCTTTTTCATACTTAGTTCCAACCACTTCCAAAGCTGGGGTAATCAATTCATTGATGATGTCCAGACTCTCTTTTCCTTCTTCAAGTAATGATTCTATAATGACTTCAAGTCCATTACTATCGCCATCTATAATTTTATCCTTCAGATTTACCTTTTCTTTTTCTTTTATTTCATGAATTTCTGGTGTTTTTTCCTTTTTTTCGGTTCCAACATCCTGTGGATGGTTTTCCTTTAAATACAGTTTGGCGTTGTGGTCCTTTCCTGTCAGGACATCAGCTCCAGACCTTATCAATCGAAACAATGGTTCTCGGGGGTTGATGATCGGCATATCCAACCCAGATCCCATTGCCATTGCCAGAAAGCTTGCTGTTAACCCTTCTCTCTTTGGCAATCCATGGGAAATATTACTTACTCCCAAAACAGTTCTGACACCCAGCTTTTCCTTGATCATTTGAACAGCTTTAATGGATTCCATTACAAGATTTTGCTGGGCTCCAGCCGTTAATGTTAGTGGATCCACAAATATATTTCGGAGATCCATTCCTTGAGATTCGGCGTACCGAACCATTTTTTCAGCAACAAAAAAACGTTCTTCGGCAGTTTCCGGAATTCCAGCTTCGTCCAAGGTCAGGCACAAAAGAGCTGCCCCATATTTTTTTGACAACTTCACCATTTGTTCTAACGTTTCTGTTTTTGCTGTTGTTGAATTTAATAATGGTTTGCCGTGAACTATCTTAAGGCCAGCTTCTATTATCTTCGGATCGCTGCTGTCAATTGATACTGGAATTCGTACCGCCCTTTGAACAGCGGTTATGGCCAATGGCATCATTTTTTCCTGGTCTACACCCGAAGCTCCCGTATTAATATCGATAACAGAAGCCCCTGCTTCGAACTGAGCTTTCGCCTCTTCCATCGCAGGCTGAGAATCCAGGTTTCTGAATGCATTTGCCAGGTGTTTTCTTGAAGTGGGATTTATATTTTCACCAATAATTGGGGTTTGAAATTCACTGCCAATAAAAACTGTTTGGTCTTTCCCGGCAAGCTTGGAAAATGTAATTTGTGGTATCAGTCTTGGTTTCAGATTTTGCATTTCATCGGCAAATGATTTTATATGCTCAGGCGTTGTTCCACAACAACCTCCAATAATATTTGTTCCGGCATCCACCAGGGAAGACACGTAAGAACTCATACGATCAGCAGTCATATCATATACTGTTAGATTGTTTTCCAATCTCGGAAGTCCTGCGTTAGCCTGAGCCATCAGATACTTGTCTGATACGCTGCGCATCCGCCTGATGATAGATACCATCAAATCCGGTCCGACACCGCAGTTTGCACCTACCACATCAACTTCCATAGATTCCAAAACCGTCACTACAGTCTCTGGATCAGCTCCAGTTAATGTTCGTTCTTTAATATCAAAAGTCATGGTGCAAATCACCGGTAAGTCTGATGCCATTTTAGCACCAATTACAGCAGCCTTGGCTTCTTGTAGATCTGCCATTGTTTCGATCAGGAATAAATCACAGCCACCTTCCACAAGAGCTTTGGCCTGTTCATGGAAAATTAAAACAGCATCCTGAAAAGTTAAATGTCCCATGGGCTCCATTAATTTTCCCGTGGGACCGATATTACCGGCAACCAGCACCTTATCATCCGCAGCTTTCCTGGCAATAGCCGCTGCTTTTCTATTGATAACAGACACCTGATCACCAAGTCCGTAGGCGTCCAGTTTAACTCTGGTTCCGCCAAATGAGTTGGTCTGGATTATTAAACTTCCCGCTTCTATGTATTGGCGATGGATGGATTCGATGAATTCTTCATTGCTCATATTTATTGCTTCAGGACAAATAGCTTCCTTCATGTTTTCATTCAGCATAGTTCCCATAGCTCCATCCCCAAGAACCAGGGAATGCTTTAGTTTATCAGTAAACACTTGCTTCATATTTTCTTCTCTCCCTTGTATAATCATCACTGCTAAATTACATTCTGATTAATAATATGATTTATGAATGATATACCATAAAACTATTTTTACTTACTTTCGCTCCAAAAGGAAGGCGTCAGCAGGATAAAGACAGTAAAAAGCTCCAATCTCCCCATAAGCATAAACAGTGACAGTATACCTTTTGACAAATAACTGAATTCACTGTAGGTTTGAGTCGGACCAATAAAGCCAAATCCCGGACCTATATTCCCTAATGTTGCTGCTGCAGAACTAATGGCACTGATTAAGTCTAACCCTTCCAGACTCAACAGCATAATTCCACCAACCAGTATTAGAATGTACAGGAAAAAGAAACTGGTAACGCTGGCAATGGTGTCCGCCTGTAACATTCTGCCCTGTATTTGTATTGGAACCATTGCTCTTGGGTGCAGGACTTTCAGTATTTGCCTTTTAACCAGTTTGAATAGTATCAGAATACGGATCACTTTTATGCCGCCGCCTGTTGAACCGGCACATCCGCCAATAAACATCAGTAAAAATAGCATGCTCTGGCTAAAAGGAGTCCACAGTTCATAATCAACGGTTGTATAACCGGTTGTCGTCATAATGGAGGCCACCTGAAATGCTATATGGCGTAAGTTTTCAGTCCATATGCCTCCCTGTTGGATTTGCATGTAAATAAACAGCATCAGCATTGCCGAGGATAAGAGCAAAAGGTATAGTTTTAATTCGGCATTTTCGATAATATTTCCCACTCTTTGTCGGTACATTTCATAATACAGGGAAAAGTTGATTCCGGCGGCAATCATAAAGATGGTAACAACCCACTGGACGTATGCACTGTCGTATGCTCCAATGCTGTCATTGTATATGGAAAAACCTCCGGTGCCTACGGTTCCAAAGGTATGTACCAGTGCCTCATATAAATCCAGTCCGCCGAACATAAGTAAAACGGTCTGTAATACGGTCATACCAAGATATGCTGTATATAAAATAGTGGCAGTATGGTGCATTTTGGGAACCAGTTTATCTGAGATGGGTCCGGGACTCTCTGCTTTAAATATTTGAAACCCGCCAACGCCAATCGCTGGCAATATTGCTAATGTCAGTACCAGAATACCCATCCCACCCAGCCAGTGGGTAAAGGATCGCCAGAACAGGATGCCTCTGGGCAGGGATTCAATATCGTCTAATATGGTAGCTCCTGTTGTCGTCAATCCGGATACTGTCTCAAAAAAAGCGTCCATTAGATGGGGGATGCTTCCAGAAAAGTAAAAGGGCAGTGCTCCGAAAAAGGATATCACCAGCCATCCTCCTGCAACGATAACCAGGGCTTCTTTTGCTTTAATCTTTCGGGAGGAATGTTTCATACGAGTACAGGGGATGCCAATAAGCAGGGTGAGGATTACTGTATATAAAAATGCGCTCACTTGTGCCTCCCGATATAAAAAGCTTACCAGGATTGCCGGCATTAGCATTAATCCTTTAAAGATCAGAAGGCTTCCCAGCACTTTTACGACGATTCCATAATTCATTGAGCAAACCTCTCTTCGATGGATAAAAGTATTTTTCAAAGTCTGTTTCATCTTCTTTGACTGCGAAAATAACAACCCGGTCTCCTGCTGTTATTTTTGTTTCTCCATCCGGTATAATGACGTGGCCGTTTCGCAGTACGGAGCCGATAATCAGTCCTTGTGGTAATTCCAATTCTTTCAGCGTCTTTTCCGTTACATACGCATTTTTTTGGACGATGAGTTCTGTCACTTCTGCTTTTCCTCCAAAAAGTAAAGAGAAGGATAATACCTTTCCACCCTGTACAAATCTCAGTATTTCGCTGGCGGTTATGGTGACGGGGTTTACCGCTACGTCCACTCCGAGTTTTTCTATGATAGGTATATAGTTTGGACGACTGACCTTTGCAATGACCTTTTTCGTGTTGTACTGCTTCGCCAGCAAAGACAGCAAAAGGTTTTCTTCGTCCAGTCCCGTCAAAGAGATCAGCGCATCAGATTCAAAGATGGATTCTTCTTCCAGTAAGTTGATATCGGTTCCATCTCCATGGATTACCAGTGCATCACTTAGGGTTTCTGCAAGGTACTTGCACCGATTTCTTGACTCTTCAATTATTTTTACCTGCACGCCAATTTTAAGCAGTTTATTTGCAAGATAATAACCAATCCGTCCCCCGCCCAAAATAACAACTTTCTTAGTCATTTTTTTCTTGGTAGAAATGCCGCATCTTTGCGTAAAGGAGTTGATATCGTCTTTTTCACCGATAACATACAGTACGTCGGTCTCTTCAATCCTGGTTTCTCCGTGTGGTATGATTACTTTTCCATCACGGTTAATCGCTGCCACCAACACTTTTTCTTCGTAATTTATATCCTTCAGGTACTGCCCCGTCATGCCGCACAGATTCTGGACTTTGACATCCGCCAAAACGATTTTACCATGGGCAAAGTCTTCTGTATGCACCGGCAGTCCTTTCATTAGATAGCGAATAATTTCTGCCGAGGTTGCCAGCTCCGGATTCACAATATAATCTATATTCATTTCCTTTTTTACAAAGTCGGACTGTCTCGAATATTCCGGGTTACGCACCCTGGCAATTGATTTTTTGCAGCCCATTCTTTTTGAAAGAAAGGAAATCAGCATATTGGTTTCATCGTCGTCTGTCACCGCAATCACCAAATCCGTCTCGTGAATGCCTGCCTGTTTGAGGTTTTTAATTTCAACACCGTTTTGTTGTAATGCCAAAACATCCAGTTGATCACTGGTTTTCTGCAAAGCTTCTGCTTTTGGATCCATAACGGTTATATCATTTTCTTTGTTAGAAAAGGCTTCTGCCAGCTGAAACCCAAGCTTCCCGACCCCAACAATAAGTATTTTCATTTTAACAACTCCAGTAAAGTTATTCTAGCTTATTATATATCTTTACGAACTAAAGTCATTTTACCACATGTCCCGCCCCAGCCCAAGTCTAAAAAAGTATCAATAATTGACACTTTTCATCAACTATGCTGTAATAGTGTTGCACATCATTTTCAGATTCAACTCTAAAACAAGCGAGGAGATAGTATTATGAAACATAAACGTAAAATAATAACCGTTTTATTCATGGTAGCTGTGACTATTTTTCTGATCACTCAGTTTATAGATCAGCCTGAGGGGGAGTGGGTAGAAAAAAATGAATTTGTTCTCGGTACCTTCAGCCAAATAAGGGTTTATGCCCCCACTGAAGCAGATGGAGAAGCTGCTATCGAAAAAGCTTTTGCAAGAGTCAGGGAGATTGAAGACAGGATGAGCCCACATATAGAAGAAAGCCAGGTTTATCAGATAAATCAACAGGCAGGTCATGCGTTTGTGGAAGTTACGGATGATACGTTAAATGTTATCCGAACCGGTGTTGATTATTACGATAAGACCAACGGACTTTTTCATATAGGTATCGGTTCTCTTATAAATCTATGGGGAATTGGCACAGATCAGCCTTATATTCCAACCCAAAATGAAATTAATGCAAAGTTGGATGCTCTTGATATCCAAGCAATAAGAATCGAAGGTAACGAGGTGATGGTAGAAAACCAGAATATGGCTTTGGACCTGGGAGGCATTGCTAAAGGATATGCAGTGGATGAAAGCGCCCGCATTTTGAGGGAGGAAGGCATCGACAGCGGCTTTATAAACTTTGGAGGGGACGTATATGCTTTAGGCGAGAAACCGGATGAAACACCCTGGAATGTAGGTATCCGGGAGCCGGTCATAGATTCCGGCGGCGTTTTGGGGAGAGTTCCTACAACCAACATGTCGGTAGTAACCTCCGGTGATTACGAACGTTATTTTATTGAAGATGGAACTGTGTATCATCACATTATTGATCCAAGAACCGGGTTTCCGTCTGAGTCTGACGTAAAAAGTGTCACTGTCGTTTCCGAAACATCTATGGATGGTGACGTATACTCAACTGCATTATTTATTATGGGATTAGACCAAGGGATGAACCTGACAGAAACAGTTCATGGTGTTGAAGCGATTTTCGTCAACCTTGACAACGAAATATTTTTAAGTTCCGGGCTGAAAGATGGAGGTTTTGAGTTAATGAATGAGGACTATGTGATTGTTGAGTAAAACTGAAGTAACCAGATAAAAAAGGATGGATGCTATAAAGCACCATCCTTTTTTCAAAGTATCTCTACGTCCGGGTCTATTTTGTAAATGACATCCTTTCGCTCCAGAATTACCGTTGTCTTTTTCTTCAACTCAGCGTTGTTTTTTATCTCTGTCAATAATTCCCTGGCCGGATTGATAGCAACCGGATTTCCGACAGCATTCAGCATCGATAGGTCGCCCTTTGTATCTCCGTATGCATAACTTTCCGGTAAATCAATCTGGTATTTATCAATGATATCACCTAAAGCTCTCTTTTTACTGGCAGAATCCCACATTTGAACAATTTCACCTGTAAAATTGTACCCTTCATCTACTAAGTATTCTGTAGCTCTGAAATCTTCAACATCATATTTTTCTGCCATTTTTTCCACCAGATAGTCCGGACTTCCGGAAATAAAAAACACATAATGGCCCTGTTCCTTGTGCCAGAATATCCGATCCCTTGTAAAACGGTAAACACGATCACCTTTAGTATCGATAACCTGCTCTACAATAAAATCAATATAATGTTTATTCTGGCCCTTCATGGATTTTAAATATATTTCTGCGACTTCAAGTAAATAATCCTCATAATTTCCCATTCGCTTGTCCCAGTTCCGAAAGGCTTTTTGTGCGTGACTATACCAGTAATGAGGGTCAATGATTTCATATCGTATTAATCGCTTAAAATGTTCCATCATTAATGAGTCACGATGCAGCGTTCCATCAATGTCAAAAAAAGCAGCAATGTTTTTTTTCATATAATTCTCTCCTATTGTCTTCTTGCTACAATTTCATCTCTGGCAGCCAATGCAATATTTGCTGCATGGTCTGATATTCTTTCAAGATTATTAATCATGTCCAGAAAAATAACTCCTGCGCTGGGCACGCACTGTTGTGCATTTAATCTTCCAATATGATTGGTTCGTAATTTTTTCTCAAGTAAGTCAACTTTTTTCTCCAATTCCAATACTTCTTCAATCAGTTTAATATCCAATGTTTGCATTGCGGTTAATGCTTTTTCATAAGCATCAATCGTAAGCCCTGATATTTCTTTTATTTCTTCTATCGCAATATCCGAAAAAGTCAGCTTGTTATCAAGTTTGAACTGTGACAGCTCTGCCAGGTTCTCAGCATGGTCTCCCACCCGTTCGATGTCATTAATTGTGTTAAACAGACCGTCAACTGTTTCACGTTGATCTGAAGACAGGTTTTTGTTCGATAGCTTCACCAGATATGCAGCAATTTCCCGTTCTAATTCATTCGTTACTTTTTCGGTGGCAAGAGATTCGTTAATTTTCTTTTCGCTTCCATCTATGATACTGTCAAGGGCTTCTTTCAGGGATTTCTTTGCAGTATTTCCCATATGCAGTGTTTCTTTAATGGCAGTTCCCAACGCAATAGAAGGTGTGTTAAGAATCCTTTCATCTATGTATTTTACACCTACAACCGCATCTGCTTCTCCCGGAACCATTTTATATGCCATCTTTATCAGCAAGCCTGTAAAGGGCAGCATCAATAATGTGGTACCTACATTAAAAATAGTGTGGGCATTGGCTATTTGCCTTGGAATATTACCAGGGTTCAGGTACTTTATTAAGTGATACGTTGGCTCTCTTAACAAAAAGATAAAAACAAGGGTTCCTATCAGATTGAAAAGTAAATGGAAGGAAGCCGCCCGTTTTGCCGTTTTATTAGCACCAATACTGGAAATAATTGCAGTTACGGTTGTTCCAAGGTTAATACCAAAAAGAACCGGTAATCCGGATTCTATAGGAATCAGTCCTTCCATGGACAAAGCAAGAAGGATTCCGGTGGAAGCAGTACTGCTCTGAACCATTATGGTAATAGCAAACCCAGCCAGAATACCCAGGAAGGGGTTTTCTCCAAAACTTATCAGAAACGCTCTAAATCCTTCAAATTCTCTTAACGGACCAAGGGCATCACTCATAAATTTCATTCCAATAAAAAGCATTCCAAAACCAATAAAAGCCTCTGCCAGTTGCTTTGCCTTACGGTTTTTAGTAAACAGCCATGCGCCAACAGCCAGTCCAATAATTAGCGGTGCAAAACGCTCTATTTTGAAAGTAATAATCTGAGCCGTTATGGTTGTACCTATATTGGCACCCATAATTACACTTGCTGCCTGACCCAACTGCATCATTCCGGCGTTAACAAAGCCTACAATCATAACTGTTGTTGCACTACTACTCTGGACAATTGCTGTAACAATTGCTCCAACAACAACTCCGGTAAAACGATTTGATGTTAATACACTAATTATACTTTTAAGCTTTTGACCGGCTACTTTCTGAAGGCCGGTGCTCATGACATGCATTCCATAAAGGAATAAACCCAAGCCTCCAAGTACTCCAAAAGCAATGTCCATAACTGATCCTCCCATGGGTGTTTCGTGTAATTTCAAGTATTATAATTCTGGATTTATTAGTATGAAGCACAAACATTATACTACGAATCGAGTTATTTTGGCATAGTCGCGGTAAAAAAAATATTCTTAAAAATTATCGCAATATTCCATATAGAATTATGAAGTCAAAAAAACGATGCAATTACACTTCCATTATGGTATTCTATTGTAAAATAAATATAAAAAGATAAGGAGGTTTCCAATGATCGACCAGAAAATACTAAAGATTATTGCAACTCATCTTGGCATCGAGGATATGTCTGCTTTGACCAGAAGCACTATGCTAATGGAGGATTTGGATGCTGACTCCCTGGATGCTGTTGAAATAATTATGGCTATTGAAGATGAGTTTGATATTGAAATTCCGGATGAAATGGCCGAATCCATTAAAACCATCGGAGAGATCATCGATTTTGTTGAAGAAAACCAGTAATGAAATCAAAAGCAACAGTCCAAGAATATGTTATAACCTATCTGACTGTTGCTTGTTTATAGCTATTCTACAGCTTTGACATCATGCACAAAAATATTGACATTATTGACAGGTATTTCCGTCATCGATTCAACTGCTTCTTTCACTTTTTTCTGAGCTTCTTCGACCAGTTTTGGTATTGGAATGCCATAGGTCAGTTCCAGTGAAAGATTTAAATTAATACTTTTTTCATCCTTCTCTATCCGAACTCCGTCTTTTGTGGCTGTGTTTTTATTAAAGAGCGCTTGGACTCCTCCGGGGAACCCTCCACTAATTGATAAAATTCCCTCAATATCTTTAACTGCATTTCTGGCAATTGTCATAATAATGTCGTCTGATATTTTAATTTTTCCCTGTTCACTGTAAAATATCATTGGATCTTCTTGTTTCATTAAAATGCTCACTCCTTCCTTCTTTTGTTGCGTTTTTAGTCTTTACTGAGCGATCCAACAGCCACTTAGCCTTGGCTTTCTCGTACTCCGCTTCCGTGTTTATATTGATAAACCCGTTCATCCCCGGATCAAGCCTGCGGATCTCCGTTTCACAGACTGGCCTGACTAATACGTGGTCATAAAAATCCGCAATTTTATAATGCTTATTTTTAATCTGACTTTCAATGAACGGCAAACATGTTTTGCGGTACAGAGCGTGCAATGGCTCAAAGTGAGAACCGATCATAGGCACCTTCGCATCTTCACCATCCAGTGTCTCCACCATATGTTGAATTAACTTGCGATTTAAAAAGGGCATATCACATGGAACAATGAAAATGTATTCGTTTTTTGCTTCCAATAAGCCTGAATAAAGGCCAATCAGTGAGTTTTTCTCAGGTGTATCTATAGCATCCATAACAAATCTAACATCATCCAGCATATGGAAAGTCGAAGGAGTTCGTGTCACCAGCAATACTTCATCGAACAGATCCTGCAGAGTTTCAACAATCATCTGAACCATCCGTTTGTCACCCAGCTTCAGCAATGCTTTATTCCTGCCCATCCTGGTGCTGCTTCCACCTGCCAGAACAACTGCTGACACTTTATATTTAACCATTCTCATTCCTCATTTCTAAATGCATTTAAAAGATGCCTGCTTCTGCTATTATAACATAGTGGATTTTTAAACAATAGTGATTCACGTGCCCGATTATAACGACTTAACAAATTCCAGAAACTGTTTCGTATTGCCCTGGTGATCCGGGAAAATTGTCTGTTTGCTTTCATTTAGAAGATGGTCTGTAAGAAGATATGTTTCAATACCAATGCTGCCTGCAGCCAAATCTTCAAGAGCATCATTGCCTACCATCATCGTTTCTGTCGGTGATGCTTCAAGATATTCTAAAAGCTCCTCATAATACTCTGTGTTTGGTTTTGCAGAGTGCATATATTCAAAAGTGGTAATGAACTTGAAATCTTCCGGATTCAACCCCGCCCATTCAACTCTCTGGTGTACAGCTTTTCTGGGGAAAAGCGGGTTTGTGGCAATTGCTATTGTGCATTCTTTATTCTTTAAAACCTCTACCGATTCAATCATGTTATGATCCTGCCATGTTGATTGCCTGACCACTTCAAAGTCTTTATCGTAAAATTCCTCGAATAAAAACCTGGCTTTCTCTTGATCCAAAGGAAGATCATTCATAAAAACTTCCATAAAAATCATTTCGTTTGTCTTTTGTCTTCCAGAGTTCATAACCATTGATTTTGTTCCTGCCAATAGCTTTTGTCTGAATAAACCCGGAGATACATATGGGCTGAATTTTTCTGTTAAAGCACCAATATAAAGTTGCATAAATTTTTCAAGATTCATTGGCAACAAGGTGCCATCAAGGTCAAAGAGGATGGTTTTCATTGTATATACTCCCATCTTAATAGATTAATTCGCGTTCTGACTTTATTATATCGAAGTAAAGCATTAATAACAATGTCTTATATAAAAACAAGGCCCACCACATACGGCAGGCCTTGATATAAAGGATTGTTAATCTTCCATTACCTTTAGATTTTCATCTACGATAAATTCAGCTTCTGTCACTTCCTGAATTTTTTCAACAGTCGTATCAGGCGCAATTTCTCTAAGGTACATGCCTCCAGGAGTTATTTCAAATACACCCATTTCAGTAACAATCATGTCAACTTCCTTTTTAGCAGTAAGTGGTAATGAGCAGGATTTTAAAATTTTCGGCTTACCTTTGGCTGTGTGCTCCATTGCCAGTATTACTTTTTTAGCTCCTACAACCAAATCCATGGCGCCACCCATTCCAGGAACAAGTTTTCCAGGGATCATCCAGTTGGCCAGGTTGCCTTCCTGGTCTACCTGTAGTGCACCAAGCACTGTCGCATCAACATGCCCTCCACGAATAATTCCAAAAGAGGTAGCACTATCAAAATATGCAGCTCCTTCCAGAACAGTAACCGGAAGTCCCCCTGCGTTAACCACGTCCGGATCTTCTTTACCTTCTTCCGGTACCGGCCCCATACGGACAAATCCATTTTCAGACTGAAGAATCACTTCTATACCTTCCGGAATATAGTTAGCTACCAGAGTAGGCATTCCGATACCCAGATTCACAATATCTCCGTCTTCGAAATCTTTCGCCACTCTTTTAGCAATTCTTTCACGAATATCCATTCACTATTCCCCCTTTACAATATAATCAACAAAGATACCCGGAGTCATGACATTGTTAGGGTCAATTTCTCCAACTTCTACCAGTTCGCGGGCTTCCACAATTACAATGTCTGCAGCAGTTGCCATATGTGTGTTAAAGTTTCTGGTAGCTGCGTTATACCATACATTACCTTTTTTATCTACTTTGGTACCACGGATTAACGCCACTTCTGCTCTCAACGGCATTTCAAGCAGGTATTCCTTGCCATCAAAAGCCATTTTCTGTTTTCCTTCTTCTACAACAGTTCCGACACCGGTAGGTGTTAAAAAACCTCCAAGGCCTGCACCACCTGCTCTAATTCGCTCTGCCAGTGTACCTTGCGGAATCAACGTTACGTCAATCAGTCCTTCATTCATCATTCGTCCAGTTTCCGGATTAGTTCCAATATGAGAAGCATATAGTTTTTTAATCTGTCCATTTACAATCAGTTTACCAATTCCCACGTTCGGTCTGGCTGTGTCTGTACAGATTAAAAATAAATCTTTAACATTTTTTTCCACCAGTCCATCCACTAATGTTTCCGGTGTTCCTGCTCCCATAAAACCTGGGATCATAACAGTTGTGCCATCTTTAACAAACTTTAATGCTTCTTCCAGTGAGACGACTTTACTCATGCAATACCCTCCCTTTGACTATTGTTATCCTTTTATTGATACTTCTATACCATGATACCAGAATTATCACATATTGTCCAAGTATCAATGTAAATTATAATTATTTTTCGAAGATCGTCAAATCTATTAAGTACATTGAAGAATAAGATAAAGATCGAACTAAAAATATATTTGTTATTTTTTTATCAGCAATCTCTTTTTTACGAAAACGTCAACAAAAAGAACACTAAAATGATTGATGCAATCGGAGTAATCACCCAGCCAATAAAAATTTTTCCCAACAAACTGATTTTAATGTTTCGTCCACCTTTCGCCAGACCAATACCCACTACTGATCCAACGACAGCCTGAGACTGAGAAACCGGAACTAGCGGAAACGAAGGCAAGTTATTCGCTATAAGCCATTCCTGTAAATTTTGTGATGCAAAAAGAAATAATACTAGAGCACTAGAAAGTACAATAATCAGTGCATGAGCAGGAGTCAGATTGATTATTCCACTCCCTATAGTTGACATCACTTTATAGGAATACGTATATACTCCAACAGATACAGCCAAAGCACCCAGCAGGAACAACATTTGCTGTCCACTAAGTAAAGTGAATGTATTCCATGATAAATCCGGTATGTGGAGGCTGTTAACAAAAATTCCCACCACATTCGCCATATTATTCGCACCGAGGCTATATGCGCCAAAGGCACCTGCAATAACCAGTAAAATTCGGAGCCATCGATCTCTTCTCACAATATGTACAGGCATTTTTTTCCAGAGAGGAGCAATAATTAAATATAGGGTGATTGCCATCATTGCCCCAAGAACCGGTGCAAAAACCCAGGTTCCAGCAATACGAACTAATAATTGTAAGTCTACAGAATATCCGTGAAATAGATTCCATCCTACCAGAGCACCAATAATGGACTGGGAAGTTGAAACAGGCAGACCGTTTCGAGTCATAACCATCACAACAAGAGCTGCTGCCAATGATGCCATAAAGGCTTCTTCCAGCCGATCTATGCTGCCTAACTGCCCTAAGGTTTCTGTGGTCCCGGCACCGCTAATAACCGCACCCAGAGCAACAAAAACAGATATAATCAGAGCAGCGGATTTGAATTTTATCATCCTGGTGCTGACTGCTGTACCCATTATATTTGCAGCATCATTAGCTCCCAGCGACCAACCCATAAATAGTCCTGCTGATAAAAAAAATATTGCCGCCGGATTCGCTTCCATATCACCCATCCTTTCAACTATTTGAATGTCCAGCATTATGCTGGTTATCCAATGCAATTTTCAGCCTTTGAACCAACCAGCAAACAGCCATATTTGCACCAAAAAAACGCACTCGATTCCGGCTGCCAGAATACTGAAAGTGTTTTGTGGACAGCGAACCATTAATGAAGGCAGCAATCCAGATTGAACCTGCCTCAGAAGTATTACCACTGTTGTCAGCCCAGCCGGTCACTGCCAGCCCAATATCAGAACCTGTTGCTTTCGCAGCGCCTTTTGCCATTTCAGATGCTGTTTCCCTACTGACCGGCCCAAAAGTTTCAATAGTTTCCGGCGAAACATTTAACTGGCGAATCTTGGATTTATTGCTATAAGTAACCATCCCTTCCTTCAGACACGATGACATTCCAGAAACACTGATTAATCTTGCGCAAACCAGACCACCAGTCATAGATTCTGCAACAGATAGTGTTAATCTATTTTCTGATAACATGGAAAACAGCTTTTCTTCAAGGCTTTTTTCTCCCTCTCCATAAATAAAGGGACCCAGAATAGAGTAGATTTCATCCATAACTGGTTTAATAATTTTGTCTGACTCTTCCCGAGAGTCCGCCCGGGCCGTCACTCTTATATGCACTTCTCCTTCTTTTGCATAAGTGGCAATGGTCGGGTTTGTTTGCTGATGGATCAAATCAATAAGCATTGCTTCTGCCTGACTCTCACCTATACCACAAACCCGAAGGGTTTTTGATCGAATGGTGTGTTTTAAATGTTGTTTTAATTTTACAAGGACCTGGTTTTCGAACATTTCCATCATTTCTTTGGGCGGGCCCGGTATCATAGCCATAAACTTTCCATTTTCCTCTATCCAGCAACCAGGAGCAGTCCCATTTGTATTTTCAAGAATATATGAACCTTCCGGAAAACTCGCTTGTTTTTGGGCAGCTTCAGGGGGGCTCGATCCTCTAATGGTATAAAACTTATAAATTGGCTCCCACACTTCAGGTTGAAAAATCATTTTCTTGTTAAAGTATTGTGCTGCTATTTGTTTTGTCAGATCATCTTCTGTTGGACCCAACCCACCCGAAACGATAACAAAATCCGCTCTGTTAAAGGCTATCCTGTAAGCCTCAAAAATTCTGTCAGCATTATCTCCGACAACCGTCTGAAAGTAAACATTAATTCCCAATTCCGCCAGACGCTTTGAGAGGTATCTGGCATTGGTATTCACAATGTCTCCCAATAGAATTTCCGTTCCAATGCTCATTATTTCTGCTCGCATATATAATCTCCTCACACATATACCTTTTTTATACTGGATGCTCTTTTCTCTTCGGAGCAATTAACTGAAGCGCATAAGGAACCACCTTAAAATCCATGGGAAGTTTTCCGCACAGCTCTCCATCCACATCTACATCTATTTCCTGATGGCTGTTTAAGCGGAAAGCATCTACGCGATAATACACCATTCCCTTTTGTGGTGTTATTTTTTTTCTTAAGAAACTTAAAAATACATTTGCCATATCTGGGAATTCTGCACTTTCAACGATTAACAAATCCAATTTCCCATCATTTAGCGAAGCTTCGGGCACCAGGTTCTTGAACCCGCCAACAATCGGTCCATTTGCCAGAAGAAAGAAAAGAGTATCACGAGTTTCTTTTTTGCCTTCCAACTCCAGTTCTATTTCTATGGTCTGAAAAAACTGTTTTGGAAATTCTAAAAAACCCTCCATGTAATAGGCGAATTTTCCAAAGATAGACTTTCTTTCCGACGATACTTTATGAGCTAATTCCGGTAAAAGCCCTCCGGCTGCAACATTCAAAAAGAATCGTTCACCCGCTTTCCCAACATCCACGGGTACGACTTCCGGGTCTAAAATCATCTCTGCGTAAGCTTCCAGATTTTTGGGGATCTTAAGGTGCGTTGCAACGTCATTGGCGGTTCCCATGGGAAAAAGAGCGAGTGGTGGCGGCGATACTGTTTTCATCAAACCATTAACAACCTCGTTTGTCGTCCCATCTCCTCCAAAAACCATTATCAAATCATAATTTCCGGTGCCATATTTTGCTGCTGCATCAATAGTATCTTCTTTTCCAACTGTTTCATAAGTATCAAATTTACAGCTTTCCCTTTCAAGGATAATTTCTTTCAGTGCTTCAAAACGTTCTTTACCCATTCTTCTTCCGGCATTCGGGTTTATTATTACTGCAAATTTTTTCATTCCAGTCTCCCTTTCTTTCAGCTCACTATAGAATCGGTTCCTGTTGCTGCCGGTTCCAGGGCACTGAGCTATCAGTAGAGTCATAGTGTCTGATCAATCTTACCATTTCACGCATTCCAGATTCAATCTGTTTTTCGTTGACTGCTGCAATACTAACCCGCAGTCGCTCCTTGACTGGTTGATTCAGGTAAAACAAACTACCTGGCGCAAACAAAATATTTTTATCCAAAGCTAGAGAATATAAGCGAGATGCCTCCATTCCCACCGGTAGTTTTAACCAGAAATTCAGTCCGCCCATCGGTATATCACACTTTACTCCCTCAGGTAGTTTCAACTCTATAATTGCTTTCATCTGCGTAAAACGTTTATAATATTCTTTGGTAAGCCTCTTAATATTCCGGTCCCATTTACCTTGATTAAAATAACACTCCAATGCTCTTTGCAATAATCCGGATGTAGATATATCAGAAGCCTGTTTTGCAAGAACCAAAGAACTGTAGTTTTTAACCGGAACAATCATATAGCCCAGCCTTAGCCCCGGCATAAACATTTTAGAAAAGCTTTTAATGTAAATCACACGTTGGTATACATCCAGGGATTTGATTGCAGAAGCCGGTTCAGCAAAAAATGACAGTTCATTTACATAGTCATCCTCTAAGATTATGAAGTCATATGTTTCACTGAGCTCAATGATTTTTTTCATTTTTTCATGGGTATAGGATATACCGGTAGGGTTTTGAAAATTAGGCATAAGATATATCAGTTTGGGCCGTGTTTCCTTTACGGCCCTTTCGAGTGAATCGATGTTAATTCCATCTTTTTCCATTTCTATATCACGAACCCGGGCTCCTCTGGAGTGAAAGGCAGCCATAGCTCCACCATAAGATGGTCTTTCTATCAAAACCGTATCTCCAGGTTGTAATAACCCTTTAGCAACCAAATCGATGCCCTGCTGTGCCCCGGAGATAATTTGAATTTCTTCAGGGGATGAGATAATACCGTTGGTTTTTGCAAGCGTCGACATTCGATGACGCAAAGGTCCGTATCCTCTACTGTCCTGGTAGCTGAAAGCAAACCCACGATCCCGATCCAGTACTTCCAGTAAGGCTTCCTTAAAGTCTTCAACAGGAAATAAGTCAGGAGAAGGGTTGGCACTGGCAAAATTAATGGTATCTGCCGTTACCGTAATATTTCTTTCTGACAATTGATTTAGCTGACGAATTCGGGCCTGTTCCCATTCATCGTCCATAGGTACAGCACCGAGAGACTCATTCGCATTATGCTTAACATAGGTACCACTGCCAATTTTTTTGTGTACAAGCTGATCTCTTTCCAGTAATTCATAGGCTTTAACCACGGTTACTGTATTAACTTTTAGTTTATCTGCAAGTTTTCGAACTGCAGGCAATCGCTCATTATTTAACAGCGTTTTATTCAAAATCATGTTTTCAATCTGATGGTAAATTTGCATATATAAATGATTTGTGTCATTTTCGTCTACCTGTATTTCATCAATCCATGAACTCATAGTTACAACTCCTTTTTAATCAGATTCATTGATATCAAGTATCCGGGGTGATTACTTTGTCAAGTTATTTAACGCTTATACCTTTCGTAAAAAAGTACAAATGGTTCTATGTGTGGGGGGTCCTTTCACTGATTGCTGTTGATGCACTGCAACTTGCCGTTCCTGAAATTTTACGACGTATAACGGATGCATTGCAGTTCGGAACATTAGATCACCGACAGCTACTAAACTATAGCATTATTATTGTTTTAATCGGAATATTAATGATGATATTTCGTTTTATATGGAGAATCCTGATAATAAATTCTTCGAGACGCATGGAATATGAACTCAGAAATGAAATGTTTGAACAGTTTCTTCGTCTGTCTACCTCCTATTATAGCAGAAAAAAGACTGGAGATTTGATGGCTCATGCAACAAATGACATTCTGGCGGTTCGAATGGCTGCCAGCGGAGGTGTCATCACTCTTACAGATGCGCTTTTTTTAAACATCGCCGCCATCACTATGATGATCATCACCACTGATGTCCGTTTAACTTTAATGGCACTTATTCCAATGCCTTTTTTGGCGTTTACCATTTATCGTTTTGGAGTCTCCATTAACCAACAGTTTAAGGTAGTCCAGCAAACCTTTTCACAACTGACAGAAAAAGTCCAGGAAAATTTTTCCGGTATCCGCATCATTAAATCATTTGCTCAGGAAAACAATGAAGTTAGAAATTTTGACCATTTAAATCAAAAATTATTTGATAAAAATATGAACTTAGCATTGTTATTTGGAACTTTTTCCCCTACGATTCAATTTATATCCAGTATAAGTTTTTTTATTACCCTTATCTATGGTACCCATTTGGTCATCAATCACACCATAACATTGGGTTCTTTTGTGGCTTTTAATGCTTACCTGGCTTCCATGGTCTGGTCTGTACCCGTCATTGGATTTGTTATCAACATTTTACAGCGAGGTGCTGCATCTATGTCAAGAATTAATGTTGTGATGGCAGAAAAGCCGGATATTATCGAATTGAGCCAGCCAAAAAAACTGCACTCTGTAAGCGGTTCGATTCAATTCACCAATGTTTGCTTCAGTTATGAATCTGATGAAGAACTGGTTATAGATAATCTCAGCTTTAAAGTTGATGCAGGTTCAACCATTGGCATCATGGGACGTACCGGAAGTGGCAAAAGCACAATACCAGCTTTGCTTCTAAGGCTCTTTGATCCCGATGACGGTTCAGTTGAGTTAGATGGCGTTTCTCTGACGCAATTATCATTGAAATCCCTCAGAGAAAATATTGGTTATGTGGAACAAAATAGTTTCATTTTTTCTGCGTCAATCAAAGATAATATTGCTTTTGGAGTTGACGAAGCGACAGAGGAACAGATAGAGCGCGCTTCGATGCTTGCAGGTTTACACCACGATATCCTGCAGTTCCCTAATGCATATAACACAGTAGCTGGTGAGCGAGGTGTCACTCTTTCCGGCGGACAAAAACAACGCCTGGCAATTGCCAGAGCATTGATAAAGAATCCCGCTATATTGATTTTGGATGATGCTTTATCCTCAGTTGATACACAAACCGAAAAAAGAATTTTAGATGGCATCAGGGATACCATTGATGCTAAAACAACTATGATCATTGCTCATCGCATTTCTACGCTAAAGCATTGTGATATGATTATGGTATTGGATCAGGGAAAAGTTATTGAGTATGGAACTCATGAAAAACTTATAGGAATGGATGGTTACTACGCATATCAGTATCAACAACAAATGCTGGAGGAAGAGATACTTTAAGTAACAGGAGATGAAAAATTTGAATTCATATTTTGAAGAGGAAAAGCTTGAAAAAACTTATGATGGCGAGTTGATGAAACGTCTCCTCAGTTACGCCAGGCCACATGTAATTATGCTTCTTGCAGCCATCATATTATTGGCATTCACCGCCATCGCTGAGCTGGCACAACCTTACCTTTTTAAAATTGCTATCGATGATCATATAAACTATTCCGAAAAGAGTTTTGTATTAGATCAGTCACAGGCGGCTCACTTTGATTCTTTGGAACCTGGAGATACTGCCCATATCCTCCGGGAAGATCGACAGTTTTACCTCGGTCATGTTTCTGAAGAAACCAAACTATCCGAAGAACAGATACAGGTTGTGAGATCAGAAGATTCGCGATCAGTTCTGAACATCGGCTTTGTTCTGATGGGTGTTTTTTTCGTTGCTTTCTTTGTTAATTTTGGTCAGGTTTATATTCTTAATTACGCCAGTAATAAAATTGTTTATGCCATTCGCCACGATTTATTCAGCCATCTTCAGAGAATGTCTGTTTCTTTTTTTGATGAACAGCCCGTTGGCCGTCTTGTAACACGGGTTACCAACGATACTGAAACATTATATGAGATGTATACCAGTGTTCTTGTCAATCTTTTCAAAGATCTGTTTCTCCTGATTGGTATTATCGTTGTTATGCTGAGTCTAAACCTTCAATTAGCCTTGATTACATTCTCCATGATACCTGTCATACTTATGGCCTCGTACTTTTTCAGATCAAAAGTTAGGGAAGCTTATCGGGAAGTCAGAACAAAACTGGCAAAGGTTAACGCTTCATTAAACGAAAACCTGTCAGGAATGCGGACTATTCATGTTTTCAAAAGAGAACAACAGCAATATCAGCACTTTCAGAACCTAAATAATCATTTACTCAAAGCCAATGAAAGAGAAAATTTTATTTCCTCAATATTCCGACCAGGTGTAGAACTCATTTCTTCTTTGGCTATGGCGCTGATAATTTACTTTGGTGGTGGCCTGGTTATGGATCAAATGATTGAATTTGGAGTTTTGTTTGCGTTCATTAACTATATAAGGCAGTTTTTTCAGCCCATCAATAATCTGACTGAAAAGTATAATATCCTTCAATCTGCAATGGCTTCTTCTGAACGGATTTTTCAATTGATGGACCGGTCACCATCTATTACAGATAAGCCTGATGCTTATAGTCCCCAAAATATTGAGGGAAAAATCGAATTTAAAAATGTATGGTTTGCCTATAAAGAAAAAGACTGGATTTTAAAGGATGTAAGCTTCAAGGTAGAACCCGGACAGTCTATTGCGTTTGTAGGAGCCACTGGAGCCGGAAAAACATCTGTTATCAACGTTCTGTCTCGATTCTACGATATACAACATGGAAGTATTCTCATTGATGATGTTGATATCAGAGAGTATAGCCAGGACAGCCTTCGCAAACATATCGGAATGGTGCAGCAGGATGTTTTTCTTTTTTCAGGTAGTATTGCGGAAAACATCAGTTTAAACGAAAAGAAATTGAGCCTTGCGCAAATAGAAGATACAGCCAGAGAAGTAAATGCACATCAATTTATTGACTTGTTACCAAATAAGTATGAGCACCAGGTATTGGAACGTGGAAATAATTTTTCTACCGGCCAGCAACAGCTGATTTCTTTTGCTCGAACCCTTGCTTTTGATCCATCAATACTAATTCTTGATGAAGCCACGGCACATATAGACGCTGAGACAGAAGAACTTATACAGCAAGCCATACCACGCCTTATGAACAAAAGAACAACAATAGCCATCGCACATCGTCTGTCGACTATTCAACATTGTGATCAGATCTTAGTGTTGCATCATGGAAAAATTGTTGAACAGGGTATACACCAGGAACTGTTAAAAAGAAAAGGATATTACCATAAATTGTACCGGCTACAATATCAGACACAAAAAAGAGCTTAAAAAACCCCCTGCAGGTTCAGTTATTAAAGAACCTTCAGGGGGTTTTGAAACCGATCTTAATATTCTTGCATAAACACTCTTTCCTGCAATTCACAGGCATCTAATGTACAGGTATCCATTACGCAATGAATGCAAGTTAGTACTCCGCATTTCACTTTCTTTGTGTTCGTTTTTTCATGAGTATTTTTTGTGTTTTTCATTTATTATTTCCTCCTATTAGTGAATTAAGCTTCTCGGAAACCCGAGAGCATTGATCACTCAACATTTGTTTGTTGGGTGATTTTTCTTTTTCCTCCCATTTTCGCCTTTTTAAAGCAGATCGAAAATTGGGACTTGACATCGTAAA
>QYZZ01000006.1 GCA_003838145.1 Tindallia sp. MSAO_Bac2
ATGGAGCAGACCAGCAAACGACTTCGCAAAGCAATTATGTGTCAACTACATCAGTGGATAGAGGATCTGCCCAGGTATATCAGGGCTTATCTGCCATTTTCGCTCTGCGAAAGTTGAGTAAATAAAAAATGCTCGTTGCTGTACTTGTTGCTGTACTTGGAAATAAATACCGATTCTATCATTTATGTAAAAAACCCAAAACACACTGATACCAATTGATTGGTGGTGGCGCACCTGGGAAGATTCGAACTTCCGACACCTGGTTTAGGAAACCAGTGCTCTATCCCCTGAGCTACAGGTGCATATAATGTCCTACCCAAAATGGGTAGGGTGTTTTTTTGTATCTGCTTAAGAAAACTACCCTTTCCGGGTGGTTCCAAAATCTATAAATTGTCTCATAATGAATTAAAGACTGCCTTATACTATTATTATCAAAATTTATTGTAAAGTCAAGAAAAGAGGAGATGATTCAAAGAAAAACGTAATCCTTTTATCTTTTTTTCTTTCTACTACCCAGTTTAATGAAAGGATGTGCTGTTTATGTACCGAAAAGTATTCGCCTCATTATTAGTGATTGTGTTAATTTTTTCCATGCTCCCCCTAACCGCCTTTGCGGCGTCCATCAGTGTTCAGCCCACTACCGTCCGGCCAGGAGAAGAAATAACCGCTTCTTTTTCCGGCACTGATCATACAAATGCCTGGATTGGCTTTTATAAAACAGGCGCCGATGACCGGAATCTCACTTCCTATGCCTATGTTCGCAATACCAATGGAACTTACACGGTTACGGCACCTTATGATATTGGAACCTATAACTTCCGACTGTTTAATGATGGCGGTTATGGCCAGCGTATTGCCGTCAGCAGTTCAGTAACGGTAGTTCAGTTTAATCCGGTTTTTACTTTGCCAAAAACAACTTTTGCAGCAGAAGAAAACATGACGGTTCAATACTCGGATGCACCTTCTCATTCCCAGGCCTGGATTGGACTTTACAAATCCGGTTCTGATGACCGAAATTTTATTAAGTACGAGTACCTGAAAGGCACCTCCGGAAGTTATAATCTGGATTTGCCCAAGGATGCCGGACAGTATGAATTCCGGATCTTTCAGGATAACGGCTATACACGGGTAGGCACCAGCCAGGCGTTTTCTGTCAGCAGTTCTGCTACGGCTCCTGCAACACCAGAGCCTCCTGCTACCTCCAGTGACGGTGACATCATTTTTGATAACAACAATATCGCAGGCGTCGCCAACGGCCCCACCAACCCGACAACTTTCAGCATCAGTCAACCTCATGTCATCACCAAGGTGGAAACCTATCACTGGAACAACCGTCAGGGATCGCCCGCCGGCTCCATAGGACTGCAGCATGCTGACGGAACCATGTATGGCCCCTGGCAGGCAACCGCACGAATCGGCTATCTTGATACTCCCAATGCTTACTGGTTTGTTGAGCCCAATGTCACCATCAAAGCCGGTACTTACACCATTATTGATTCAGAACCTTCCACCTGGTCCCACAACAGCCAGTCCAATAACGAAGGATTTGCGCAGGTATGGGGATATGCAACGGATTCAGCCCCTGCCACACCTGCTCCGACACCAGCGCCAACACCACCGGCCACCGGAAGCACTTCTTCGGCTGAGTCTCACGACAGCGGAACCCGTATGGAATGGCCTACTGTCAGCGGCGCCCTGGGGTATCGGGTTTTCCGTTCTACCAATCCAAATGAGCTGGGTATTTCTGTGACCGACTTTTATATTACGGCACTACCGTTTATTGATGTTAACATTGAACCTAACACGGATTATTATTACACCGTTAAGCCAGTGCTTAAAGAAGCTAATCCTCTGCAGGGAATTGAAGAAGAATTGGGCGATGCCATTGCCACCTATACAGTGCGAAGCAGTTCCAATGTTATCGCCTCCGGAACCGGTGGTCAGCAGAGCTTTATCGTTTTACAGATTGACAATCCCCGCATGGTAGTTAATGGCGTTTCGGCAGAAATTGACCCGGGCCGTGGTACTACCCCGCAAATTATTTCCAACCGAACCATGGTACCTATCCGGGCTATCGTAGAAGCTATGGGCGGCAGTGTCGGCTGGGATGGCAGCGAAAGTAAAATTACGCTTAACGCCAAAGGCAATAACGTGGAAATGTGGCTGAACAGCAGGAATCTTCGTGCCAACGGGATTTCCAAAACCATGGACGTGGCTCCGGTTTCCATCGGTGGCCGAACCTTTGTCCCGGTCCGTTTTTCTGCTGATAATCTGGATGCCAAAGCCGACTGGATCAACAGCACCAGAGAGGTGGTTATTATATTTTGATGCTGTCATTAAGGATCTTTTCGATGTTTTTCCAGAAATATTTTATGCATTAATGGCTTTTTAGGGGGCACACAATAAACCGGGAACTGAGCGAATCAGTTCCCGGTTTCTTTTTTCTTCAAAATCCTTACTGAATATTTGCCTGCTTTTCAGCAATGTCTCCCACTACCGGCAGTTTAAACCACTGATGCTTGTATGCCTTGTACATCATGACAATCCAAAGTACAAATGCTACTGGTGATAATAGCAGCAATACCAACCAGCCAAGGATAGGAATAAAGCCTAATACCGTTGAAAGAACCAAAAACGCAGCTGAAAGTAAAATAGACTGCATCGCATGGAACTTAACAAAACGACTTTCCTTCTCCAGAACAAAAAAGATAATTCCGGTTACAAAGCCAAAAACATAGCTCAAAAGCCCGGCAACATTTTCGTCCATTCCCAATGATGATTTGTGTAATTTGTTTACTTCTCTTTCCTGATTTTCCATCCTTTTTCCTCCTTCATTAATCCAACGGTTTCCTGCCGCTTAGTTTCATGCCGTATGTAATGAAGGAATAATTTTTATTCCCGAGTATTCTTATGTATTTAATATAGTACCCGGTAAAAGCAAAACAAAAATGAGCCCTAAGTCTTATTTGTCAAAGCTGCTGGTTTTCCATTGGCTTCCCTTCCATAAAGGCTTTAATATTTCTGTAAGCAAGTTCAAAAGCCCTGTCCGGCACACTGGTGGATAAAAATGAAGCATGAGGCGTTGCTATTATTTTGGGATGATCCCAGAGGGGACTTTTCTCCGGCAGTGGTTCTTCATGAAAAACATCCAGGGCTGCTGCTCTTAAGCCATTTTGGTTTAAATGATCCAGCAGCGCTTCTTCTTCGGATACCGGTTCCTTTTCATCCGACCATACCACTGGATTACAACCCAGTTCTCTGAACCGGTCAAGTTTGGCTTCCGTCATTTGATAACCGGCTGTTATCAGTATCTTCATTGTTTTTCCTCCTGTTATCTTAGCTGTTGTTCCCTACCTTATCCTGCACTCTTTTTGATGGTGCCCCTCTTTCATAAAGAAGCTGGCGATAAATCCAATCAAAGCGGTTATCAGGAAAACCGTTGCACCGGTTTGATAGGTTGCTGCTGTTTCTCCCGTCCGTAAAAACCAGGCTACCACGCTGTTTATCAGAGATGTGCCGAAAAAAGGTGCCATATTAATAAACCCGGTGGCAATGCCCGTATATTCCGTCCTGGTCAGCTCTTTAATATTAGTGAAGCAAAGCATGGGACTGATGGATACGGATCCGGTAAAAAATAACACAATGACCAGCAGCCAGATTTGCTGCAGCCGGGGTAAAATCAGGATCATCAAAATCCATCCTGTCAGCAGCACCAGTAAAGCTGCCTGCAGTACCCGTTTTCGCTTTCCCAGCCCGTCGGAGATCCTGCCTATAAGCGGAGACCCGATGAGAATTCCGGCCATGTAAACCATGATCAGGTTCGCTGCCCTGTCCAGTGGCATGTCGTACACGTAACGGATGAAGTGTGGGCCCCACAGGCCGGAAAAGCTCATATAGGATCCAAAAACCGTAAAAAGCACCACCATATTAATCCAGGTGTAACGATTGGCGGCTACTGTTTTTACTCCTTTTATCACGCTTATTTTCTGTGATCTGGCACGCTGTTCCTGCTCCTTATCATCCCGGGGTGGCCGGTCCGTAATCATAAAAAAGATCACAAAGATGGGAATCAGGGTAATCACCGCCAGGACCAAGTGCCCTCCCCGCCATCCAATCACGTTGGTTAAGTGATAAAAGGGAGCTGTTGCCAAAATACCACCAGCGTTCCCTATAACAGCTGTCATGCCGGCAATAGTGGCAAATTCTGTTGGTTTAAACCAGAGTGCCTGAATCTTAAAAATGGAGGTAAAGACCGTTGCAGCCCCAAATCCTATTAAAATTCTGGCTAAATACAAAAGAATAGGCGTGGGAGAGATGGCAAAAAACAAAGACCCCAGTAATACGGCTGACATCCCCGCTAATACCACTTTTCTGGGACCCTGAGCATCCACCATGATTCCGCAGGGAATCTGCAGAAATCCATAGGTGTAAAAATACATGGAGGACATCAGGCTGATACCAGCGGTGGAAAGCAATAAATCTTCCCGAAGCGGATCAGCAATGACACCAATGGAATACCGGTGAAAAAATCCAATCATAAAGGCCAGTCCGAAGACCAGCCATACAATGTATTTCGATGTTATTTTCTTCATTCTACATCTGCCTCTCGTTCCCGTCGCAACAGGTCCTCGAAAGTTTCACGCCGAATCATCAGCCTGGCTTCATTACCTGTTAGAAGAACTGTCGCCGGTCGGGGTAACCGGTTATAATTGTTGGCCATGGATTCGCCATAAGCACCGGTGGACAGCACTGCCAGGGTATCACCTCTTTGCAGCGGAGGCGCTTTCAGGTCATATATCAGAATATCGCCTGTTTCGCAGCATTTTCCGGCAATGGTGACGGTTTCCGTTTTTTCCTGGTCTGCCTTGTTTGCAACAATCGCATCATACTGTGCATCATAGAGAGCTGGCCGCACATTGTCCGGTAAACCGCCGTCCACGCTTGCATAAGTCCGTACTTCAGGAATTTCCTTTATGGCTCCAATAGTATAAAGCGTAATCCCGGCTTCTCCAATAATCCAGCGGCCCGGTTCAATTGTAACCGTTGGTTGCTTCAGTTTCAGTTCCCTGGATCTTTTAATTACCGTTTCCATTATGGCATCTGTATACCAGGATGGTGGGTGCGGTTTGTCTTTTTCCGTATACCGAATGCCGTAACCGCCGCCGGCGTTTATTTCCTCCACCTCAAAGCCCAGCTTTTCCTTCAGCTGCTGGCAAAGCTGCAATACCTTCTCCACTGCTTCCACGTATATTTCCTGCTGAAACAGGTTGGATCCCAGATGAAAATGAAAGCCTTTCAGGTTGATATGAGGTGCCGCCAGTGCCGACTGTACGGCTTTTTCAATGATTTCCGGAACCAGCGGAATCCCAAACTTACTGTCTTTCTGTCCTGTCATAATGTGGCGGTGGGTTTCACCCTCCACTTCCGGAACGATTCGGATCTGAATATCCACACACCGGTTTTCTTCAGAAGCAATAGCTTCCAGTAATGTAATTTCTTCCGGATGATCCACCACGATCCGGCCGACTTTCCATTCAACAGCCATGGTCAACTCTTCCATGCTTTTATTATTGCCGTGAAAAATGACCCGCTCCATGGGAAATCCGGCTTCTCTGGCCGTATAAAGTTCCCCTCCTGATACCACATCCAGGCAGAGTCCTTCACTTTGGATGATTTTGCACATGGCCATGGATAAAAACGCCTTGCTGGCATAAGCAGCACGACTGCCCGGGTGTTTATCCAGAAACTCCGACCTGATCATCTGACAGCGATGCCGTATGATATCCTCCGAGACAACGTACAGTGGTGTGCCATACTGTTGAGCCAAAGCCACCGTATCGTGACCGGCAAACTGATAGTTTTGGGAACTGGTCATGTCTTCACTCCTCGATTATTTCATCTTATCCCCACTATTTTATCAGAGTGTCGACCTTTTGAAAATGCCAACTTTTCCATTTCCTACACAAAAATACTAGTGACCATTAAATATATCAATCAGGAAGGTGTTTTTTATTCAGCTGGTGAGAACTCCATTTTTTCCAGAGTTTCATATATTTTTTCCTTTGTGTAAGGTTTGGTAATATAGGCGTCACAGCCTTCTTCGTAAGCTTTGTATATATTGTCTGTATCTCCTAATGCGGTTACCATAATGATTTTTGCGGAGGGCTGATCCGGATTCTTCATCTCTTTTTCAACTTCTTTGATGGTTTTTAATGTTTGCAGTCCATCCATTTTTGGCATCAGAATATCCAGGCATACCAGATCATATAGCGCATCTTCCTGAATAGACTGTACAAAATAGTTTACAGCTATCATGCCATTCTCAGCAATGGTGCATTCTCCAAAAGGCTCCAGCAGCTTTGCCAAAACAAAACCGGAAGGTTGGTTATCTTCAGCTATCAATATTTTCATCGTCTACCTCCTCAACAGTATTCTGCTCAACTACCCAGGCTTTACAGACTTTATGGATCATGTCTCGTTCATTTTCATAGAAAATGATTTTTCGGGTGATAGGCAGGTATGCTCCGCCTGTGTGAATTCGTTTTTTCATTTTCCCATCATTGACTAAAAACAGAGTTATTCCCTTTTCCTTAAGTTCCCGGTCTACCTTATCCAGGGTCATTATTTCGTCTTGTCTGAGTTGATTCAGCCGGCTGATATCTATCAGATATAGTTTATACCGCTGCTCATCCAGTTCCATAGCTTTATTCTGAAATGTTAAAATGATATTCTGATTTTCTTTTACTCTATGGCGTCTCAAAAATGTTTCATTATTTGTTAGACGGTATGCATCGTACAACAGCTGGATCAGCATTTCTTTAATCATCATAAATGCTGTTTCTGAGTTTCTGAATATTTTACAGTCTTCGGATTGAATCATTTCTTTCAGCGTTGTCAGTCCGTCTTTCCAGGATCGATAGTATGAATGGTCTTCCAAAAGAATTGCCTGTGAGTGAATTCTGACCAGATTATATTCTATTTTTGTCCAAAAATCATTATCCATTTTGGCTGATTTCCTGTTATCCATATCATAAAATATTTTTGCCATTTCAGCAAAATACATGAAGAAAAACTCTTTATCCGCAATGGTCAGTGCATGAGCTTGATATGCTTCTGACAAGTCAAATACAAAAAAATCCTTTATATAACCAAGATCTATCTCTCTTTGTATCTCTACACGGTCCAAGCTGCTGCGATAGAGAATTTCCATTTCATTTCCTTCAGTCATGTCTTCCATTGCTATTATAGCACTGGTATCGGGAGCAGAGTAGTCGATTGATCCTTTCTCAGCCAGGTTTTTATGAACCAAAAATCGGGTAACAGCCGGCATTGGATTCCCGGTATCCATGACAAGGTGTATAAAGTATCTGTTTTTATAACTATGTACTTCATCTGCTGAAAGAACCTTTTCAGGCTGGACTTCTACTGCAGTCTCTTTTTCTTCAGGCAGTTCTTCCCTGGCTGGCAGGGATTCAAACTCTTTTTTGTCCAGAGTCTGTTTAAGTTGTTCCTTAAGACCTCTGGATAATTTAATAATAGATGAAATGTTGTCTGCTTCCAGAGAAGGATTCTTGCGGTTTTCCACCATTTTATATATGGTATCCACTGATTCATAGGACAGATCTACAATAGATTCATCAAGCAACAGATCCTCTCTTCGCACTGCATCCCATACATCTTCCAGCTTATGGGCCAAATCCTGCACTTCTTCATATCCCATGGCAGCGGAAGAACCTTTTATAGAGTGAACGGATCGGAAAAACTGATCCATTTGGTCTTTAGAATAGGTTTTTTTTAATTCAGAGAGACAGACTTCACATTCATTCAGTTGTTCAAAGGTTTCTTCAAAATACGCAGCAGCTAAAGATTCCATATAAGCATCATCCTTTTGTAATGGTGTAAGATTTTTTCCCGACTAGTTGTCCTAATACCCTTTAGAGTGTTTAATAATGATTTTTTTTTATTATTTATGTAAAAACCGGCCAATATATGTTGGCCGGTTTTTACATCTTCATCCTTCTACTTTTCAATTTTCTCCATTCCGCCCATATAGGCACGAAGTGCTTCAGGGATAAGAACCGAGCCATCTGCCTGCTGACAGTTTTCCAGAATTGCTGCCAGGGTTCTTCCCACTGCCAAACCGGAACCATTTAAGGTATGAACAAAGGTAACTTTTCCTCCATCTTTAGGACGGTATCGAATGTTGGCACGTCTTGCCTGAAAATCTTCAAAGTTACTGCAGGAAGAAATTTCCACATAACGTCCATAGCTGGGCATCCATACTTCCAGGTCATATTTAAAGGCTGCCGTAAAACCCAGATCTCCTGTGGCTATTTTGACAATCCGATAAGGAATATTCAGCTTTTGCAGCACTTTTTCCGCGTTTTCCACTAAGGTTTCCAGCTCAGCGTAAGAAGATTCCGGGGTGGTAAATTTTACCATTTCCACTTTATTAAACTGATGCTGTCGGATCAGTCCTCTGGTATCCCGCCCGGCAGATCCGGCTTCGGAGCGGAAACAGGGAGTATAAGCGGCATAGTAAAGCGGCATGTCCTCTTCGTTTAATATTTCATCCCGATAAATATTGGTTACCGGTACTTCCGCTGTCGGTACCAGGAAAAAGTCTTTTTGTGGAATCCTAAAGGTATCCTCCTCAAATTTTGGCAGCTGGCCGGTGCCGGTCATACTCTGCCGGTTCACCATAAAGGGTGGCATCAGTTCCTCATAGCCATGCTCGTTAATATGCAGGTCCAGCATGAAGTTAATAAGAGCCCGCTCCAGCCTGGCACCGGCTTTTTTATAAAGCACGAATCGGGAGCCGGTAACTTTGGCGGCTCTTTCAAAGTCCAGGATATCCAGATCTCCTCCAACGTCCCAGTGTGCTTTAAAGTCAAAGTCAAATTGAGGCTGATCGCCCCAGCGTTTAACTTCCACATTATCTTCGTCCGTATCTCCCTGAGGAACATCCGGATGGGGAATATTGGGGATTCGGAGCATTTTCTCCTGCAATGTATCTTCCACCAGTGCAACTTTTGCATCCAGATCCTTTATGTTAGCCGAAAGTTCCTTCATCTGCTGCATTACTTCCGTTGTATCTTCACCGGCTTTTTTCAGCTTTGGTATTTCTTTTGATACCCGGTTTTGCTCACTTTTCATTTGTTCTACTTCCTGAAGCAGTTTTCTGCGTTCTTCGTCCAATGCCACCACTTCATCCAGGTCGATATCAGCTTCGCCCCGGCGATTCATGGCAGCTTTAATGCTATCCAACTCTGTTCGTAATCGTTTCATATCCAGCATTTTTTATTTCCTCCTTTATGAAATTCTTCCTGAATTTATAACTAAATTTAAAACAAAAAAGCCTCCATCCCAATGAAGGGACGAAGGCTTAAGCTCCGCGTTGCCACCCTGATTGACTTTACCTTTTGGTAAAATCCTCTTCAAAACCTTTTAACGGGGGTTGGCCGGCTTTTATCATAAGCGGTTCCAGGCTGGATTCAATTCATTTCTTTATCGGCTTTCACCTGCCGCCGACTCTCTGAAAAAGAAAAAGAATTTACTGGGCCCTTCTTCACCTGTCCATAAGGAATGGATACAGTTTTTTGTATTTTATCATTTTTTTATGCTTTTGACAATTAGATTATTTGCATTATGATTATTTGTAAGAAAGGTTAAAGATATTTTTTTATTTTCCTGTAAGCTGTTGCTTGACTAATCCCCAAGGCTTCTGCCACTTTATAGCTATTACCATACTCCTGGTAAGCCCTTTCTATTAGTTTTTTTTCTAGTTGATTTACTGCATCCTCCAAATTTATGTGTTTTTGGGGTTCATTATTAGCATGACTAAATTTATTTGGTGTTAAATTATTAACAAAAAAGTACTGCTCATCACTTTCCTCAATTAGCTTTGACGGACTTGTTACAACGAGTCGCTCCATTGAATTCTCTAATTCTCTAACATTTCCTGGCCATTCATAATAGATCATGCTCTGTTTGAATCCGTCACTAACGGCTACATTCTTATTATATTTATTGTTATATTTTTCAAGAAAAAAATCAATTAAATAGTTAATGTCTTCTTGTCTTTCTCTTAGTGGGGGGATGTATACAGGTATTACATTGAGCCGATAATATAAATCCAGTCTAAAAGTTCCTTTTTGAACCATTTTATACAAATCTTTATTTGTTGCTGCAATAATTCTTACATCTACTTCTATTGGCTGGTTTCCACCTACTCTCATAATTTTTTTATCTTGTATCACTTGCAAAAGTTTGACTTGCAAATGTAATGGCATTTCGCCAATTTCGTCAAGAAGCAGCGTTCCTTTATCCGCCATTTCAATTAAACCTGGTTTTCCACCTTTTTTTGCACCTGAAAAAGCTCCTGATTCATATCCAAGCAACTCTGACTCTAATAGTGATTCTGGCAGCGCTCCACAATTAACTTCGATCATCCTTTGTCTTTTTCTTTGTCCAGTATCATGAATGTATCTTGCTACCATTCCTTTACCAACTCCCGATTCTCCAGAAATCAGAATTGTTGAATCTACATTTTTTATGTCATTAGATAATTGCAAAATACTGTTCATGCTCTCGCTCTTGCTTATAAAGGATTCTTTCTTTGTAGGTTTGTTTGATTTTACTGATTCGTTTTGTTGATTAAAGTATTTATTTATTATATTCAGTTCTTCAATATTGATAGCGTTTATTATTATTCTAAAAACATTTTTATTCTCATCAAAAACTGGTACCGCTGTTACTAGAGCTTCTTTGTTTGTTTCAAACTTTTGAATGATTGAGAGCTTCCTTTTTTCTTTTAAAATTAGTAATCCTATTGAAGGATTGTAGTATCCTTTTTCTTCCATTGTACGAACGTTCACACCAGTAACTTTTTCTCTGCTAATCCCTGTTATATTTTCAAATTCTTTATTAACTCTAACAGTTATTCCTTCGCCATTCAAAATCACGAAAGAGTTCGGTGCATTTTCAAAAGCCTGATCAAGTTCTTGATACCATATTTTTATATCATGTAAATTTTGAATGACATTTTTTAACTGATTTTTTCCATCAAAAGGTCTCTTATCATTAATATATCTTCTCCCAGTGGTTGGCTCTCGTTGAAATGCCATTGTAAATCTAATAGTCTCTTTTAATATATACTCACTTAAATTATTTAATGATAAAACACCTTCAATTTTTTCCTTTTCATCTATAATAAGTATATGTTCACAGTTATAACTTAGCTCATAAAACAATTGATCTGTAACTAACGGTCTACACATTATTTTAATTTTTTTTGAAATTAAATTGCTTACACCTTTTTCCATACCTTTACTATAGTAATAGGCTTCTAATAAATTCTGTTTTGTTAAAATACCAATGATTTTATTGTCCTTTAATACTGCTCCAGTATCAACATTGTTTTTATCAAAAGCACCAATTGTCTCTTCAAGACTACTGTTTTCAGCAATTATTATACAAGGAGTCAATGCAATATTGATATCTCTTTTCTCGGATTTTTCCACTAATATTCATCCTTTTCTATATATTTAATTCATATTTGAATTGTTAATTCATTTGTGAATTTTATCTTTTTAACGCACCTATGTCAACATGTTTTATAAATTCATAATGCAATTAATTCATAAATGAATTACGAATATTTATTGAAGTTTCTTCAACTATTTATAATTTGTATCTATACAATTAAGCAATATTCTCATTTTTCTTAAATATTATTATAATTAAATAATTTGGCATGCTAATTGCAATAATGTGTATTATGCCTACAGTAAATCAACAATTAAAATTGAAAGGAGTCAATTATGAACGAAACCAAAAAAAAAGTATCAATTTTGTTAGATAAAAAAATTAACGAAACAGTACGTATTTTAGCAGATTTTGTTCAATACCCAAGTCTTGCAGGGTATGAAAAAGAAGCTCAGGAATTTATAGCAAAAGAAATGAAGTTAGCATCTCTGGATGTTGATCTATGGGAACCAACAATCGAAGACACTTATATTAACCCTACTTTCCTTACGACTGTAGATATCTTTAGTGGAAGTCCTAATGTAGTTGGAACTTTTAAAGGAACTGGTGGAGGAAAGTCTATGATTCTAAATGGACATGTTGACGTTGTTCCTGTGAATGATTCTGACTGGGATAAAAGCCCATGGAGCGGAGCTTATGAAGATGGACGGATTTATGGTCGCGGTGCCTCAGACATGAAGGGAGGTTTAGTTTCTCACTTAATGGCAATTAAAGCAATCGCTGAATCTGGAATTAAGCTAAAAGGTGATGTGTATCTCCAGAGCGTTATTGGAGAAGAGACAGGAGGGATTGGAACTTTATCTGCCATTTCAAGAGGCTATTGCGCTGATGGGGCTATTATTTCTGAGCCAACAGATCTTGTCATTTGTCCAGTATCTATGGGGGCTATGTGGTTCCGGATTTTCGTCAAGGGTAGAGCGGCACATGCTGGAACTTCCGAGTTTGGAGTGAATGCAATTAGTAAAATGTGTCTTGTCATAGGTGCTTTAAATGAATTTAATGACTTTAGGAGTAAAAATACACGTCATCCGCTTTATAAAAACATATTAAATCCATTTAATATTAATGTTGGAGCTGTTCGTGGAGGCTCTTTTCCAACCAGCGTGCCAGATGAAATTTATATTGAAG
This sequence comes from Tindallia sp. MSAO_Bac2, assembly GCA_003838145.1. GTDB lineage: Bacteria > Bacillota > Clostridia > Peptostreptococcales > Tindalliaceae > Tindallia. The sequence continues at coordinate 12,676 of QYZZ01000006.1, forward strand.
GTAGAATGGCAATCTCGCCGGATGAGGAGGTGGAAGAGGCAAGGACGGCATTAGAAAACGCTGTTATGGAAGCAGCTACTAACGATGAATGGTTAGTAACTATGCCACCGCAGGTAGAATGGTATGGGTTTTGTCTAAGTCCGGGTGGAATTTCACTAGAACATCCCTTAGTTAACACAGTAAAAAGTAATTGCCTTTCCCTTGGTCTATCAGAAACTGTTATTTCTGGAACACCTTGGGGCACTGATGCTGGTGCTTTAATTAAATATGCTAACACTCCAACAATTGTATTTGGACCTGGGCCTGGCTCAACTGCTCATCAAGCTAATGAATATATTGATGTTCAAAAAGTTATAGAAGCATCAAAAGTTATTGCTTGTACATTATTGGACTGGTGCGATTATGAAAAACTGTAAATGAAAATTTTAAGGAGGAATTAATATGAAAAAATTTATGTCAATGATCATTGTGTTATCGTTATTACTTATTTTACCTGGATGTAGTGGTTCAAATGGTTCTGATAATAGCGCCGCAAATAGAGGACAAGAAGAATTCGAACTCGGTATCACCTATGTCGTTGCAGAAACTCAATCCACTCACCTTGCAGCAGAAGTTTTTAAAGAAAAAGTTGAAGAAAGAACTGATGGTAGAGTTTCAATTGAGCTTTATCCAGCAGGATCACTATATGCTTCCGAGTTTGATGCATCTGAAGCTGTTCAGCTTGGTAACATTGAAATGACAATAACTGCAACTTCACCTTTAGCCGGTTTTATTGACGAATTTATGGTTATTGACCTTCCTTATCTATTTTCTGATGCTGAGTCAGCCTATGAAGCTTTAGATGGTGATTTAGGCGATCAATTGCTAGGGCTTTTGCCTCCACTTGGTTTGAAAGGTTTATCTTTCGGTGAAACAGGGTTTAGGCAAATTACAAATAATAGAGGCCCTATTGAATCACCTGATGATTTAAGTGGTTTAAGAATTCGAACCATGGAAACGCCAGCACATATACGGCCTTTCCAAGAGTGGGGCGCAAATCCTTCACCGCTTGCTTTCGGGGAGCTATATACAGCATTGCAGCAAGGAACTTATGATGCCATGGAAGCTCCAGTATCATTAATATATTCTTCAAGATTACATGAGGTTCAAGATTATCTGACTGTTAGTAATCACTTTTATACCGCAACAATTATGCTTATAAATGATGACTTATTTAATGAAATGCCTGCAGACATTCAGGAAATTATTCAGGAAGAAGCTCTTGCCTTTAAGGATTTACAGAGAGAACTTGCCTCTGAACAAGAAGCGGAATGGTTTGAAGCAATTCAAGAAGATGGAATTCAAGTGAATGAACTGTCTGATGATCAAAGAAATGTGTTCCAAGAAATAGGATTAACACTTTATGATGAGTTTGAAGATGAGATAGGTCGTGATCTTATTGATTTAGCAATAGAAATAAGTGAAAACTAGTTAGTTCGAAAGTATTTTTAACATTACTCCGGAGCGAATTATTCTTGAAAAGCTCCGGAGTATATATTGACACGCTACAACCTTTAGGATGAGAGGTGAAAAAGTGAATTTACTAAAGCTTCTTGATGAAAGAGCTGAGCAAGTACTGGCAGTATTTGCTATGATTGTTATGGTTATCCTGGTATTTATACAGGTCATTTTTCGCTACGTTATCAACGCATCTTTAAGCTGGTCTGAGGAACTGGCAAGATACGCACACATTTGGATGGTTTGGCTATCAGCTAGTTATGCTGTTCGAAAAAGTGCTCACATAAAAGTTGAAATGGTTAAAAATATATTCAATATGAAAACACAGAAGGTAATTAATGTTATTGCCTTACTGCTTTGGTTTGCTTTTGCATTATTTTTTGCTTGGCAGGGTCTCTCTATGGTTCTTTCCGTTATGGAGCGTGGTCAACGAGCCGCAGCGACTAGAATACCAATGTGGATTGTGTATATAGCTCTTCCCTTAGGTGGGTTTCTTATGTCTTTCAGGCTAGTACAACGTTTATATTTTTTATTTAACTCCGCAAAAGCAGCAGAGGAGGTTGAGACAAAATGACAATTGCCTTTCTTTTTGGATCACTCATACTTTATATTGCTTTAAATATTCCTATTGCTATATCTCTTGGATTATCTGCATTAACTACATTAATATTTGCCAGTAATGTATCCTATGGAATGATCGTTCAGCAAGCTGCTACATCTCTTAATTCATTTCCTATCATGGCAATCCCTTTTTTCATGCTTGCCGGCATTTTAATGTCAAAAGCAGGTATTTCCAAGAGATTACTTAATTTAGCAAACGCACTAGTTGGATCTTTCACTGGGGGTCTTGCTCAAGCAACTATACTGGCTTCAATGTTTTTCTCAGCTATTTCTGGTTCTGGTCCAGCAACTGTTGCTGCAATTGGTTCTTTTATGATCCCAACAATGAAAGATAATAATTATGATAAAGGATTTGCGGCATCAATAACAGCTACTGCTGGTTCAATTGGTGTAATTATACCTCCGAGCATCCCTTTTGTTGTTTATGGCATTACGGGCGAAGTATCCATCGGCGCAATGTTTCTTGCTGGCATTATACCCGGCATAATAATTGGTTTGATGCTGATGATATTTTCATACATTATCTCAAAAAAAAATAATTATTCAGCTGTTTACAAACGTGTTGGAATTAAGGGTTTAATCAAAGCTATAAATGATGCTAAATGGGCTTTAATGATACCTATTGTTGTTTTAGGGGGAATCTATGGAGGTATTTTTACTCCCACCGAAGCTGCTGTTATTGCAGTTGTATATGCAATTTTTGTTGGCCTTTTTGTTTATAGAGAAATGAGTTTAAAAGACCTTTATGATGGATTTGCTGAATCATGCTTGGTCGCTGGTACAACGATGGTTATTATTGCTCTAGCCATTTCGTTTTCATATCTTATGACTGTTGAGCAAGTTCCAAGGACTATAGCCAATTTTATAACAAATTTTTCAGAAAATAAACTTGTTATTCTTTTGTTGATAAATGTCTTTTTGATATTTGTCGGCGCCTTTATCGACACTATATCAGCTATTATTGTTTTAACACCAATGTTGTTACCTGTAGTGACTCAAGTTGGAGTTGATCCTGTTCATTTTGGCGTAATTCTGGTAGCCAATCTTGCGATCGGGTTCGTCACTCCTCCTGTTGGGGTAAACCTCTTTGTTGCTTCAAATATTGGTCTTGTAAGTATAGAGAGAATAGTAAGATCAATTATTCCTCTTTTTATAGCTCTTATTATTAGTCTGATCCTTATAACCTATATACCTTTTTTATCAACATTTTTGCCTGAATTTTTTCTATAAAAAATAAATGTTATTTATAGTTGCCCTCTTTTTAGCAATAAAAAGTGACTTCTCCAAATAAACAATCACTTTTTATTGCTTTTTCTTTATCTAGTTCAGTTAGAACCATACACTTTAATTTTCGCTATTATTCTTCCAATCGCCTTAATGCTTCTTCCAACCGTTCCAGTGCTTCTCCGTAAGAAGCCCAGTCTCCCTGCTGCGATGCCTGCTGTGCATCATCAAAGGCCTGGTTAGCTTCCCGAATAATTTCCTGGATGGTGGCATCAGAAAAATCATAAACAGGTGCTTCATCCGGTTCTGGTGTTTCTTCCAAGTCAGTGGCTTCCTCTAACGGATCTTCCAGTTCCAGCAATTCTTCCGGCAGAGCATCTTCCGGCACTTCATCATCTTCAGGAATGGACGGTGGTCCTGCTCCAAAGAGGGTTTCCAGTGCCTGATCCAATGTGTTTTCCATCACAATATCGTCCCCAAAAGCGGCGATCACCTGTTTTACTTCCGGCGGGCTTTCAGAATTGGCGGCTCTGATATAGAGTGGCTCCACGTAAAGCAGACTGTTTTCCACCGGGATTACCAGCAGATTGCCGCGTATAACTTCTGAGCCGCCTTCTCCCCACAGCGTCAGACTCTGGGAGATGGTTTCATTCTGATCGATCCGGGCTTCAATCTGCCTTGGTCCGTATATATTCCGGTCCTTGGGCATCTGATAAAGCACCAGCTCTCCATAATGCTCTCCGTCACTACGGGCCACCAGCATGGCTGTCATATTGTTCAGCCGGTTCGGGGTATAGGGAACGGATAACAGGAATTCTTCCTGATCCTCTTCCGGCAGCTTATAGATCATATACTGGGACTCTACCGGTTGGAACTGACCGGAATAACGCTCCTGGGCAATGTTCCAGAGGTCTTCATCCAGATAAAAAACCGATGGATTTCCCATGTGGTACCGTTCATAAACAACGGTCTGAATATCAAAAATTTCCTGGGGATACCGGATATGCTGCTGCAGTCCTTCCGGCATGACTTCCAGGGGCTGGAAAAGATCCGGAAAAATCTGACTGTAGGTCTGAATCAGCGGGTCTTCCGGCTCGGCAATGTAAAAGCTGGTATCTCCGTGGTAGGCATCCACTACAACTTTAACTGAATTACGGACATAGTTGTATCGATTATCTATATAAGGTGTTGAATAGGGATATTCTTCTCCCAGAGTAAAAGCATCCATGATCCAATATAGTCTTCCCTCATCGATAACCAGGTATGGATCTTCATCGTAATGGAGGAATGGTGCAATTTTTGTAACCCTCTCCATCACGTTACGATCGAAAATAATCCGGCTTTCTCCGGAAATACTGCCGGATAGAAAAATACGCGGGTTTCTTTCTCTCATGGCATACAACAGGCGGTTAAAACCCCGAAGGGGTATCCCGGCATCTCCTTCAAACCTGGTTTCTGCATTGTCCTGCCCCATGGGATAGTCAAATTCCATTTCATCTGTATTCACAATGATATAATGGTTGGTCAACTCGCCAAAGTAGATTTCCGGACGGGTAATTTCTTTATCAATAATACTGACGGGTGGAATATTCCGGATAAACAACTCCGGCTGTCCTTGTGCCGTCACCTGGTTTACCGGTGACATGGCCGCTCCATAACCGTGAGTATATTTAAGATGCATATTCAGCCAGGTTTTGGCAGACTCGCTGATTCTTTCCATATTCAGTTCCCTGGCAGCCAAAAAAACCTGCCGGTATTCGCCGTTGATGGTATATCGGTCGATATCCACATCATTAAACTGATAATAAGGGCGTATGGCTTGCAGCTGATTATAGCTTTCCAGGGCCGGCCGATAATCATTGATTCGAATGTTTTTTATGGTTTCAGGATTATTGTCCAGGTCTTCCCGGGTCAGCCGGTAATCCACATCAAACTCAAGCTGACGTACTTCGTCCAAACCATAGGCCTTTCGGGTGTATTCAATATTTCTTTCAATGTAGGGTGTTTCACGGGCCAGTACGTTTGGTTCTACCATAAAGCGTTCAACACCGGAAGCTGCTATCTGTCCCACCAGTGAAACAACCAACAATATAATGGGGGCTGCTGCCATCAGCTTTGGCATCTTTTTTTTATATCCTACCAGGAGAAATAGTGCGGCTGCTATGCTAACTGCCATTTGAACGCGATACAAAGGCAGATTTACATGAAGGTCTGTATAACTGGCACCATAAACGGCTCCCTGAGGTGAATAAAGTATTTCATACAGGCTGACAAAATAACGTGCTGCGGTGGCCAGGAAAAACAAGGTTCCCAATACCACCAGGTTTCCGGCGGCAAAGGATAAAAACCGTTTCAGCATCTGAGTTCTTGGATCTTCGCCTTCCGTTACCTCTACCAGGGTAGGCCGTCGAAGCATCAGCATGGCACCAAAGAAAAAGGCCGTAACAATAACCAGCAGGAAAAGCAAAGTTATAAGAGTTCCCAATACTTCACGCAATAAAGGCCATGTAAAAAAATACCAGCCAATATCCCGGCCAAAGACCGGATCTGTGGCGTTAAATGGAACCTGATGACGGAATTGCAAAATTTGCCACCAATAGTTGCCGGCTATGGATACAGACGTTGCGATAGCCATAAAAGTCGCTGGCACTAACAGCCAGCGGTTAATGGTTTTATTGGATATCACTTGCTGATAACTGGCAACTTTCTTCTCATAACGGTTTTTCATAAAGCGAAGGTAGTAGTAATACAAAAACCCTGAAATCACAAAAATAGGGATTCCCAGCATCAACTGGGTTTGGATTTTTTTAAGAAAAACATCTTCATATCCTAAATCCCGAAACCATTGAAAATCTGTAATAAAGTAAATAATCTCATTGAAAAACAGCGTCCCAATGATGAGCGCCGCTATAACAGCTCCAGCTATTCTTTTTCCTTTTAGCATAGTTTTTTCCTGCTTCCCATAATTCAACATCTTTCATAGTGGAATAATAAGGAGAAGATTATATTATTTCACCCTCTCCCTGGCCCTCTCCCGTCGAGGGAGAGGGGAACTTTTGCGATTAATATTTGTTGCTTTTAGTCATTTGAACTTATCTTTCCAACTTATAACTTTTAACTTATAACCTGAATTACTGCATTGTTTTCTTCAGTTCCTTTTTAAACTTCTCGATAATCTTTTTTTCCATTCGGGAAACTGTCATCTGAGAAACCTGCAATGCATTGGCAACCTGCATCTGGGTTTTATTTTCGAAGAAGCGATCCTGCAATACTTTTCGTTCCACTTCGTTCAATTTTTCCATGGCCTGATAAATAAAGTCCCGGTTTTCAATGAAGTCAAACATTTTATCCGGTTCACCAATCAAATCCATGAACTGTATATCTTTGTCCTCACCTTCATTATCATAGGTAAGATCCAAGGATTTTGGAGTATATACCTGATTTGCCTCCATGGCTTCGATGACTTCTTCTTCGGTGCATTTCAGGTACTCGGCTATATCTTTTATCTTTGGCGTTCGCTGCAGTTCCTGTTGTAATGTGGATTTAGTGGTGTTGATTTTCTTTGACAGCTCCTGGATTCTTCGCGGCACACGAATTGACCACCCTTTATCCCGGAAGTATTTCTTAATCTCTCCGATGATGGTTGGCGTGGCAAAGCTGGAAAACTCATATCCTCTGTCTGTATCAAATCGTTCTATTGCATAAATCAGACCAAGTGATGCCACCTGATAAATATCTTCGTAATCGATCCCTTTATTTATATATTTTCTGGACAAAATTTCAGCAATGAACAGGTGCCTTCTTACCAGCTCATTTCGAATTTTAACGTCCCTATTTTTCCTGTAAAGTAAAAAAAGCTCTTTTTCACTGAGGGAGTCAAGTGGCGGTGCTTCTCGTTGTTCTGATGTATTTTTTGAAGAAGACGGTTTCATCAGGACTCCTCCCTTAGGTTTTTTATCATTCTGATAGATGTGCCCTGGTTACTTCCAGTATCGATATGCACGTCGTCCATCAATGATTTAATGATAAAAATTCCCAGTCCTCCTTCATTTAATTCATCAATTTTTGGCTCTTTAATCGCTGTTTCATCATATCCTTTTCCAAAATCTGAAACAGAAATAGTTAACTTGGCTTTTTCCAATAAAAACTGCACAAGAAAATTATCATTAACGTTACATCCTCCGTGCATTATTGCATTGGAACATGCTTCCGACAAAGCCACTTTTATATCTTCTATGTCCTCAATATCAAAGCCCATGCGATTAGCAATGGACGCAACTGTAAGGCGGATCAGACTCACGTATTCCGCTCGATGAGGGATAGAAACTTCTATCATCTCTTGATTGATCTCCTTATTCATTTGGCTTAACTCCTTTATTTTCGGATTCACAGCTGGCTATACACCTTTCTCGCATTCTTATTAAATAATTATTCCACTATTACTATTCTATCCAATCCTGTGATGTTTAATAATTTTTTTATGCTTGGTTTAATATTTGCGAGAATAATGTTTTTTTCCTCTTTTTGGAGTTTTTTCAGCGCACTTATAAATACACTGAGACCGGTGCTGTCTATATAATCCAGCCGGTCGCCAAGAATACGGATATCATCCAGTTTTTCACTTAACATTTGATTAACGGTTTCTTTAAGTTTATCGGCTGTATGCAGGTCAACTTCACCTTCTAGTACCAAAATCCATTTTCCTTCAGATTCGTTGTAAGACTTTTGGATTGTTAGTGCCAATATACTCCCCCCTTTTATCCTTTTCAAGCTTTTCAGCATATTATTCATTGTCAATGCTTGCTTCCTTATTATAACAGATGACAACTAAATTCACCACGTTAAAGCAGTATTTTTTTAGCCTATTTGCTATTTAGACAAAAAATAAGAGCAGCTCAAAGCTGCTCTCAGACTGAAGATAAAATTTAGTCTTCCTCTATGGCTTTTTCCATCGGATCTTCTTCCCTGCGTGGTACCAATGCCATCGAAATAATATAATGGTTTTCTTCTGTTCGCATAAGTTTTACGCCTTTTGTACGTCTGCTGATGCTTGGAATGTGCTGCATATCCAGGCGAATGATGCTTCCATCCTGGTTGATAAGCAGTAATTCATCATCATCGTAGGTAAGGCGGGCCCCTATCAGCTCACCTGTTTCTTCGCTGTACTGATAGGTATAAAGTCCTTTTCCTCCTCTGGATTGAACTTTATACTGTTTAATATCCGTTCTTTTTCCATAGCCTTTTTCACTGACTACCAAAAGATCTCCATCATCATCCGTTACCACCATGGACACCAGTCGGTCGTCCGTTTTTAAGGTTATTCCTCTCACACCCATGGAAGTTCTTCCGGTTTCACGTATATCTTTCTCATTAAAGCGTATCCCTATTCCTTTTGCCGTTACCAAAACAATTTTCTGATCGTCGTTTACCATGCGAACGCTGATTAGTTCATCGTCTTCCCGAAGGCTGATGGCTATCAGGCCTTTTTTGCGACCCCGTTCAAACTGGCAAAGCTGTGTTTTTTTCACCAACCCTTTTCGGGTAGCCATCATCAGGTATTCCAGCTGGCAGTTTTTACTGACTGGAATGGTGGCGCTTATTTTTTCATCCGGATCCAGCTGCAACAGGTTTACTATTGCCGTACCTTTGGATTGCCGCTTTCCTTCCGGTATTTCATAAGCTTTCAGCCGGTAGGCTTTTCCTTTGTTAGTAAAGAACAATAGTGAATTATGAGTTGAAGTGATGATGAGTCTTTCAACAAAGTCATCATCCCGGGTACTGAGACCACTTATGCCTTTACCCCCTCTTTTCTGGCTTTTGTAAACATCCAAAGGTACCCGTTTGCAATAGCCAAAATGAGTCATGGTAATGACCACATCTTCTTCTGCAATCAGGTCTTCCATGTTCAGTTCGTTGATATCCTCTTCTATATCTGTTCGACGGTCATCTCCGTATTTATCACGAATTTCCGTCAGTTCATCCCTAATAATTTCCTGAACCAGTTCTTCGCTGGCCAAAATAGCTCTAAGTTCTTCAATCAGCTTCATAGTGGCTTCGTAGTCTTCTTTTATTTTATCTCTTTCCAGACCGGTTAACCGTTGTAACCGCATGTCGAGAATAGCCTGTGCCTGCCGTTCAGAAAGGCCAAACTGGTTTATTAATCCCTCTTTCGCTTCAGCACCGGTTTGAGATCCTCTGATAAGCTTTATAACTTCATCCAGATGATCCAGGGCAATGCGCAGTCCTTCCAGAATATGAGCTTTATCTTCTGCTTTTTTAAGATCAAATTTGGTTCTTCGAACAATAATTTCTTTCTGATGTTCCACATAATAATGGATCATTTCCTTCAGGTTCAGAATCTGCGGCTGTCCGTCCACCAATGCCAGCATGATAATGCTGAAGGTATCCTCCATCTGTGAATGTTTATAAAGTTTATTTAAAATAACATTGGCGTTGGCATCTTTACGCAGTTCAATAACAATCCTCATTCCTGAACGGTCACTCTCGTCCCGCAGGTCTGTGATGCCTTCAATTTTTTTATCTCTTACCAGCTGGGCAATTTTTTCTATCAGTTTAGCTTTGTTAACCTGGTAGGGAAGCTCTGTCACAATAATTTGCTGTTTTCCCTTATCCATTTGTTCAATAGCTGCCTTCGCTCTCACCTTTGCCCTTCCACGGCCAGTTCTGTAGGCTTCCAGAACGCCTTCACGGCCTATAATGGTGGCTCCCGTTGGAAAGTCCGGCCCCTGAATACTGGTCATTAGCTCTTCCAGGGCAATTTCCGGATCTTCCATGTATCGGATGGATCCATCAATTACTTCCCTGAGATTATGGGGTGGAATGGAGGTAGCCATACCAACAGCAATTCCGTTGGATCCGTTTACCAGCAAATTTGGAAAACGACTGGGGAGCACTTTTGGCTCTTCCAGGGTTTCATCAAAGTTAAGGGTATAATCAACGGTGTCCTTTTGAATATCCCGAAGCATCTCAACGGCTATTTTTCCAAGCTTTGCCTCTGTATATCGCATAGCTGCAGGATTATCACCATCAACAGATCCAAAGTTTCCATGACCATCCACCAGTGGATAACGAATGGAAAAGTCCTGTGCCATTCTTACCATGGCATAATAAACAGCGCTATCGCCGTGAGGGTGGTATTTACCCAGGACGTCCCCTACGATACGGGCTGATTTTCTGTGGGGTTTTTCCGGTGCAAGGCCCAGTTCGTTCATAGCATATAAAATCCGGCGATGAACCGGTTTAAAACCATCCCTTACATCCGGTAGTGCACGACCAACGATTACACTCATGGCATAATCAATATATGATTTTTTCATCTCATCCTCGATGCCTATCGGGAGAATTTTATCTAATTCATGCTCCATCTGTTTTTATCCCCCTCTTATATGTCAAGGTTGGTGACATATTTCGCATTATTTTCGATAAATTGTCGTCTTGGTTCCACTTTTTCACCCATCAGGGTTGAAAAAATTTCATCTGCCACTGCTGCTTCATCTATGCTTACTCTCAGCAGCGTTCTTGTTTCCGGATTCATGGTTGTGTCCCACAGTTGATCCGGATTCATTTCTCCCAGTCCTTTGTATCTCTGCAGTCCAACAACGCCTTCTTTTTCCGGACTCATTTCCTGTATGAATCGTTTCATCTCCTCATCCGAATAAGCATAACGGACATCTTTACCTCTGCTGAGCTTATAGAGTGGCGGCTGAGCAATATATATATGACCACTTTCGATGAGTGATTTCATGTGACGGAAAAAGAAAGTCAGCAGCAACGTCCTGATATGGGCGCCGTCCACATCCGCATCCGTCATGATAATTATTTTATGATAGCGGAGTTTCTCCAGATCAAATTCGTCACCAATACCACTTCCAAAAGCTGTAATCATTGCCCTTATTTCGGTAAAATTAAGCATTCTGTCCAGACGGGCCTTCTCTACATTCAGGATTTTTCCCCGAAGGGGTAAAATAGCCTGGGTAGCCCTGTCTCTTCCCTGTTTAGCACTACCGCCGGCACTGTCACCTTCGACAATGTATATTTCACAAAGAGATGCATCACGTTCGGAACAGTCCGCCAGTTTACCGGGTAATGCGGTGTTTTCCAGCACTCCTTTGCGTCGGGTAAGTTCCCTTGCTTTCTTAGCCGCTTCCCTGGCCCGCTGTGCTCTTAAAACCTTATCCATTATAATTTTGGCATCCGAAGGATGTTCTTCCAGAAAAGCATCCAGATATTCTCCGGTAAATCCTTCCACAATACCTTTAATTTCACTGTTTCCCAGCTTGGTTTTTGTCTGGCCCTCATACTGAGGATCCATCAGTTTAACGGAAACAATAGCTGTTAAACCTTCTCTGATATCTTCTCCCAGTAAATTGGCATCTTTTTCTTTCAGATAACCGCTTCGACGCCCGTAATCATTAATGACCCGGGTCATGGCTCCCTTAAATCCGCTAAGATGGGTTCCACCTTCCTGGGTGTTTATATTATTGGCAAAGGTAAAAATATTCTCTGTATAGGAATCTGTATATTGAATGGCTATTTCCACGATGGTATTATCCCGTTCTTTTTCAAAGTATAAAATGCTTTCGTGTAAAGCTTCCCGGCTTTTGTTGATATGACGGACAAATTCTTTGATTCCACCTTCATATTGAAAAATACTCTTTTTCTCCTGATCCATCCTTTTATCTTCCAGGCTTATTTTTATGCCTTTATTCAAAAATGCCAGTTCTCTGAGCCTGTTTTCCAGCGATTCGTATTTAAAAATGACCTCATCAAAAATTTCCGGGTCCGGCTGAAAATACATGCTGGTTCCGGTTTCTTCCGTTTCTTCCAGTCGCTTTATTTCAGACAAAGGTATTCCTTTTCTGAATTCCTGCACATGACAATAGCCCTCTCGCTTTACCTCTACTTTCAGGTATTCCGACAGAGCATTAACAACTGATATTCCAACACCATGAAGTCCTCCGGAAACTTTGTATCCATCACCGCCAAATTTACCACCGGCATGCAGGATCGTCATTACTGTTTCCAGAGTTGATTTTCCCGTTTGAGGATGAATTTCCACCGGAATCCCCCGGCCGTTATCAGAAACTTTTATGGCATTATCGTCATTTATTTCCACCTTTATTTCCGTACAATGCCCGGCCAGCGCCTCATCAATACTATTATCCACTGCTTCGTACACCAAATGATGCAATCCCCGGCTGCTGGTACTTCCTATATACATTCCGGGCCTTTTTCTTACGGGTTCAAGTCCTTCTAAAACCTGTATCTGATCTGCATTATAGCTGGGCTGTTGGTTTTCCATAATTTCCCTCACTTCTGTTCATTTGGTATATTATTAACGCCTACTCTTTCCTTCAGCGTTGTTGGTGATATAGAAGAAACCAGTACTATGTGTTTGGGTCTTCTGACTGACTTGTCTCTTTTGCGACGATGCTTTAAATGCCTTTTCAGAGAAGGCACCAGAATTACAAGAGACTTTATGGTTTCGTCTCCTTTGTTCAGGTAATTTAACTGTGATTTTTCAAAGGCTTTCAAAAAAGACTGGTATTTTCCCATTTCGTTCATTTTCCGGGCATCAAGAATCGCAATAATTTCTTTCTTTTTTACCAGTAAATTATCTCCTATATGTAAATACATGTTGGTTTTGGATCAACTCCTCCGTGAATTGTCCCTAACACTCTTATTATATCGTTTTTGTTGGTTTTTGGAAAGCTTAAACCCTTTAATGCTTCTATTTATATATTTTTCCATCATTTATCCAAAAAATAAAATCATTAGCAGAGGTTTTCATTTTTTCATCCAGATGTGTTGTGGTAATAAAAGTCTGGACAGGCTTTAAATACTTCAATAAATACTCCTGCCTTTTCTGATCCAGTTCACTGGTTACATCATCCATCATTAAAACCGGGTATTCTCCGGATTCCTGCTTCATCCATTCCAGCACTGCCAGTTTTAATGAAAGCACAACAGTTCTTTTTTGCCCCTGAGATCCAAATTGTCTCACTTCCATGTCGTTAATGGTGAAATGAACATCGTCCCGGTGTGGTCCCTGATGAGTAACTCTTCTGTAAAGATCATTTTTTCTGGATTTTTCCATTTCACACCTGAAATGACTTACCAGCTGATCCAGCTCCCATTCCGACCATCCTTCTGGCAAATTAATTCCCGGTCTGTATTGCAATTCCATGTATTCTTTTTTTTCTGTTATTTCTTCATGTATGGGTCTGGCTAAATCCAGAAGATCTGATAAAAACTGATTTCTTAGCTGAATAATTCTGGCACCATAAGCAGACAGCTGATCATCCCATACCTCCAGCTGTTCTTCAGCAACTTTTTCATTTTTTAGCAGTTGATTACGCTGTTTTAAAATTTTCTGGTATCTTTTTAAACTGTGATAATAAAGCGGTGAAATTTGAATAAGTTCACTGTCAATAAACTGCCTTCGTTCCTGAGGACTGTCTTTAACAATTTTTAAGTCTTCCGGTGAAAAAAGAACGGCTTTCACCGTTCCCATTACGTCACCAATCGTTGTTACGCCCAGCCCATTTTTTCGGATTCTTTTTTTCTGATCCTGTTTCAACAACAATTCGAGTTTCTGTTCACCGTCTTGATTGGCGGCCATCAGGCGAAGATAAGCCTGCTCTTCATTTTTTTTAATCAGCTCCCTGTCTTTTCTGGTCCGAAAAGATCTGAGGGATGCACAAAGATATAGAGCCTCCAGCAGGTTGGTTTTTCCCTGAGCATTTTCACCTATAAAAATATTTAAACCTGGACCAAACGTAACTTCCACTTCTTCATAATTACGATAGTTTTTTAAAGTCATTTTTTTCAGGATCAATCCATATTCCCCTCTTTCAGCAGATGACCTGAATATGCGTCTGATCAATCATAATATCATCACCAGGATAAATTTTCTTTCCCCTTTGTTTTACCACTTCTCCATTAACGGTCACCATTCCGGCATTAATAAAAATTTTAGCCTGTCCTCCGCTGTCCGCAACACTGGCTGCTTTCAGCAGTTGATCAAGTTTAATGTATTCACCCTCAATTTTAAAGGAGATCATTCTATACCACTCCTATCTTTTATGCTTCTTCAGCTGCAGCCATCCTTACAGGAAGAATCAGATGCAGATACCGGTCTCCTTCCACTGGTTCAATGATAGCAGGACTTCGGTGATTAATCATTTTAATGGTTATTTCTTCATCTTCGATGACTCTTAATGCTTCCATTAAATAACGTGCATTGAATGCTATTTCCATATCCTCTCCCTGCTGATCTACAGGAACTTTTTCTATCATTTGACCCATTTGAGTCTGTGCAGTCATCACCAGTTCGCCATTCTTTAATACCCATTTCATTAAGCTGGATTTACCTTCACTAACCAGTAAAGAAGCACGGTCAACACTGCTGTATAAGGTTCCTCTATTTACAGTTACCTGTATTTCTGATTCTTTAGGGAGAATATTTTCATATTCAATAAAAGGTTTTTCAATTCTTCTGGAAATTAATTTTGTATTATCCATGGAAAAAACAATCTGTTTATCTGTAAAAGCTATCTGCATTGGATCCGAAGTATCCGGAATAATTTGGCTTAGTTCTGTCATGGCCTTTACAGGTATAGTAAAAGCAGCCTCTATTTCATTATCAATTGAACAATTTCTGTAAGCCAGTCTGAAACCATCTACTCCCGTTAAACGAAGCAGATTTTTTTTCGTTTCCACCCGAAGTCCTAACAGAGAAGGCTTTGTCTCATCCTGGGAAGCACAAAATACGGTTTGATGAATCATTTCCTTAAAGAGATCCTGAGGAACTTTAAAAGAATTTTCAGCCATTACAATGGGAAGTTCCGGAAACTCTTCTTTCTCCAGCAAGTGCAGCGTAAAGGAAATGTGATCACAGGAAATCGTTAATTGTTGTTGGCTGTCCATTACAAAGGTAACAGGTCTGGAGGGCAGTTTTCTTATAATTCCTGATAAAAGCTTTGCATCTGCTACAAAAATACCTTCTTCTTCTATTTGTGCTGTTGTAAAATGCTCTATACCTATTTCCAGATCTGTTGTTACCATTTTAAGATAATTTTCAGCAGCTTCGATTAAAATACCTTTTAAAACTGGCAGGGTTGTTTTTGATGATACACCTTTCTGGACTGTGGTAAGGCTTTTGATAAGTTCCTTTTGTTCAATTGTGAATCGCATTGTGGATAACCTCCTTTTATTATACTGAGTGGAATTTATAACCAACAAAAAAGTAAAAGTCAGCAGTCATAGTAATAGGGCCTGTGAATTTGTTTAAAAACGGTCTGGAGCGTTGAAATTTCAAATAAGAGAGTGGTGGAAAAACTTGTGGGAAAAATGTTTTTTTATCCACATTTACCACAGGTTTAATCAAAAAAGAAATGGATAATTATTTATCCACAATTTATCCACAGGCACTTCACAAATTTTACACAGGAGGATGGGGACTGATTAATCTCCACCTTTAATTTCCTGTAACATTTTTTCAATTCGGTGCTTTAAGCTGTCATCGTTTTCCATTTCATTTACAATTTTATCATGAGCATGCATAACCGTAGTATGATCCCTGTTTCCGAACTCACTTCCTATTTTAGGCAGGGATAAATCCGTCAGCTCACGCGTAAGGTACATGGCAATTTGCCTGGGAAAAGCAATAGAACGAGTTCTTTTACTGGAATCTAAATCTTCCGGGCGTACACTGTATTGGTTGGATACATACTCTTTAATAAATGAAACGGTTATCTGTTTTGATTTCGTTGTAAAAACTTCATTTATTATTGTACTGGCTGTATCTATATTAAGTTCATTATTATGTAGTTTACAGTGAACTACTATTCTGTTAAGAGCACCTTCCAGTTCCCGAATATTAGACTGAATTTTTTTTGCAATAAAGAGCAGCACATCGTCAGATACATTTAACTGCTCCAAATGGGCTTTTTTTCGAAGAATGGCAATTCGCGTTTCATAATCCGGAGGTTGAATGTCGGCAATCAGACCCCACTCAAAACGACTTCGAAGCCTTTCTTCCAGTGTTGGTATCTCTTTTGGAGGACGATCACTTGAAATAATAATCTGTTTGTTGTATTGATGGAGTGCATTAAAGGTATGAAAAAACTCTTCCTGGGTTCTTTCTTTATTGGCGATAAACTGGATGTCATCGATTAACAGGACATCCACATTTCTGTATTTATTTCGAAATTCGATATTCCGATCATCCCGGATAGAATTGATCAGTTCATTCGTAAATGTTTCCGAGGAAGAATAGTATACTTTCATATCCCTGTTATTCTGTAATATGTAGTGACCAATGGCATGCATCAGATGTGTTTTTCCAAGTCCTACACCACCATAAATAAATAAGGGGTTATAGGCTTTAGCAGGCGCTTCCGAAACAGCGACTGATGCAGCGTGTGCAAAGCGGTTGCTATTGCCTACAACAAAGGTGTCAAAAATATATTTAGGATTCAGATTATTGCTGGGTACCTGTATTCTTGAATTTTCATAGGTGCTGTTTTTTTCTTCGGCTTTATCTTCCTTAACTTCTGTAACTAATGAAGCATCAGCAGTTTGTTCTTCTTCCGGAAGCTGAAAAACAACATCATAGGAACAGGATGTTACTTCTTTGATGGCATTTTTAATAAGGATAAGATAGCGATCACTTAAGATGTTTTTGATAAATTGGTTTGGGGCTTTAAAGACAATCTGATTAGCATCGTCCTTTACCTGTAAAGGTTCAATAACCTTAATCCAGGTATTAAAACTAACACCAGTCATTTCCTGTTCAATGACATCAAGTGTTTCGTTCCAAATTTGAGTTAACTGCTGGTCCATGCTGTAAACCTCCTGTAGCCCTGACATATTTATGATAAATAAACAATCAGAGTCTATAATTTCTGTAATATTGCTGTGTGTGCTGTGAATAAAATTGTGGATGAAATGAAAAAGGCTGTTGATGAATACTATTATATAAAGAGTGTGGATATATAGCAAATGAGCCTTTATCCACAAAACACATTTTCTCTTTCTGATAAAATCACCGCATTTTATCCGCAGGACAGCGGATTTACCCACAATTTTATCCACACCCTGTGGATAACTATGAATAAAAACACAAAATTCATTGTAATTCTTAAGCCATGATAAATCAAGGTATTTATATGCTTTTCCCATGAAACAGTTATATTTTTTATAAAATTATCCACATAAATTTGGGCAAAAAATTTTTTCCACATATTTTTGGAAAAGAGTTTTCCACATATTTTCTTTTCTTGACACTATAAAAGGATATCGTTATAATCTATGTGTGTTACTGTCTGATTCTTGAGTAATTTTGAATCGGGAAATGAAACATTCGCCGCTGACCATATGTAAAGGGGGTGCAAGTCCGGTGAAAAGAACCTACCAGCCAAAGAAAAGACAAAGAAGCAGAGAGCATGGTTTTCGTAAGAGAATGAGAACAAAGAGCGGAAGAAATATATTGCGTAAAAGAAGACAAAGAGGTAGAAAAGTACTGACTGCATAAGGCCGCGGGATGTGGCCTTTTTCTGTCCACGGGAGGTCCATACTATGAAACCCATCCCGACGATTAAAAAAAACAAAGAGTTTAGAGTGATTTATCAAAAAGGAAAATCGGTGGCGAATCGAAATCTGGTCCTTTATTATCGAAAGAACAACCTGTCTTTTACAAGAATCGGAATAACAGTATCAAAAAAAGTCGGAAAAAGTGTGGCACGGAACAAGATTAAAAGACGGCTAAAAGAAATATTACGGGAAAAGGGTGACCAGCTGCCCCAGGGCTATGATTTGGTATGGATAGCTCGTATCAGCTGTAGTGATGCAGATTACCGCACGCTGCAAAAAGCCGTTGCGCATTTACTTGATAAAACGTTCTTTTCGAAAAAAAGATCCGGAAATAAAAGACTGTAAATGGATCTGGTGAATAGAATGAAACCCTGTAAATACTTAAAATGAAAAAAAAAGTGGATGAACTGGACTGATGGAAGCAGGTGCAATAGTTAATGGGCTTAAAGAAGATGGTTGTTTGCCTCATTAAAGGATATCAACGCTTTATCTCTCCTTTAACGGGAAGAAGTTGCCGGTTTTATCCAACCTGCTCTCAGTACAGCCTGGAAGCGTACGAAACTCATGGTTTATTGAAAGGAACCTGGCTGACCCTAAAACGAATATCAAAATGTCATCCCTTTCATCCAGGAGGAGTTGACCGGGTCCCCGGGAAAAAGTAGATATACCTCTTTAAGAGGCATATTAATTAATGGAGGTTATGATTTTGAGATTTTTTGCTGAACCCTTAAGTCAGCTGCTTCACCTGGTTTATGGCTTTGTTGGAGATTATGGTGTATCCATTGTTATCTTTACTATTTTGGTAAAGCTGGTAATGATTCCATTAACCGTTAAACAGACGAAGTCAATGAAAAAAATGCAGGATATCCAGCCTAAGATAAAAGAACTGCAAAAGAAATATAAAAACGATAAAGAAAAAATGAATCAGAAGGTTATGGAACTCTATAAAGAGCATAATGTCAATCCGGCAGGCGGTTGTTTGCCGCTGCTGGTTCAGTTTCCTATCATTATTGGACTCTTTACAGTACTGAGAGTTCCGGCGGATTATGGATTTACACAGGAAATGGTTCAACAGGGATTTTTATGGATCGAAGATATTTCTGCAACGCCTAACATTGTATTCAGTGAATTCTCTGCTTCTATGATTCCTGAAATGATCATGCCTCTGTTGGCTGGTGCAACCACATATTTATCCAGTAAAACCATGCAGGCCGGCAACAAAGGCGGTGGAAATCCTCAACAGGAATCCATGCAGAAGATGATGCTTTATTTCTTCCCCTTGATGCTGATTTATATGTCTATGCAGTTTCCCAACGGATTGATTTTATACTGGGTGGTAAGTAACCTTTTCCAGACAGTACAACAGCTAATCATCAACCGACCCACCCCCTTATCTACCGGTAAAGGAAGTGAAGCCTCATGATACAAAAGATTCAGGCATCTGGTAAAACCATTGATGAAGCCGTGGAAAATGGGCTAAAAGAATTGGGATGCTCGAAGGATGATGTAGAAGTAAAAATACTGGAAGTCCCATATAAAGGATTTTTAGGAGTATTTGGTAGCAAAGATGCTCAGGTGGAATTGGAGCTGAAAGATCAGACTGAGGATGCAACCAGGCAGTTTTTACAGTCCATGTTTCAGGCCATGAACCTGGAAGTTCAAATTGATATTGAGTATCAGAAGGATCAGCTTAATATAGAACTGAGCGGACCAAATATGGGAGTGGTTATAGGGAAGAGAGGACAGACCCTCGACTCTATTCAATACCTTACTTCTTTGGTGGCAAACAAAAATCGGGACAAATATGTAAAAGTATTTATGGACACAGAAAATTACCGCAAGAAAAGGGAAGAAACACTTGTTCGACTTGCCAGTAAAATGGCTAAAAATGTTAAAGCTACCAGAAGAACCATGGTGCTTGAGCCAATGAACCCTTATGAAAGAAGAATTATACACGCAGCTCTTCAGAGCGACCCTAAAATACAGACTTACAGTGAAGGTGAAGAGCCTTATCGCAAAGTAGCCATTTCACTGAAGAAGTAGATGAGAAAAGAAGACTTAAAACCCGGTGAAAACCGGGTTTTTGTTAAATTACATTTAGAAGGAGAAAGGAGGAGTTGGAAAATGGAAGATACAATAGCGGCCATTTCTACAGCTCCTGGTGAAGCCGGTATAGGCATTATACGAATCAGTGGTGCAGAATCGCTTCAAAAGGCTCTAATGATCTATCGGGATAAACATAATAAGACGGTTAATGAATTAAAAGACAGAAGATTAACCTATGGAAAAATTATTCATCCTGAAGATGGATCCATGATTGATGAAGCACTTATTTGTTATATGAAAGCACCTTATACATATACAGCTGAAGATGTTGTCGAAATTCAGTGTCATGGTGGATATGTTTCTGTAAAGAAAATTATGGAAACATTGATGGCTTTAGGAGTAAGGGCAGCGCAGCCCGGTGAGTTTACAAAGCGTGCATTTCTTAATGGAAGGCTTGATTTATCTCAGGCGGAAGCCGTAATGGATTTAATCAGCTCCAGAACAGAGTTAGGACACGAAGCTGCTCTTGGACAACTGGAAGGCTTTCTTTCTGTAAAAATAAAAAAGATGAGGGCAACACTCCTGGATTTGATGGCAGAAATGGAAGTTTCCATTGATTTTTCAGAAGAAGAAGATATTGATGAAGTAACTTACGACGAAGTTATGGAAAAGACCACACCTATAATAGAGCAATTAAAAAAACTGATAGATTCTTCAAAAACCGGAAAAATCATTCGTAACGGACTAAAAACCGTTATTGCAGGGAAACCTAATGTGGGAAAATCATCATTAATGAACGCATTGCTTAAAGAAACCAGAGCGATTGTTACGGATATTCCGGGAACTACCAGGGATGTTATTGAAGAGCAGTTGAATTTGAGGGGAATACCATTAGTTCTGATGGATACCGCTGGTATAAGAGATACGGATGATTTGGTGGAGAGAATAGGCGTCGACAGAGCAAAACAGTTATTTGATGATGCAGATCTTGTTATGATGATGCTTGATGCTTCGACTCCCCTGTCCAATGAGGATTTGGAAATTTTGAATATGATCCAGAAGCGAAAAGCGCTGGTAATTATCAATAAGACAGATTTACCGCCAGTGATGAAGGAATCGGATTTGCCCGAATGGATCGATGCCAGCCAGGTTCTTAAAATTTCCCTTCTGGAGGATGAAGGGATGGATCAACTGGAAGAAGCTTTGGAAAAATTAATCTTTGAGGGAGAAAAGCAGGCCAGGGAAAAAGAACTGGTGACACATATCCGTCATCAGCAAGCTCTGGAGAATGCCTTACAGGCTCTTGAAGAAGGAATTAAAGCGCTGGATGCCAGAATGCCATTGGATTTTGTCCAGGTAGACTATCAGGAAGCCATGGATCAGTTGGGTGCCATTGTTGGTGAAAGTGTGAAAGAAGATCTGATTGATCATATTTTTTCTAACTTTTGTATAGGAAAATGATAAGGTCAGTTAAGAGTTAAGAGTTAAGAGTTAAGAGTTAAGAGTTAAGAGTTGAAAGTTGAAAGTTAAAAGATAAAGCTTGTGCCCGGAACGGGTACCTGTGCCCGGAACGGGTATGGAAAGCGGAAAGCAGAAAGTGGAAAGCAGAAAGGAAAAGATAGTTAAAAGAGGAGCATCACTGAAAGCGGGCACTTTGATGTTGTTTGTTTTGTCTTTTTCTGACCAACACCCTCAAGGGTGCAGGCTGACCAAATTCCCTCAACCGTAAAGGCTGCGAAGGTCCCCTCTCCCCTGGCGGGAGAGGGATAGGGTGAGGGGGATATATAGTAAACCTTTCACCGCAAAGGCCGCGAAGGGGCGCAAAGGAAAGATTAAAACCTTCTATTTTATTTAAACGCAATTTAAAAAAGAACGGGTGAATTTAATGAAATATGATGCTGGAAATTATGATGTCATCGTTGTAGGTGCAGGTCATGCTGGATGCGAAGCTGCGCTGGCTCCTGCCAGGATGGGCTATAAAACTTTGTTGCTTACCATTTCTTTGGATGCTATTGCCATGCTGGCCTGCAATCCCTCTATCGGAGGAACTGGAAAGGGCCATTTAGTCAGAGAAGTGGATGCCCTTGGCGGACAGATGGGCCTCACAACAGATGAAGTTTTTATACAGAGTAAAATGCTAAATACTGCCAAAGGTCCTGCTGTACACTCCCTGAGAGCTCAGGCAGATAAAACCCATTACCATCAGTCCATGAAAAAAACCATTGAAGAACAGGAAAACCTGGATCTGGTTCAGGCTGAAGTTGTAGATTTATTGATAGAAGAGCAGACTGCCAAAGGTGTTATCGCACGAAGCGGCGCCGTTTATCACGGCAAAATGATTGTTTTGGCAACAGGCGTTTACTTGAAAAGCAAAATCTTTATAGGAGAAGTCAATTATTCCTCCGGGCCCAGCGGGATGTTTCCAGCGGAGTTTCTTTCAGAAAAACTTGAGGAACATGGAATTAAGCTCAGAAGGTTTAAGACTGGAACACCAGCCAGAGTAGATGGAAAGACCGTTGATTTCAGTCGTATGAAGCGGGAAGACGGTGATGCGGAAATAGTTCCTTTTTCTTTCCTGAATCGGGACCTGAACATCGATCAGATTCCTTGCTGGCTCAGTCGCACCACAGAAGAGACGAAAGCTGTGATCGAAGCAAACCTTCACCGATCCGCCATGTACCGTGGTGATATTCACAGCACCGGTGTCAGGTATTGTCCTTCTATAGAGGATAAGATCGTTAAATTTAATGAGAAGCCTACCCATCAATTTTTCCTGGAACCGGAAGGCAGAGACACCTGTGAAATGTACGTGCAGGGAATGAGCACCAGTCTTCCGGAAGAAGTTCAGCTGCAGATGTATCGAACCATGATTGGTCTGGAGAAAGTAAAAATGATGAGACCTGGTTACGCCATTGAGTACGACTGCATAGATCCGACGCAGCTCAGCCTTTCTTTGGAAATGAAGCATATAGAAAATCTGTTTTGTGCCGGACAATTTAACGGATCCTCTGGTTATGAAGAAGCTGCGGCACAGGGATTAATGGCTGGCATAAATGCAGTTTTAAAAATTCGGGAAGAAGAGCCTTTCGTTCTGGACAGATCCCAGGCTTATATAGGAGTACTGATTGATGATCTGGTGACAAAGGGAACCAACGAACCTTACCGGATGATGACCTCCCGGGCTGAATACCGGCTGGTTTTGCGTCAGGATAATGCGGATGAGCGATTAACAGAAATGGCTTACCATATAGGATTGGCAACAGAGGAGAGATATCAACGCTATCTTGAGAAGAGAGATCAGGTGGAAGCTGAGATGAAACGTCTGGAAAGTACGGTAATTCCTCCCGATCTCATTAATCCATTTTTGAGAAATATGGATAGTACAGAAGTAAAAGTGGGACTTTCGCTAAAAGATGCGATAAAGAGGCCTGAAATAAATTATAAATCTTTAAAAGAAATCGATCTGGAAAGACCGGATGATATAACAAGAGAAGTGGCATCTCAGTGTGAAATAAGAATTAAGTATCAGGGATATATTGATAAACAGTTAAAGCATGTGGAACAGTTTAAGAAAATTGAGAGAAAACCGCTTCCGGCGGATCTTGATTATTATTCCATTAAAGGCTTAAGGTTAGAGGCTCAGGAAAAATTAACAAACTTAAAGCCTTTGTCTGTTGGCCAGGCTTCCCGCATAACTGGTGTTTCACCTGCGGATATTCAGGTTTTACTTGTATATTTGGAGCAGCAGAGAAGAATGAAAATGTAACCTCTAAATAATTCCTTCCCCACTGGGGAGATAAAATTAACAAGTCCCCTCTCCTCTGGTGTGAGAGAGAAGAATGAAAATGAAAACTCTAAGCATGGTTCCCTCTCCCCTGGCGGGAGAGGGTTAGGGTGAGGGGGAATTAGAACTCAACATTGTAATGGTAAGGGTGTGTACTTATGAATGACATACAAAAACAACGAATGATTCAAGGAATGGAAAAGCTTAATCTTAATCTTGAAGTTAATCAACTAATTCAATTTGAACAATATCTTGATTTATTAAATGAATGGAATAAAAAAATGAATTTGACAGCTATTAAAGATCCTGATGAGATGATTACGCATCATTTTCTTGATTCAGCTACCTGCTCCTTGCATCCTTCCTATAATGATTGTAAAAAAATTTTAGACCTGGGAACCGGCGCCGGTTTCCCAGGAATTCCATTAAAAATTCTTTTTCCTGAGCAATATTTTACTTTAATGGACTCACTTAAAAAAAGACTAACCTTTTTAGAAGTTGTTAAACAATCTTTAAATCTTGATAATCTGGAGCTGATTCACGCAAGAGCAGAAGAAGGAGCCAGAAAAAATGAGTATCGGGAGCAATTTGATGCGGTTGTTTCAAGAGCTGTTGCCTCTCTGCCTACTTTATTAGAGTATACGATTCCTTTTATAAAAGTGAATGGATGGTTTTTTTGTCAAAAAGGGCCACTTTGGAAAGAAGAGATCGAAGATGCTAAAAAAGCAATGCAAGTCCTATCAGTTAAACTAGAGGACAGTATGGAAGTTAAGGTGCCTTTTACTGATTTGAACCATCAGTTGCTGGTATTCAGAAAAACAGCTGCAACACAGAAAACGTATCCCCGAAAAGCTGGGACCCCAAGCAAAAAACCAATAATGAACTAATGAGTTGAATGTTAAACTTTAATTCCAAAAAACCTTCCAATCGTTGATATGGAGGGTTTTCGCGTAAGTGTTTCACGTGAAACACTTTGATCTTCATTTGCTCCTGGATCTATCCGGAAGCGTAGTTCCTAAGGCACTGTGGGGACGTGAGGCCATTTACTCCATGGTTTTTGGGGAAAAGGAGCTCCGTCCTCATAGTGATGCAACCGCTCGAAGTATACGAGGGCTGACCAGATGCTTAGACAGACGGTTAAGCAACGCCGGCTCTTTTTTCAGCTTGGTGTGCCTTCTTTGCTCCTGGTTCTATCCGGAAACTCACTCCCTTAGCTGAGAAAACAAGCGTGCCTGGCCGTTGTTTACGTCTACCCGCCCGAATCGCCCTCCTGGCTTAGCGGGCGGCAGTGCGACGTCCTGTCGCACTGTACGACGCAAACTGCCGTCTATGCACCGGGTTTTCTGACAGCACGGTCATAGGCTTCCTTGTAGAACTCAGGAGCTTCAGTCGGCACAACGGTTTCTATAATCATTTGAACTTAATTGTCAATTATCCATTATCAACTATCAATTCGCCTTTATCCATTGTCTGCTAAAGCACTGGTTCAGC
>QYZZ01000067.1 GCA_003838145.1 Tindallia sp. MSAO_Bac2
TAATATTAAACTGAGCCATGATTCATCCTCCTCGGTTTGGTATTTGCTTGTCACTTATATTTTAACCGAGGAAATGAGTTTGTGGCTCATTTTCTTTTTACACCATTATACGGACTTAATCAATTCGGCAATAGGTGGTGATTAGTATGAAAAGCACATCCTTTTTAAATAAAGGGAACGTCGCAAAGCTGGCTGTAATTTTTGTCATTATTTTCATATATTTATTATTGCAAAACCAATATAGCAATATAAGGCCTGAAATAGTGCGCGATTTGATTATTTCCTTTGGTGTATATGGTCCTCTCGTCTTTTTCTTGTTTGCAGTAATCAGGCCATTAATTCTATTTCCAATTACCATTTTTTATCTCGCCAGTGGACTTGCCTTTGGTCCTTTTTGGGGAGGGATTCTGGCAACAATGGGCGCTGCAGTAAGTGCTTTAATTGCTCACACAGTCGCCAGTAAAGTTGGCATTGATTTTCTACCAAACAAAATTCAAGCTAAAATCATTGTTGCCGAAGATAAAATTCATGAGAATGGGTTCCAAAACATGCTGATGATCCGATTTATACCCCTAATTAGTTTCGACATGATAAGCTATGCAGGTGGATTGGCCAAAGTTGAACGATTGCCCTACCTGGCTGGCACAGTACTGGGAATTGCTCCCCGGGTATTTGCATACACATATCTGGGATCCAGTTTCGTCAGTTTTAGTGACCCTGGCTTTTGGACCGCTTTTGCCTTATTGTTACTTATGTTCATCATCCCATTAGGAGTGTATAAGAAGCTAAGTCATCAATAGTGCAAGTACTGGTAAGTCACGTTGTTTAGAATCTTAGTGAGTCTGATCGTATCAAATGGGTAAGGAGAAAATAAGGCTATAAATTACATTAGAGATGTTTGGAGGTTTTCAATTTATGCTACCTAAAAAAGGACAACTCTTAATTTTTATCCTCGTTTTCATTTTAACCGTTTCACCCTTCAGCACCATGGCATACGAAAACGAGCAAGAACCACCACAGCTTATGGTGGATGGCAGATCACTCTATCCGGATGTTCCACCGACTATAGAATCCGGTCGTATTTTAGTTGAAATGCGCTCCATATTCGAAGCTTTTGGAGCAGAACTGGAATGGAATGAGTCCGACAGAACCGTCAGTGTTTATCATGATAATATGGAAATGCTTCTGACCATTGATGGTTCCATCGCCCTGATTCAGGGACAGCCTTATGAACTTGAAGTACCACCAAGAATTGTTAATGATCGCACTGTAGTACCTGCCCGTTTTGTTTCGGAAACCCTTGGTGCAAAAGTGACCTGGCATGAGGATACGCGAACCGCTATGATTACCACTTCAGAAACTGCATTGGAAGATGTGGAGGAAATTGAATCACAGGAATTACCTCCCGAAGTAGATGATTGGATTGGATATTCGCAAAACACCTGGCTGGCACAGGAGAAAACAATTAATGACATCACATACATCCTGGTAACCTACGGTGAAAAACCCACAGGTGGATACACCGTCGATATTCAGCAAGTTCAGGAAAGCAGTGACGAAATCATTGTAACCGTAGCTTTTTCTGAGCCAGAGGAAGGAAGTCCTGTTACAACAGCTTTGACCTATCCTTATGATCTGTTTGCTATGAATGCGACAGATAAGCCGATTGTTTATGAGGCTTTAGGCACTGAATCATATATACCAACCTTAATGAACATCGATGAGTTACCACCCATCGTAGCCGAATCCGATGGTATTAAAATCTTCTCACCTGCCCCAGATAGTTCAGTTGGAGAGAGCTTTAGCTTCGAAGGAATTGCCAATGTGTTTGAGGGGAATGTGCTTTATCGCCTTCTAGACAGCAATGAAACAGAATTGGATTCCGGCTTCACCACCGGTGCTATGGGTGATTGGGGTCATATTGAAGAAACCATTGTCATACCTGATGATATTGAAGATGGCGAATCAATGTTATTAGAATTCTATACGGAAAGTGCTAAGGATGGAAGCGTACAGGATTTAATTCAAATCCCTTTAGTTTATGAAGCCTTAGAATAATTAAAATCCCACTTCCTTTCGATAGGGAGTGGGATTTTTCTTTTGATTCGTTTCATCGCATAAATTTTTGTGTATAGTATAATTCGAAGGCTCCTGTACCCAGTGCGTTTACCTCTTGATGCAGAATATTTTCCCGGTGACCCGGACTGTTCATTAAACCTTCATGGGCCTCAATAGAGTCCATTTGGCCCATGGCAATATTTTCCAAAACCCTTCGGAATGAAATACCGGCAGCCCTTACCCTATCAGCAGGATCACCACTGGTGGGTGATTGGTGGTTAAAAAACCGGTTTTCTGACATGTCAACAGAATGCAGATAAGCAACTTCACTGAGATCTTCACGCCATCCCAGCTCAGTCAGACCCTTTCGTTCTCTGATAGCATTCACCAGATCAAACATGATTTTTTCGTTGCCTCTATTCACGGCCTCTTGCTTCTCCAGTGACAACACAGGAAGACTATGGTCCGGTTCGTAGCCCGTCGGGAATGTCCAACTGATATTCATATTGCCCAGTTTGGGCACCAGAGGCAATGCAGTAAATCGGGCAGCGGTAACAATCTGGTCTTCGTGGATATCATAATACAGAGTCAATAAAGCATTATCATCAACTATAAAATAATCTGACGGATTCTCGCTGGTGTTGATATTCTGACTGAAACGATATTGAACAGGACCCAAGCGGAAGCTGTTTTGCTGCTGGATTTCCAGTATGTTCCGTGCATTCCCCATTCTGGTTCCAATGCTTACACCCTGATATTCCCAGTCTTCACCATTTGTATATATTGCTACCACTTTACCATTGTCCACACCAACCAGACGGTAAGGGCCTCCGGTTTGACTTCCGTAAACCCACCAATGGTAGCTATACCGGGTTGGTTCTTTTCGATCCGGTTTACCCAGTGCCTCAATTACATAAATCTCCGAATCCCCAATACCAATACTATTTATTCCGGTAAGGGTTCGCTTCTCCTCCTGATTTATTGTGATCATCATTTCGCCATTAAGGGAGTCAAAGTCAACAGAAGCTCCTAAGCTTTGGGATACAAACCGGAGTGGAACATAATTACGGTTGAACTCCCGATTCAACACCATCTTAGTATCCATTTGCTGATACTCTCCATTGACCCAAATCCGGCTGCTATTCATCTGAAGCTGTATAATGTCGTAGTCTCTTTTTACCGTGACAGTTTGTGTTTCCCCATTCCATGATACTTCCGCTCCCAATTCCTCACTGGCAAACCGAACCGGCACCATTGTCCGATTGTTTTCATCTATGTAAGGCCTGGCATCAGAAAATATTGCCGGATTGCCATTAATTTCAATTGTTATCAATGGTTGGCCGGCACCGCTCACCAGAATATTTCCTGCAACCATCCATAAAAGCACCATCATAAGTACTGTAAATCGAGTCCTTTTCATTAAACAAAACTCCTCTCACTTAATTTATAACATATACTCTCCACCATTTGGAGACAGTACCTGCCCGGAAAAATAACCAGAAGCATCTGAAGCCAGGAAACAAATGGTCGCCGCTACGTCTTCAGGCTCTCCTATACGATGAAAGCGCTCCAATGCTGGCTCAATTTCCCATTCATGCATCATACGAGTATTGATGAGGCCCGGAGCTACAACATTAACATTAATTTTTTCTTGAGCTAATTCTTTAGCCAGGGTTTTGCTCATAGATATGACTCCGCCTTTAGCAGCTGCATAATGAATATCTGTCATATCTCCTGCAATGGCGGCAACAGAGCTCACGCTGATAATTTTTCCATATCGTTGGTTTCGCATCAGCGGCAGCACGGCATAAATAAATTGATATACACCTTTTAAATTTATGTCTATTAATCGGTCAAATTCTTTTTCATTCACCTCATTCACTGGCTTTCCTCCACCCATGGTGGCACCGTTGTTTACCAGAATATGCACGGTACCATACACTGTTTTTGTGCGTTCAACCAACGATATGACTTGGTCCCGATTTGTAATATCGCAGGGTATTGCCATAGCTGTAAATCCATCAGTCATTATTTCAGCAACTGTCTCAGCCAGGGATTCCTCCTCGATATCACAGGCTACCACCTTAGCTCCAAAACCTGCCAGCATTTTTGCTGTAGCTTTTCCAATACCATTTCCGGCCCCCGTAACAATAGCAACCTTGTTTTCCAAAGAAAAAGAATCATAAATAGTTTGTGCCACACACGGCTTCATCGAAATTCCTCCCCTCATCATTTCTTCAATATTTTTATTATATCTTTTTTAAGGGTTGGTTGTCAGCATATTTTTCACTGGACTCCTCTATATAAGTGACCCCGAGTTACTCCTTCTTCTTTTAATCTCTGCAATAGTTTTTCATCAGAAGAATCCCTGACACCACTAACCATATTTATGTGTAACCGAAGGACAGCAGCTGTCTCTTCTTTACTTTCCTGAAGAAAATGCAATCGGAACGTTCCCATACCAGCACTGGTTAAATCTTTTATATTTTCCAGTAAAAATAGTTTTCTGGAATTATAAACCTCTGTATAACAGGAATGACGGGGTTTGATAGGGAAATGCTCCGATTTCCTGTCTTTCAAATAGAATGGCTCTTTTTTGCATTTCTCTTTATTTTTTTTGCAATCCAGCCCTTCTGACAACACACAGTGTTTTAATGCCATTACCGGCAAAAATCCATATCCTATGATTTCTGTCCGAGCAGGCTCCAGGTTCATTTCTTTAATCTGACGAAGGTTCAATTCCGGAGATAGAGTAACCCGAAGTAGTGCAGATTGTTTGTAAAAACCGTAAGCAGCATCATTCACCACATTCAGTGAGGCGTCGCCAACCTTGTTAAATGAATCAAAGATAAGCATATGACCCGGATTCTGTACCAGCACCGTATCAAGGCCCAGTTCCTGAATTTTTTGTTTATACTCGAGTAATTGATTGTCCGGAGTCATTTTGAATAGTTCCGGAATTAATTTCCCATCAAAACCATATTTCCACACCAGTTCCACCGCATCTTCCAAAGTATCCGGTTCCCGATAATAAATGCTGTGAATCCCTGTTCCTGAATTCAATTCCAGTAATGCTTGCAATTGACCCAGCGTAGTAACCGAACAGGAAAAATCAGGTTTTTCCTTTGGCTTTTTATAGAGGAACGCCGGTTCTGCAGATTCAGAATTCGAATTCATTAAAGCAGTGCTTCTCCGATACCATATTGCCCTTTTTTCCATCAAGCCGTCCACTAAATCTCTTCTCAGTTCATTTAGCTTTTTAATAGGTATAGTCAGCCCAGGTTCCATTCGCACTCTTACTTCCTGAGCCTCAAAGGGAGTGCCTCCCAGCTTTGAAAGCTGAGTGGCAACTTTTTCTTTTGTCAGTGCTTTCGTAAATGCTTTTTCTGGAATAGTTTGA
This sequence comes from Tindallia sp. MSAO_Bac2, assembly GCA_003838145.1. GTDB lineage: Bacteria > Bacillota > Clostridia > Peptostreptococcales > Tindalliaceae > Tindallia. The sequence continues at coordinate 5,459 of QYZZ01000067.1, forward strand.
TCACATACCTTTACTTTGTTGGTATTATCGGATATTTCTCCGGAAATCTGTTTATCTTCTTTAATAGATACTTCCATCGTTACTGGGATTTTAAGCATTTCCTTATGGTAGGTTTCTCGAATATGTTTCACATGAGTTTCATCATAGGTTTTATATACACTTTCACCAGGATGGCAATTATGCTTGAAGTAAACCTTGCAGCTTTCGCCTGCAGGACAACGTTTCAGCAAAGTGCCATCTATTTCAAGCTTCTCCACCCGGCCTCCAACGGTTTTTCCTCTGCGCCGTATCTGGATTTCATCGTTTTGGCTTAGTGACTCTTTGAGTTTCAGTGTTGCCTTTTGCTTTTTCGTATCATAATCAGTAACTGTCCCAATTAAATAACCCTGATTCCCGGGGTAAGAAGGGTTCATTAACGACTTTCCCCTGTCACCAAAAAGATGTCCTTTTGTAAATCCACGATTAAAAATAGTCATTTCTTTTTCCAATGAAGCTACATCCGGTTTGCCGCCCTGTTCTATAGAATCCAGCATGCTTCGGTAAGCCCGGACTACCGTCGCCACATATTCAGGACTTTTCATCCTGCCCTCAATTTTAAGAGAATAAGCTCCTGCTTCCACGACCTGTTTAATGTCTTCAAATGTACTAAGATCTTTTGGACTCAGAAGATATCCATCATCTGTGTCATTCAAGACCTTTTTCTCAGCTCCATGAACCAGCTTGTACTGTTGGCGGCATGGCTGAGCACACCTTCCCCTGTTACCACTTCGACCACCGATCATACTGCTCATAAGACACTGACCGGAAACAGAAATGCACAGCGCTCCGTGAACAAACACCTCTAACTGAAGATTTGATTGCTGTTTGGCTTTTCGAAGAGTCTCCAAAGACATTTCCCGTCCTATCACAACCCGTTGAACACCCATTTTTTCCAAAAAGTGAATATCTGCCACAGTTTGCACGGACATTTGAGTAGAGCAGTGTACTGACCATTCAGGGTAAACATTTCGGATATATTGCAGGACGCCCATGTCCTGCACAATAACCGCATCAACATCATTAAGATAAAGAAAATCCAAATAAGCCTTGAGTGCTTTCATTTCATCCTTTAAAACCAGCGTATTAACCGTTACATATACTGAAACACCTCTGATATGACAGTAAACCACTGCATTAATCAGTTCTTTTTCAGTGAAGTTTCCGGCAAACTGTCTGGCACCAAATGCTTTCCCCGACAAGTACACTGCATCAGCACCATTTTGAACGGCTGCTTTTAGTGCTTCAGTATTTCCGGCTGGTGCCAGTATTTCATATGAACCTTTCATAAATTCACGTCCCTATCGTTATTCATTGCGTATTACGGGTATAGCTTGTCTGAGAGACAGTTTATCATTATTTTACCATAAAAGGAGGGGTCCTATTGGATCATAATTTATTAATCGGTGGTGCCGCCGGTCAGGGTATGGACACGTTATCCAGCCTGTTCGAACGTTATCTGATGCGCCAGGGTTATCAGGTTTTTGTCAGTAAAGATTATATGTCAAGGGTTCGGGGAGGCCATAATTTTATTCAAATCAGATTCAGTGACCAGCCTTTGACCTCTCATCGATACTCGCTGGATCTGATCGCCGCCATGGATGAAACTACTATCAGAGAGCACCTTCCAAGGCTAAATCCGGAAGGCTACGCTCTTTGCGATGAAAAACTTCAGGAAGAAAAGGGTCAGGTCCTTGGCTTTCCACTGGAAGCTTCTGCCAAAGAAGCAGGTAATCCCAAGACTTTTACCACCGCGTTTTTGGGGCTGCTGGTTAAGTGGTACGGGCTGGATCAGGAATCCATAGAGGGTATGATATTAGAAGCTTTTCAGGACCGATCCCCGGAAGCTAACCTGAAAGCGTATCAGCTGGGAGCTGGTTTAACTGAAACCCGAATAGATTTGCCTCAGGCCAGCGGGAAAGATCAGATTTTAATCAATGGTAACGAGGCCATAGCTCTTGGAGCTATTGCGGCCGGTGTTACTTTTTACAGTGCCTATCCGATGACACCTTCTACAAGTATTATGAATTACCTTGCTTCCAAGCAAAGTGAAGCTGGCATTGTAGTGGAACAAGCCGAAGATGAAATAGCAGCCATCAATATGGCTATCGGTGCTAATTTCACTGGCATCCGTGCCATGACGGGAACTTCCGGAGGTGGTTTTTCTCTGATGACAGAAGCATTGGGATTGGCTGGCATTACCGAAACACCCTTGGTTGTTGCCAATGTACAGCGGCCTGGTCCAGCAACCGGCTTTCCCACCAGGACGGAGCAAAGTGATCTAAGCTTTATGCTGACAGCTTCCCACGGTGAAATTCCCAGAATGATCACAGCGCTGCGAAATCCGAGAGAATCTTTCTACCAAACTGCCAGGGCTTTTAATCTTTCTGAGAAATATCAGATTCCTGTCATCTTGCTGAGTGATCAGTATTTAGCTGATTATTCAGTTACTACAGATGTCTTTGACTATTCCCATATCACCATAGACAGATATATCGATGAAGACAGTGAATATGATCATGAGACTCCGTATAAACGATATGCACTTACAGAAAACGGAATATCTCCAAGACTGATTCCCGGAAAAGTTGCCGATCAAATAGTTCTGGCCGATAGTGATGAACATGATGAAGCCGGACATATTACAGAATCAGCGTCAATCAGAATTCAAATGATGAAAAAAAGAATGGGAAAAATGGAACTACTGAAAGACGAAATAGAAGAACCATGGCACTGGGGAACGGACCAACCGGAAGTTTTACTGCTGGCCTGGGGATCCGTAGCCGGTCCCTTACAGGAAGCGCTCCATTTACTACAGAAAGAAAAAGACTTCCCGGAAGTTGCCGCCCTTGTTTTTGGCGACCTGTGGCCATTGCCTGTTGAAAAGTTGAAAAAACTGTCAGCATCAGCAAAATCCATCATTAATATTGAACAGAATTATACCGGACAGCTGGCAAAACTTCTTCGTCAGGAAACCGGAATCTTTTGCCAGCACAGTTATCTGAAATATGACGGAAGGCAAATGACGCCGGAAGAAATTGTAGAAGCCCTTAAAAAGGAGGTGCTTTAAATGACAGATGTGAAATGCTTTCATTCTTCAGACCCATCAGCCTGGTGCCCGGGATGCGGTAACCATGCTTTACTGGCTGCATTGAAGGAAGCCCTGGCACAGTTGGATAAAAAACCTCACGAAGTACTGGTATGTTCAGGCATTGGTCAGGCAGCCAAAACTCCTCATTATATCAATACAAATGGATTCAACGGATTGCACGGCAGAGCACTGCCTCCCGCTTTTGGTGCCAAAGTTGCCAATAAGGATCTTACTGTAATTGTAAATACAGGTGATGGGGATTCTTATGGTGAAGGGGGCAACCACTTCATACACAACATGAGAAGAAATGTGGATATTACCCACTTCGTTCACGATAACATGATATATGGACTGACAAAAGGTCAGGCTTCACCTACTACACAAAAGAAGCATACTACAGAAGTTCAAACGGAGGGCGTTACCCTGGATCCAGTCAAACCGCTGGCAATGGCAATTACCATGGGAGCCACCTTCGTTGCCCGTGGTTTTGTCGGTGAAAAAAATCAATTGATCGAATTGATGAAAGCGGCCATCACCCACCCGGGATATGCTCTGCTGGACATTTTTCAGCCTTGTGTTGTGTTTAATAAAGTAAATACCTTCCAGTGGTACAAAGAGCAAACCTATACTTTGCCGGAGGACTATGATTCCAGCAATAAACAGCAGGCGCTTATGAAAGCCTTCGAGTGGGAAAACGGAATTCCTCTTGGTATTCTGTATAAAGAGGATAAACCAACTTACACAGATCAGCGGGAAGTTCTCAGAGAAGGGCCAGCCCTGGTAAATCGAAAGCTTTCACCGGAGCGGGTTGCAGAGTTTTTCAATGATTTCCGATAATATTTTAATATAGCATTGTCAGAAAAAAGCCGGAACGTATTATATCAGTTCCGGCTTTTCCATTCATTTAATCATTTTCCGCACCGTTTTCTCGTAAAAGTAGGCAAAATGCTTCCCATTCCCATAAGGAACGTACAAGTCCGGTTTTAGACGACCGCTTTGAATCATTTTTTGGATCGACTGAAGCCTGATACCGGATAACTTTTCCAATTCAATTTGTGAAATCATTTTTCTGGCTTCCTCCTGCCAGCAGTATAGATCAATTATCTCCTCCGGCTCTCTATCCACATCAGGGTTCAACACATCATCTTTGGCCCGATACTCTGCTACGTTAAAAATTCTGTGAACCGACCATGGCTTTTTATATGGTGCTGTCATATCAACAAAATCAATCACTAAAATATGACTTTTCTCCGCATTTTTTCTGATACCTCTGCATAGTTGCTGCAGGTACGCTCTGGAAGACATCCGGGGACAAGCCATCATTAGAACTTCCGTCTTCGGACTGTTCCAGGATGAATTAAGCATATCCACAGCAAACAAAACGTCGATTTCATCCTGCTCATACTCAGACAGTATTCTTTCTCTGGTATCTTTCGTTGTACTACTTGAAACTGAGGCACAGGGAATAGATTTTTCCTGAAATATAATCGCTAATTCCTGAGCATGGGTGATAGAAGAGCAAAAAACAATACTTTTTTTGTTTTTTGCATGGGAAAGCCAGGTTTCCAGAATAGCTTTGTTGCGACTACTTTGCAGCATGGCTTTTTCCAGATCTTCCGCATTATACTTCATTCCATTAATTCGCACAAAGGTCAGGTCGGATTTTGTCTTAACTCTGAGGCACTTAACAGATGGTATTTCCCCTATTTCCTCTGCCTTTGACAAAGACAGGCGATGAGATTTTTCCCTGTATTGCTCCAGCATATTATGAATATGCGACGAACCCTTTGCTGATGTCAACCCTAATGTAAAGGAAGGGTGAAAGTAGCTTAAAATGTGATCCTCGGAAAGATATTCGTTTAAACTGTATTCATCCAGAACCAGATACTCGAAATCATTGGTGTGGAAACGGTTTAAATCCGATAAAATACCAGCAAAAGTAGCAAATAAAATCTTAGATTTTTTAGGGATTTCGTTCTCTCCATGCAGTTCATTTTCGACTTCCGGCCAATACTTTCTGAAATATTTTTGAAATTCCCTCGCTTGTTCCAGTGTGTGCGCAATTACTAACGCACTTTTTTCGCACATACCTATATCAACAGCAACGGTTTTATATTTATGGTCTCCCTGAGCATCATACAAAATAGCAATGCTCTCCGAATTTCTTCGCATTTGCTTTAATCTGGAAAGTGCAGTCTCAGGACTGTTACCCAGAGCCAGGCTTCTACCCCTTTGCTTTGGCAAACCTCTTTCCATTGTCATCAATTGAGGGTGGCGGCCAATATAGCTCCTCAGTTCGCTCTTAACCCGACTTGGTTCTTCTTTTAAATGCTGATAAAACCATCGGTACACATCCCAACCCTGATGTGTAAGAGAGTTGTATTTATTAATACTATTCTGATATGAAGAAATTTCATGGTTCACATTTGATGGATATCCTGAATGGATCTCAATGGCAATTTTTCGTTTTCCGTTCTGCAATGCAAAGTCAGTATGCCAAATATTGCCGTAAAGATCTGTAATGGGATAATCCATATATAAAAACTCTGTTTTCTCCGGTCCATACACCTCACAAAAAATTTCCAAAAAGAGATCTTCCGCCATTTGCTTCTTTTTCCCGGTTGGAAGGATTACAGGCGCCATTCCACTCATCCTCTCATCTATAGCGGTAATTTTGTTAATAATTTAACTTCATCTTCATTGTATCTTAGGCTCGTTGAAAAAACAACTTGAAGAATTAGACTTTTACAACTTGTCTTTAATACAAAAAATTCCCCATGGCTTGCATGAGGAATAAAATAACGGTGCTGTATTTATAGGTTGGCCAAAAGTTCGTCGCACCACTTTTTAACTCTAAGAAGGCTATCCTCTTTATTTTTCGTGAGAGGCTCAAAAAAATCTATTTCGCCAATAATCCTGCTTTCAGAAGTTTCATCTTTAAAGTTTTGAAATGTCTTTCCATTTTGTCCTCCATGACAACTGAAGAAAGCAACATTTTTACCCTTCAGGTTTGTTTTGCTAAGAAAAGTAGCGATCGGAGGTGCATATGTCCATGCCCAGACAGGAGTACCAATAATAATGGTATCGTAATTTTCCGGGTTAAACTGAAGTGAATGAATTTCTGGCTTTTTCTTCATCAATACCTGCGAGCTTCCCCAAAAATATTTGCTGAAACCAGTACCAATTTCTTTTAAAGGCCTGATTTCCTCTTCATCTGCACCCAAATAGCCAGCTATTTCTTTTGCGATCATTTTTGTGTTTCCTTCCAGTGAGTAGTAAACCACCAAAATCTTGCGCATATTGTTATATTCATGACCGAAAGATTTCATCGAATTTTCCATCCTTTTCAAGCTGATACAATTCATCACAGCCGCCTATATAGTCACCATCAACAAAAATTTGAGGTACGGAGTCACTTCCACTGACTGCTGTAAGGTTTTCCATGGCTTTCTGGTCATGATCAATTACAATTTCATCAAATGCAATATTTTTTTGAGTTAGCAATTCTTTAGCTCGAATGCAGTAAGGACACCAAGTCCAGCAATAAAACTTAACTTCTTTCATACTTTTCATCTCCATTCTTTTTTTATATTAAGATTACCCATTTGAAGTTAGAGTTAGTCGATTTCAGCAAAACATTTTTTTCAGCCAACATATCAACTCTTAATCAATATTATATTTTCGCAGTTTTTCATAAAAATTTGACCGGGATACTTTTAAAAGCTCTGCTGCCTTTGTCCTATTGTTGTTTGTCTTTTGCAGGGCATTGACTATTGTCTCTTTTTCTACTTTTTCCAGCAAATCATCCAATGGAGGGACTGAATCTTGTTGTTTAATAATATTTTCGTTTTTCCATAAGTGAAATGGCATGTGATTATCCTTTATAACATTACCGTCCACTAAGTTCATCAGCCTTTCCAGTAAATTTTCAAGCTCTCTTACGTTACCTGGCCATCGATATTCGCATAGTACTTGCATAGCATCTTTGCTGATAGATTTTTGCGGCAGCATATGGTTGTTTGCCAGCTTTTTAATCATATGTTCCACCAAAAGCGGAATATCGTCTGGTCTCTCTCTTAAAGACGGCACAGTAAAAGTCAGCACATTAATCCGGTGAAACAAGTCTTCCCAGAAACCGCCGTTTATTATTTCTTCTTCCAGACTTTTATTGGTTGCTGTAATTATTTTCAAATCAAGTGGAATGTTTTTCTGACCACCTACCCGCTGAATTTCTTTGTCTTGTATCACCTGTAGCAGTTTCGCCTGCATTTGTGGACTCATATCAGCAATTTCGTCAAGAAAAATAGTACCTCCATTTGCCTGTTCAAACTTTCCCGGGTTGCCACCCTTTTTGGCTCCTGTAAAAGCCCCTTCCTCGTAACCAAAAAGTTCAGCTTCAATAAGTTCCTTCGGTATAGCGCTGCAGTTAATATTTACAAATGCTTCATTTCTCCTTTCACCACAAAGATGAATATTATTTGCAATATAAGTTTTACCCGTTCCGCTTTCACCTAATAATAAAACTGTGGAATTAGTTTTGGATGCGTTTACAATAAAGCTTTTGATGGCTTTGGCTGAATCAGAGTTTCCGATTATTCTTTCGTCAATTTCTTTATAGCTTTCTATAAAGTTTTCAACGCGTTTCTTATAAAAATATACTTCATTTTCTTTTTCACTAAGTAAATATGGCAAGCACATCTGAAATTCAGCGATGCCCTGATAAACTGCCACAGCTTTTTCCCGGCATGTTTCATATCCACAGGCACCACAGTTCAATTCATCTTCACGTGTATACTTGTGACTTTTTGCCAATATATCCTGAACCTGCTGATCATCTGGTTTAGGTCTATGCTTCTGCCGTACTTCGTAATGGCTGTTTTTTGTGATTTCAACTCTATTTTTGATTGTTGGTTCATCAATCTCACTTCCTCGCTTTTCCAAACTGTGCTTTGCAAACTCAATAACCCTGGACTTTCTATACTGGAGTGAGTTTTCGTCGTTATGAAAATCCGGCCCATCGATGCATCCTTTACAATAAAGAATATCTATTAGCATTGGCTCAAGCTTACCTTGTTCTATTGCACGAAATGTTTCGATAACTTCTTTTTTCCCTTCAACCACTGTTATTTTATTATTCAGTATATCCGTTTCAATTTCTGCCGCTTTTAGCAATCCACCTGCAACCGGAAATACCTGTCCCCGACATTCTTCATAAAAATGATCAAACGCTGCTCTATTCATTTTTGTCACATTAATATTATGTTCTTCAAATAACTTTTTTAATTCATTAAACAACAAAACAAAATCTACAGATCCTTCAGCATAGACTCTTTCTGTTTCCGTTTTTTTTGCAATGCATGGACCTATAAAAACAATATGGTTAGAGACCCTCTCATTCTTTCTGATATGATCTGCCACGGCAACCAATGGTGAAATGATAGGAGCCAGATGATCAATTAATGATGGGTAGTGTTTTTCAACCATATTGACGATAACAGGACACGGCGATGTTAAAACAGGCTTATCTATTGGCTCCCGATACAGTTTTGCGTATTCTCTTGCTACCATAGAAGCACCTTGTGCCACCTCATAAACCTTATCAAAGCCCAGCCTTTTTAAAGCACCAACAACCAGATTTGGATGATCCATAAAGGAAGCAACAAAAGACGGCGCCAGAAGGGCAATTGTGCTTACATGTCTATTTTTAAGTGATTTTTCAATACTTTTTATATCAGATTTCATAACTTTATTGTTTTGTGAACAAACATTAACACAAAACCCGCATTGTACACATTCATCTTCCATGAGCTCTGCCTGATCTTCTTCAAAACGAATAGCGTTAACGGGACAACCACGAACACAGGAGTAGCATTTTTTGCATGTTTTTTTCAGATCTGAATAGATCGCCATTATTTGTACCTCCAATAAACCACTGCGCATTTTTTGTATTTTCTATATTTTAACATAAATGAATCTCAGGCGTATCTATAGGAAAACCTGCCATTTTTCAAAATAGCAGGTTTTAAGTGTTTTATTAATCTGTAACAGGTTTTCTCGGCAAGCATCGATTGACCAATATAGCCACGCTTCCTCCAATCAACGCTGTATAAAACTGCGGTAATGACAAGGCAGTAATGAGTGGTCCAGGGATACCAGAGAAAATAGTAAACGCCATAAGCCTTATTAACATTGCCATTAAAAAAAATTTTGCAATTGCGGCTGAAAATACTGCCAGCCACTGATTGTATTTATAAAAGGCCGAGAACAACAATATATACACTGCATTTCCTGCCATTATTACCGGTAGTACAGGAAATAATGGCATAATTCCAAGCATGTAAGCAGCAAGAGGCGTCATACATCCTATCATTATTGCAGCTGCCGGACTAACTTTGAGAACGGCAAGAATCAAAACCATGTTTACCAATGGACCAACCACTGGTTGCGCCAAGGATGCTAATCCTATCTGAAAGACAAGAGCCAGCGCCAATAGTACAGCTGTTTTCGTCAAAGAGGCTGTTTCAGTTCTACACTCTGTCATGGTTGACATTTTTTCTTCACACTCCTTCCATATTTCTTGTTTTTTTAATGAGTATGCAATAATTTGTGCGCTTTCACACCACCTGGTTCTCCCAGATATGTCTCATATATTTGATTAACTAGAGGGTTTTCATGTGAACGCCTCAGCTCAGCATTTTTATCCATTCGATATATTCCTTCCATTCTTTTCTTAACTGTAGCCATGGAGTCCTGTAATGGTGCCCCACCACCGTTAATACAACCACCAGGACATCCCATGACTTCAACAAAATGATACTCTTTTTCACCAGATTCTATTTTTTCCAGTAACCGGCGAGCCGCTGCCGTTCCATTTACAACGGCAATTTTCAGCTTCATACCCGCTATCTCCAAGTCTGCTTCTTTAACATTTTCCAGTCCGCGAACTTTCTCATAATCTATGTCCTCCAATACACCATCCGTTAAAGTCCAAGCCACGCTTCTCAGCGCCGCTTCCATTACGCCACCGGACGTGCCAAATATTCGCGCTGCGCCAGTATGCTCTCCGAGAAAATCATCATAAGTTTCGTCCCTCAGTTGTTTAAACGGAATTTTTTCAAGTTTAATTAACCTTGCCAGTTCACGGGTTGTGAGCACAGCATCCACATCTCTTATTTCATTTACAGCCATTTCTTTTCTCTGAGCTTCATATTTCTTGGCTGTGCAAGGCATAATAGAAAGATTAAATATTTTGTGAGGGTCTACATGGTTTTTCTGTGCATAAAACGACTTTGATAAGGCTCCCAGCATTTGTTGTGGTGATTTGCATGTGGAAATATTGTCGAGAAACTGCGGAAACTCATTTTCAACATATTTTATCCATCCAGGTGAGCATGAAGTAAACATTGGCATTTTTCCTTTACCTTCGATCCGCTGAATAAACTCCATGCCCTCCTCCATAATTGTAACGTCAGCTGCTAAGTCTGTGCTGAAAACCTTATCTACTCCAAGTTTCTTTAATGCTGAATTTAATTTTCCTGAAACATCCTCACCCGGTGCCATTCCAAACAATTCACCAATCGTATGTTTAACAGCAGGTGCTGTCTGAACAACAAGATGCACCTCCGGGTCACGCAGCGCATCGATTACTTTCCGAATTTCCTGTTTTTCTATTAAAGCCCCTACAGGACATACCTTTACACATTGCCCACAGTTAATACAGTTTGTATCAATCAAAGGCTCATGACCTTTCGTAGAAACAACGGTTTTGAATCCCCTTTCCTGATATTGATAGACCCCAATGTCCTGGGTCTCCCTGCAAACCCGGATACATTTGCCACATACTATGCACTTGCTCAAATCCCTTTCAATTGATGGACTTGATAAATCCATCATTTTCGGCTGCTCTAATGTGTCTAATATTTGTTCGCTGCGTGTTACGTCATATTGGTAGCAGAGATCTTGCAGCTTGCATTCACCAGATGTTCTGTCACAGGTCAGACAATCATTTGGGTGATTGGCTATAAGCAACTCAAGTGTTGCTTTCCTTGATTTTAGTACTTTCGAACTTCCGGTTTCAATAATCATTCCATTACTTGCTTTCATATTACATGAAGCTACCAGATCCCTCTCTCCCTTTACTTCAACAACACACATGCGACAGTTGCCCTCGCTTCTCAGATCCGGATGATGACAAAGCGTCGGGATATCAATATTGTTTTTTTGGCAAATATCTAAAATGGTGTTTGCTTCTGACGCTGTATAGTTCTGTTTATTTATTGTAACATTGATGTTCTCCATATTTTAACCTCCACATCTCCATTTTCGAATTATCATCGGTTTCAAAGGTGTCAGTTCAAACTTTATACTGGTTGTTTGCAGCCGATACAATCATGTTTATTGCCATTTTCCCATATCCGCACAACGACGAGTTACGTATAGCTTCCCCTAGATAATTAATTTTTTCAAAACAATGCAGTCCATCAGAACTACTATTGTTAACCACCAGTTCACCCAATCTTTTTGTGCCTTCCCGACAAACAGAGCACTTGCCACAGGAGTTTTCATGACTCTTCAGAACCGATGATTCCATTTTTTTGCGGGCTTTCTTTTCACTCTCGAATACCTCTACTGTTCCAGCACCTAATAAAAGACCTGCATCGATAAAGCTGTTAAAATCGATTTCCAATTCAAGTTGTGATTGCTTAATATAACAGCCCAAGTTACCTCCTATTTGCAAAACATATTTTTGAGGTATATTAATTTTCTCTTCAATTTTAACCATCATTTCACTCAGAGTTGAACCCATATCCACTTCAATCAAACATCCATCTTCTTTATATCTGACATAAAAAATCTTAGAACCATAGTTGCTTTCCTTACCACTCCTTTTATACCATCCGCTCCCATTTCGGATAATAAGCGATATATTCAAAAAGGTTTCCACGTTCAATATAAAATGTTTGCTGTTTTCCCACATCTCTTCTACGCCTTGATATGGAGATCTTGCCTGGCTTAAGCTTTCTTTGTAGTTTGATAACAGTGATAAGTCTTGAGAGTATTTTATGTCTTCTTCTTTAATTGGGATAACACAGAAATCAACCATATAACTTTTGAAATAACCCATTTTTTCTAATTGCTTTATTCGAATGTTAAGCATCTGAGCAATAAACTGATTGTCCTCGCCGACAAATAAAATTATCTCGTTTGCTGAAATTGCTTTTGCAGATAAAAACATTCCGAGAATCAGAGAATATGGATTTTGCAACGCAAGCGTTTCATCCAGTTTCGATGTCATGATGCTGGTCGTAACACTCTTTTTACCCGGATGATATGTTAACGTTTGCATATAATCTCCAACAAAGTGACCTCTTCCATCGCGGTTTTTCAATTCTGCATTTAATAACTCAGGAATAACTGCATTTCCCGGACAAGAAAAATCTAACATTATTCCTTCATTTGATGCATCTTTGCTTATTTTTTCCACGCATGCCAATTCCCTTTCATTTAACCACAGAGCATTGTCCATTCTTAATTCACTCCTCAAAAATTATTTTAAAACAAGCTGTAAATAACCACTGCAAATTGTGTGCCAAATTAAACATTAGCTTGTTTTACGCCATTTGTTTGATTTGTCGGAATTTCTGATTAATTTCGAATGGATTTATAGTGTTTATTTTTGTCCGGAAATCCGGACAAAAATAAAAAAGAAACGTCAAACCCTTGTTGGTTTAACGTTTCTATATGTGTGTCCGAAATCCTGGACAGTGTCTTGTATTCCGGACAACACCTGATGATGTTTATAACCCTTCAAATTCGCTGATTCGTTTCTTCACAAATTCCGGAATCATACAGGAAGTATCCAATTCCAGATTGTAGCTGACATGTATAACTTCAGCCTCTAAAACAGTATCGGCTGAATTTTCTCTGGTAACAAGAAAAATAACCGGGATGCTTTTATTTCCCAGCATTTTAACCCGTACATATATATCCAGAACCTCATCATACCGCGCTTGTCGCTTATATTCCATTGTAACTTTAGCTATTACGGTATCAAATTCATGGGTTTTTAAAAGTTCACTATACTGCAAACCAATATTTCTAAGATATTCCACCCAGGCCATATCAAGATAAGTTAAATAATTAGCGTTAAAAACAATTTGTTGCATATCAACCTCGGGGTAGCGCACCCTTATTTTATGACAGAAACGAAATGAGTCTTTAGGTTCTTTGTCTAACAATGTAACACCTCCACTATACTAACAGGAACTATAGTAATCGTTCTCCCAGCAATGATCCTATCAGGGCCACCGCAACCTGTGCGGTTTTGTTTTTATCATCCAGTATTGGATTAACTTCAACAAATTCTGCGGATACAATTTGTTTGCATTCCGCAAGCATTTCCATCGCCAGATGCCCCTCCCGATAACTAATACCTCCTATCACAGGCGTTCCCACTCCGGGAGCATCTACCGGATCCAGAGCATCCAAGTCAAAGGATAGGTGTATCTCGTCTGTTTTGTCTTTTAGGTAGTTCAATGCATCCTCCATGACTTTAGCCATACCCAACCGATCTATTTCATGCATGGTGTATACTCGAATTCCCTTCTCTTTAACCAACTTTTTTTCACCTTCATCTAAAGCTCTCGGCCCTATTAGCACCAGATTTTCTGCTTTAACTTTTGCACCTTCGTGATTTAAGTCTGTCAAAGCAGGATGTCCTAAACCTAAACTGGCTGCCAAAGGCATGCCATGAATATTTCCGGAGGGCGATGTTTTTTCCGTGTTTAAATCACCATGTGCATCGATCCATATTACACCCAGATTGTCATAATATTTCGAAACACCGGCCAGTGTTCCGAGTGCGATGCTGTGGTCACCACCCAGTACCAATGGAAAGTCTCCTTTAGACGTAATCTGATTCACTTTTTCCGCCAGTTCAGCATTAACTTTTTGCACAGCATCCAGATTTCTAAGATTTGCATGGTTGCTATTATTTTGACCATCGACAAAATCTATAGCCAGATCACCAAGATCAGCCACATTATGTCCCAGTTTTTCCAGCCTTTTTCTTATTCCTGCATATCGCATGGCACTGGGGCCCATGTCTACTCCTCGCCGGTTCTGACCTAAATCCATCGGCACGCCAATGATATTAATACATTTTTGTTTCATTTCAGTCCTCCCTTGTGCAGTTTCATTTATTCTTTTTCAACACTACCATCATACCTTTAAACGGTATCTATTAAAAGTCTTTACAATAAAAAAGACGACTCGCCCATATGGTTCTCCTATAACCATAACATGACGGTCGCCTCTCAGGAAAGCTTACCAAATTTAATTAATCCCACCCCTGAATCAATTCAATCATTTCCAGATTTTCATTTTGTTCAGCAATATCCAGCGCTGTTCTTCCACCTTCCTGCTCTAAAGAGGTATTAATGCCATTTTTCAACAATACCTCTGCTGTTGCAATATGCCCTTCAATAGCGGCCCGATGCAATGCCGTCGAGCCACGGTTGTCTTGAATATCCAATTCAATACCGTGATCTATGAGCAATTGAGCAATTTCAGGTGAGTCTCCATGTGCCGCAGAATGAAGTGGCGTATGTCCTCCATCGCTCTGAAGAGAAATATCTGCTCCCAGCTGCAGAAGCTTTTCAGCAATTGTTAACCGGTTATTTCTAGCAGCAACATGCAAAGGAGTTACTCCTACCAAACCTTGCACATTTACATCTACACCTTTCTGCACAAAACTTTCTATCGCTTCCACATCATCATTCATGACTGCATCAAAAATATCTTCTTCTTCGCGCTGCTCTTCTATTTCTCTTAATAATGCCTCGAATTCATCCTCTTCTTCTCCTGTATCGCCTTCTGCTTCTGAATTATCCGAAAATGCCTCTTCCACATCAGGAACTTCATCATCCATTGTGTTTTCGCTTCCGCATCCAACTGTTAGAATCAGAACCAACAGTATTCCAGCAATTTTCAACCAATGTTTCCTGTAAAACATCCATTGATCTCCCTTCTCTCAATTATATTTTTCGACAAAAGATTATCCTATCAAAAAGCTAAATTATTTTTCTGCTGCTACAACAGTAATTTCAATCAATAAATCTTCTCTGGCCATTTTCGCCTCAACACAGGTTCTGACGGGTTCAAAACCATCTTTAATCCAATTGTCCCAAACATCATTCATATCTTTAAACTGCGACATATCTTTAATATGAATAGTAGCTGATAGAATATGATTCTTATCTGACCCATATTTTTCCAGTAAATTTTCGACTTTTTCAAGGGTTTCTGAAGTTTGGACCTTTATGTCCTTGTCCTCACCGCCACTAACCTGGCCGCACAAATAAACCGTACCATTATGAACAACCGCTTTGCTCATCCTGCCATTTCCTTCATACCGAAAAATTGACATCTTTATCCCTCCTGCTTCAATAGATTACGATTTGTTTTCAATTTCAGTTACACAGGTAGTTTTGATTTTTTCAACCAGAAACTGCAGTCCATTCACCACATTAGGCCTGATATCTCCTCCTATTAAAACGTACATAATGTCATCACCCACCTCAAGCTTTCCTTCATTAAGCCAAACCCGAATATAATAGATTCCTTCAAGTTGGCGGGCTTCCTCGACAGCTTCATCAACTTTTTCCGGATCATAGGAAAATTCCATTCCTCTGACTGAGGTTCCGTCATCAACACCGTGCCGAACTTTGGCCTTCGGTGTTTCTCTTACAACACCATTATGAGTTAGAAACATACCAACCTGCACAGCCTTCGGGTCTGCTTTTGCTTCTTTCAGCCACTGGTCCATTGAGGGAGAAGCTTTCTTTTTGGTATTCATCGATAACACTCCTTATTTGAATTATTATTAGCCTTTTACTTACATACCCAGTTTTTATTCTTGCACCTTTTTGATTCAAAACTTCCCCTACTAAAAAATCCCCACCACTATCTCATGGTGGGGGTTACTTCATATGGTAAGGGCCTTCTGTCAGCATTATAGTCTATCAAAATATCCGAAACCCAGTCTTCCGATCCGGATGGGATGGCAAGCCTAATTCCATTCACTTCATACATTATTTGTTCGCCTATTTGCTCTACCAGAGCAACCCGATACATGGGATCCCGTCAACTACTTCCTGGAATCAGTGTATGAACTTTCCCCTGGTTTTCTTCCAGAAGTAATTCCTCTTTCATTTGAGCTTTCGCTTCTTCTGTCAATGTCAGCTGAATTCCGGGAGATTTTGCTCCAAAAAAATTTTCCAGGAATAAATCAAATCTACGCCCATGACCTTCCACTGCTTCTGTGAACAACTTTTGCTGAATGATAAAAATGCCGCTGTCCTGTGCCTCCACGAAATACCAGATTTCAATAACATCATCGCTTTCTTGATGCTGACGGGCTGTAAGCTGAGTGCCCATTAACGGATCCCTTATCTCTTCCATAACCGTATCAGCAAAGGATGCTTCCAGATCCACTTTCTTTTTTTCGAGGACCTGCTCTACATCTTCATTATCGTGCCATATGGCCATCCAAAGGTCTTGATCATCTGGTTTATGGTGTGGGATCAAAAAATCTTTGCCATTTTCTTCCCGCCACTGATAACGCTCATCATCAAAATATATCGCATAAGAATACTGGTTAGATTGGAATAAGCTGAGGGTCACCTGCTCTTCCATTCCCTCAATGATAAAGCTGGTATCAATGCTATCGCTGAGTGCCAGTTCTGTCCAACAGGTTTCACCTATTTCTTCGATTTCTTCTGTGTTTTGTTCTTCAGCCGACTGTGGATCACTGCTTCCTTCATCATCAGCACATCCCCAAATTCCCAGTGATAATAAAACAATCAAGCTAATAAGGCATATTTTACCAGATAGCCTATATTTCAATGCAATTCCTCCAATCCTATTGGTTGATCAATAGACATATGCCCAGCTATGCTTTCGATCACTTCACCCTCCACCAGAATTTGTACCGCATCCACCTCTGCAAGTTGAAGCAAGGTTTTAACAATGGAGTTCACCAGAACACCCTCTGCTTCAGCTCCATAGTGTGCTTCCAGTATTTCTGAGGATAAATCCACGTATGCAACGCCTTCTGAGGTGGAAACATTCTTCAGTTCCACATTTTCTGGAATAATTCGACTTGCATTTTCGGCCTCCGGTCCCTTCATAAGCAGTTGCATCATGCCTTCCGGTGTTGCTTCCGATTTGGAAATGACACGTGTTTCTTCTGCCAGCAGAAAGGCTGTCTCCGTTTCTTCCATGAAGTAGAGGGTCACTTCCTGCATCCCGGACCTCAGCTCCCGTAGTTCCCCTTCAATGGTAACAGAATCGGTTTCCTGGAAACGTATAAGACTATGTGGGTATGTGAGGACCTGAATCACCATATCATCCGGCGATGGCGTCTCCAGTTCTGCCTCAACAAATATTTCTGCCGGAGCAGTTTTCGTAACAGTCAATACGTTCATGGTATAACCTCCGGTGGGTCTTTCACCGGAAGCCGCTATCACATAAATCCATTCTTCCTCCTGAAAGCTGTGAAAGCCTGCAGTTTTTTTATGCGCTTCATACCATGCTTTAACTTCCTGTGATGTTTCTTCGTGATCTATTCTTACGTCTTCAAATTCGATATGACTTGGCTCATATGTTGCTTCCTTGCTTTCAATAATAACTGTTCGGCTTTCTTCCACCCATTCAACCGTTGCTCCCATGTTTTCTGAAGCAAAACGCAACGGAACCATGGTGCGGTTGTTTATAATCCTTGCCGGGACATCCATCCAAACCGTTTCTTCGTTTACGATAGCTTCCTGGCTGTCAATTTTTAGATGGATCGAAATCCCTTCAATGTTTCCCCGAACCGTCCGATCCTCCGGGTTCCAATCCACTTCTGCTCCAAGAGTTCTGAATAAATGAGCAAATGGAACCAGTACCCTCCCGGATTCTATGACCGGGGACACGTCAAAGTACATCGGTTCTCCATTGTACGTAATGCTGATGTCCTTTTGATCTGCAAAAATACCTGATCCACTGGATAAAATCATTGCTAAAACCAACATTAGCAATAAAGCATTTCTTTTTGTAAACACATTAAACACCCTTTCCTTTTTTAAAACTAAATGCATTCATCTTTTAAATTAAGACGGGGATGGTTGAAAAAAGTTTCATTCTACCCGGTAAATTAAGCGTTCTTTTTTGTGTGTTTTGTAACAAAGTAGGGGTAGGCATATTAATGGAAGCCAAATTTGTTATGTAACGAAGGAGGATTCTTATGAAAAAACATTTACTCAAAGCTTTTTTTGATAAGATGCTGCACTACCCGTTTTCTGTTCAGTTCTGGGATGGCGAAGAATGTCATTATAACAAAGGCACCCCCACATTCACCATTCTTTTCCACCAACCACTTCCAGTTTCTGCAGATCTTGCAGACCCTATAATGGCATTTGGCGAGGCCTATATGGATGGGCTGATTGACTTTAAGGGAAACTTTGATGATTTAATTCACCTTCTGGTTCATAATGGTTTATTAGGCAGTTCCAATAAAAAAAATATTTTTGCAAAAGCAGCCGAGGCAATCCAGCCAACAGGCAAAACGGAAGAACAAAAGAACAATGTTCAGCATCATTACGATTTAGGAAATGACTTTTTTTCCCGATGGCTGGACGACACCATGAGCTATTCCTGCGGTTATTTCAGACATCCCACCGACTCCCTGCAACAGGCTCAGGTTCAAAAAATTGACCACTCTTTGAAGAAAATGCAGTTAAAACCAGGAGAACACATTCTTGATATCGGCAGCGGATGGGGATGGCTTCTAATACATGCCGCCAGAGATTATGGGGTCTTTGCTACCGGTGTCACTTTAAGCGAGGAGCAGTACGAAGCTACTATTCAGCGGATAATAGATTTTGAACTCCAAGACCTGGTGGATGTAAAACTAATAAATTATCTGGACCTGAAGGAAAATGAAAAATATGACAAAGTTGTAAGTATTGGTATGTTCGAGCATGTGGGTAAAGAAAATCTTCCCGTTTATATGGAAAAAGTCGAAAAGCTATTAAAACCTGGCGGCCTTTCGCTGTTGCACAGCATCATGGGCCCCCGGGAAGCTGCTGTAAACAGCTGGATTCGCCGTTATATATTTCCCGGTGGATACATCCCATCTCTTCGGGAGATAATATCTTTATTGCCGGATTATGATTTTCACCTTCTTCATGCAGAAAGTCTTCGTCTGCATTATGCTAAAACACTGGACCATTGGCTCCACAATTATTTAAAGGAATGGGATTGGGTTGTATCCAAATATGGAGAGCGGTTTGCCCGGATGTGGAAACTATACTTAACGGCCTGTGCCGCAAACTTTCGAGCTTCCGGCTTAAACATTTATCAGCTTGCTTTCACCAAGGGTCTAAATAATTCTCTTGAGTCCACCATTGAACATGTGCTGTGCAGTTCGGAGCAAGCGGATGAATAATCGAATTCTGGGATTATTAACATTCAAAAGCACCATGAAGCATTTTAATTTGCCTCATGGTGCTTGCTTATGACTGATTTTTAATCTTCAGTAGGGTAGAGGATTTCTCCGCTTTCATCATAAAAGACTACCTTTTGATCAATATCCTCAAACTCATTCTGTTCAAGATAATTCAGTTCATCTTCTTCATATTCTTCATCTTCATCATAAGCTTCCATCCAAACACCAAATCCTACCGGTGCATTCGCCAGTTTATTACCTAGTGCTCTCAGGTCGGCGCCTTTCTCTATCTTAACTATTCCTTCCAAATCATCATTTTCTTCTGATTGTCCGTCAAAAGATACGTCGTAAAGCCTTAACCTGCCATTTTCTTTTACAACTACCATCCAACCTTCAAAGTCTTCATCAGCCGTTATTTCAAACTGGCTATCTTCATATCCACCTTCAATAATCACGTGGCGATTGATTATTAAAGGTTCTTCAATCCCGATGTCGTTCCTAAGAATAACAATACCGATGCCCTGGTCTTCTAATGCATCCATCAGTTCTTCTGAATCATATACAAATTTTGCTTGTGCTTTTGTCAGTTCAACAATCATCGATCCCGAAACAGAGTCATCCGTATCCGAAACAGCCTTGATTTCAATTTCCCCGGATTCTGCCTCGCTTGTCAATGTTAAAACACCAGACTCTTCATCAAAGCTAATGCCATCAATATCGTCTCGGTTAATCATTTCCAGTGTAGCGCGTTCATCTGGCATAGCTTTTCCATACTGATCTTTCACAACAGCTTTATAGGTGGCTTCGACTTCATCGTCTTCAGGGATAAACAGATAATCATACCCTGTCAAATGGATTGAATAAACTTCCGGATCACCCAGATCCCTGTAATTCAGCGCATCAATAAAACGCATCATAATTCCAGGTGGCAGGTTATCTCTGCCATCAAGCCCTGGCGGAAGTGTCAGACCCTTTTTCTCAAGCCCGGGAGGTGTTCCCTTTCCGCGAAGGCCAGGAGGCAATTCACCATCTGAGCTTCGACCAACTGATAGTTCTTCATTAGAATTGTTTCTTTCCATCTGCTTTAATAGCCCTGGCGGGGTAAAAGCCTGCGCACTGGTAGCAACCAGCGCAAAGATTAACATAAGTGTTAATGCAAGGAGCAAAGTTCGCTTCATATTAATATCCTCCTATCTCTGTTTTTGAAGAATATCTCTAAATATCTCCGCCGTTCGTAGAATTACGAAGAATTTGATAGCCTGCTTTAAACTCTATGATTTGAGCCACCATGCTGACGAATAAGTGAGCCA
>QYZZ01000007.1 GCA_003838145.1 Tindallia sp. MSAO_Bac2
AAGGAAAGGTTTGCTTCTTCGCTGTACTTGTCCCAAACCTCCTGGCTCCAAATCTCTACCCTGTTGGAAACACCAATCACTACTGCTTCCTTTTGCAGTTTGGCATGATCCCTTAAGTTTTGGGGTATTAAAACCCTGCCTTGCTTATCTGCTTCACATTCAATAGCTCCCGAAAAGAAAAAACGGGTAAAGGCACGGGCATCTGCTTTAGTAAAGGGCAGAGCCTTAAGCTTCTTCTCCAGTTTTTCCCACTCTTCCAGAGGATAAACAAAAAGACAGTTATCCAGGCCCCGGGTTACAATAAACTTTTCCCCCAGGCCTTCCCTGAACCGAGCGGGCATTATAACTCTGCCCTTTCCATCGATTGTGTGTTGATATTCACCCATGAACATACTCTTTACCACCACTTATGTATTTTAAACCACTTTTCACCACTTTCCACCACTTCGTTATTTATTCTCCCCAGAATAAGAAATTCCTGCAACAATATGTAAAAATTTTTTGAAAATAAAAAAATAGGACTATCTTCCCATTTATAGGGCTGACAGCCTATTTTTTGTTCAAAATTATCTTTTGTCTAAAAAGTTTATCTAAAACTCTCTGGGTTTACAAATAATTTCTTTGATCTTACCTTCAAAGAAGGTTTTGGCATGGGAGGGAACCACAACTAAAGCCGTATCTGCTCCCCTGCCGGAACCTCCGATAGAAATAATTTCCCTTCCAGAGGGAACAAGGCCTGCATCCAGGGCCATCACTGCTATTTCCAGGGCAACCTTGGTGCCATGGCCAAACATTCTAAGGGTATGGGCCACGATTCCTGAAGGGTAACACCCGCCAAACTTGTTTTCCAGGCCCCGGTCGATACCTCCCATTAGATGGGTAGTAGTAAGTATTGGAACTCCCTTGCTTTCCAGCTCAGCTTTAACTTCCTCCTCCATCACCTGACCTCCGGGCTCTCTGAAACCGGCGTGATATCGAATACACACGGGCTTAACCCCTTTCTCCACCAGTAATTTTGCCGTATAACCGGTACTGGAGGCTAACACAAAGTCTTCTATTCCCAGGTCCCGGCCCCTCTTAACAGCCAGTTCCAGGGTAGCTTCTGTCATTTCTATTCCCTTATCAGCCCAAAACATGCCATAACCTCCCCTTTACTGATATTTTCCTCACAGCAACTGGTCTATAAAAATTGTGGCTATATAAAAATAAATTAAAAGCCCTGTAACATCTTTGATAGTAGTCACAAAAGGTCCTGCCGATATGGCCGGGTCTGCTCCCATCTTCCAGAAAAGAAGTGGTATTAAAGTACCTATAATGGCCGCCAAGGTTACCGTGGAAAACATGGTCACAGCCACTATAACTCCCAGGTAGGGCAATTGCTGCCAAAAAAAAGCAGATACCCCTATAATTAAACCGCATACGATTCCCATGGTAAGACCTATCCTCACTTCTCTAAAAAAATATCTCCAAACTTCATCAGCTTCTATTTCACCCGTAGCCAATCCCCTGACAAAAACTGTGGAGGATTGGGAACCCACATTACCTCCCATATCCATAATGACAGGTATAAAAATAGCCAGAATTACTACAGCCTGGAGGGTTTCTTCAAAAACTCCTATAACACTACCTGAAAAAAAACCCCCCATAAGGCTAACAATAAGCCAGGGAAGTCTTTTCCTGGAAACATTCAAAACTGAGGCATTAATTAACTCTACTCCCCTGACTTCAGAAGTACCGGCCAACCGATATATGTCTTCTGTAGCCTCTTCTTCCATAACATCCAAAATATCATCTACGGTAATAATC
>QYZZ01000008.1 GCA_003838145.1 Tindallia sp. MSAO_Bac2
AAAGAAGATTTCAAAAAAGGTTAAAGTGCTTAGCTCCAATGGAGTATCGAAGCCAAGCACTAACTGCATAAACTTTAATTTAATTACCTGTCTACTTGACATGGGTCTGTTCACTGTCCCCCTGGTTTTAAATAGCCCATTTTTCATCTTCCGTAAAACTGACGGTTAACCATGGATCATAGGGCATTTCTCTGATTTTCTGAAAGATTTCTTCCCGGACCCGATCTGTATCTTTTATTGTTTTGATACGGGCTTCAGGATCCGTTATGAAGTCAATCTCAATGAAAAGTGCTGAACCAACTTTACTGACACGACAATAGGATTGCTGAATACGATATTTTTCCCGAATTTCCGATACCATTTTTTCCATTTTTCGCTGCATTTTTTCTTCCGGAGCCATTCGCATCAACTCTCTCAAGCCACTTAGCATTGACTTGAGTGGTGATTTAACTAAAAAAGCGGAAATGACCAATACCAACAAAGGATCAACATAGGGAATCAGCCAGGTGACGGATGTATTTCCTATAAGTTTTGCTAAGATAAAACCCAGTGTACTGCCAAGAGATATCAATCCGTCATTTTTCCATTCCAGTGCTTCCAGTTTCAATAAGTCAGACTCGTAGTTTTTTCCTTTTTCCCGAAGAACAAAATATACCGCCAAGCAGAATAAAGCTGAGAAACTTACATAAGCCAGTGTGTAATTTATCTTGACGATTCTGCCACCGCTCAACAAGTCCTGGATGGCAAATACGACGGCGGTAACGACCAAGCCCAGCACCACAAGAGATTTCAAGAATATAATAGCTGCTTCCGCAACACTTTTGCCGAAGGGAAATCTTTTAGTCTCGCTTTGATTGTCTCTCTCTACAAAGTGAACAACCCATAAAGAGAGTAAGGACATTCCAATCAGTGTTGATGAGTAAAGGCCATCCAGCAGAATCATCCTGGAGTTTGTCATCATCCCCCATAAAATGCCAGTCACAGCAAAAATAAGAGTCCCCGCAATAGAGAATTTTATCATTTTTTTTATAAATTTTGTTTCCTTATGATGCTCATCGCTTTCCATGTCACACTTTCCTTTCGATTAATTTTACCTGCTTCCTCAGCATTGCAACGCACTTATGGCAAAGCTTTTCAATGTTTCCTGATACTCTTTCACGCCACCTTTTCTCTTTCTGTTATTATATTATGTTTACACATTACACATACAGATATAGCAGCACCGTTGTGGAAGAAACCAGAATCAGCAACGCAGCCATGGCATACACGGCATATTCTTTATAGAGATCTTTCGTGGATACTTTCATCACTTTAAGTGTAAAAGCCTGACAAAGATGAACCGGCGAGAAATAATACCCCAAAAAAGAGCTGATCAGTAAGAAGAAGGCAAAAATATGTAACTGATCCGGTGGAAGCTGCAGCCGCGAAAGCATTGGCAATGTTACTGCCAATGCCGAAGTTGGATAACCAGTAATAAAGCCGAAGAAAAGAGATGTCACCATAAACACCAGCATCATGGAAATGCTGGTGCCGGCCTGTTGAAAAATATAGTCGAAGACACTCAACATGGCATCCATTTCCAAAATAATATCCTTCATAATTAAAACTGCAATGACGATTTTAACGGTGTCCCAGTTGGCAGACCGTTTTAATACCTGTGGAAATTTTTCTTTATTCGACAATAAATAAACGATTATCACACTTATCAGCATTGCCTGGTAAAATGGAGCACCTGTTAAGGTATTAATCAATACCGGGGCGTAAATTGGGGAAGTGTAAGTAATGAGTTTTCGGATACTGCCAAGAAAATCTTTTGAATCCAAAGAATTTTTGTCTTTAAGGACATTAATGTCTTTTAAATACAGAAAGTAAGCAACCGTCAGCAGTATTCCCAGAAATACAGTGTTCATCATTATGATGCGATAAACATTGACAGAAGGCAACGCAGATCTTAAAAATAGCAGAGCCATGGAAAACGGAAAAACCAGCATGGCAATGTGTCGGAAAATAAGGTTAATGACAGCTCTTCTGGGCGGTTTTAAGCCAACTTCACCACCTATATCATCTACAAATGGCGCAGACAGAATTGCCCCTCCGGGTATAATCAATGTGCCAATCAGAGAGGGTATCAACATAAGCACAATTTTTTTGTTTTTTACAATTCCTAATATTCCATCTACAATAGCATCCAGTAGTCCATAATGTTTCATGGCACCACCCAGCATACTGACAATGAAAATTGTCAGTACAGTATCTCTGGAATATGGGTCCACAAAAACCCTGACAGCAATATTGGCTAAAGCCTGAAAGCCCAGACGGGATAGCAACGCCAAAATTATGGTAGTGGTAACAATAGTGGTACTTAGCTTAAATTTATAACGAAGCATAACTGGTATTACAAGAAATGCAATTACGGTTGCTATCAACTGGAACATTTATTATTCGCCTCTCAATTCTTCCATAGTGCGTCCAATAGAGTCTCTTATAACCCATCTGGCCCGATGGTCGTAGGGTGTTTCATCGCGATTGATAATCAGCAGGTCATCCCCTCGATAGTAATTAATTAGCCCTGCTGCAGGGTGAACTACCAAAGAGCTTCCGCCAACAATTAAAAAATCAGCCTGGGAAATGTGCCGAACTGCTGCCTCCAGCACTTCCATATCAAGGGACTCACCATACAGCACAACGTCAGGGCGTACCATCCCTTTGCATTTTTTACATCTTGGTATGTCATCCTTCTGCTTTAACATCTCTTCAAGGGTTTCCTTTTCTCCACAGTCAATACAAAAGTTTTTCAGAACAGAGCCATGAACTTCCAATACATTTTGGCTGCCTGCCATTTGATGCAAACCATCAATATTCTGGGTAATAATAGCCTTCAACTTACCCTGTCTTTCCCATTCGGCCAGTACTTCATGGGTTTTGTTGGGTCTCGCCTCCGGATAAACAAGATTATTTAAATAGTATCCAAAGAAAACTTCTGGTTTATGTCGAAGCATTCGATGACTTAGCAGCTCCTCTGGCGGATAACCCTTTGTGTCTTTCTGATAAAGCCCCTGGGTAGCAGATCGAAAGTCGGGTATGTTGCTTTCTGTCGATGTCCCTGCACCGCCAAAGAAAACAATTTCTTTAGCTGACTCAAGTTTTTCTTTTATTTCATTTTTCACTGTTAAATTCATGTTCAACACCTCTTTTATAGATTATCATATTTTCTCTTTTTCATAAACAGAATTCTTGCTTCTGGTGTAGTTTTTGCTCTGTCAGAAGCTAAGAATTCTAAGAATACATTGTTCGCAGGTTACAGTCACCACTGTTTGCCAAAACTGCGATCGGGTATTCATTATTACAGAAAGCAATATAATAATTTGTGCTATGGAGGGATTTAAGATGAAGTCTGTTGAAGGTACTTTGAAAAGTATTTTACTGGCTGGAATTGGTACCGTTTCCTACTCTTATGAAAAAGGAAAAGAATTAGTGGATGAAATGGTAAAGAAAGGAGAATTGACTGTTAAGGAAGGCGAAGAATTAAACTGGGAGTTAAAGCGCTTCTTCCATAAGGAAAAAAGCGGCGATAGCGAAAGCAGCTGGTTCGATAATACAATCAGCCGGATTTTAGATGAAATGCATGTATCCACAAAGGAAGAAACTAACGAGCTGAAAAAGGAGCTTTCTGCACTGGAGGCTCGGGTATCCATACTGGAAAAGCAATTTGAATCATCTCAGCAGGAAGATAATCAGTAAAGGAGTGACATAAGAACATGAAAGGATCCGGAGAAGCCAGTCGAATCAGGGAAATTCTTTCCGTATTGATTAAACATGGAATTCAGGAGGGTGTAAAAGGAATTCAGGATCCGGTTCAATGGCGTATTGCCCTGGAAGAGCTGGGCCCCACGTTTATAAAGATCGGGCAGATCTTGTCAAACCGGCCGGATCTTCTTTCCGAGCCTTTTTTACTTGAATTTCAAAAGCTGCAGAATCATGTCAAACCGGAAAGTCCAGAAAAATCCCGAAAGCTCATTCAGGAAGAGTTAGGGGCTGCTCCAGAAACTATTTTTGATGACTTTGATCCGGAACCTTTTGCAAGTGCGTCCTTAGCTGTTGTTCATCGTGCCAGACTTAAAAGTGGAGAGGCCGTGGTTGTTAAAGTTCAGCGTGATGGCGTTCGCGAAATAATGCTTCGTGATATCCAGCTTTTGCGTCGTTTAACCAGGCTTCTGCGACCCTTGTTGCATAGTCAGGTTGTAAATCCACAGGAAGTGGTGGATGAGCTTCGCATTGCGGCAGAGAAAGAACTTGACTTTTTAACGGAAGCCTCAAACATCAATACATTCCGGAGTAAAAATGTTGACTTTCCTCACATTGGTGCTCCAAAAGTGTATGATGAGTATACCACCTCAAAAGTGCTGACGATGGAATTCATTGACGGAATTCCTGCCACTTCCAAAAACCTGCTGCTCAAACATAATTATGAATTAAATGATTTGGCTACAAGGCTTGCGGATCATTATTTTAAACAAGTCTTGTCTGACGGTTTCTTTCACGGAGATCCGCACCCGGGAAACCTGTTAATCCGCAAAAACCAGATTGTTTACCTGGATTTTGGACAGGTAGGCAATCTGTCTGTCGGCATGCAAAAAAAATTAAACTACCTGCTCCTGGGAATAGCAGGCAGAAATATCGAACAGATGACTCAGGCTGTTTTATCTATTGGTATCAGACGTGGAGAAGTTAATACTCCAGCTCTCCATTCTGATCTGGAACGTCTATTCAACCGGTATATAGATCAGCCTATTTCCGATATTGAGCTTACCACATTACTGGATGAACTGTTTTTTACTGCACGAAAAAACGAACTGGCCATGCCTTCGGAATTTACCATGATGCTAAAGGGTATGCTGACTCTGGAAGGCGTTCTGGCAGATTTAGCACCTGAAATTCAGTTAATGGATATTGCCATCCCTTACGCCCGAAAACATTTAATGGCAGATTACAATTTGAAAGACGAACTGCAGGATCAGCTCCAGAACTGGATTAATGTATCGCGGCATATTCCCCGCATACCAGTAAAAATGATGGAGGTAATGAACCAGGCGTTGGCAGGGAGGCTTACGGTCCAGATGGAGCACCGAAATCTGGAGAAAAGTATTTCTGCACTTCAGGACATGGTAAACCGACTTGTTCTTGCCATTTTAATCGCTGCTTTACTGGTAGGATCCTCCATTGTAATCAACGCAGAAGCAGGACCAACCCTAAGAGGCATTTCCGTGCTGGGTTTTATAGGCTATGGCAGTTCTGCACTTATTGGTATTTGGCTGATTATTGCTATTTTAAGATCTTATCGATATAAGTGACACCCTGCGCATTTATTGTTTTTTCTTATATTTATTAATGAATAAGCGGTAGATAACCCATGCAACTAAAAATAACTGCATTGCCGTAATAATGAAAATAAAATTGATGTTCCGCTGTGCTTCAACAGTGCTTTCTATATCGTCGGTATAAAGACCCGTTCCTATAATCCAGTCCCAGGGTTCAAAACCAGTTACAAAGGAAATTTTGGGCTCTTCTCTGTTTTCCTCATCATAATATTGCCAGCGGTATTCACTAAAGCCTTCCCCTTCCGTTTCGACCAGGTTAACAAATTTACTGAAGAGCTGATATACTTCTTCTTCATTCTCAGCCATTAAATCGATACCCTCCAGATCCGGGCGGAATGGGTGTACTACCAAAACGGATTCATGTGTATTTATCCAAAAATAATCCTTGTTATGAGGGCCAAATCGAAGGCTCCTGATCAGTTGTTTTGCCTGACTCTGGGCTGCATCACGAGATAGCATGCCTTCACTTTCCATGGAATAAAAATGTTCTAGAATTGATACGCCTATTCGGGTTTTGTCCTGAATCTGATTCTGTTTTTCCTGCATCATACTACTTTCAAGTTTTGGCAACGAATACCAGGTATTAAAAACGATAAACAATATGATAGGTATCAGTATTACCGGCAGCCATTTTTGTCTTATCCATTTTTCGCTCATTCCGTTTCCTCCTCAACAATTGCGTCTATGCCATTATAAGTTTTCGGCAAACATTTATCAATATCTATTACCAATAATATTTTTTCTAAAAAGGACCTGCCCCGGAAGAAGTGGGCAGGTCCCTTTTATGGAAAGAAGTTCGGAAAGGCATTGTTATTTACTGTTTAGATAGCGATTTTCTTTTGGAATTCTTCTGCATTTTTGATCATATCGTAGGCAACTCCTCCTGCTGCAAAAGCCGCATCCATGGTTGTGTCGATAACTGACCATTCACCATCAACTAATACTTCGTTCCATGCATGATATTCCGCAATTCCAGGAGCATAACCCTTAACCATTCTCGCAGGAATTCCAACACTTCTCAGCATGGCTGCAAACAGCGAGGCATAATCATAGCAGATCCCTTTCTGTGTCTCAAATATTCTTTCAATATCCGGCAGATAATCACTGGTTAGATACGGGATTATATCATAATCATATTTTATGTTTTGTACAATATATTGATGGATAGCTTCTACCTTTTCCCTGTCCGCTTCAAGATTTTTTGTCAGTTCTTTAGCTTTCATAATGGGAGCCATGGATTCGTTCCATTTTATTTCCTGAACGGATCCAAGATACATTTTATTTTCATCTACGGCATCCACATACAATTTTTCTGTGACAACTGGCCGGTACTGATTGCCGCTTACATGCTCCAAGATCGAAATTGTATACTCACCATTTCCCTGTTTTAGCGGAAAGCTTTCTTTTTCAGCGCCATAAGGAAGCCGGTAAAAATGTCTTTCTCCATTATTTTCGATCATAATCCGGGTATTGGATTTTCTTTGCATTTGGTATTCCACTGACAAAACACCAGTTTCCAGTGCCTGGAAATTCAATGCAGAAAGCTCCAGAGCACTTATTGTTATTACGTTAACCGCTAATACAAAAAGTATGATTAATATACTGACTGCTTTTTTCATAAAAAAACTCTCCCTTCGGTAGCTGGCTGCCATTTTACAGGCCCTTTAGCTTTGCGTCCCCGTCTTTCGTTCGGGTTTGCCTTTATCGGCGGAAAGCCGATTGTTTCAATAAAAAAACTCTTCTTCGGTAGCTGGCTGCCATTTTACAGGCCCTTTAGCTTTGCGTCCCCGTCTTTCGTTCGGGTTTGCCTTTATCGGTAAAAGTTATCTTTACCAAAACAAGTATTGATTTGTTTTTAATATTATACCACATAGCTATGTTTTGTAAACCGGTTTATGAAAGATGAGTAAGTTTTTTTATGATTTTTTCTACGTATATAGGGTAATGATAAGGTAAAGCGAATATCATCTGAATTAATACTGCGAGGAAGAAGGGTTCTTTATGACAAAGACATGCAGCCAGATTGTCATTACAACCTTGGGCCGTTTTGACGTCTTTAAGGGTAATACTTCTCTGACAGCTATGCATCCTGGCTCTAAAAAGATCTGGGAGCTTTTTAAATTTATGCTGTCTAATAGAAGCCGCTCATTTACCCCCGAGTCGTTGGTGGAGTCATTATGGCCGACGGAAGATTATTCGGATCCCCGGGGCACTTTAAGACGTCAGATGCATCGCTTACGTCAGGCTCTTGATGAGTCCGGAACTGATAAAGACTGCGGCAATCTTATTCTTTTTAGGAATGGTTACTATCGGTGGAATAACGAGTCCGAAACCATTATTGACGCTGAACTGTTTGAAAAAGAGGTTGAACACGCAGACTTCGTTAAGCATTCTGATCCTCAAAAGGCTTTGAAGCACTACAGGAAGGCTATTGAGCTTTATCAGGGAGAGTATCTTCCGGATTGTTCTGAGCATCAGTGGGTTTTTTCCATTCGAAACCTATACCGACGCCTTTTCCTAAAAGCCGTTTTATCTGCCGGTGATTTGGTTGATAGCAGCGATGACTACAATGTGTTGCTGCCAATCTGCGAAAAAGCCATCCAGCTGGATTATTACGAAGAAGATTTTCATTTATTATATATGGAAACATTAATGCGTATTGGCGAGAAAAAAGCAGCTTTGCAACATTACGAACAAGTAACCGGATTCCTATATCATGAAATGGGCGTTAAGCCTTCCGGTGCAATGAAAGCCATGTACAAAAAAATTCTTTCAACACACGAAGTGCATCGTTCCATTGATTCTCTTCATACAGAACTCGAAACCGACAAATTGGCTGAAGCTGCATTTTTTTGCGAGCCGCCAGTGTTTCGGTCAATTTATGAACTGGAGAAGCGACGAAGCGAGCGTAACGGCTATCAGACCACCATCGGTCTTGTAACAGTAGGGGCGCCGGACTCACGCAACGTTTCCGAAACTGATAGCGAACTTAAGGATTTTACAACCCACCTGACCCACTCACTACGGAAGGGCGATGTTGTAACACGCTGGAATGATAAACAGTTTTTAATTTTATTACCTGGATTATCCGAAGAAATGATGGAAAAGGTTCTCACCAGGATTTTGTCGTCCTATAAAAGCAAAAACCTGCTAAACAAACCAGGATTCCCGGTGAATCATGAAATTCGTCAAATTCTCCCGCCACAAACTCCTCCTTTAGTCCCTATCCGGACGGAAGCTACAGGTCAGAATAAGCAGTAAAACGACGCTTAGCCAATTTGGTTAAGCGTCTTTTATGACACCATGAACAATAAGTCGATGTGTTGCTTCATATATTGGGTCGCAGGTTATCAGCGTTATCACCCGGTCTTTTCGATTCCTGTTCAATACTGAAAGATCATCAGGTTCCACTACCTTTATTTCATATACTGTATATATAAAAGTGTCTTCCGGTGTGGTCACAATAATTTCGTCACCCAGCTCAACCTCATTCAGACGGTTAAAAAACCTCCCATAGGTGTGACTCCTATGAGCCGCTATTGCTGCGTTCCCTATTTCACCAATAGGAGTAGTCCCTTCCATCAATGCAGCTGCTACCCTCAGATTTTCCTGACTGGCTCCCAATACAACAGGCATTTCTGCATCGATTCCGGGAATTCTGATTGTTCCCAATGGCTCTCCTGATTCGCCTTCCTGAGTTTTAAGCTCAACCTGCTCTTCTTCTGTCTCACTTTCATAATCAGTAAAAATTTCCTGCAAATTCTCATAGTCTTCAGCAACACTGTCCTCTGCTCCAATGGTTGTTTCATCACTTGTCGTCTGTTCTTCCATCTGCCTCATCAGCCGTGCCTGCCCAAACCCACCATAAAGATAATTGGCCAGTGGATATAGAGCAATCAGAAGCCCGGCAATAATCAGCAAAATCGATATTTTTTTCATCATAAACACCCCTGCAAATAGTATCTTTGACATATTATAGTCAATATCCTTATTGGCAACCTTATAGCACTATTATTAATTTAATATATTAATACCCAATTATCAAATAATTATTTGATCTTTAATAACTCTGACGCTATTTTTTCAGTTGTCACCGTATTCATAAGCAGCCTTTTATATATATCCACAAATATCTATGCAAACTCACTCCAGATCGAGTTGTTTCAATACATTGGTCCCATTTTTCCTTTTCGTTTATTTTTTATCAATTTTTTTAATAATTTTATTATCGCTGAGAGTGAAATTTCCCAATGGTTTCAGGTTTTTTCAAACTTCTCTTCCGGACTGTTTTGCTCTTAACCATATGACTAAATTCACTATCTTATGGTATAATTCTAGTTAGTTCTGTGAAAATATACAAAAGGAGTGATATTGAATGCAATGTTGTGGAGGAAATGGCCCTCAGGCTCCGGATCAAACAATTTCCGGCGCTGATTTATCCTTGCTGGAACCCGTATTGGATCAATACAAGGGCAAACCCGGAAGTCTTATCACGATTTTACAAAAAGCCCAGGACATTTATGGTTATTTGCCTATTGATGTGTTGGATCATATTTCTGAGGAAACCGGCATCAAGGCGCCAGATGTTTACGGAGTCGCTACTTTTTATACCCAGTTCAGGCTGGAGCCTATCGGAAAATATCTTATTATGCTCTGCATGGGAACTGCTTGCCACGTAAACGGTGCAGGACCGGTTTATGATGCTATATGTGATGAATTAAAAATCCTTGATGGAGAAACAACGGAAGATGGTTTGTTCACACTGAATAACGTTGCCTGTCTCGGATGTTGCAGTCTCTCTCCTGTTATGATGATTAACGGAGAAACCCATGCAAAATTAACGCCGGACAGCACACGTAAAATCCTGCGTGAATTGCGCAAGTATGACAAAGAACAAGCAGGTAAGGAGGCATAGATATGAGAATTGTTGTGGGTCAGGGCAGCTGCGGTATTGCGGCAGGTGCCAGTAAAGTCAGCGAAGCCTTTGAGCGCGAAATTGAATCCCGTAATGCACCGGTTAAGCTGGAGCTTACAGGTTGCTGTGGTACCTGTTATCTTGAACCGGTAGTGGATATATACGATGATAACAACGAGAAAAGAACCTATGTAATGGTAACGCCAGAAATGGCAGGCGAAATAATCGATGTTGAACTGCATGGAAAAGCTCCTGTAGAGAGTTCACGAATCAGCGATGAAGACCTTGAAGCACAGGAAAAACAAAAAAAAGTTGCTCTGCAAAATGCCGGTCATATAAACCCGGAAGATATCGACGAATACATTGAAAAAGAAGGCTATAAAGCCATTGAGCGATGTCTGAAAGAAATGACACCTGCTGAAGTCATTGAAGAAATTAAAGTGTCTGGACTTCGAGGCCGTGGTGGAGCCGGTTTTCCTACCTGGTTTAAATGGAATGCCGCTTACCAGCAGCAATCAACTCCCAAGTACATGGTTTGTAATGCGGATGAAGGAGATCCGGGAGCCTTTATGGACAGAAGTATCCTGGAGGGTGATCCTCATGGCGTGATTGAAGGTATGATGATTGGTGGCTATGCCATGGGAGCAAACGAAGGTGTTTTTTATGTTCGTGCCGAATATCCCTTAGCTATCAAGCGTTTGGAAATCGCTATAGAGCAGGCGCGGGAAAGAGGTATTTTAGGGAAAAATATTATGGGGTCCGGCTTTGACTTTGATCTTTGGATTAAAGCCGGTGCCGGTGCATTTGTATGCGGTGAGGAAACAGCTCTGATCGCATCCCTTGAAGGCGAGAGAGGAATGCCTCGATTGAAACCGCCATTCCCTGCACAGAAAGGTTTCTGGCAGCAGCCTACAAATATTAACAACGTTGAGACTCTGGCAAATGTTCCCTGGATTTTCCGCAATGGCGGGGCTGCTTTCGCTGCCATGGGAACTGAAAAAAGTAAGGGTACAAAGGTTTTTGCTCTTGCCGGTAAAACGAAAAAAGGCGGCCTGGTGGAAATTCCCATGGGTCTTACGCTTCGTGAAGTAATTTACGACATCGGTGGTGGCATCCTCGATGACAAAGAGTTTAAAGCTGTTCAGATGGGTGGCCCTTCCGGAGGATGCATACCGGCTCAGTTATTGGACACACCAGTTGATTATGAATCCATTACAAAAACCGGCGCAATTATGGGTTCCGGTGGTATGGTAGTTATGGATGAAACAACCTGTATGGTTGGTATGGCCAGATTTTTCCTTGACTTTACCCGTAAGGAGTCCTGTGGAAAATGCATTCATTGCCGTATGGGTACCAAGAGAATGCTGGAAATTCTTACCCGCATTACTGAAGGAGAAGGCAAGGAAGGCGATATTGAATTACTGGAGGAATTATGTGAACGGGTTAAGGAAGGTTCCCTGTGTGCTTTAGGTGGAACGGCACCTAACCCGGTATTAACCACACTCAAGTATTTCCGAGATGAATACGAAGCACATATATATGAACAAAAGTGTCCTGCTCATCAGTGCACACAGCTTCTCACCTATACTGTCTCAGAAACCGCCTGTGTTGGCTGTGGCATCTGTAAAAAGAACTGTCCAACGGATGCTATTTCCGGGGAAAATAAGGAAGTTCACGTCATTCATCAGGATCTTTGCATCAAATGTGGTAAGTGTAAAACCGTCTGTCCTTTCAAGGCAATTGACGTAGAATAAGGAATAGGGGTGAAAAAAGCATGTCTGTGATCAGATTAAATATAAACGGAAAAGAAGTTACAGGGCAGAGCGGACAAACCATTCTCAATGTTGCCCGTGAAAATGGTATCGAGATTCCAACCCTCTGCTATGATGATCGAATGAAAATTTATGGTTCCTGCGGCCTTTGTATTGTTGAAGTGGAAGGAATTCCAAAGCTGCTGAGAGCCTGTGCAACGGAAATCGGCCAGGATATGGTTGTGATTACCAATTCTGAAAAAATTAAGGCTAACCGAAAGATCGCTCTGGAACTGTTACTGACAGACCACACTGGCGATTGCAGACCTCCATGCGTCCTTGAATGTCCGGGAAAAACGGATTGCCAGGGATATGTAGGTCTAATTGCCAACGGAGAATACAAAGAATCTTTAAAGCTTATAAAAGAGCAATTGCCACTCCCAGCTTCTATCGGTCGTGTCTGTCCTCATCCGTGTGAAGATGCATGCCGAAGAGAACTGAAGGATGAGCCGGTGGCCATTGCCTGGCACAAACGGTTTGTTGCTGATATTGATTTGCAGGATCCGGAAGTGTTTATACCTGAAATCAAGGATCCCAGTGGTAAAAAAATTGCTGTCGTAGGTGGTGGTCCCGGTGGTCTTTCAACTGCTTATTACTTGCTACAGGAAGGACATGAAGTTACTATTTACGATATGATGCCTGAAATGGGCGGTATGCTTAAGTACGGCATTCCTCAGTATCGTCTTCCAAAAGATGTTCTCAACCAGGAAATTAACATCATCGAAAAAATGGGTGCTAAAATGGTTAATAATGTTAGAATTGGACAGGACCTGACTCTGGATTATCTGCGCGCCAATAATGACGCTGTTTACCTGTCTATAGGTTGCTGGGAAAGCTCTCCAATGAAGTGTAAAGGCGAAGATCTGGAGGGTGTTATTGGTGGTATTCACTTCCTGCGGGATGTAGTTGAGAATAAACCGGTAAAAATCGGCAAAAAAGTGGCGGTCATTGGTGGCGGAAATACAGCGATGGATGCTTGCCGAACTGCCGTCCGGCTTGGTGCTGATGAGGTTTATAATCTTTACAGAAGAACCAGGGAAGAGATGCCTGCAGAAGAAATTGAAATTGTGGAAGCTGAAGAGGAAGGTGTTATCTTTAAATTCCTTGTTAGTCCATTGGAAGTTATGGGAGCAGATGGAAAAGTTGATAAAATCCGTCTACAGAAAATGGAGCTGGGAGAACCGGATGCCAGTGGCAGAAGACGACCTGTTCCTATTGAAGGAGAAGAGGAAATCCTCGAGCTGGATTCAGTCATCGTTGCTATTGGACAGTATGTTAATGTTGAAGGCTTCGAAGCCCTGGAGCGAACAAAGTGGGATACCATCGTTTCAGACGAAAAAACTTTTTCCACCAGTATACCAGGCGTATTTGCCGGCGGGGATGCCATTAACGACAATTTAAAAATAGCTATCCAAGCCATCGGAGATGGTAAAATAGCATCCCAGGTCATTCATGAGTACGTAAATGGTGTTCAGGTTCGTTATGAAAAGCCATATCTGGTAACCCGCGACCCGGAAGATGTAAAGGTGGAAGAGTTTGCCCATCGTGAAAAAGCAAACCGCCCTCCTATGGCACATTTATCGCCGGAGTTCCGCAGACAGAATTTTGAAGAAGTTGGGCTTGGATTTACTCCGGAACAGGCCATCGAAGATGCTAAACGCTGTTTAGAGTGCGGCTGTCATGATTATTTCGAGTGTAAGCTTCTGGATTACTCCAACGACTATGACGTTGAGCCTGATCGTTTGGCCGGTGAAATTCATCATCGTCATGTTGAAAACAATCATCCCTTCATCGACAGAAATCCTGATAAATGTATTCTGTGCGGCCTCTGTGTTCGAGTTTGCAGCGAGGTAATGGACGTAACAGCACTGGGATTGGTGGACAGAGGTTTTGACACTATCGTAAAACCTGCAATGGACCGACCATTAAAGGATACTGATTGTATTTCCTGCGGTCAGTGTGTTGATGTCTGCCCAACCGGAGCATTGCAGGAACGTTTGCTGATAAATAAGTCGGTTCCTGTTGAAACAGATCAGATCAATACACTTTGTGGCTACTGCAGCGTTGGCTGCGAGAACACATTAGAAGTTCGAGGCGGTATGCTGGTAAGATCATTACCTAAGCTTGACAGTCCTGCTTCCGGAGGCCTGCTCTGCGTTAAAGGCCGCTTTGGTTTTGATATGGCTCAAAAGAATGATCGAATCACCACACCTATGATTCGGAAAGACGGAAAACTGGTTGAAGCAAGCTGGGATGAAGCGTTGTTGCTGACAGCAAAGAAAGCTCAGGGACTGGGTTTCCAAAACGGTTTTGATGCTGTTGGCCTTACAGTTTCAGATCATTGGACTAACGAAGAAGTATATGCTGCCAAGCGTTTTGCTCACGAAGTACTTCACACACCTTGGTTTGGTTCTTTAAACAGAAGAGCTGACGGCTTACAGAATGTATTGGGCTTCGATGCATCTCCAAATACGCTGGAAGAAGTTCTTAGAACACAGGTTATCCTGCTGGTAGGTTCACAAATTATGCGTGATCATGCAATGGCCGGCATTAAAGTGCGGCAGGCAGTACAAGAAAATGGCGCTAAACTGGTAACCATCAACCCTTGCTCCACGAAAGCAGACGAATGGGCCACCATGAAAGTCAATCCGGAAAACCAGCTTTCTTTCCTTAAGGAAATAGCTTCAGCTCTTATTGAAATGGGATGTCAGCCTAAAAATGCAGAAGGTTTTGAGCCCCTGAAAGAAAGCCTTAAAGATGTAAAGCCAGGTGAAGAAGCGAAGAGAATTGCAGAAATGTATAAAAATGCGAAATCTGCCATGATCGTCTTTGACGGTAAAATGCTGACAGCAGAAGCCGAAATAATGCTTGCTAATATTGCTGTTTTGTCTGGTCATATTGGAGCGCCCAGACGAGGGATTTTAAAGCTTCAGCCTCAAAATAACAGTCAGGCACTGCCGCTAATTGGCGCAGACAAAGATGCTGATTCAATTATGAAGGCCATCAAAGATCAGCAGTTAAGAGGTCTTTTAGTATTAGGAGAAGACTTGCCAGCTGATGAATTAAAAAATCTGGAATTTCTGATGGTGATGGATTCACATCTGACTGAAACTGCTCAATTGGCTGACGTAGTTCTTCCTTCAGCAACCTATGCAGAATCTGACGGTACGTATACCAGCTTTGAACGTCGTATACAGCCTTTGGCCAAGGCTCTTCAGCCAGCTCAGTCCATGGAAAACTGGGAAGTAATGGCCAAGATGGCAGCCATCCTGCGCAAACCCTTCAGATACGAAACCACTGAAGATATCACGACAGATCTGGCCATCAATGTTACTGGCTATCAGGGAATTCAGTACATGAATGGTGAACCGGCATTCTGGCCACTGGGACAGTCACCCGTTTTATATACAGAAGGCTTTGGATTTGAAGATCAAAAAGCCAGGTTGCAGCAAACAGCTGACGCCCCCTTGTTCCAGGAAGCTATTTCGACTCATTATATTACAAATCTCTTTATGAAAAAACTGGAAGAAGAAGGCTTGGATCGCTGCTAAGTTCATAGTCAAAGAATAATGGCTTTCAAAAAGGCAAAACCCGGTCAATGGGTTTTGCCTTTTTATATCATTATTTCGTATATTTCTTCCGGAAACAGCAATATTTCTTCAATTCCATTTCCTTCCTTTGGAAGCACAAATGAAATCCTTTCCTCACGATTTTTTTTATCCTTTTTCATTTCTCGAATTAAGTCTGAGAGCGGAAAAATATCTTCCTCTTCAGCAGCCGGTATTTTTTTTACCAGTTCTTTATAACTGTTGCACTTTTCAAGTCCCAACCAGTTTATCCGCGATGCCAGTTCAAGTTCGAACAGCATTCCCTGCCGAACTGCCTCGCCATGGCCGATTTGAAATTGGGATAACTTTTCGATGGCATGGGCTGTCGTATGTCCGACATTCAGCACCTTCCTTAATCCTTTTTCCCGCTCATCAGCCATCACGATGTCATTTTTGCATTCAATACACTTTTTTATTAGTTGGGTCATGGTCTCCGGTTGTCGTGATAAAATATTGCTCCAATTATCTTCAATCCATTTTCCAAAGTTTTCACCTTTAATAATAGCGTATTTTACAACTTCCGCAAAACCACCCCAAAACTCATTTTCAGCCAGTGTGTTTAATACCAGTGGGTCTATCCAAACGGCTTGCGGCTGATAGAAGCTGCCTGCCAGATTTTTTCCGGCTTTAAGGTTAATTCCAGTTTTTCCTCCTACACTGCTATCCACCTGAGACAACAGCGTGGTTGGTATTTGAATCCAATCAATCCCCCTCATGTAAACAGAGGCACAAAAACCGGCCAAATCCCCCACTACCCCACCGCCCAAAGCGATGATTCCATCGTAACGATTAATGTTATTTTCTGCCATGGTTTCCAGAATATGTTCAGCCTTTTGGATGGTTTTGCTCTTCTCTCCCGGTGATATTACTATATTTAAGCAGGATCTTTCTTTTATGAGCTCAAACAGAGACAGCTGCTCACAGGCCACATTATGATCAGAAATCAGTACCCATCTGCTGTCTTTCAACGTGGATGTTATTTCTTTAGGAAGTGGTGATTCCAGAAGATCAGCTTTAATCAAAATTGGATAGGACCGTCCCTGAAAGTCTGCTGTTATCATTTCCATCGTCGTTTCATCTCCTCCATTGAGTCAGCTCCAAAGGTCTCCAGAAAAGCATCTGTCAGCGTTAAACCAACAACAGCCTCCGCAACAACAGCTGCTGCCGGAACAGCACAGGTATCACTCCGCTCCACAGCAGCATTGTGAACGTCTTTCGAATGAAAATCCACTGTTTTCAGAGGCTTCATCAGTGTTGGAATCGGCTTCATACCACATCGGATAATAAGGATTTCTCCATTCGTCATACCACCTTCAATTCCGCCGGCGTGATTTGTCTTTCGATTAAATCCATTCGTTTCATTATAAAATATCTCATCGTGGACGCAGGATCCCGGTTCTTTAACTCCTTCAAACCCGTCTCCCACTTCAACAGCTTTTATCCCCTGAATACTCATTAATGCACCGGCTAATTTCCCATCCAGTTTTCGGTCCCAGTGGGTATAACTACCCAAACCAACCGGTAAACCTTTAACCTGAATTTCAATCACACCACCAAGGGTATCACCATCTTCTCTGGCTTCATCAATGCACTGAATCATTCGTCTTTCTGCATCTTTACATACGGAGCGTACAGGCGAATCTTCCGATGCTTTCAGCTCGTGGAACTCCACCTGTTTTTGTTCGATAGCCGCTTGCCCAATTCGCCGTACATGACTTGCCACTTCGATACCGAAGACAGACAGCAACTGACTTGCGATGCTACCAGCAGCCACTCTGGCTGTGGTTTCTCTGGCGCTGCTCCTTTCCAGCACATGTCTCATATCACTGAAACTATATTTCAAAGCACCGGGAAGATCTGCATGTCCCGGTCTTGGATGACTGACTTTTTTATAGTTTAAATCGCCCTGAAAAGGATCCATTCCTTCTTTCCAGTTTTCATAATCTTTGTTGGGAATCATGAAACTGATAGGACTTCCCAAGGTTAGTCCGCCTCTCAGACCTGACAAAACCTGTATTTGATCCTTTTCAATTTTCATTCTCCCTCCTCTCCCATATCCCTTTTGTCTTCTGGCCAGATGATGATCAATAATAGCCTTGGAAATGGGCACTCCCGCCGGCATACCTTCCAGGATTCCCGTCACCGCCTGTCCATGGGACTCGCCAGCCGTTAGCAATCTTAACATCATTTCGCCCTCCTCTACAGTGGTTTTTCTGATCTCGGAAAAGACCCAAAAATATACAGTTTTCTTGTTTTTTCCCGAAGCACTTCCAGTATTCCGGGGATTGGTTCTTCCTCCTGATGCCCATAGAAATCAATGAAAAAAATGTATTGCCCTAATTCCTGTTTAGCTGGTCTTGATTCTATTCTGGAAAGATTTATTTCATAATCAGCAAATATTTTCAAAATTTTGTAGAGGCTCCCCGGCTGGTCATGCTGAAAAGAGAAGGCGATAGATGTTTTATCGGTTCCAGTCGGTTGTTTTTCTCCTCTTCCCAGCAGCACAAAGCGTGTTTGGTTAAAACGGTTATCCTGTATATCCTGACAAGCAACTTTCAATCCATTATGTTTTCCTGCCCACATACTGGCAACCGCTGCATATTTGCTTCCTTTTTGTTGTGCCTTATGACAGGCACCTGAAGTGCTTTCTGAGTTTATCAGTTTGACGTGAGGATAATTTTTTCTGAGAAAGCCGCGGCATTGTTCCAATGCCTGTGGGTGTGAAATAACGTATTCAACCTCTGACATTTGTCCCGTAGTATTAAATAAATGATGCCGAATACGGTAAGTTATTTCTTCCTGAATAACAATTTCTTTCAGGTCAAGCAGGCTGTCCATAACCGAAGTCACTGCTCCTTCAGTTGAGTTCTCAACGGGCAGAATACCATAAGCAAGAGATTTGTTTTCCAGTTTCTCCAGTATTTCCATGAAAGACGAACAGGCCACCGGTTCCAGTTCCGGGAAAGCCTCTTTTAAAGCAAGATAACTGTACGAGCCTTCAGGCCCTAAATATCCACACTCCATTGTTTCAGCTCCTCTAATCAGAAAGTCTTTGCATACTATTTATCAATAAGTGAGTCTATAACATCCATAAATCCCGGGAAGGAAACAGCCATACAGGTTTCATTCGATATTTCCACCGGGTTTTCTGACATCAAGCCAGCTACAGCCATAGCCATTGCAATTCGATGATCTCCATGACTGTTTGTCTTGCCTCCTTTAATGGGCTGAGGTCCGGATATGACCATCCCATCTTCCAGAGTTGTCACTTCAACACCAATATTCTTTAGCTCCTCTGCCATGGCACTGATCCGATCTGTTTCCTTAACCCGCAGTTCCGCAGCCCCGGTAATACTCGTTTTTCCGCGGGCGCAGGCTGCAGCTATGGCTAATACAGGCACTTCATCGATAAGGCTGGGGATAAGATCCTCACCAATGTCAACCGCCTTCAATGACGTTCCTTTTACATTCAGGTCAGCAATTGGCTCACCACCAACTTCCCTCTGATTGAGCACGCTGATTTCCGCTCCCATTTGTTGAAGTACTTCTATAATTCCTGCCCTGGTGGGATTTATGCCTACGTTTTCCAATGTCACATCAGATCCTTTCAGACAGGCAGCAGCCACAAGGAGAAACGCTGCCGAAGATATGTCCCCCGGAACTTCGATATGAGTTCCCTTTAGTTTCCCCGGTTGAACCGTTTTTGTCAGTCCATCGCTTTTTACGCTTACACCAAAAGATTCAAGCATGCGTTCCGTATGGTCCCGGCTGGCTCGTGGTTCAATAACACTGGTCTTTTCTTCTGCGTAAAGTCCCGCCAGCAATATTGCTGATTTTATTTGTGCACTGGCGACAGGCATTTTATATCTGATTCCTTTCAGCTTGCTGCCACGAATAGCTAATGGTGCTTTCGTTCCTTCCATCCGACCATCAATGGAAGCACCCATTTCTCTGAGGGGTGCTGCAATCCGTTTCATCGGTCTTTTTCGAAGAGATTCATCACCTGTAATCACTGTATGAAAAGCCTGTCCACTAAGAATCCCAGCCATCAGTCTCATGGTTGTACCGGAATTGCCTGCATCCAGAACGTCTTCCGGCTCTTTGAGTCCATATAGCCCATTACCGGTAACAACCAGTTGATTATTTTCTTCCCGGATCCTGACGCCCATTTGCTCAAAACACCTAATGGTGGAAAGACAGTCTTCTCCTTTTAAAAATCCATTAATTGTTGTTTGTCCTTCGCTGATTCCAGCCAACATTACCGCCCGGTGACTGATGGATTTATCACCCGGAACACGGCATGTGCCTCTCAGTTTATTTACATTATGTACGGTCAGCATGATTCATCTCTCCTTTTTTCCGGGTAAAGGATAAGCCTTTCTCACCCAGTGCTTTCATCGCTCGCCTTTCTTCTTCTGCTTCTGCAAAAGCAAGACGTACAGCTCCTTTTTCACCTTCACGCGCATGCAGTATTTCTATTTCCTTGATATTAACTTCTGCCTGGCCGATGATGCTGGTGATTCGTGCCAGAGCGCCCGGTTCATCTTTAATGTCCACATAGATTTGATACCATTCCGGAAGATAATCTTTTCCTGCCTGAGGAAGTGTATCTCTATATTTTTTTCCCTTTTCCAAAAGATCACGCACTTCTATTCGTTTCTTTAAAGCAATTGACTGACGAAATCCACGAAGCATGTTTTCCAGCTTTTCTACTCCGTCCAACAACTCTCGCTGGTTATAGAAAAAAATTTCTTCCCACATAACCGGGTTTCCAGCAGCAATTCTGGTTGTATCACGAAATCCGCTGCCGGTGAAGTTTTTCAACTCTTCATCATTTTCTTCATCCATGGTGCAAGCCAGTACAGAAGCCACAAAGTGTGGAAGGTGACTGGTTCTGGCTACAATATAGTCATGTTTTTGTGGAGTGATAAGCACAGGGAAAGCTCCAATAGTTGATACCAGCGATTTAATTCGATCCAGCACTTCAACAGGTGTCCGTTCAGTGGGAGTCAGAAAGTAGTAAGCATTTTCAAACAGGTATGGGCTGGCTGCTTCAACACCGCCTTTTTCAGATCCGGCCAGAGGATGTCCGCCTACAAAAGAAACACCCTCCGGCAATCTTTCTGCGGCAGTCACCGCAGCTTCTTTTACACTTCCCAGATCTGATACAACCGCACCTTTTTTAAGGCTCTCAGCTAATGCATTGAATATACTTTCATAGTGGCCTACAGGTACGGCTAGCATGACAAGATCAGCATCTGTAACCGTTTCTTCGAGTGTTTTTCCCATTCTGTCA
The DNA here is from genome assembly GCA_003838145.1 of Tindallia sp. MSAO_Bac2. Lineage (GTDB taxonomy): Bacteria > Bacillota > Clostridia > Peptostreptococcales > Tindalliaceae > Tindallia. The sequence goes on from QYZZ01000008.1 coordinate 21,009, forward strand.
ACGATGCCCAGCCGAAGGGCGCTTTCCAATGCCTTCCTGTCTGAATCAAAGCCTGTTACAGTGCACTGAATTCCTCTTTCCTTTATCGCCAGTGCAAAGGATCCACCCATCAATCCCGTACCTACCAATGCTATTTTTTTAAAGTCGTCCATTCCTGCACCTCCGGAACCATTATCGTACTGAGTAAATTTTTTGAACAATGCTCATCATACGCTTGAAGTTATCAAACTTAAGGGACTGTCCGCCATCTGACATAGCCTCTTCCGGCTGATCATGAACTTCTACCATTAATCCGTCAGCTCCCGCTGCCACTGCAGCTTTTGCCATTGGCTCTACCAGTGTCCATTTGCCGGTTCCGTGACTTGGGTCAACTACCACAGGTAAATGGCTTAGTTCTTTTACCACCGGCACTGCACTTAAATCCAATGTATTGCGGGTATATTTTTCAAAGGTCCGGATTCCTCTTTCGCAAAGGATGACGTTGGGGTTCCCTTTGGAAAGAATATACTCTGCTGACATCAACCATTCTTCAATAGTTGCACTGAGTCCTCTTTTCAGCATCACAGGCTTATTGCTGAGGCCTGCTTGCTTTAACAATGCATAGTTCTGCATGTTTCGAGCTCCTATTTGAAGAATATCTGCATAAGATGCCACCATATCCAGATTATCCTGGTCCATTACTTCGGTCACAATGGAGAGACCTGTTTTTTCCTTCGCTTTTTTCAGCAACTTTAATCCTTCTTCTCCCATCCCCTGGAAACTGTAAGGTGATGTTCTGGGCTTAAATGCCCCTCCCCGAATCATGTTGGCTCCATTTGCCTTAACGTTGGTGGCAATTTCCATTAGCTGTTCTTCACTCTCCACGGCACAGGGCCCTGCGATGACTACCATGCTTCCATTTCCAATTTTTGTACCATTCACCTGTACTACCGTGTCTTCCGGATGAAACTCTCTCGATGCCAGCTTAAAAGGGTTAAGGACCCGGATGAGTCTTTCAACGTTTTCGTTGGCTTCAATCTGTCCCGGATTGATTCTTCGGGTGTCTCCAACAAGTCCCAGAATAAGATGGTTTGTTCCCTGAGATTCGTGCACCTCACATCCCAGACTGATCATTTTCCGTTTGATTTTTTCTACTTTCTCCTTCGGTGCATCAGGCTTCATTACAATAACCATACGATAACCTCCTTGTTTTTATTTAAATAAAAAAAGTGCCTCTTTCTAAGAGACACTTTTTGCGTACACGATCAAACTTTGTCCTGGAACTGAATATGGCAGCTACTTATGCCAACAATACAGCCCGGCTGTTCCTTAGAAAGAACTCATTTCTCTGAAATTTTACCAACACAAAAGTTCCGGCGCTAAAATAAAAATAGCCCCAGAAATAGGTAAAATAAAAGGATTCAAAGAAATTTTCGAGTTTCTTTTCCAGAAGGTTCAGCATTTCATTCACACAGCTTTCTTTGTTTTGTTTTATAAATTTTCAGTAATTACGGACTATTATAACGATCAAAATTCTATCTGTCAACATTTATTTTCTGGATTTATTTTACGAAGGCTGACGCACTTCTCATTCAAGGTGTCTTTCTGTTACGTTTTTCCTCGACAGAAAGACGTGCTTTCAGAGCTTTAGGGTCATTACAAAACACCAGAGAGTCAGGTACATTTAATTGCCGGATCATTTCGTTTGCTTTGTCAAATCTTCCAACGTCCCATGATATATGAGCATCGCTGCCCACAACCACCGGAACTTTATAGTTCCGGCAGGTTTCAAGTATTTTCAGGCATCGTTCCCAGCTGCCCTGACGAAAACTATGAGGGGTCAGTGAACTGTTGTTAATTTCAATCAGCTTTCCATATTTACCGGCAGCTTCTACCATTCTTTCGACATGAATCGGGAAGGCAGGGTTTCCTGTATGTCCCAATATGTGAACGTGTGGATTTTTCATTACTTCAATTAATGCATTGGTGTTTTCCTTTTCACTGCCTGGTTTTATACACGGAAGGTGAAAGCTGGCAATTACCAGCTCAAGTTGCTGCAAAATGCTGTCAGATAAATCCAGTTTTCCATCAAGTCCAATAATATTTACTTCCGCTCCCTTTAATATCTCCACCCCGTACATATGTGATGGCAATACTTTCAGGTTCCTAAAATGCAATTTGGATGCGGCATAGGGCATTGCCGGACCATGATCTGTCATGGCAATAAGGCTCAACCCCTTTTCTGCGGCTTGTTGAGCCATTTCCTGAACAGTACTGTATGCGTGGCCGCTGGCAATAGTATGGCAATGCGTGTCTGCAACAAGTTTCATTTCATTTCCTCCAGTTTGACTCAAAAATGACAGCCCTTCATCTTTAAAAATAATGCATCTTGTAGTAGGATTATAACAGAAGTATTTCAGATTTGAAACTAACTATATTGAAAGCCATAGAAGAAAGAGGGATATGATGAACATTATTGTACAAAAGTTTGGCGGCACATCACTGGCAACTTCCGAAAATCAGATGGATGCTATTAATAAAATTGTTTCTGCTGCAAAAAACGGATACATGCCTGTTGTTGTTGTTTCTGCCATGGGTCGTAATGGATCTCCTTATGCCACCGATACCCTGAAAAGTTTATTGTCTATCGACGGAACGATGCCTGATTCTCGTCACATGGATTTGCTTTTAAGCTGTGGCGAAGTAATCTCTGCTGTCATTTTATCTGATAAACTAAAAAAGGCCGGATACGAATCCGAGGCATTAACAGGCTGGCAGGCTGGCATCGTAACAAATGATCATTTTGGTTGTGCGGAAATATTGTCTATTGAGAAAGAAGTGCTGAAGTCCTATCTGGAAAAAGATATTATTCCGGTGGTCAGTGGTTTTCAAGGGATAACCATGGACCGGGAAATCACTACCCTGGGCCGGGGTGGTTCTGACACAACGGCTGCTGCTCTTGGTGCGGCTCTTAATGCAGATTGCGTTGAAATATACACTGACGTTGATGGCATCATGACTGCAGACCCAAGAGTAGTGGATGATGCCTGTATATTGGAAGAGATGCATTATGATGAAGTATTTCAAATGGCCGATCAGGGGGCGAAGGTAATTCATCCCAGAGCTGTTGAAATAGCCCGTCAAAACAATTTATCCGTCAGGATTAAAAATACCCGCTCAGATCATCCAGGCACCTTGATTTGCTCCCAAAGACAGCACTTTGACCTGCGCTATTCTTCCCATGGGCCGGAACATCTTTTGACGGCTGTTACACAAAAGAATGATATCGCCCAGGTTATTATATCCCGCATGGAAACCGGACTCCAGGAAGAAAGCCGCCTTTTCGAAGATATGGCTAATTGCGGCATCAGTATTGACATGATTAATTTTTCACCTGAAAGAAAAATATTCACCATCGAAGAAGGAAAAACCATCGAGCTGAAAAACCTGTTAGAAAACTATCCTGTTCAGTTTAATGTGACTCCTCAATTAAGCAAAGTAACGGTTATCGGCAATAGAATGACGGGAATCCCCGGAGTTATGGCAACGGTTTTTTCAGCTTTGGCAGAGGAGGGTATTCGGATTCTTCAAAGTTCAGATTCTCACGCCACCATCTCTTGCCTCGTCCGTCAAAATGAAGCTCCAAGGGCCGTCCAAAGCCTTCATCGTTTTTTTAAACTCCACAGAAGAAAGTAATACTATATCTCTTCCAGACGTTTCAAAATGCGTTGATAACCATCGGCACCATACAGCAGACAGCGGTTCACCCGGCTAATAGTAGCAGTACTGGCTCCTGTCTGCTTTTCAATTTCCGTGTAAGTCTTTTTTTCCTTCAGCAGTTTCGCCACTGCCAATCTCTGGGAAATTGACTGAATTTCTTTTATTGTACAAATATCCTCAAAAAACCGATAACATTCTTCTTCTGTTTCTAATGCGAGTATTGCTTTAAACAGTTCGTCTACAAAGGGATCTTTTATTTTTGACTCATACATCACAGGCTCACCTCTGTCTATACGGAAATTTATTTTTTAATGCTAAAGATTCTTCCTGTTAATGGCGGCAGTTTTACGCGAACTTTTTCATCTGTAATGCTGTTTTTTTCATCAGTAATCAAATCATGCAAGGTTGCGGTTGCTGAACCTATTTCATTCATTTCTTCTGTAACAGATATTTCTTCAAAGGATATATTGAATACAACCAATACCGTATCACGGCCTTTCATTTTTCTTGAAAATCCATAATGATGCTCTCCAATTGTCCAGGCTTCCCAGTCACCTTTCCGAAGCACCTCATATTGATTTCGTATCCGTACCACCGCTTTAGTCCACTCCAGAATTTCCTCGTCTTCATCTCCCCACGGAAAGGTCCTGCGGTTCAGCGGATCCGAGAAACCTTCAAGACCTGCTTCGTCACCATAATATATAGAGGGTACTCCGGGAAATGTCATCTGGAAAAGACTGGCCATTTTATACCTCGCTACTGCCAGTTCTCTGTTTTTCTTCGGGAGTCGATACTGCATTTTGTCGGTCTCTGTCAGAGAATCAGGATCCGGAGCTTCTCCCAGTCTTGTTAGAATCCTGGATCGATCGTGACTGCCAATCAGATTCATGCAACTATAAAAGTGGGTTATAGGGTAATTTTCAAACAAACTCATAAGGGCTGCATGAGTTTCATAACCGTTGCTCTCAGCTAAAAAAAACTCCAGTAAAGCGGATCTGAATGGATAATTCATCACCGAATCAAGTTCGTCTCCCAGTAAGTACTCTCTTTTTTCGCCATGACTCACTTTATTGGATGCATCTTCCCACACTTCACCAATCAATACAGCGTTCTCGTTCTCTTCTTTGAGTGCTTTTTTCAGTTCTTTAATAAATTCCGAAGGAAGCTCGTCTGCTACATCCAAACGCCAGCCACAGGCTCCTTGGCGCAACCAGTGACGAGTAACGCTGTCTTCACCTTCGTATATGAACTTTTTGAAAGAATGTTCCAGCTCGTTGGTATTTGGCATGGTAGCAATTCCCCACCAGCAGTCATAATCATTCGGGTGTTCAGTAAACCGATACCAGGGATAGTATGGCGAATTTTTCGACTGATAGGCACCCAAAGAGCTATAGTTACCTTCACGGTTGAAATAAACACTGTCACTGCCTGTATGACTGAATACACCATCCAGAATAATTTTCATTCCCCTTTGCTCCGCTTCACGACAAAGTTGTCGGAACAACGCTTCCGTCCCCAGCATCGGATCAATTTTCATGTAATCAGCGGTGTCATATCGATGGTTGCTAGCTGCTTCAAAAATAGGGTTTAAATATATAATGCTGACACCTAAATCCTGAAGGTAGTCCAGTTTTTCAATAATGCCCTCAAGATTCCCTCCGTAGAAATCCCATTTCATGATATTCCCCTTGGAAGGGTCTTTAATATACAGGGGGTCATCTGCCCATCTCCCATGCAGCACACTGTCTTTTTTTGCCCCACGAATATTTCCGCTTTTTAGCCCATTGAAAAAACGATCCGGGAAAATCTGGTACATAATGCCATTCAGATACCACTCAGGGATATGGGATTGCCTGTAAATTGTGATCTGGTATGAAAAAGGAATTTCCCGGCTTAGTTCACCACAGCCACCTTGTCTTTTTTTATTGTTTCCATAAAAGTAAATCCCATCTGCGGTTTCGACAATGAAGTAATACCAGAGTAAGCAAGGCGTCGAATCACTTGTGAGTGTCGCATGATAAAAATCATCTCTGTCATCTTTGGGTTTCATTTCCAGCAAGGATTCGCCCTGATGATCCCGCCAGACCCGCAGGTAAACACTCCGGGCCAAGGGCAGCAGGTCTCCTGATAATCCTATTCTTATCTGCCGGGAACAGGGAACAGCCCCAAAGGGGCTGCGATATGCTTCTTGATGTGAGTCATGGAATAAAATACTTTTAATCATCCTTGCACCTGCTTTCACGATCTATTCTAAACCTCACTTTGGTTTTGCAACCGGTAAGTGCCACACTTGGTCATTGTAGTCTTTAATGGTCCGGTCACTGGAAAACGCTCCTGCTGCCGCTATATTCAGAATAGCTTTTTCCCACCATATTTCCGGTTTTTTATACTCCAGACCCAATCTGGTGTGAGCATTGCAGTATGGTTCGAAGTCTTTGAGAAGGAAGTATTGATCTGCCATTCCATAGTTTCCATAAAGCAGCCCTTCGTAGAGGCCTCTGAACATATCAGGATGTTCCGGCTGTAAAAATCCGTTGACAAACTGGTCAAGAACCTGTTTCAGATCCGGATTTGTTTCATATATTTCATAAGGGTTATAGTGGCCATTCTTATAGTAGTGCGAAACTTCTTCTGCCGTCAGTCCAAATATATACATGTTTTCATTGCCAACAGCATCCTTCATTTCAACATTTGCTCCATCTAAAGTGCCAATAGTCAATGCACCATTAAGCATAAACTTCATATTACCAGTTCCGGAAGCTTCCTTTCCGGCAGTAGAAATCTGTTCACTGACATCAGAAGCCGGGATAATTCGTTCTGCCAGCGAAACCCGATAATTTTCCATAAATACAACTTTTATTTTATCCTGAACCCGCGGGTCATTGTTAACCTTTTTCGCCAGGGTATGAATCAGTTTAATAATAGTTTTGGCGTTATAATATCCGGGAGCCGCCTTGGCCCCAAATATAAAGGTGCGCGGGTGCATTGGAAAATCAGGATTTTCAAGTATTTTGTTGTACAGATACATTATGTGCATCGCATTCATTAGCTGTCTTTTATACTCGTGAAGCCGCTTAACCTGAACATCAAAGATCGACTCCGGATTTATCTGTATCCGGTACTTACTTTCAATATGCTCGGCCAGATTTTTTTTGTTCTTTAATCTGATTTCAGCCAGTGCCTGCTGAACTTTTTTATCTCCGGCATATTTATTCAGTTTTTCCAACTGCTGCGGTTCTTTCATCCAACCATCACCAATATGATCTGTTATTAACTCGGCCAGTCGAGGATTTGCTTTTGCCAGGAATCGTCGATGAGTAACACCATTGGTAATAGCTTTGAATTTTCGAGGTTCCATCTGATAAAAATCCCGAAAAACTTCTTCTTTTAAAATATCCGTATGCAACTTAGCCACACCATTTACGGAATACGATCCAACAATTGCCAGTTTTGCCATATGAATTTCCCCATGAGAAATAATTGCCATTCGAGCTATTTTATCCCATTCACCAGGGGATTCTTCCCATAAGTTCTTGCAAAACTGTTCGTTGATCTCGTGTACGATTTCATAAATTCTGGGCAGCAAGGATTTAAACAATTCTTCCGGCCATCTTTCCAGGGCTTCTTCCAGGATCGTATGATTGGTGTAGGCAAAGGTTTGACGGGTAATGCGCCAGGCATCTTCCCAGTCAAGACCTTCCTTATCCATGAGAATCCGCATTAGTTCCGGTATTCCAAGAGCCGGATGTGTATCATTAATGTGAATCGCCACTTTTTTGTGGAAGTCAAATATGTTGTTTCCGGCATCTTTGAACTTGCGATAAATACTTTGAATGGATGCAGACACAAAGAAGTATTGCTGCTTCAGGCGAAGAGACTTGCCTTCCGGGTGGTTGTCTTCCGGATATAGAACTTTCGTGATCGCTTCAGCCAGTTCCTTTTCTGCCACTGAATCAACATAGCGTCCCTGGCCAAAAAGGCCCATGTCCATGGGTTTAAGCGCTCTTACACCCCAAAGTCTTAATGTGTTCACCACTTCGGAGTCATAGCCGACAACGGGAATGTCATAAGGAATTGCCTTCACACACTGAGCATCCCGCAACGAAACATATTCTTTGCCTTTTTTAATGACTCTTTCTACCTTTCCACCAAAGCAAATTATTTCCGGTTCATCGGGTTTCGCAACTTCCCAGACATTCCCATCCTCCAGCCACGGATCGGGAATCTCTACCTGGTACCCGTCCACAATTTTCTGTTTAAACAAGCCATATTCATAGCGGATACCATTGCCGTGTCCAGCCAGCCCCAGAGTTGCCAGCGAGTCAAGAAAGCAAGCCGCAAGTCTTCCCAGGCCTCCATTACCCAGTCCGGCATCCGGTTCACTGTTTCTTACTTTGTCCAAATCGATATTTAATTCTTTGCAGACCTGTGCTACTGTATCGTCAAGTCCCAGGTTCATCAAATTGTTTCCAAACAGACGGCCCATAAGAAATTCCATGGACAGATAGTACATTTGACGCTCGTTCGACTCATACTCCATTTCTTTGGAATATGCCCATTTCTCCATTACCCGATCCCTCAGAATCATTGCCATTGTTTTGTAAATCTGAGCATCAGTGGCGGTTTTCATTGTTCTTCCAAAGAGTCGCTGCAGCTTGATTTCAACATCTTCCCGCATTCGTTTAACAATTTGTTCCCGGGTTAGTCCCTTCGAATTTTTCGGTTTCATTAATTCTTCTCGCTCCTTTACCTTCCGCTAGAAGCCTGAAGGTTCTCATATATTTCCTTATAACGCCGGGCTGAATTTTTCCAGCTGTTATCCTGCTGCATAGCCTTTTCCATTAGATGATTCCATTCCTGAGGGTGCTGATAGAGTTCCAGTGCTTCTTTAATGGTAAACAGCATATCATGTGCATTGTAATCAGTAAAGGTAAATCCGCATCCCTGTCCGGAAGCATCCAGATAATGGGTTACTGTATCCTTTAGCCCACCGGTTTCCCTTACTATGGGTAAGCTCCCATACCTGAGTGCGATCAACTGCCCCAGTCCACACGGTTCAAACTGAGATGGCATTAAGAAAAGGTCGGAGGCAGCATACAGCTGTCGGGCCAGTCTGTTGTCAAACTTCAGCTGAACCGAGCACTTATCAGGATATCGCTGCCCTATCTCCCGAAGTTGCTCCTCGTAAATATGCTCTCCCGTTCCAATGACAGCAAACTGTAAATCCAACTCCAAAAGCTCAGACAGGACATGCATTAGCAGGTCTATCCCTTTTTGAGGCACCAGTCTGGTTATCATGGCTATCAACGGCACATTCCTTACCGGAAGTCCCAGTTCTTTTTGCAGCCATGCTTTGTTTTTACCTTTTCCCTCAAAGTTCTGACTATCATAGGAGTATTGAATCAGCGGATCAGTGGACGGGTTGTATTCTTCGTAGTCCAAACCATTAATAACACCTATCAATTTGTGCGACTGACTCCGAAGTAGTTCGTCCATTTTTTCACCAAAGTAGGGTGTCTGTATTTCCTTTGCATAGGTTGGACTGACCGTGGTAACCAGGTCTGAATAGTTGATTCCACCTTTCAAAAAACTGATATCTCCGTGAAACTCCAAACCATTTACTGTAAAGTGTTCTTCCCCAAGATTAAGAAGATCCGTCATCACGCTTTTGGGAAATCTGCCCTGGTATTTCAGGTTATGGATCGTGAAAATTGTTTTGATATGCTGATATTCAGGCTTTTGTCTGAAGAAGGCTTCGAGTAACGGAGGCACCATTCCAGCCTGCCAGTCATGACAATGAATGATGTCTGGATAAAAATCGATAAAAGGCATCATTTCCAGAACCGCCCGGTTAAAGAAGGAAAAGCGCTCCCCGTCATCCGGATATCCATAGTATCCCGGTCGGTTAAAATGATATTTGTTATCAAGAAAGTAGATCGGAACACCCTGGTAGGTTGTATACTCCAATCCACAAAACTGATTGCGCCAGCCTACAGGAACATAAATGCTCTCCTGCCACTTTATTTCATCTTCCAGTTCTTCCGGCATTTCCTGATATTTAGGCAGTACAACCCGGACATCGATATTTTCTCTTTTGAGCAATTTCGGAAGTGATCCGATAACATCACCCAGGCCGCCAGTTTTAATAAAAGGCGCCGCCTCCGAAGCCACCATAAGTACTTTTAACATTATTCAGCACCCTTTCGTCCTTCTGATATTAGATAACCGCCTGTTTTTCAACTACCATGGGATACTCTGTATCACCAATTATCTGCTTGCCGGAGGTGATTACCACGTCTTTGTCAATGATTGCATTTTCAACCACTGCACCTTCATGAATCTGACCTTTTTGCATCACAATACTGTTGCGGACAGTAGCTCCGGCATGAACAACCACTCCACGGCTCAGGATGCTGTTTTCCACTATGCCTGCAACATGACAGCCGTTGGCCAGCAAGGAATTATTCACCTTGGCACTTTCCTGATATTTAGCCGGCGGCTCATCCTTTACTTTTGTACTGATGGTTCCATGACTCAGAAATACATCCTTCCAAACTTCCGGTTTTAAAAGATCCATACTGTGGGCATAATACGTTCTGATGGAGTCAATCTTTGCAGCATATCCTTTATGCTCATAAGCAAATATTTTATATCGATGCAGGTTTTTAATTAGTCCATCTTTGGTAAAGTCACGATATCCTCTCGCAATACAGTCGTCAATTAATTGCATAAACAAGCTTTTTTTCATAAAGGCAATTTCCAACGCTGCAGCCGGGCTCAGCATTTTATCCCGGGCATCAGCCATATCATGTACCCGCTCATTGTTATCCAGCAGCAGTGATAAAATTCGGTAGTTAGTTTTTTCACTTTCGGAAAGATTTTTATAAACCATGACCACGTCTGCTTTTTTCTGATGATAAAATGCTTCAATTTCCCGATAATCCATATTGTAAATAATATTACTGTTACTGATAAGAATATATTCCTGACGACTTCTGTTCAAATAGTCCATATGGTTATAATAGTGATCCACATCCCCCAGGTTACCGGTAAACTGGTCATATCGAAAAATTGGTGGCAAGATGAATAATCCATCCCGTTTGCTCAGTAAGTCCCATTCTTTTCCGGAATCAACATGATCCAGTAAAGATCTGTTATAGCTTTGCGTCAAGATGCCAATATTTTTAATGCCGGAATTTGCCATGTTGGATAGCACAAAGTCTATAATACGATAGCGCCCGCCAAAAGGAACGGCAGCAGTGGATCTGGCTCTTGTCAGATCTTTCAGCTTTTGCTTTATATCTGTATCGTTAATGATACCAACAACGTTTTTCATCTTTCCACCTCCTTATGCTCCACTCCATTGGGACAGCATCCAAACTCATGGCAGTTGTCAATGTTAATTTCCACGCCAGCCGGTATATTTTTTCCTTTGCTGGCCACCACATTTTCTCCCAATACGGTGATTCCTTCCTGCCCTACTCCCGGTTGTCCGATCTGACAGTGATCCTCTATAGTACACTCCTCTCCAATAATACTACGTTCGATGATCACGTTATCACCAATGGTCACGTCCGACATGATAACCGAATCTTTAATCACGCTTCCCTCACCAACAACAACTCCCGGAAATAATACAGACTTCTCGATGGCTCCGTGAACCTGACAGCCTTCATTGACCAGAGATTTTTTCACGGATGCTTCTTTACCAATATACTGAACCGGCTGGTTTGGGTTGACCGAATAAATTTTCCAGTCTTTTTCATAAAGATTAAGCTCCGGACTGTCATCCAGCAAGTCCATATTAGCCTGCCAAAGACTTTCTATTGTTCCTACATCTTTCCAGTAATGTTCAAAAGGGTATGCGTATACTTTTTGTTTTTCTTCCAACATCTTGGGAATTACATTTTTTCCAAAGTCATGATCCGAGTTTGAATCCAGGTCGTCTTCTATCAAAGCATTCCGCAGTTTTTTCCACTCAAAAACATAGACACCCATGGACGCCAGATTATTCTTTGCTTTCTTTGGTTTTTCTTCAAACTCAACAATCTTATTATCCGCTTCCGTGTTCATAATTCCAAAACGATGCGTTTCTTCCCATGGTACTTCAATAACAGCAATGGTGACATCTGCATCCTTTTCTTTGTGAAAATCAATCATTTTTGAATAATCCATTTTATAAATATGGTCACCTGATAAAATCAATACGTACTCCGGATTGTACTGATCAACAAATTCTATATTCTGATATACTGCATTTGCTGTCCCGAGATACCAGTGGCCACCATCATGACGAACATAAGGCGGCAAAACAGTGACGCCTCCATGTTTTTTGTCCAGGTCCCAGTGACTCCCAATGCCGATGTACGAATTTAAAATCAAAGGTTGATATTGTGTCAGCACTCCAACAGTGTATATTCCTGAGTTAGAACAGTTACTTAACGGAAAGTCGATAATACGGTATTTACCCCCAAAAGGCACAGCAGGCTTTGCCAGCTTTCTCGTCAGAATACCGAGTCTTGTTCCCTGACCGCCTGCAAGCAGCATGGCAATTACCTCACGTTTTTTCATTTTCACTCCCCCTTTATAAAACTTCAGCTAAGAATTACCTACCCATTTTCCGATGATTATCACGATGTATTGGGAATATGCTGCAACCATAATGCAAAAAAGAGAAGGATTCACCTTCTCTTTTTTGCCTATTCAATATCATTATTACATTATATGATGGCAGCTCCTTCGTTATCGCCTTTTAGCGTCAGAACATCCCACTCTGTTCCCCATCTTTCTGTAGTTTCTTCCAAAAGGTTTAAAAAAGTTTCCTTTCCACTGTCATGTTCTTGCCAGGTAATATAAGCCAGTGTCGGTCCAGCACCACTCAGGTATAATTGCCGTATTTTCCTGTCTTTTGCTTCAGAAAAAATGAAGTCCAGTTCCGGCAGTAATTTGCTTCTGTAGGGTTGGTGCAGGTAGTCCTGAAGTGCATTACTCAGAACACCGAAGTTTTCCGTAAGCAAAGCAGCTACCAATAATGATGCATTTCCCAGGTTTTTCACCGCATGTTCGAAGGGCACCTGCTGAGGCAGCGCCTGCCTTGCTTTCTTCGTGCTTAAACTGACATTAGGTACTGCAATAGTCCATTCCAGTTGCTCCGGTGCCGGGAACTGTACATAGGGTGTTGTTGCATTATCGCCTTTTGATGATACCACAACACCTCCCAGAAGTGCAGGGGTTACATTATCCGGATGGCCCTCAACTTCAACGGAGAGATCAAGTGTTTTTTTCTGGCTGAGAGGTTTTCCAAGCAATTCATTTGCAGCTACTATTCCTCCAACAATACATGCAGCACTGCTTCCAAGGCCTCTGGAAACAGGAATTTCATTAAATACTTTTATATGAAGTCCCGGCGTCTTTTCCCCTGTTTCTTCATAAACTCTTTTCATGCTTTGATAAACCAGATGGGTCTCATCCACAGGCAGCATATCACTGTCTTTTCCCAGGTTTTCGATTACCAGTCCCTCATCTGTTTTTTCTACTTCTATCCGATTGTATAACCCAAGGGCTACGCCAAGACAATCAAATCCAGGTCCCATGTTTGCCGAGGTTGCCGGCACACTGACCCGAATCATAGCAGTTCTTCCTTTACACTACGAATCACGTTCTTCATTAAATACACGCTCCCATTTATGATAATGATTCAACACGGATAAGATTAGCCACTTCTTGCACTGCTTCCAGTTCCTTGATCTGGCGGATGGTTTTCTGAACCGATGATTCTTTTGTTTTGTGTGTGATGAACACCAGCGGAACCGCTCCTTCTCCTTCGCCCTTTTGAATTACCGATGATAAACTGACACCATTTCCACCAAAAGTGCTGGCTATCCGGCCCAAAACTCCCGGCCTGTCTTTTACCATAAATCGAATATAATAGGCCGTTTGTGTATCTTCCATTGGAACAACTGTTTTAGCACTGTTCGAAAAATCAAGTTTATATGCCTGCGGATGCGGATGGTGCAGATTCTGAGATACACCTATAATATCACCCAGCACTGCACTGGCTGTGGGTAAATCGCCGGCACCTTTGCCATAAAACATCAACTCACCTACAGCATTTCCTTCAACAAAAACAGCGTTAAAAGCATCCTTGACAGCAGCCAGTGGATGATCCTTATCTATGAATGTCGGATGTACCCTGAGTTCAATTTTTCCTTCTTTTTCTGTTCCAATTGCCAGAAGCTTAACTGCATAACCGAGTTCCTCGGCAAATTCAATGTCTGTCGGTGTTATCCGACGAATTCCTTCGCGATAAACCTGTTGAAAATCAATTCCTGCTTTAAATCCAAGAGCCGCCAGAATCGTCAGCTTGTGAGCAGCATCATAGCCATCCACATCTGCCGTTGGATCAGCTTCCGCATATCCTTTTTGCTGAGCTTCCGCCAGTGCATCTTCAAAACCCACGCCTTCCCGGCTCATTTTTGTCAGAATATAGTTAGTAGTACCGTTAACGATACCCATAATTCTTTCTATGCGATTGGCAGAAAGACTCTCCTGAATAGACTGTAAGATTGGGATGCCGCCTGCTACACTCGCTTCATAACGTAGCTGAACACCTTTTGTTTCAGCTTTTTCAGTCAGTTCTTTTCCATAAAGCGCCAACAGTGCTTTGTTGGCCGTTACAACATGTTTTCCTTTTTCGATTGCTTTTTCCAGATAAGATTTTGCCTGGTCTGTGCCACCAACTAATTCAACTACAATCTGAATGCTGTCGTCTTCAAAAATCTCTTCAGGATTAGTGGTTAAAACACCAGCCCCGGGAACAATATCACGTTTTTTTTCCAGATTATTGATCAGAATCTTACTTATGCTGATTTGGAGTCCGGTGTTTTTTAATAATTCATCCCTGTTCATTTCGATTGTTTTCCAGACGCCCTGACCAACCGTTCCAAAACCCAGCAGGCCGATTTTTATTTTCTCCATTCTTCTGTCACATCCTTATAACCAGTTTATTTTATTTCCGGGAAACAGCTCCTGTTACTCATTTCCCATGATTTTAACTTCCCGCACACCATCAATTACCTTTAAATTGTTAATCAGCTCTTCCACGTGAACATTCAGGTCTCTCGTTTCAATAGAGACAGTTGCATTGGCTACCTGCAAGTAGGGGATGTTTTGATTTATGGTTACGATACTTCCCTTAACTCTTGCTATTTCTCTCAGGACAGCCATCAGACATCCGGCAACATGATCCATTACCAATGAAATGGTAACAATTCTCCCTTTTCCCATTTCATAAAATGGGAATACGTGGTTTCGATACTTATAATAAGCACTTCGACTGATTCCCACCTTATCTACAGCTTCATAGATTGTTCTGACTTCTCCCCGGCTCAGCATTTCATTTACCTGAACCGTTTTTTCCAACACTTCCGGCATTGCCGAAGTATGTACCAGATAATATGTGTTTTTTTCTGATTTCATTTTATTCACACCTTTTTGTCTATGAGTGCGGAACAAATGTATCTGCAACAGATACATCCTACCATATTTGGAAGTTGTTTACAATAATAATTCATTGATTGTCATAACCACTATCGCGGACAGTAATTGTTTCTCCGATGACTACCACCGCTAAGAATCCTGTTTATATTGCCGATATTCAAAAATAGATCTCAAATCCTCCACTTCAGAAGTTACACCCAGGGCAAGCATCAGCTTTATTCTGGCTTTTTGACCCGGCAAATCGCCACCTAACAAAACACCCATATCTTTCAGCTCTTTCCCTCCACCCGGATACCCATAGGTACCAAGCACTCTTCCGGTCGGACAACGCGAAACCATTACTACGGTTACCTGATTCTCCAGTGCATACGCCAGATCTTCTAGCATATCCGGCGGAACATTGCCCCGGCCCAGAGCTTCCAGTACAATCCCTTTATCGCCCCGATCCACACAGTAACGGATTAAAGAGCCATCCATACCGGCTGTGCATTTTATAAGGGTAACTCGTTTTTCCAGGATTTTAGCGGGGATTGTCTGTCGGTTAACAACTTCTCTGTGAAATATCACTTCATCGTTATCCACAATACCTAAAGGTCCAAATTCCATAGATTGAAAAGTGTTCAGACTCAGTGTGCTTGTCTTTGTGACTTCACTGGCTGCGTTCACTTCATTATTCATAACCACCAATACGCCTTTATCATCTGACTCCGTAGAAATTGCTGTACAAACAGCTGCCGCTAAATTGCTGGGACCATCATAACCCAACTCCGAGCTATTTCGCATTGCTCCGGCAATAATGACCGGCTTGTTTGAACGCAGCTTCAAATCCATCAGGTAGGCTGTTTCTTCCAATGTATCTGTTCCATGGGTAACAACTACCCCTTTAATATCTTGTCGGACCAACAGTTCTTCAACCACGTCACAAAGCTCCATCATTCTATCCGGCGTCATATGTGGTCCGGGTATGGCAGAGAAGTTGACAGTCTCAATACTGGCTAAGCGGTCAATATTTGTAACCAGCGATAGAATCTGTTCTCCTGATAAAGACGGTATTGCTGCACCGATACGTTTATCCACTGTCATTGAAATGGTTCCGCCAGTAAAAACAACAGCGACTTTTGGTTTTTTCATGAAAATAGTCCTCCTGACATGTAATTGGTTACCGTCATTATAAACAAAAAACAGCCTGCAAACAACAGGCTGCTTAAATATCAAGCTTATTCATTCGTTTTTTCTGTTCCATTAACCCAGTCATCAAACTTTTCCATCACCCGGTCGTAGGTTTTTTGGGAAATGTCCGGCAAACCACCCAGAGCCTCTTCTGCCGCATTAAATCCTTTGATAATGGCATCCCTGAGTATTTCTGCCTTGGATATATCACCGCCAGATACAGCTATTGCAAAGTCTACTATTCGGTCACTTACCTGCTCTATACCCAATTCACCTTCAGGTCCCAGCATTTCTTCCAGCTCAGCTCTGGCAGTCTCATCTATTTTAAGTCCTTCCATATTGTCCAGCTGCTCTGTGGATACACCCTGTCTTTCCAGAAGCTGTCTGACAATGTCCTTAAGCTGCTGATGTGCTGCCTGACTCTGTTCCCAGAGTTTTTCGATAGCTTTCTCATCACGAACATGCTTTGGTTTATCATAGGTGACTTTATCCACTGTCTTTTGCTGGTCCATTTTGTCCTGTACCGCTTTTTTCTTGTTTTCGCTTTTTTGCGAAGTTTCCTCCGGATTCCGTTCCGCCATCTTCTTTCGGTTCATTTGAGCCTGGTAAGAAGATGATTCATTATGATTTATTTTCACCATAATCGCCTCCTTTCACATACATTATCGGCATTCAGGGAGAAATAATTATTGATCAACGAATTTTTTTTGATGCTTCCTCGCCCAATTTTTTGACCAGTTCCTGGCTCCGAAATATTCCTTCCTCACTTTTTGATCGTTTTTTGGTATTTCCTTTTGTTTCTTTCTGAGTTTCCATCCACCCTATTTTTTTATTTCGATGATAAAGATCCAGGTCAACAAGTCGTTTTCCGGCTTTATCATACTCCAGCCCCATTAAAATAGATTTCATTTCTGCCGGAGGTATGAAAGAAAATAACCTTATCTGATAGGCAACTACCGACAATAAGGCCAAGGCATGGTCTTTCGTCCAGTTTTCCCCTAAGACATAGCCCATTTCCAGTTCCGTCAAAACATGCATCAATCGTTTATAGTGCTTATCATAATCACCATAACTGTCATATATATTAATCCTGTATTCATACCAGTCCTGATCTGCCATACTGTGATTTATATATAAAAGCACTTTGCGACCCAGCTGGTCAAAGAGCTCATCTGTTGGTATATCGATCAATAAATGCTCTCCCAGAAGGTCATCCTCTGTTAACCGGCTCATTAAAGGTTTTTTTGTCAACCAAATCAAAGACTGATCCTTTCCACCTTCTTCCATTCCTTCTTTCCAGGAAACCGGCTTTCCCCCAAAATCTTCCACCAAAGCCTTCATGATTGTTTCTTCGTTGCCAGGAATACGCATCACCAGTGATCTGGTACCGATATCTACACGACTGACAGTTTCACCAATATTCGAGTTAATCAAATCTGCAAGCACTTCTGTTCCATTGTCTTCAGACAGTAAAATATATCGCGCATCCTCTATCCTTGTTTTTCTCGAACTTAAGTCAGTTAAAAAGATCAGGCTGCTCTTTTCATCTGAATCGCGGATCCCTTCCTTCAAATTTACAGACTTTGCAATTCCTTGCTCTTCAATCTCCGATACGGTGACTTGAGGGTCCCGGGTACGCAAAAAAAGCATATTAGGCCCTTTACGAAGCGATATCATTTTATCCCTCCATTTCTACAGTCCAGTGCGGCGGTAGGTCATTTTACGGTATTCATTTGTTCCATAGGGGTATTCCAAATGGTAAATCTTCCAGTTTTGAGCATCTATAATATTGATATTTAAAAGGCCATTCAGGTAAACTGTACCTTCTGTTTCCCGATGTGACGGTTCAAATTTGTGACCAAAGCAGTAATAACCTTTTTTATCCTGTTCAATGTCTAACTCATGTCTGAGAAAAAATTTGCGCTGATAGAGTTCTATCTCCTGCTCTTCATTATCCGGCTGAGGTGAAAAGTCTCTAATGGCATCAATCAAGTCATGATTTCCTGCAACTATATACAAATCAGCTGAAGGCGCCGCTTTGGTAATACCGTTTATAAATCTTTTCGCAGCTATTTCATAGTGTGCAATTTGTTCTGTCTGATTCTCTATTTTATGATTATCCGCCAGATCTCCTGTGTGTATAATGACGGCAGGTTTAAGCCTGGCCGCTAACTTATAAATAAATTGATAAATCTGCACCGGCGTATCGCTGATATGCATAATGAGAGGGCCTTCGCTTTTTGCTAATCCTTCGGGGATGTATGGCTGGTTAAAAAGCCCCCATATAAATGCCTTGGATTTACTGGCAAATTTCCTCATATTCTGTTTCCTTTCACTTCATCAGTATTTTTATGTCATTCATT
Organism: Tindallia sp. MSAO_Bac2; assembly: GCA_003838145.1. Classification (GTDB taxonomy): domain Bacteria; phylum Bacillota; class Clostridia; order Peptostreptococcales; family Tindalliaceae; genus Tindallia. The sequence continues at coordinate 39,740 of QYZZ01000008.1, forward strand.
AGCTCTAATGATGCATCTATTTCTTCTTTTTTCACAGAAACGCTCTCAACGTTGCAGCCGATAGGTATGTTTTTCTTCGCTGCAAATTCCAGCAGTTCTTCAAAAACATTCTTTGAAAGCTTTATGGATTGAGCAAGGGTATCCGAAGAGTGAACAAGTTCGTTCTCCATCCATTTGGGAACGCTTACACCAAGCCATTTCATAAACTTCAATGTCTTAATGGATCCACAGGGAGTCAATGTGAAAATCATGGGTACCATCGATATTTCACGTTCCTGACAGAGATAAAAATAATCCGACAAAAAACTTTTCGAGGCCTCCACATGGTATACTGCCTGAGAAACAAAAAAACGGCACCCGTGTCCTTTTTTCTTCATTACCCGTTCGTGTTCATTGTTCTTTTTCTGATGCCTTTCGGGTATGGCAACGCCACCCAGCAGAAAATTCTCGCTTTTGTTTTTTGCTAATTCGTAAGCTTTTTCCAGACTTATACTTACCTGCTGAGTGCCCGTCGCAGCACCTACAAAAACTGAAATTCTTGTTTCATCCTCCGGGTTTTTTATCCATTTTTCCAGGCTGTCTTTTGAGTGCTTTCCAACACATTTATAGACGATCCGCGGTATTTCCAGTTCGCTCAAATACTGATTGCTATATACTTCAGGGTCCACGGTTTTCATATAAGGAAAAGGTCTCTCTTCGTCACATCGCTCTTGCTCATCCTGGATGTCATAAAGAATCAAACCATCTATATCCATTTTTTTAATCCGCTCTTTTTGACGGGTTGAAATTTCCACCAGTTTTTCTTCAGTATGGTTATTTTTAGGCGGTGTCAGTCCATACAACAGTATTCCTGATTTTTTATCAATGATTTTTTCTTTTAACATTTTTTTCCCTCCAGGCATTTCTTATCTATTCTAATAAAAATGCCCGACAAATGCCATCAATTTTTCAAAAAAGGCAAAAAATCCGCAAGATGCGGATTTTTGTTGAAATAATCACCCGCCTCCCACCGGCGGAAAAATAGATATGACGTCGCCTTCTTGGAGAGTATCTTCCAGAGTGGCATCTTTGCCATTAATCAAAAAAATTGCAACGTCTTTTTCTTCAATTTCCAGGGTATTGATTAACTCACTTCCCGTCATGCCCTCTCCAGCTTTAATCTCTACTTCTTTTCCCCTTCCTTCACGAAGGGTGGCAAAAAGCCTGATTTTAATTCCCATAATTTTTCTTCCTTTCCGCAGATGCATATTCAAATCTTTATATATTTATACCCATTGGTCAGGGGCAGGTCACAAATTTCCGCGCCCAAAGACAGTCTGCACAGGTAGGCCTGACTCCGTAACAGTCTTCCTCCGTTGTCATTGTGTATTCACAACCGTCTACCAGGTCACAATCCATACAGGATGGGTAAAAATTACAGTGAATCGTGTATCGGAAGTTCCGATAGTCTTTACTATTATATACTTCCAGCAACGAACTGTCATTAATGTTGCCGTACGAGTGTTTCCAAACACGTTTCTTCCTGCCAAAAACGTACTCGTCATATGGGTGTGAAAATCTGTAACAAGGTACCACATCACCACCTGCAGTTATATATGTGGTGACGTCCTCGATGAAGGGACATTCTCGCTCTGTCTGCAAGGTTACAGAAGGAAGCTGTACGCCAATTGTTTTTGCATTGGCATGCTGCCTAATTTCATGCCATAGTTTTTTTAGGGGGTGTTTTGTGACTGAATGAAAATCATATAAATAGTCGTTTTTGTTTTCTTCTGACTGGGGTATTAAGTGGGACAATATCACCTTGCCACAACCCATGTCGCTGGAAATGTCGATGACATCATATATCTGGTCAATATTTTTTTCCGAGGCAACAAACTGGATACTTATTTTAGGATACGCGGTATCCTGTTCATACTTTTTTTCTGCAAGGCACGAATTCCTTTAACAATGCCATCCAGACTAATTCCACGTATATCACAGAAAGCTTCCCCCACTCCGTCTATGGAAACAGTGATCTCCTGAACAGTCCCGGTTAACGCTTCAATAATCTCTTCTGTCAGTAATGTTCCGTTGGTGGTAATATGCAGAGGGTACTTCTCCAGTCTCTTAATGATTTCTGTAATTTTAGGATGATAGAAAGGTTCACCAATGCCGCCAATCACAATCTTCTGGATCCCTTCAATCTCATCCAGATCTCTATATACTTTTTCAAGAGTTTCATCGGTCATATCCCGATCATAGTCCATGTCTTCCCAGCTTTTCCGATAACAAATTGAGCAGTTTAGATTGCATCTGTCTGTTATTTCCAGATAAATTTTTCTAATTTCCTGCTGTTCTTTAAACTCGATCTGGTATCCTAACTCATTCAGTGGATTTTTAGGTCGGATATTTTTTCCGTATAAGTATTCATAGATCAGCGTTTCCTGCATTTTACTCTTCATAGGACAACTCCCTTTAGCTTTATAGAAGAAGAAGAGCTTCTTGATTCAGAAGCTCTTCCTGTTGGTTAAAATGATGGTCCTATCTTAACTCTTGATGCTTACTTTATGCTAAGTTCGTTTAACTTATCCTGTGACGGCGCACCTTTTGCATCCCATCCACGAACTTCGTAATATGCTGGCAGCATTTCACCAAGCAATGATTTATTACCTTTAGATGGGCCATCTCCAATTTCTTCGTTCAGCAGTCTTGGTGGAAGTGTATCTTCTTCCGGAGTAATACCTGAGTTCATGTTAAACACCTTTTCCATGTTCCAGATTCTCTCTCCCGCCTGAAGCAGTGATTCCGCTGTATAGTCGAAACCAGTAACCGCCGAAAGCATATCTGCATAGTCATCGGCTGTCATGGCAAAGGAAGTGAAGAGGCAAAGGCCGGTAGAATCGATGGCTGCTGTCAGATCCTGGAATATTTTTACCCACTCAGGCTTGCCGGCAACGTCGAATCGGTCGAGTTTTTCAGGCAGTGCCAGGATTTCCGGAGAAATCAGGTATGCACGAACATGGCACCCGCCACGGTTAGAAGTTGCATAGGCCAGTCCCTGCCCCTGAATAGCTCTTGGATCGTAAGCCGGAAGTTCCTGTTTCTTAACACTCATAGAAAGCTCAGGTGCTCCATACATTTCTCCCAGTCGGTAAGATCCTTCTGCCATTTTATCTCCAAGACCTTCACGAAGACCCATGCGCTTTGTCCACTCAATAACCGCTTCATTATTTCCGAATTCAAGAGAAAGGCCGTCCAGCTCATCATCTTTGATGTGACCCTTCTGGTACAATTCCATAGCCGCTGCAATAGTACAGGAAGCGGAAATAGTATCCAGACCCACTTCATTACACCAGTAGTTAGCTTTTATGATGGATTTCATGTCAGAGACACCACAGTCAGCACCGAAGCCCCAAACAGTTTCGTACTCAGGTCCACCACTCTCAATGCCATCTTCAACTTCGCAGTGACGTCCGCAGGCGATTGGACATCCGAAACATCCAGTGTTTTTGATAAGATGTTTTTCAGCCAGGGTTTCACCACTGATTTCTTCCGCTTTATCAAAAGTTGCCTTCTGGAAGTTGTTTGTAGGGAATACACCGTTTTCATTAATGATGTTAACCAGAACAGCTGTACCATAAGTCGGCAGTCCGGTTCCAGTAACACCGTTCTCTCTGATTTTCGCATTTGAACGTTTTACAACTTCTTTCAGCTTGTCTTTATCCGCAACTTCCGGCTTACCTGAACCTTTTACGGTGATGGCTTTTACATTCTTGGATCCCATTACAGCACCAACGCCTGAACGTCCTGCAGCACGGTCATAGTCATTCATAATCGCCGCAATTTTCGAGAGTTTCTCGCCTCCCGGTCCAATATTTAATACTTTTGTTTTTTCTCCTTCTTCTTCAAGAAGCATCTTTGTAGCTTCACTGGTCATTTTGCCCCAAAGATGAGCTGCGTCTTTGATTTCCACTTTGTCATCAACGATATTAATGTAAACTGGTTTTTCTGCTTTACCTTCCATGATCACCATGTCATACCCGGCAAACTTAAGCTCTGCACCCCATCTGCCGCCAGAGTTAGAGGATGCTATAGTTCCAGTCAGTGGTGACTTTGTTATTGCCATATAACGTCCACCAGTTGGAGTTGGTGTTCCACTTAAAGGCCCTGTAGCAATAAATAGCTTGTTTTCCGGACTAAAGGCATCAATTTTTGCATCCACTTCGTTGGAGAACATTTTTTCAGCCAGACCACGACCACCAACATATAGTTTTGCCAGTTCCTTGTCCAACGCTTCTGTTTTAACATCACCTGTCGACAAATTAATTCTTAAAATTTTTCCTGTATAACCGTACATACTTCTCCTCCTTTGCATATATGGTTCATAAATTAATAACGTAACTTCCTAATATGTTTAATGCAATTCATATGCCAAATATTTGAGTAAGAAGGTCATAATTTTAAAGGAATCCTCGAAGCACTGTTGAAAGCCTATTCTAATCAACTTCTTTTTTTCAAAATATTCCAAGTTTATTACAGGCTAAACTGAATTATTCTTCGCGTGTTCCAAAACGGATCACATGGATCCAATTCCAGTGTTCTGTTTTGGATCATTGTTGCGTTTTGGAACAGTCGATGTCGTATTTTTTCGCCTTTCGATAAAAGGTATTTCTGCCTATGCCCAGAGCTTCCGAAGCCAGAGAAACATTGCCATCAAAACAGTGATATATCCGCTCTATATGCCTTCTTTCCATTTCTTCCAGCGAGATGATCTGCTGGTCATCCTCATTATATTGGAAGGTACTTTCAGGTTGGTGTCCAGCTTCCCAGAGGTGACAGGTGTTAAGGTTTATAATCTGTTCGACTGCATTTTCCAGTTCTCTGATATTCCCCGGCCAGGAATAGGAAATCAGCGCATCTAACTGCTCCTGGGTTAAGGAGACAGGATTTTTCCCCAGCTTAATGGATTTGACAGTGATGAAGTAGTCCACCAGCAAGCCGATATCGTCTTTTCTTTCGCGAAGTGGGATAATTTCAAGTGGAACTACATTTAATCGGTAATACAAGTCCCTCCTGAAATTACCTTTATCAACTTCAGACTTCAGGTTTTTATTGGTGGCCGCCACAATGCGCACATCAATGTCCAGCTCCTTATTTCCCCCAACCCTGAAAAGTTTTCCTGTTTCCAGTACCCTTAGCAGGTTTGTTTGCATATCGTAAGGCATTTCACCAATCTCATCCAAAAATAGTGTACCTCCATCTGCCCATTCGAATTTTCCCGGTTGGCCTCCCCTTTTCGCGCCTGTAAATGCGCCTTCCTCGTATCCAAATAACTCGGACTCAATCAGTGTTCTTGGAAGGGCACCGCAGTTAATTGCCACGAAGGCTTCCTCTCTTCGTTTGCTGGCATTGTGAATAGCCTGCGCAAAGACCTCTTTCCCAACACCACTCTCCCCGGTTATAAGAATTGTCGAAGTACTGTCTGCTGCACGCCTGGCGTATTCAATGATATCCAAAAACCGCTTGTTTCTCCCGACGATTTTATCGAAGGTATAAACAGCTCTGCTCCCAACTATTTTGTGAGCTATTTTTCTTGCTTTTTTCACTTCCTTAATAACGCAAATGACGCCATTGAACCTCCCGTCTTTGTAAGGTATTGGATAAGTGGTAAAGGAGCAACGGGTTTTCTTTGTTTTTCCGGTTATATTCAGTTCATCCTCTACGTAGTCAACGCCCCGGTCCAGGTTTTGCTCGATTTTATCCCAGTTTTCCACCACTTGAGAAATGTGCATCCCCTGGGTTTCATCCGTATCATACCCCAACATCACCGTCGCCGCATTGTTAATGGTTTTGATATATCCCCTCGGACCAACTGTAAAGATGCCTGAAGTGATAGAGTCAATAATGGTTGAAATTGATCTTCTGGCCAGCTCCAGCTTTTGGTTGGCTTCCCGGATGTTAAGCATGTGCTCAATGGCATTCACAGCCGCCACCACCATCCCCAGGGTGTGGGAATTAACCAGGTAGGAGCACCCCGTTAAATCCAGGGTGCCAATAATTCGGCCTTTAGGATTTCGAATAGGCGCAGCGGAGCAGGTCCATCGGTGGTAAGCAGTAACATAATGTTCATCGCCATCCACCTGAACCGGACATTCTTCAACCAGAGCTGTACCCATGGCGTTAGTCCCTATATGCTTCTCGTGCATATAGGCGCCACGGATCATCTGAAGTCTTTCTGCTTCTTTAAGGACTTTTTCATCTCCCTGGATATCCAAAATACATCCTTCCCAATCCGTCAGTATTGCAAAAAACCCCGAACCCTTTACAAAATCGCATAGCTGTTCCAAAAAAGGAGTGGCAGTCTGGATCAATTCATGGTTTTCTTCCATTTTTTCATGCAATTCTTCTCCACGAAGAATTTTCGAGCTAAAAATTCTCCCCATTTCCACGCCATACTCAAAACTTCTGGCATGCGAACGCTTGATGTATTCCTTGGTATTATTCTGATCTCTATTTTCATGAATCCGATAAACTTCTTCCACATTTTTCATTGTTTCACCGTTCCCTTTCGAGATTCATCGGTTTTCAGACAAACCATCACTTTAAGCCCTTTTTATAGCCGCTTTAAGAATGACAGTGCATCTTCATAGTCAGGCTGCTCTCCAATTTCCGGTACAATCTGCACATACCGAAGCACACCTTTTTCATCAATAATTACAACACCTCTGGCCAGGAGCCGGAATTCTTTCATTAAAAATCCATATTTAAGACCAAAATCGGCTTCGCGATGATCCGACAGGACTTTGGCATTGTCTATTTCCCTGGCTGCACAATACCGCTTAAGGGCGGAGGGGAGGTCCATGCTGATACTGATTAAAAGTGTGTTATCAAAGGAAGCCGCTTCTTCATTAAAGTGCATGGTTTGCAAGTCACAAACATCCGTATCCAGAGACGGTGCAATACTTATGATGATTTTTTTACCAAATTCCCCGCTTAAGGTGAATGGAGACATATCCAGATTCAGTGCCGTAAAGTCCGGAGCCATCTGTCCTTCCTGTACCGGGTTACCAACCAGTGTTACCGGGTTTCCTTTCATCGTTGCAATTCCTTTTCTTTTTTCCATGTTTACACTCCTCACAATGTTTTTTATTGATATCGATTCTTTTTTAGGATGGTTGCAGAATAATAATTTATTTTTCAATATTTACTTTTTGCCTGTATCACCAAAGGTTATAATGGTAGCAGAAAGGATGGTGTTTTATGAAAAAATATAAAAGTGCCTGCAGTATGGATTGCTGGGACATTTGCAGTATCATTGCCGAAGTAAAAGATGATGGTTCCCTGAAAATCAGCGGTGATTCAGACGACCCGGTCACCCGGGGTTTTCTCTGTCAGAAAGGATATGTTTCAGCCAATTATTTTCAGGATCCGGAGCGTATAACCGAGCCATTAAAAAGAACATCGGATGGCTGGCAGATCCTGAGCTGGGATCAGGCGCTCTTTGAAATCAGCGAAAAGCTCAAATCAATCCTTTCCAGCAACGGATCTCAAAGTCTTATTCATTACAAAGATGCAGGTCATGGCGGCCTGTCTAAAAATATTGACTCAGCTTTTTTTAATGCACTTGGCGGGGTCACTACAGCTACCGGAAACCTTTGCTGGGGTGCCGGAATGAAAGCCCAGCAGCTTGACTTTGGTCAGGTTTACAGCCATTATCCAATGGATATGCTTAATAGTCAGTGCATTGTCCTTTGGGGCAAAAACCCAATGGACACCAGTCCTCATATGGTGCCTATTCTCAAAAAGGCTGCTTCAAAGAATATTCCAATCCTTTTGATTGACCCGGTAAAAACCGCCAGTACATCTCTGGCAAGCCACCACTACCCAATACTTCCAGGAAGCGATGGGCATCTGGCTCTGGCTATAGCAAAAATATTGACTGATAAAAAATTGATCGACCTCCATTTTGCAGAAAATTATTGTCTGGGTGCAGAAAAATTCATTCATGCTCTTGATCAGTTTTCAATAGAAGAGCTGGTTTCAGCAACAGGATTATCCATCAGTCAAGTTCATGAACTGGCAGAGTTATATGGCACAGCTACATCCGCTTCAATTTTTTTAGGATATGGTCCTCAGCGAAACCGCAACGGATGCCGAAATCTCCGGCTTATTGATGCGCTGGCAGCTTTGAGCGGTAACATCGGTATCGAAGGCGGCGGCGTTAACTACGCCAATCATTACATTAATCAGTGGATTGACAGGAATCACTTGCTAAATGATTCTGAACAGGCGACGGGTCTGCCAACCTTTCCACAGCCAGCTTTTGCTGACTATGTCTTAAATAAACCTCTTGGGGATATTCAGGGTATATTTGTCACCCTGGCTAATCCGCTGGTTCAATTGCCGGATACCAACAGAGTCATCGAGGCATTTAAATCCATCCCTTTCCGGGTGGTGATCGACCTGCGCATGACAGATACAGCCCGAATGGCAGACTACGTACTGCCCTGCACCCACATTATGGAAGAGTCAGACTTCCTGATGTCATCCATGTGGCATAACTTCTTCACTTATACGGATCAGGTTGTTGAACCCACCTACAACGCGAGACATGAATTTGATATATTCCATAGTCTGGCCAGGATGCTGGATCTCAATGCTTTCACCAGTAAGTATCCAAACATCCCCGATTATATCGCTAAAAGCATCAAGCCGTTGTGCCAAAAACTGAACTGCAGTCCAGAAGAATTAATTGGAAAAAGAAGCTTTTTCCCCGGCAACGAAATCCCCTGGAGAAATAGGGATTTCGAGACATCGGATGGCCTATTCCATTTTTACATTCCTGGGTCGGATCAGGATTTTTTTTCCGCACAGACTAAGGATGCCAGCTATCCTCTCCACCTCGTTTCCGTTCACTCCAGATATTCCATGCATTCACAGCATTTTTCCCATCGGCCCGAATCCGAACTTCCCACCGTATCGATCTCTACGGTCTCATTAGGAAATATCGAAGCTTCGGAAGGAGACACTATTAAACTGATTTCAGCAAACGGTGAGTTAAAATGCACGTTAGCCATAGATAACAGCCTGCCCCATAATGTTATAAAGGTGACTCAGGGATGGTGGCATAAGAATGGCAGCGTCAATATACTAACGTCTCAGAAATTATCCGATGATGGTGAACAAGCCACTTATAATGACTGTTTTTGTCGTCTGGAAAAAATTTAGACAAAAAAGCAGCCAGCCGAGACTCTACGAAATAGCAAATAGAATTTCAGCTTCGGCTGCTTTTTCCCCATTAACAGTGGCAATACCTTTTCCGGCACCGAAAGATTTTCTGGCTTTTGTAATTTCAATTTCCAGCTTTAACACATCACCAGGGATAACCTTTCTTCTGAAGCGAGCAGAATTCACTCCAGCAAAATAAGCGGTTTTACCTTTGAACTCTTCTTCGTTCAAAAGTAAAACTGCCCCCACCTGGGCCAGAGCTTCCAGGATTAAAACACCGGGCATAACCGGCTCCCGGGGAAAATGACCCTGAAAAAAAGGTTCATTCATTGTAACGTTTTTATGTCCTACTGCTGTCTTTCCCGCCTCTAAGATTTCCACCGTATCAATCAGTAAAAATGGATACCGGTGCGGAATGCATTCCATTATTTCTTTTATGTCCATCTTCATGTTTGCGCCTCCTTATTTTAGTTAAAATCCAGAAACCCGATGTTAAGAATGAATATTCTTACAATTACTATAACATACAAGTGTTCATACAATCAAGCAAAGTGTGCCAAATTAGCACTCCTATTTTATTCTTAATTGTTCCATTGTGTTACAGTGTTCTGTTTTGTTGTTCTTTTTTGCAACAGTCTATTTTTGATTATACTTACCTTATACCACCTATCCGCTTAATTGTTTTCGTTAAAAATTTAATTATTGTTCGAAACTCCTTCATTTAACTGTATTTTTGTTTTATTTTGAATTGTTAATCAATTAACAGGAAGTTTTGGTACGGCCTTTGCATTTATACTTAAGCAGATCGACATCGTGCATTTGCGCGGTGAAACGCAGAAAAAATAATGAGGAGGAGATTGAATGATTTACTCGTATTTTATGCCGCCTGTTAACCACATGGGACCTGGTGCTGCCAGAAATGTTGGGCCGGAAGCAGCCAACCGGGGATTGAAAAAAGCTTTAATTGTTACAGACAGTTTTCTGGAAAAAGCACTTGCACCAGACGTTGTTCAGTATTTGAAGGATGCGGGTGTTGATTCTGTTGTATTCGGCGGCGCTCAGCCTAACCCGACAGACATCAACGTTCATGACGGAGAAAAAATGTATAAGGACAACGGGTGTGACTGCATTGTTTCTCTTGGTGGCGGTTCATCCCACGACTGTGCAAAAGGTATTGCTTTTGTTGTTGGCGGCGGCGGACATATCCGCGACTATGAAGGCGTTGACAAAAGCGAAAAAATGGGACCACCATTGCTGGCTATCAACACAACTGCCGGAACTGCCAGTGAAATGACCCGTTTCTGTATTATCACTAATACCGACACAAAAGTTAAAATGGCTATTGTTGACTGGAGATGTACAGCTGCTGTTTCTTTCAATGACTCAGAGATGATGAAAGGAAAGCCACCGGCTCTTACCGCAGCAACTGGCATGGATACTCTCACCCACGCTGTAGAGGCGTATGTTTCTACCGTAGCAACACCAGTAACAGACTCAGCAGCATTAATGTCTATTAAATTGGTTGCCGAGTATCTGCCAAAGGCTGTTGCCAACAGTCAGGATATGGAGGCACGTAACCAGATGATGTTTGCCCAGTTCATGGGAGGTATGGCATTTAACAACGCTATTCTTGGTTATGTTCATGCAATGGCTCATCAGCTTGGTGGATTCTATGATCTTCCACATGGCGTTTGTAATGCGATTCTGCTGCCAGCGGTTTCCAAGTTTAATATTATTGCCAAAATGGAACGATTCGCTGACATCGCTGAAGCAATGGGCGTGGATACCACCGGTATGACTACCCGAGAAGCTGCTTTCGCAGCAGTTGACGCTATCAAGAAGCTGTCTGCAGATATCGGTATCCCTGCAGGGCTGACAGAAATTGGCGTTAAGAAAGAAGACCTCAAAGTTATGGCTGAAAACGCAATGAAAGATGCCTGCGGCGGAACCAATCCAAGATGTCCTACTTTAGAGGAAGTTATTGGTATCTTCGAAGACGCAATGTAATTTGAGTTTCACACCTCATCATTATATGCCAGGATTGAGAAAGGCAGGCGGCCGAAAAGGTTGCCTGTTTTTCTTGTCAAATCAGTATATCCGATAGAGAACTGATAGCCGACGCTATTTACTGTGATATAATAACAAATTAAAAGGAGCCATTACAATGAATATCAGCATTCCGGATACCTATTTTGAAATGGCGTTACTGAATGCGCTTAAACAAAAAAGTGGTCCTGTCACCAAGGAGCAATTATCATCCTTGAAGGTGCTCCGCGCCTGGGAAAGAGAAATAAAAAACATCGAAGGAATTCAGTACTGTACAGGTCTGCAGGAACTATTTTTGGGATATAACTATATCGAAGACATTTCTCCTTTAAAGGAATTGGACCAGATAAAGGAACTGTACTTAAACGGAAATTTCATAAAGGATCTAGCTCCCCTCTCCGGCTACAGGCATTTAGAAATTCTTAATGTGAGCCATAATCAGATTTCGTCCTTCCAGCCTGTTCAGCACCTTCTTGATAACCCTTCCTGTAAGGTTTATTACAGCCATAATCCTGTAAAAGAATAAGTAGTATACCGGTCTTTTTTCAAAAAACGTTCCGAAAAACATTGCGTTTTTTGAATAAAACCGGTATACTATTTTAGTATCTGGTACTAATATCTGATTTTATTTGTTATTGATAGGAGCGTGAACTATTGAATAGAGAATACTCCGCCAAAGTTACAGGCATTGGCAGTTGTGTTCCAAAGCATGTGCTTACCAACCATGATCTGGAACAAATGGTGGATACCAGCGATGAGTGGATACAGACCAGAACCGGAATTCGCGAAAGAAGAAAAGCTGATCCCGGCGAAGCTACCTCTGATCTGGCTACAACAGCTGCGGAGATAGCGCTAAAGGAAGCAGGTATCTTACCTCAGGATTTAGATGCAATTATCGTTGCTACCACTACACCCGACATGACATTCCCTTCCACAGCATGCATGGTTCAAAAAAACATCGGAGCGCAGCATGCATTTGCGTATGATATCAGTGCCGCCTGTGCAGGGTTTCTTTTCGCCCTCTCCAACGCAAGCCAGTATATCGAGAACGGGACGTGTCAATCCGTACTGGTTATAGGTGCTGATTTAATGACACATATTACAGACTTTGAAGATAGAAACACTTGTGTTCTTTTTGGAGATGGAGCCGGTGCTGTCGTCCTGAGCAAAAGCCTGGATGAGGAAGGAATTATTCGAACTGAACTGGGGTCTGACGGCCGACACGGAGATATCCTTTCAGTTCCTGCAGGAGGCACTAAGCTACCGCTTACGGAAGAAACTGTAACATTAAGAAAGCATTATATCTCTATGAATGGAAGCGAAGTTTTTAAAATGGCTGTCCGCGCCATGGGGAACAGCGCAAAAAAATTGCTGGAAAAAACAGGTTATGATATTCATCAGATTGACTGGCTTGTTCCGCACCAGGCTAATAAGCGAATTATTGATACTTTAAGAAAAAAGATGGGTTTTCCGGAGGAGAAAGTGTTTATTAATCTGCAGCATTACGGTAATATGTCTGCCGCATCCATACCCGTCGCCCTGGATGAAGCTTACCGAAGCCATTTAATAAAACCGGACCAGCTTGTCCTTATGGTTGCCTTCGGAGGAGGACTAACCTGGGGTTCATCTTTACTGCGCTGGTCGCTGGAATTAAAGAATGACGGATAGGAGGAATACTTATGTTTAAGACGAAAATATGCGATTTATTAAATATTGAAGCACCCATTCTACAGGGTGGCATGGCATGGGTTGCTACAGCCGAACTTGCCGCAGCTGTTTCCAACGCTGGTGGACTGGGAGTCGTTGCTGCAGGAAATGCACCGGCAGAAATTGTCGAGGAACAAATCGTAAAGACCAGGCAGTTGACTGATAAACCTTTCGGTGTCAATATTATGCTTCTTTCACCTTTTATTGACGAAGTGGTGGAAGTAGTTCATCGGCAGAAAGTCCCGGTTGTCACCACAGGTGCCGGCAATCCAGGCAAGTATATGGCTTATCTGAAAGAGTATGGCGCTAAAATCATACCGGTTGTTCCGTCTGTCGCTCTTGCAAAACGTATGGAACGGGCAGGATCTGATGCCATTATTGTAGAAGGAACCGAAGCCGGCGGCCATATTGGTGAGCTGACCACTATGGCCTTGGTCCCTCAGGCTGCACAGGCAGTATCGATACCTGTCATCGCCGCCGGGGGCATAGCCGATGGCCGCGGATTTTTAGCCGCTCTGTCTCTCGGCGCTCAGGCAGTACAGGTAGGAACCCGTTTTGTCTGTTCTACTGAGTGTGAAGCGCATGATGCCTATAAAGAAATGCTTGTTAAAGCCGGGGACCGGGATGCCGTCGTAACTGCCAGAAGTACAGGACATCCGGTGCGTGTTCTGAAAAACCGTTTTGTTAAAGAACTGCTGGCAATTGAAAAAGAAGGCATCAGCCTGGAGGATCTGGAGCAAATGGGCGCCGGAAAACTACGCATAGCCGTTCAGGATGGTAATATTCAGGATGGTTCTGTTATGGCCGGTCAGATAGCTGGGTTAATCAACGACATAAAGCCCTGCAAAGAAATTATCACCGGAATACTGCAGGACGCTAGCGATCAGTTAGAAAAACTGAACTCGCTGAAAGGAGAATAACGAATGAACAGTCTCGCATTTATTTTTCCCGGCCAGGGGGCTCAGTACGTCGGTATGGGGAAAGATTTTCTTCAGCAGTATCAGACAGCCCGGGAAACTTTCGAAGAGGCGGACGAGCTTCTGAAAATGCCTTTGACCCGTTATTGTCTTGAGGGACCGGAGGAAAAACTGAATCTTACTGAAATAACGCAACCTGCTGTTTTGGCTACCAGCATTGCAATGCTTCGATTGCTTAAGAAAGAAGGATTTTCTTCTCACTATACAGCCGGTTTAAGCCTGGGCGAATACTCAGCTTTAATTAATGCTGACTCTATCAATTTCGGCGATGCTGTTAATCTGGTTCGATTAAGAGGTAAGTATATGCAGGAGGCTGTTCCGCAGGGAAAAGGCGGTATGGCTGCCATTTTGGGACTCAGGAGAGAATATCTTCAGGAGTGTCTGGAGTCTGGCCTCAGGAATGGTTATGTTTCCGTTGCCAATTACAACTGTCCGGGTCAGATCGTTCTTTCAGGAGATGTAAAAGCGGTGGAGGCCGCTATGGTTGAATGTCAGAACAAAGGAGCTAAGAAAGTGGTTATGATGCCCGTCAGTGCTCCGTTTCATACTTCCATGCTGAGCCCTGCAGGCGAAAAACTTTCAGAAGCACTGTCTCAACTGGACATCAAAACCCCAAATCAGACATTTATCAGCAATGTATCCGCTACTCCCATTATCGACTCCGAGGAAATTGCTCCTTCTTTGGTCCGGCAGGTGAGCCATTCCGTACTATGGGAAGACAGCCTGACGTATATGATGAACCAGGGGTGTCAGACCTTTGTGGAAATTGGACCCAGCAACAGTCTGAGTGGATTTGTAAAACGAACAGCCAAGGAATATAAAAAACCATACAAGGCTTACCACTTCGAAACAGTGGATCAGTATTTATCTGTTATGGAAACCTTAGAAAAGGAGGGATTGCATGCTTCAGAACAAAACCGCGTTGATTACGGGAGCATCCAGGGGGATCGGACGCTCCATTGCTCTTAGAATGGCAGAGCATGGTGCCAACATCGCCGTTAATTATGCCAGTAACAAAGAGGCTGCCATAGAAGTTGTCAGAGAAATCGAATCCATGGGCGCAAAAGCCATTGCTGTTAAGGCAGATGTTTCTGACGAAACTCAGGTTTCCGAAATGATGGAGATTGTTAAGGAAAAGCTGGGACCTGTCCATATCCTGGTTAATAACGCCGGAATCACCCGGGATGGTTTGTTGCTTCGAATGAAAACAGAAGATTGGAGAAAAGTGTTGGATATTAACCTTACAGGCTCTTATCTTTGTTCAAAGTCTGTGATCAGAGATATGATGAAAGCTAAAGGCGGCAGAATTATTAATATGTCTTCTGTAGTAGGTTTGTCTGGAAATGCCGGTCAGTGTAACTACAGTGCCTCAAAAGCTGGTGTTGTGGGCTTCACAAAGTCTCTGGCCAAAGAATTGGCTGGTAAGGGAATCACTGTGAATGCTATAGCACCGGGATTTATTGAAACCGAAATGACAGATGCTCTTTCTGAAAAGGTGAAAGCACAGATTTTAGGTGAAATCCCAATGAACTGCCTGGGTAGTTCCGAAGATATTGCTGAAGCTGCTCTGTTTCTGGCTTCAGAAAGCAGTCGATATATTACCGGTCAGGTATTGCAGGTTGATGGTGGAATGGGAATATAAATATCCTATTTTAATTAAATAACTCAACTTTCGCAGAGCGAAAATGGCAGATAAGCCCTGATATACCTGGGCAGATCCTCTATCCACTGATGTAGTTGACACATAATTGCTTTGCGAAGTCGTTTGCTGGTCTGCTCC
>QYZZ01000068.1 GCA_003838145.1 Tindallia sp. MSAO_Bac2
CGTGTCCCGTCTTACCAGGACCACATGGCCCTTTTCCAGGTCCTTGGGACCAATCTCCATGCGCAGGGGCACCCCCTTCATCTCCCATTCATTAAATTTCCAGCCGGGAGAATAATCCCGTTCATCCATTTCCATGCGAATTTTGTCCCTATACCTGTCCATAATTTCCCGGGCTTTAGGCAAAACCTGCTCCCGGGTCTTCTTGGGCATGATGGGAACAACAATGACCTGGACAGGAGCCACTACCGGGGGCAGCCTTAATCCCCGGTCATCTCCATGGACCATAATTATAGCTCCAATAAGGCGGGTAGAAACCCCCCAGGAAGACTGCCATACATATTTAAGCTGATCATCCTGGTCCAGAAAAGTTATATCAAAAACTTTGGCAAAATGCTGGCCCAGGTTATGGGAAGTTCCTGCCTGAAGAGCCCGTCCATCCCCCATAAGGGCTTCTATGGTATAGGTTTTTAAGGCTCCGGCAAACTTTTCCCTTTCCGTTTTCCTGCCTCTGATTACAGGAATTGCCAGGTCATTCTCCACAAAATCTCGATAAACTTCCAGCATTTTAAGGGTTTCCTCCTGGGCCTCTTCTTCCGTCCGGTGGGCCGTATGCCCCTCCTGCCATAAGAATTCCGAGGTGCGCAAAAAGGGACGGGTAGTTTTTTCCCAGCGGACCACGTTACACCACTGGTTTATTAACACGGGAAGATCCCGGTAAGATTGAATCCATTTAGCATACATGCTACAGATAATAGTTTCAGAAGTAGGCCTTACCACCAGCCTTTCGGTAAGTTTCTCACTGCCTCCCTGGGTTACCCAGGCTACTTCAGGAGCAAAGCCTTCTACATGATCCGCCTCCTTTTGAAGGAGACTTTCCGGAATAAACAGGGGAAAATAAGCATTCTTATGGCCCGTATCTTTAATCCGCTTATCCAGACGGGATTGCATATTTTCCCACAGGGTATACCCGTAAGGCCTGATGACCATACAACCTTTTACAGGAGCATAATCTACCATCTCAGTTTTTAAAATGACATCTACATACCACTGGGAGTAGTCCTCTTCCCGGGAGGTAATCTCCTTTACAAAATCCTTTTCCTTTTTAGACAAGTTAATTCCCCCTATCTTTTCCCTAAACCTGGTTACTAATATTTATTTAAAAAGTTCTGTACTCAAATAGCGTTCCCCCGTGTCGGGAGCAATGACCACTACTCTCGATCCCGCCGCTAGCCTGGAAGCCGCCTTGAATGTTCCTGCCAGGGCTGCCCCCGATGAAATCCCCAGAAGGATCCCCTCTTCCCGAGCCAGGCGCCGGGAAATCTCCATGGCCTCCTCCTCTTCAACTGTCAAGACCTCATCAATGACTTTTCGGTTAAG
>QYZZ01000069.1 GCA_003838145.1 Tindallia sp. MSAO_Bac2
AAGAAGGAAATCCCACAGCATTATGCATCAAATGCCATGGGATTATGATACCAAAATAGAATAAAAATGAAACAGCCTGCGGGTTAGAGTCTTTTTACCCGCCGCAGGCGGTTTTGTTCAATATAAAACAGAGAGACGATATGACGAAAAAAACGACACTGATACATCAGCAGGAAAGGAGGTCCTGATATGGAAAGAAAAAATCGTGACAGACTTAAAGAAAAAATATTTGATATCAATAATAATTTAACAGAAAAAGAAGCACAGAAAATTTTGGACCTTATGGAAGAGGAAGTTAAAAAAGCTGCTAAGCAATCTGTATATAGTTTGGAAGTGCAGTATATGCTGGATGAATGGCTGGAAGAGGAATTTCCTGAAGAGTACAAAGATAATGATCGAACCGTTCACTAAATACAAAAACCACCTTAGGGTGGTTTTTTGTATACTATGGATTGACTGCCATACGCTTAGAATATTTTTCGCGAATAATGGGTAGAAATATTTATAAATTAAGTGCTGTTTGGTTGTTTAAGAACAATGTGAGGCGATGATAATGAAATCTTTTTTTATGAAAACTGGTTTTACAGATTATGTTATTGAATGGCTGTCTAAGGTAGCACCGGGTGTTTACTATGTGTCGCCGGATCGCCTGGGGGTTTGTCGCTACAAAAAGGACGAGGTTAGACACTTTCCAAGAAACCCACAATTTCTGCGCCAAAAAATTCATACGGTATCAGAGGTCATAATGTATGTGCGGGCATCGTTTTTTCGCCCGCAAATGGGAGATATTCGTGTGTATCAACCTCCTCTTACCTGGCACTATAATTTAGGCGGTGAGGAGGCAATTCTTGCAAATAACGGAAATTGTGGCGCATTATCCAGTCTTTTTAATTATTTGCTTAAAGAAAAATACGATGAAGTTGGTTTTATTGCCTACAGTGATGATGAAGGTGGACATGTTTTTAACTACATCAAACAAAATGATCGATACTATTTCATTGATCTTTTAAACTATCTTTATGGGAGTAAGGCGATGGAACACAGAGCTACAATGATTTATGAAGCTGCCAGTCTGGATCACTATTCAGCTTACTACAGACAAAGAAGTAAGAAAAATATAAAACTGCTGGCTGCTTACGAGGCTGAAGAGGTTTTGCCTATGGGCAGGAAAAGCAATGAACCGATTATGTATTTTCCGGAGGACCATAAGGTTAACGTGCTTTACGAAACACCGGAAAGCGGTATTGTAGCCAGATTTTATAAGGAATGTAATGAATATCACTGCAGGGAAAAAATGTACACAGAAAACCTCAAAGCTTTTAAGTAGTTTCTAAATATAAAGATAGCCTCCGTTACTGGTTGAAACAGATGGAAATTATGATAAAATAACACAGAAGGAAGCTATTTTATAAAAAGATTAAATTATAATGGGAGTGATAATTTTGTCAGTAAGGATTAGGAAAATGATCGCAATTGTGATAGCGTTGATGATGATCTTTTCCACTTTTGCCGCATTGATTACGGCCGTCAGCATTGTTTAAATATGTCAAATAAATGTAGATAGGAGTGTGGTGTTAATGAGTGTTCATATTGCTGCAAACGCAGGAGAAATTGCGGATACCATTTTGCTGCCCGGAGATCCCTTAAGGGCGAAGTTTATTGCTGAAAACTATCTGGAGGATGTGAAATGCTTTAATGAAGTACGGGGAATGTACGGCTATACAGGTTATTACAATGGTAAGAGAGTGTCTGTCAGCGGTACTGGTATGGGTATGCCTTCCATATCTATTTATGTGAATGAATTAATCAGGGAGTATGATGTAAAAAACCTGATACGAATTGGTACCTGTGGCTCAATGCAGGAAAATGTGGAGATTCGTGACGTTATTATTGCTATGAGTGCTTGTACAGACTCAAATATTAATAATCTGCGTTTTAAACATCGATCCTTTGCTCCTACTGCCAGTTTTACATTACTTGAAAAGGCGGTGAGCGCCGCAAGAAACAAAAATATAGAACCTAAAGTAGGGACAGTATTAACTTCGGATAGCTTCTACAACGAAGATCCGGATGAATGGAAGATGTGGGCAGCTTATGGTGTTCTTGCTGCTGAGATGGAAACTGCAGAGCTGTACTCATTGGCGGCCAAGTATTCAGTGAATGCACTATCTATCCTGACCGTCAGTGATCATATTGTAACAGGAGAACAGACCACCTCGGAAGAAAGACAGAAAACCTTCCATCAAATGATGGAAATCGCACTGTCATTAGCGTAATCATAAACAGAAATGATACCTGAAGGAGAGCGTTTATGAAAAAGTTATACTTGTCCCAGATTGAAAACGGATCTCCAATATCGCAAGACCTATATAATCCGCATGGTGCCATATTGGTACCTAAGGGAAAAACGATGACGCCAAAGCTTAGACAGCAGCTATTACGGAATAATATCGACAGTTTTTTGATAGACATTACCGGATACGAAAGCATTGAAAACTATTATGAACATTTTGAAGAACCTGAGATTCAACAGATTGAAGCTGTAAAAAAGGTATACAACAACTCTTTTGCTTCACTCAGCAGTGAGTTTGAGAATTTTAAACGCAACAGAAATCTGGATAAAAAAACACTGCGGGATACTGCAAAAGAGTTAGTTGCCAGCATTGGAAAGTATCAGCATGTATATTTAGGCCTTGAAGGTATCCGGCGAAAAGATTTTTATACCTACATACATTCAGTGGATGTAGCAATTTTTATGATTGTAATGGGAAAATCTCTGAGAATGGATGAAAAAAATCTGGAACAGGCAGCTTTGGCTGGATTGCTTCATGATATTGGTAAAATAAGTATTGATGATTCCATTTTGCTCAAACCTGGAAAACTAACAAACCTGGAAATGGAAAAAATGAGAAAGCATACAGAGATTGGCTATGAAATTCTGAAAGAAAAAATGAACTATCCGGATGAAATTGCAAGAGCAGCTCTTGAGCATCACGAAAGGATGGATGCGTTAGGCTATCCCGGAAAAATCTCATGGGATAAAATTCATTTATATTCCAGAATGGCAGCCATCTGTGATGTTTATGACGCCATTACCGGCGAAAGGGTATACAAAAAGGCAATGTTGCCTCATGAAGCAGTTGAATATCTAATGACCATTGTAGGTAAACATCTCGACAGGTCTCTGACAACGCAGTTTATCAGAAATATTGCAGTTTATCCAATGGGAACCAAAGTGGAGTTAAATAATGGTGAAAACGGAATAGTAATAAAACTGCACGATGGATATCCCACCAGACCAGTTATAAAAATTCCGGAGAAGGGAATTTACCGGGATCTGCTTCAGGACAACACCATTCTTATACAGAATATCCTTTGTCCCGAAGAGAGTTCTGAGGCAATATAAAGGAGTAGTTGAATGAGAATAGAACTGGACCATTTGAAAGAATCGAATGAATTTCTGAATACACTTTTGGATCATATCACTTCACTTGTCTTTATATTGGACCAGAGCTTAAAAGTTCAGTGCATTAATGGTGCCGTTGAAGAATTGTTCGAAAAGGAAGTTAATGACCTGACTGATCAGATATTCGGAAATGCCATCAAATGCAGTTATGCAGTTGAAGAGCAAAAACAGTGCCAACATACGTCATATTGCAATATGTGTGAATTCAGTCAGGGTCTGTCAAAAGTTCTGGAGCAGAAAATGCCAACTTATAAACAAAAAGTAAACCGGGATATTTATATTGGAAACAAAAAAGTAAATAAAACTTTTGTGTTTACAACACGGCACATTACTTATCAAAATGAAAATATGATTATGGTTGTGGTAGATGATGTTACGGAGCTTGAAAAGCAACGGATGGAACTGGAAAAGACTGTTTCTCTTAAAAACAAGCTTCTGGGTACGGTAACTCACGATTTAAGAAACCCGATCAATGCTATCCAAAATGTATCCTGGTTTTTAATGGATGAAGCAGATAAGATGACGGAAGAACACAGATTGTTCATCAAAGACATATATGAAGTCAGTGAGTATATGAGTCGGCTTGTAGATGACTTGCTGGATTTAAGCCATATTGAAAGTGGGAAACTTGAGCTTAATCTCAAACTCAATGACTATATAGAAACGGTGAGGGAAAGTGTTTCTATTAATCAGCCCCTTGCTCTGAAAAAAGGAATGAATATACTTCTTGATGTGCCAGGAACCCCTCTGGTGTTAAGTTATGACTTTAATAAGTTAATCCAGGTGATAAACAACCTGATTGGAAATGCGATTAAATTTTCGGATGAGAATTCGATTATAACTGTGGGTGTCCAATGCAACGAAGAATTTGTTGTAACTTCTGTTCGGGATTATGGACCTGGTATTCCGGAAGATGAAGTAAATCAGGTATTTTTGGAGTTTAGCAATTTAAGTGCAAGACCGACTGGCAATGAGAAAAGCACCGGGCTGGGTTTGGCAATTGCCAAGCGAATTGTAGAAGGGCATCAGGGCCAAATATGGGTCGATAGTATTTTGGGCGAAGGGTCTGTATTTTATTTCAGTCTGCCATTGCATTCCACTGATAACGAATCGTTGATTCCTGATGGGATGATTGATTAACAGTTTCTATTTACAGTGGGCTGGCTTGACTAAAATAAAATATATGGGTATAATTGAACAACCCAAATATAATGGAATCAAATGTTAAGATGAGGACGTTGCGAAGAACTTTGTACTCAGAGAATGAATCCCTGGCTGTAAGATTCATACGAAGACTTTGCAAAGATCACCTCTGAACTTAAGTTCTGAAACTAGTAGGAGCTTGCGCAAGCCAGCGTTAAGGCTTTGAGTGACAGCTGCTATAGCTGTAAGCAGGGTGGTACCGCGAAGTTTGATTCGTCCCTGAGCGTTAAGCTCAGGGATTTTTTGTTACAAACTATTGAAGAATATAAAAAGGAAAGGATGAAATGAATGGAACAATTCAAAGGACTTTCTCAGGCACCGGTAGCTGAAAGAGAAAATCAGATTAACCGTTTCTGGGATGAGGCAAAGATTCTTGAAAAGAGTGTGGATAGTCGTGAAGGAAAAACTTCTTACGTTTTTTATGAAGGCCCCCCTACGGCTAATGGGAAGCCTGGCATTCATCATGTTATTTCACGAACTCTAAAGGATTCTGTATGCAGGTACCATACGATGTTAGGGAAACAGGTAAGAAGAAAAGCAGGCTGGGACACCCACGGACTTCCAGTGGAAATTGAAGTGGAAAAACAGCTTAATCTGAGTAGCAAGCAGGAAATAGAAGCCTATGGAATTGCGGAATTCAATGAGAAATGCCGTGAGTCTGTTTTTTCCTATGAAAAACAATGGAGAGAAATGACGCGCCGGATGGGTTATGCTATTGATATGGATAACCCCTATATTACGTTAGATAATGAATACATTGAATCTGTATGGTGGATCCTGAATAAATTTTTTGAAGAAGGTTTCATCTATGATGGCCACAAAATACTTCCTTACTGCCCCCGTTGTGGAACAGGTCTTGCATCTCATGAAGTATCTTTGGGGTACAAAGAAATAAAAAGTGAAACCGTAACAGTGGCTTTTAAACGAAGAGACAAAGAAGAATATTTTCTCGTTTGGACCACAACACCCTGGACGCTTGCATCTAACGTGGCACTTTGTGTAAATCCTGACTTAGATTATTTGAAGGTTAAGTCGCAGGAAACTGTTTATTATGTGGCGAAAGAACTGGCAAATAAAGTAATTGGTGAAGATTATGAAGTTTTGGAGGAATTAAAAGGAAAAGAACTGGAACATATCGAATATGACCAGCTAATGCCCTTTGTTAAACCGGACAAAAAAGCTTTTTTTATTACCTTGGGTGATTTTGTAACAACGGAAGATGGAACGGGAATAGTCCACATGGCTCCGGCTTTTGGTGAAGATGACTATAATACCGGCCGGGCATATGGTCTCCCTGTTCTACAGCCGGTGGACGAAGAGGGTAAGTACACGGCTACGCCCTGGAAAGGTCAATTTGTTATTGATGCGGATCCTGATATTGTAAAATGGTTGCGGGCTGAAGGAAAACTCTTCCAAAAAGAACGGCTGGCGCATAACTATCCTCATTGCTGGAGATGCTCAACGCCGCTTCTTTATTATGGGAAGCCAAGCTGGTACATTGAAATGACTAAAATCAAGGATCGTTTAATTGAAAACAACAACTCAGTAAATTGGTACCCTGATTTTGTGGGAGAAAAGCGTTTTGGAAACTGGCTGGAAAATCTGAATGACTGGGCTATATCAAGAAATCGATACTGGGGGACCCCTTTAAACATATGGGTATGCGAATGTGGAGAAAAAACTTCTATTGGTTCAAGAAAAGAATTGGCTGAAAAAGCTATTGAAAAGATCGATGAATCCATTGAGCTTCACCGGCCCTTTGTTGATGATGTACATTTGAACTGCTCAGCCTGTGACGGTATGATGCATCGTGTGCCGGAAGTGATTGATTGCTGGTTTGACAGCGGATCGATGCCTTTTGCCCAGCAGCACTATCCTTTTGAAAACAGCGAAGAATTTGATGAAAAACTATTTCCGGCTGATTTTATTTGTGAAGGGATCGATCAAACCCGGGGATGGTTCTATTCTCTGCTGGCAATTTCCAGTTTTGTAAAGGGCGTTGCTCCATACAAAAATGTACTGGTAAACGATTTGATTCTGGATAAAGACGGACAAAAGATGTCGAAATCAAAAGGTAATACAGTTGATCCTTTTGAACTCTTCGACAGATTTGGTGCGGATGTTCTGAGGTGGTATCTGCTCTATGTATCACCTGCGTGGACGCCAACTAAATTTGATATTGAAGGGCTAAAGGAAGTAAAAAGCAAGTTTTTCTCAACTCTTGAGAACGTATATAGTTTCTTTACCTTGTATGCAAATACAGATGGTATTGATCCGCGGGAATTTGATATTCCAGTGTCCGAGAGACCCGAACTTGACCAGTGGATTGTTTCCAAATACAATCACTTAATCGAAGACGTCCGAAAGGAAATGGATGTTTACGACTTGACGAGAGCAGTTCGAAAAATTCAGGATTTTGTAAACGAAGATTTCTCAAACTGGTATATCAGACGCGCAAGAAGGAGATTTTGGGCTTCCGAACTGTCTGACGACAAGAAAGCTGTGTACAACACAACTTATGAAGTGCTTGTTGGAGTAGTACAGCTTGCAGCGTCCTTTGCACCATTTATCACAGAGGAGATATATCAGAACTTAACTGGAGAAGAGTCGGTGCATACATCTTATATGCCGAACCCGGATACTGCTTTGATGGTTGAAAAGGTTGAGGAAAGAATGGATCTTGTTCGGGACCTGGTTACCTTAGGACGTGCAGCAAGAGAAAAAACACGCTTAAAAGTGCGCCAGCCACTTCAGAAGATTCATATTGATGGAAAGTATGAAGAGGACATTGCACATCTTGTGCCATTGCTTAAAGAAGAATTAAACATTAAGGATGTTGTGTTTGAGAAGAATCTGAATGAATACATGAATTTCAGTTTAAAGCCTGATTTTAAAGTAGCGGGACCTGTTTTTGGCAAACAAATAAAGGCTTTAGGAAAAGCACTTGGCAGCCTGGATGCAAACGAAATTGCACCAAAGCTGGAAGCAGGTGAGAGCATTGAGGTTGATCTGGAAGGTGAATCAAAAGAAATTACAAAAGAATTTGTGATGATTGGCATTTCTGCAAAAGAAGGATTTACAGTCGAAATGGAGAACAATCGATTCGTAATTTTAGATACAACTCTAACGGAAGAATTGGTAAATGAAGGTCTTGCCAGAGAGTTTGTTTCAAAGGTTCAGCAGATGCGAAAAAATAATGGGTACGAAGTTATGGATCAGATTAACATCTTCTACTGCGGTAATGAAGCGGTTGTAAGAGCAATAGAACTATGGAATTCCTATATAAAAGATGAAACGTTGGCACAGTCAATTGAGTCTGTTGAAGATAATAACATGGAAACTCAAAACCTGAATGGCTACGACACTGGAATCAAACTGGAAAAGATTAATAACTAAAAGATAATATTTGCTGCCAAAGGTCGATATACCATAAGCTTAAGAACAAAAGTCCCACTGAAAAAAATTCAGTGGGACTTTTGTTTTATGAAATTTACTTGTTTTTATTTAGGTTGTATTTATCCATGTAATCATTTTTCTCTTTAGCCAGTACTCCAGCCAGCAAAATCATTGCT
This sequence comes from Tindallia sp. MSAO_Bac2, assembly GCA_003838145.1. Lineage (GTDB taxonomy): Bacteria > Bacillota > Clostridia > Peptostreptococcales > Tindalliaceae > Tindallia. The sequence goes on from QYZZ01000069.1 coordinate 8,242, forward strand.
ATCAGGTTCGGTGCAATCATCAAGCCATTCAAAGTGTCTGCTACTCCCCAGACAACTTCCAAACCACCTACAGCACCAATAAACAGAAATACCAGGAATAAAATTCGATAAGGAACAATTACCTTTTTGCCAAGAATATATTCCCAACTTTTCTCGCCGTAGAAGCACCAGGTTAACATGGTGGTGTAAGCAAAGAAAACGATGGAAATAAGGATAATGTAACCTCCCGGTCCTGGAAGCCCTCTATTGAAAGCAGCAGTTGTAAGGTCGGCACCTGTTTCGCCTGTGCCCAAAGCACCTGTTGTTAATATTACTAAAGCAGTCATTGAACAAACAACAATGGTATCAATAAATACTTCCCAGATACCCCACATACCCTGACGGCTGGGAGTATTTTTTGCCTGTGCATGAACTATGGATGCTCCGCCAAGTCCGGCTTCGTTGGAGAACACGCCACGGGCAATACCGAAACGAATGGTACTGGCTACTGCGACACCAGCGCCACCAGCACCTGCAGCGTAAGGATTAAATGCATAGTAGAATATATCTCTTAATGCGGCAGGAATTTCTGCAACATTTAAAACCAGAATAATAACAGAACCCACAATATAAATAACAGCCATTGTAGGGACAATTTTTTCAGCTGTTAGTGCAATCCGTTCGATACCGCCTAGTGTAACAAGGCCTACCAGAATAACGATAACAAGCCCGCTGACCCATGGAGCAATGCCAAACTCGACCATTGCAGTTGCAACTGTATTGGACTGGACCATATTACCAATACCAAGGGCTGCTAAACCTGCAAAGATAGCATATAGAACAGCCAGCCATTTCCAGCCGGAGCCCAAACCGTTTTCAATATACTGCATAACTCCTCCGGAATAGGTACCATCCGGATTAGTGTTACGGAATTTAACACCAAGAGATGCCTCGCCAAACTTAGTTGCCATTCCTACGAGAGCTGAAAGCCACATCCAGAAGACAGCTCCCGGCCCACCTAAATAAATGGCTGTTGCAACCCCTGCAATGTTACCGACACCGATGGTTGCAGCCATGGCTGAACTAACTGACTGGAAAGAAGTAATGGCTCCGCCTTCTTCTTCATCTTTTTCTTTTCGGAACATTCCGCCAAAAGTATGTTTCCAGGCATGACCTAAGTGAGTAAATTGAAAGAATCCTAAACGAATTGTTAAATAAAGACCAGTTCCGACAAGAAGAATGAGGAAGGGAGGTCCCCATACTATACCACCGATAAAATCACTAAATTGAATTAATGAATCCACTTGATAACCTCCTTTTTAAAAATGTTTAAATACTCTTTACAATAAGACCGGGTATTGCGGAGTTCAGTGAATTTTGATAAGCATCACCTCGCTGGTAAGTAAGTTTTTGAATTGCCTTAATTCTTAATTTCAGAAGACTCAGCATAAGTCTTCACACATACATCATACCAAATACCCAAAATTTTTCAAGAGTACAAAAAAAATTTGAAGAAAATCACAATATGCAAGGATAAATGTCCTTGGGATTATTGAATTATATCCCGATGTATGAGATAATAATCATAAGAAGGATTCTGAAATTTCCAACTAATGATAGTGTTCGGAAAGGAGGAATCAATATGAATTCAATTTCCGGAAGCACTATATTAAAAAAACGTAATTTTAATGATCTTTGGTGGTTATATGTAATTGTATTATTGATGCTCCTGTCCACGCTAATTAGTTTTTTGTCCAGTACATCTATGGATCAGGATGTGCCACCCGGACTTTTTGGGTACCGATTTTTCAGAGTATCGGGGGTAAGTATGGAACCAACAATTGTTAACGGCTCTATACTGATTGTAAAGCAAACTGCTCCGGATATGATACAAAAAAATGATATTATTACTTATCTTTGTTATCGAGGGCAAAAAGCCTGTACAACTCATCGGGTGATTGATATCGAAAGGCTGGATAATGATAGACGGCAGTTCATCACTCGAGGAGACGGTAATTCTGTCAAAGACCCGGTTCCAATTCCTCAGGACCAGGTTGTCGGGGTAGTAAAGCAAGCATTCACTGCTAACGATATTTCCTCAGGCTTTAAATGGATTGGATTGCTGGCAATATCCCTTTTGATTATATTTATTTATGGTCGAAAATTTATTTACAGATGAAAAATTAAGATGATACTATTCATAAAACCGTCCTGTGGCGGTTTTTCTTATTAAAAAAGTATAACTGCGCTCTCTTCGTTGCGGTTACTCTCTGTGTGTGGTACAATTTTATGCATATATTTAAATATACTTGAATGAAACGCACGAGGAGCGATCAATATGCCTGTAACCCGGAAATATCCCCAGTTTAATCATGAATTGCATGGGCCGGCAGTGTTTTTTGTCAGAGCAGTAGGAGAAAAATGTTGTTTTCTTTATGCTTCGGATAATATAGAACAATTCGGTTATCGTGCAGCTGATATAATTAATGATCATCTGGATTTTAATACATTAATACACCCTGAGGATACAGAGCATGTCAAATCAGAAATTGGCAAGAAAACTCGGACTTGCGATAATGAATATAGTTTGGAATATCGTTTAATAACGTCCAAAGGGGAGATACGCTACATTATGGAGTATGGCAATATTATCTACTTGAATGGTAGACCCAGCCATATGGAAGGTTATTTGTTGGATAGTACTCGTTATAAAAATCTTGAAGAAATAGCAAGTGAGTGGGAAAAGGGCTTTAAAGAACTGATTGGAAACAGCTTAGCTGGTATTTATATAATTCAGGATGAGAAGTATGTCTACGTTAATGAGCGATTTGCCAGTATTTTTGGCTATACTGCTGATCAGCTGATAAATGAGCCGGCGGAAAAAATAGCTGCACCCAATGAACGAAAAAAAATAATCGACAATTTAAGGAAAAGGTTGAATGGAGAAATAATAAGCCCTTATATCATAAGTGGCTTACATAAAAATGGATACCAATTGGAAGTCCAAGTGATGGCCAGCTTGATATCTTATCAGGGTCAGCGGGCAGTCATTGGAACAGTGGTAGATTTGATGGGATCTGAAGAAGTGTTTCACCGTCTGAGAATGTCAGAAGCAATTCTGGAAAATACGATAGAAGGCGTTGCAGTAACTGATGTGGCTGGGAATATACAATGGGTTAATCCCGCCTTTACTGAAATAACCGGATACACACCTGAAGAAGTGATTGGGAAAAACCCGAGAATCCTAAAATCTGACCGACATACCCGTGAATTTTATAGAAATATGTGGAAAAGTATCCAGCACGAGGGTTATTGGAGTGGGAAAATATGGAACCGTAGAAAAAACGGCCAGGTATATCCGGAACTCCTGACTATTACGGCTATTCGTAATCAGGAAGAAAAAACAGAACAGTATGTTTCGATATTCAACGATTTAACCGAACGGGTCAGGACGGAAGAAAAACTGGAACATCAAAAGTATCACGATGTGTTGACTGGGCTGCCAAATCGTTTTTTGCTGATTGACAGGATGGAGGTCTCCATGTCCAGGGCACAATCGCAAAACACGTCATTTGCGTTATTTTTTCTTGACATTGATCGATTCAGAAGAGTAAATGATACTCTGGGCCATCTGGCAGGAGACCAGGTTATAGAAGCCTTTGCCAAAAGACTTCTTGAAGTAATGAGAGAAGAAGATACTATCTCGAGATTAGTTGGAGACGAGTTTGCTATACTGATTAACCCGATTAACAATGTGAATACAGCTGTTATCATTGCGGAAAAAATTCTTAAGTCTATGGAAAAACCATTTTATATTGATTCGCAGGAAGTTCACATGACTGCGAGTATTGGTATTGGTTTTTACCCGGGAGATGGGGAGAATCCTGAACAAATGATCAAGCATGCGGAAATGGCTATGTTTCAGGCAAAAAAATTTGGGAAAAACAGGTATCGATTGTACTCCGAGGATATGCATAAAGAAACACTGGTGCGTTTAGAGATGGAAAACGATATTCGAAAAGGTTTGGAACGACAGGAATTTGAAATGTATTACCAGCCCCAAGTTGAAATATCAACTGGCGAAATACGCGGAGCAGAAAGTTTAATGAGATGGAAACATATGCAGAAAGGACAGATATCACCAGCCACTTTTATACCAGCTGCCGAAGAAAGTGGATTAATGATTCCATTGGGGATATATACCATGAAACGGGTCTTTGAGCAAAGTAAAAAATGGAAAGATGAAGGGTTTGATCAAACTCTGGTCTCCTTTAATCTCTCGCCTACCCAGTTTCAGCAATTAGATCTTTATGATCAGATTAAATGGATATTATCAGAAACAGGAGCAGATCCGGAGCTGCTGGAGCTTGAAGTTACAGAGAATACGGCTATGGTAGACATAGAATATGCTGTCAGGAGCTTGAATCGAATTAAAGAGCTTGGTATAAAAGTCGCTATGGATGATTTTGGAACTGGCTATTCATCACTGGCATTACTGAGCAGACTTCCTGTAGATAAGTTGAAGATTGATCGATCCTTTGTCAGTGGCATCGAAAAAAGTTCTGATAAGCAAACAATTGTAGCGGCAATGGTTGGAATGAGCCAGCAATTAGGCATTGATGTTGTGGCAGAAGGAGTAGAAGAAATAGCAGAAAAAGATTTTTTGCTTGAAATAGGGTGTAACATGATCCAGGGGTATTATTATAGTCCGCCTGTGCCTGTTGATCGTTTCGAAAGTTTGATGAAACGTAAAGTATTTTATTTTGGGGACGATAAATCGTGTTTGAAATAGAGGGGAGAATGAAATGAAATTTAATATTAAGGATGTCGCTCAAAAAGCCGGGGTCTCCATTTCTACAGTATCAAGGGTGGTAAACAATAGCAAACCTGTTAAACCAAAAACAAGGGATAAAGTATTGGATGCTATAGAAGAACTGGGTTATAGGCCTAATGCTATAGCCAGGAGTTTGAAAATTAAACACACAAAATCGATAGGTATTATGACTCCGGATATTGCCAATCAGTTTTACCCGGAAGTCGTTAGAGGTATCGAAGATGTAGCAAATATGTATGAATATACGATTTTTTTATGCAATACTGATTTAAATGAGGAAAAAGAGCTTCAATACTTTGCTGAACTTGAAGAGAAGCAAATTGATGGAATGATCTTTATGGGAAATCACGTTTCGGACGAATTGCATAACGAAATGAAGAGTGCTGGCATTCCTGTCGTATTGATTGGAGGAAGAGCGGAAGACATCCCTTCGGTAACTATTGATAATGAAAAAGCAGCACAGGAAGCTGTCGAATTCTTGCTCAAGCGTGGACACAGTCGCATAGGTGTCATTACTGGAAAGATGAAAGATCCAATGATGGGACAAGCGCGACTAAAAGGATATCGGAACGCTCTTGAAGCTAATAAAATTCCTGTAGAGGAAGAATTAATTGTTGAAGGTGGCTATAGGTATAAAAGTGGATATGAAGGTGCTAAAAAACTGATGCTGCTGAATGAACCACCGTCGGCAATTTTTGTCTGCAGTGATGAAATGGCCATTGGGGCCAGCCGTGCCATACTTGAAGATGGTTTTCGCATCCCACAGGATGTAGCAATTATGGGATTTGATAATGTGGATATTTCCGGGAAAGTTTACCCTTCTCTATCAACTATTGGCCAGCCGATGTACGAAATGGGAGCTATTGCAATGCGGCTGATTACTAAAATTCTCCACCAAGAAAGCATAGGTGCTTCAGACGTTGTTTTGGATTATGAAGTAATTGAGAGAGAAAGCACTTAAAAACGAGCAAAGATGTGACAAAGAACAACAGCTCTCTTCTGCAGTAGCAGAGGAGGGCTGTTACCATTTTGAGAATTAATGTGTATTTGCAATACTTACAATCACATGATAGTCTTTAGTGAGTAGATACAAATTGAAAATAAAAAAGGTGGTATTTATTTCATGTCTGCAATAGCAGGAATGATGGGAAAAAAAACAGTTGAAAATAACGACGTATCAGGATTGTTAAGTAAAATGAAGCACAGAGGTCCTGAGAAAGAAAGAGTTTTTTCAAAAAAAAATGTATGTATAGGTCATCGGAGTTTAACAGATTTAGAACTGCAGAAAAGAAAAGAAGCGTTTGGAAATCATGATGGAAGCATCTATGTCGTTTGTGATGGAGAGATGGGTCAGATGTGTCCAGAGAAGAAAAGGTCATTACTGGATCTTTACGAACAAAGTGGAACTGATTTTGTTAAAGGCTTACAAGGGCCATTTGCCTTCTTGCTGGCTGATTATAGACAAGAAGAACCGGTTCTGGTTGCTGCAAGAGATTATTTGGGTGCTAAACCATTATATTATGTTGAGGAAAAAAATAAGCTCTATTTTTCCTCTGAAATGAAATCGTTAATCAGCCTGGATAAAGAAGTTCATGTATTTCCGCCTGGACACTACTTTCATTCCGAAGAAGGCTTTGTGGAATTTGATGAAGTTGAGACCAGCTCACAAAAAATAAATGGTCATAATGAAAACATTAATAGAGTGGAAAAAAGAATAAGAGGGTATCTGACTGAATCTGTTAAGACTTCTCTGGATGGTCCTAAAGAAGTTGGACTGATGTTGAGTGGTGGACTGGACAGCAGTTTAGTGGCTGGAATAGTTAAAGAAATCAGTCCGGTTAAAAGAAAATCTTTTTGCGTTGGATCTCCGGGATCGCAGGATATTTTAGCAGCAAGAGAAGTTGCTGAGGCGCTCGATACCGAACACTTTGAGTACGAATACACCCTTGGAGAAATGATAGAAGCATTACCGAAGGTAATATACTTTCTGGAATCCTTTGAACCATCCTTGGTGCGAAGCGCTGTACCAAACTATTTTGCTTTTAAGATGGCTTCGGAACATGTAGATTTAGTTCTTTCCGGCGAAGGAGCAGATGAGTTGTTCAGTGGATATGATTATCTGAAAGACATAATGGATCCCCAGCAATTAGACGAAGAGTTAATAAGAGTTATAAATAGCCTGCATCACATCGGACTCCAGCGGGGAGATCGTATGAGCGCAGCCCACGGTATCGAAGTCCGCACTCCTTTTTTGGATAGGGAACTGATGGAGTACGCATTGAGAATTCCTGTAAAATGGAAGCTGAAGCAGGGTAAAGAAGCTGTGATAGAAAAATGGATATTAAGGAAAGCATTTGATGGTAAAAGTCAGGTGCCTTCAGATATCATTTGGAGAGATAAGCAGGAATTTTCTGAAGGTAGTGGTGCGAAAGACTGTATCCGCGATTTTATGGCGGGTAGTGTGAGTGATGAAGAATTTACAGAAAAACAGCAACGTATTATGGAAAAAGATGATATTGACATAAGATCCAAAGAAGAACTTTACTACTATGAGATTTTTAAAAAATTCTATGTAGACCCAAGACTTGCCAGGCAGGTTGGGAGATGGGAAACTATTTAGGAAGGATTAAAAAGCTCATCATTAAAACTTAAAATAGTACAATAAAGAAAGAGAAACCGTGAAATAAAATCGGTTTCTCTTTTATTGAAAAGATTTTTGTTACTTAGATTAAACCAACTGAAGAAAGGAAGTCTCTGGCAACTGCATCTTCAGTTTCTCCCATTTCATCCACTCTGAAATTCAGCTCAGCCATTGTTTCGTCGTCAATCATGTTGTTAAGCTCGTTCAACACTTCAAGCTGTGGATACTGTTCAAGAACATCGCTTCGAATCAGAGGTGCTGCAAAATATGGAGGGAAGAAACTAAGATCATCTTCCAGTATTCCCAGGTTATAAGCAGGAATACGTCCGTCTGTTGCAAAGGCACTGACGACATCCACGTCTTCACTTTGTACTGCTGTATATAGCAGCCCTGGATCCAGGTCTACCACATTGCCAAACTCAAAATTGTATGCATCAACTAACCCCGGTAATCCATCCTGCCTTTCGACGAACTCGGTTGTTCCTCCGAAAGTCAGGTCCTGGTCGTGATCCAATAGATCACTGAAAGTTTCCAGCCCCAGATCATCAATCATTGACTGCCGAAGTGCTAGGGTATAAGTGTTGTTAAAACCAAGAGGCTGCATCCATTCGAGGTTCCATCTTTCCTGGAACTCCTGTTGAACAATTTCATAAGTTTCTTCAGCTGTCAAAATCTCTGTTTCTTCCAGCATGTTGATGTAGCCGGTTCCGGTATACTCCGGATAAAGTTGGATATCATTATTTCGAAGTGCTTCGAAAGCAACCATGGTACCGCCGAGTTCCTGAACATTAGCTGTCATATTAGTGTTTTCTTCGATCAAAACTGAAAAAATATGGGCTAATAGAATTGATTCTGTAAAGTTCTTTGTCCCAATTGTAACTTCTCCTCCTTCGGGACCTTCATCAACAGCTTCCTCGACTCCATTTTCCGGTTCATCTGCCGGTGCTTCTTCGGGTGCATCACCACCGCATCCAACAACAAGTAAACTGAGTGTCATTAATATTGCCAGCAGTACCATAATTTTACTGTGTTTCCATAACATAGTTTATAATCCCCCTTTAGATATTTGATTCAAACTATTTGCGGACGCCTTTAGGTGTAATTCGATATTCAATTAACCCAAGGATCCAGTCTACCACCAATGCGAGTATAGCTGCCGGAATTGCTCCTGTCAAGATGAGGTTGTTATTACCCATGGAGATCCCCCTAAAAATAAAGCTTCCAAGCCCGCCGGCTCCAATAAGAGCTGCTATTGTTGCTGTACCGATATTAATAACGGTAGCAATCCTGATACCAGCCATAATAACAGGTAAAGCCAAAGGTATCTGTACCATCCGAAGCAGCTGGGCATTAGTCATTCCCATGCCGCGGCCGGATTCAATCATAGAATCATCAACACCGACAATGCCTGTATAGGTATTTTTAATGATAGGCAACAAGGCGTAAAGAAATAGTACGAATACTGCTAGATTAAATCCAATACCCATTAAAGGAATCATTAAACCAAACAAGGCTAAACTCGGCAGTGTCTGCAATATGTTGGCTACGCCCAGAACATTTCGTGCAACAACCTTGTTTCGTGTGATATATATTCCAATCGGAACACCTATAAGTACAGCTAGAAAGACAGCTAAACCAGTGATTTGCAAATGCGTTACGGTTTGGCTGATGACGTCGGAAAGTCTGCTCATAAAAAATTCGAAGAAATTTGGCCGATCCAATTATAACGCCTCCTTTCCGACCTCAGAATCCACCAAGGCATCTGTAATAATATTAACAATGCTTCCGTGAGTAATCAGGCCTGTAAGGAGATTACTGCCTTCTTCAATGACGGGAATATAGTTTAATCCTTCTTGCTTCATTATATTAAGTACGTTTACCATGCTGGTTCTTTCAGTTACGGTTGGATAGTCTTTACGCATAATATCGATCATTCGGTTGTTTTCAACCATCCCTTTGCCTTTTAATTCTTTGGGAGTTACAACGCCAAGCATTTTCTGAGGTTGATCATACGGAGCATCCACTACCACCAAAAAGTCCGTATCTCTTTTTCTCATAACTTCAAGAGCATAGGCAGGAGTTCTGTGTTCCAGAACAACGGCAGGTCTTTTTTGCATAATATCTCTTGCATACAGCATTTCCGGCGATTTCCACAGTCTGTCCTTCCCAACAAAGTATTCAACAAAATCATTAACAGGTTCTTTAAGAATTTTTTCCGGTGAATCGTATTGAATTATTTTTCCACCTTGCATTACGGCAATTTTATCACCTAGTTTAAGGGCTTCATCCATATCATGTGTAACAAAAACAATTGTTTTTTTTACTTCGCTTTGCAGTTTGATAAGCTCTTCCTGCAGTGTTTCCCGAGTCATGGGATCAACAGCACTGAAAGGTTCATCCATAAGAATAATGTCGGGATTAACGGCAAGTGCACGAGCGACACCGACTCGTTGTTGCTGTCCACCGCTTAACTCGTTGGGGTAGCGGTCTATATACTGATCAGGATCCAGGTTAACCAGTTTGAGAAGCTCCCTTGAACGTGCTCTCCTTTTTTGCTTATCCCAATTTTTTAGATATGCTACCAGCTCAATATTGTCACCAACACTCATATGTGGCATAAGACCAACTTTTTGAATAACGTATCCTATATTACGTCTTAACTGGATAGGGTTCATCTCCATAATATTCTTTCCGTCGATAAGAATTTCGCCACCCGTTGGTTCGATTAGTCGATTGATCATTTTCATCGTTGTTGTTTTGCCGCAACCGCTCTCTCCGATTAGGACAACCAGCTCGCCATCATTAATTGTCATATCAAGACGATCTACTACGTTTGTTTTACCATCGTAGGATTTTGACAGTTTCTTAAATTCAATCATCCGGTAACCTCCTTTCATTGTTAATGTTAAATTATATAATCAATTGTTATAAGCTGTCAAATGATTTGCAATGAAAGGATTGTAGAAATAATAAGCTTTTATTGACATTGGAGATAAAATTCGGTAGACTAAGAATAGTCAGCAGCAGGAACCTGTTGGAACCTGTTGCTTTTTAATAGAAAGAGGCAATTGCCTAAAAAATAAATTAAATCGAATAGATTGAGGAGGACACGCATGAGTTCAGAAATTGTTAAACAGGAAGGGAACAGTATTTCCCTGAGAATTGTTGTTAGTCCAGAGGAGTTTGACAAAGCCATTAATAAAGCATATAACAAAATGAAGTCAAAATTTAATATCCCTGGTTTTCGGAAAGGAAAAGCTCCCCGTAAGATAGTAGAAATGAATTATGGGGTAGAAGTGTTTTATGAAGAAGCAATCAACTTTTCTTTTCCTGATGCTTATGAAAAAGCTCTGGAAGAGCATGATTTGGATCCGGTAGATCAACCGGAGGTGGATATTGAAAAGCTGGAAAAAGGCGAAGATGTTGTGTTTCTGGCTGATATTGAAATTATGCCGGATGTATTGGTAGAAGGTTATAAAGGTGTAGAAGTTGAAAAAAATATATATCCCATAACTGATGAAGCGGTAGAAACAGAACTGAAACAGATGCAGGAAAAAAATGCGCGTATGATTGCCGTTGAGGATCGGCCTGTTAAAGAGGGCGATACAGTAATATTTGACTTTGAAGGATCTTTGGACGGAGAAGTTTTTGAAGGTGGCAAAGCTGAAAATCACACTTTGGAAATTGGCTCCGGGCAATTTATCCCGGGCTTTGAGGAAAAAATGATTGGTTTAACGTCGGGTGAAGAAAAAATCATTCAGGTGACTTTTCCGGAAGACTACCAGGCAGAAGAGTTGGCAGGTAAAGAAGCTGACTTTAAAGTAAAAATACATGAAATAAAGGAAAAAGAGTTGCCGGAGCTGGATGATGAATTTGCGAAGGATGTATCCGAGTTTGATACTTTGGAAGAACTTAAAACAGATATTAGAAAAAAACAGGAAGAACAGGCTGATCAACGCAGTGAACAGGAGCTCCGCGCATCTGTAGTTGAAAAAGTTACTGATAAAGTGTCTGTGGACATACCTGAGGCTGTTGTTGAACGCCAGGTAAATCAGATGTTGCAAGATTTCAACCAACAAATGATGTCTCAGGGTATTGGATTGGAAATGTATTACCAGATGACTGGAACAACAGAAGAAGACTTGAAAGAAAAAATGCGCCCTGATGCTGAAAAAACTGTAAAAGACCAGCTTGTTTTGGATAAAATAACTGAAATGGAAAACATAACTGCTTCAGAAGAAGAAATTGAAGAAGAAATCAAAAAAATTGCTGAGCAGTATAACCAGGATGTTGAAGAGTTTAAAGATAAAGTTGCACAGCATGGGAATAAAATCTTTGAAGATAATGTTGTGTTGAGAAAAACCATTGATTTTCTGGTAGAAAATGCTACGATAAAGGAAAAGGTGGTTGAACCTGTGCAAGAAACAAGTATTGTAGAAGATGAAGTCTCTGAAGAAGAATAAATTCTTAAACTTGCATCAAAATGAGTAGCGGGAGGTCTTGAGATGTCACTAGTACCAATTGTCGTAGAACAGACAAATCGTGGTGAACGATCCTACGATATTTATTCCAGGTTACTAAAAGATCGTATTATTTTATTGAACGAGGAAATTAATGATGTAAATGCAGGTCTGGTAGTTGCTCAGCTCATCTTTTTAGAGGCAGAAGACCCTGATAAAGATATCCAGTTGTACATTAACAGCCCGGGTGGTTCTATCACCTCAGGTATGGCAATATACGACACTATGAACTATGTAAAACCAGACGTATCAACTATTTGCATCGGAATGGCAGCCAGCATGGGCGCTTTCCTGCTAGGAGCAGGTACTAAAGGGAAACGATACGCACTCCCTAATGCAGAAATTATGATACATCAGCCGCTGGGCGGAACCCGAGGGCAAGCTGAAGATATAAGAATTCATGCTGAGCGAATACTGAAAACCCGTGAAACAATGAACCGTATTTTATCTGAAAGAACAGGTCAGCCCTTGGAAAGAATTCAGAAAGATACTGATCGCGACTTTTTTATGTCGGCAAACGAAGCGAGAGAATATGGATTGATTGACGAGGTCATTGCGTCCAGGAAATAAGAAAATGAGGTGTAATTGATGGCACGCTATGAAGAAAAAAAGCAGCTTAAATGTTCCTTTTGCGGAAAATCACAGGACCAGGTCCGCAGACTAATTGCCGGGCCCAATGTGTACATTTGTGATGAGTGCATTGAGCTGTGCCAGGAAATCATTCAAGAGGAACTGGACGAAAATATTGAAGTGGATCTGATGGATCTGCCAAAGCCCCAGGAAATTAAAGATATTCTGGATCAATATGTAATTGGTCAGGAGCACGCAAAAAAAACTCTGGCTGTGGCGGTATACAATCATTACAAACGAATTAATGCAGAGCAGCAGTCTGATGAAGTTGATCTTCAAAAAAGCAATATTTTACTGTTGGGACCAACTGGTTCTGGAAAAACGCTTTTGGCGCAGACGATGGCAAAACTGCTGAATGTGCCATTTGCCATTGCTGACGCTACGTCATTAACAGAGGCCGGCTATGTTGGAGAAGATGTAGAAAATATACTGTTGAAAATTATTCAGGCAGCTGACTATGATATCGAAAAAGCAGAAAAAGGGATTATTTATATTGACGAGATGGATAAGATTGCTCGAAAATCTGAAAATCCGTCAATAACACGAGATGTAAGTGGAGAAGGAGTTCAGCAGGCATTGCTTAAGATTCTGGAGGGCACAGTTGCATCTGTTCCTCCCCAAGGCGGAAGAAAGCATCCACACCAGGAATTTATCCAGATTAACACTAGTAATATTCTGTTTGTTTGCGGTGGTGCCTTTGATGGAATTGAAAGCATTATTCAAAAAAGAGTAGGTAAAAAAGCAATGGGCTTTGGTGCGGACATTCAGAGCAAGCAGGAAATGGATGTTGGAGCCCTATTGAAAATGATTCAGCCTGAAGACCTGTTGAAGTATGGTTTAATTCCAGAACTGGTGGGAAGACTACCGGTAGTTGCTACTCTGGATCTTTTGGATGAAGAAGCCTTTGTGCGTATACTAACAGAGCCTAAAAATGCATTGGTGAAACAATATCAGAAGTTATTTGAAATGGACCACGTTACCCTCGATTTTGAAAAAGGCGTATTTGAGCTGATTGCTCAGAAAGCAAAAGAAACAAAGACGGGTGCCAGGGGTCTTAGGGGAATCATGGAAACCATGATGATGGATATTATGTATGATATCCCGTCCCGGGAAGATGTGGAAAAGGTGGTTATTACCAAAGAAACTATCCTAAACAACATTCAACCAACAGTAATATACAGAAAATCTGACACCAAGAAAAAGAAGAAAGAAGACAAAGATAATAAAGAAGAAACAGCCTCCTGATTAATCAGGAGGTTTTTTTATCCCAAAGTCAGAATTGTGCACAATTTAACAAATAGAAATATAAAAATATGAAAAGGAGCTTACAGATGCAGACATCAAGTAATTCACAGTTTAAATCAAGATTTGGATTCATTGCAGCTGCAATAGGGATGGCAGTGGGAACCGGCAATATGTGGCGCTTTCCAAGAGTTGCTGCAGCCAATGGTGGTGGAGCTTTTCTGGTAGCTCTCACAATTGCCATGTTTGTTTATGCAATACCATTACTACTTGCGGAAATGTCCATAGCTCGAAAGACCCGGCTGGGTACCGTTGGTGCTATGAGAGATTTTATGGGCCGGAAATTTACCTGGATAGGTGGATGGTTGGCCTTAGTTGCTATGGGGGTTATGTTCTATTACTCAGTAGTGGCAGGTTGGACTTTGAAATACCTTGTGTTATCGGTTCAAGGAACATTTGCTCAGCCTGATATTACTCCTGAGTTGACACAAAGTATCTGGGAAGGATTTTTGTCCTCTCCGATCCAGACAATCTTCTTCCATGGATTATCCATGTTCTTTGGAGCAATCGTTATCTACAAAGGTGTAAGTGCCGGCATTGAGAAAGTGACAAAAATTATGGTGCCCACCCTTTTTGTTTTGATTACTCTTGTAGCTATAAGGGGTGTTACGCTGCCTGGAGCATCAGCAGGTCTTGAGTTTTTATTCACTCCAAATCTGGAATATCTTCTAAAATCACAAACATGGTTAGAAGCTTTTACACAGGCAGCCTGGTCAACAGGTGCAGGCTGGGCATTAATAATGACCTATGCAGTTTATACTAAAGAGAAAGAAGACCTGTCCCTTAATTGCTTTATTGTTGGGTTTGGAGATGTGCTGGTAGGTTTAATAGCTTCTACAGCGATTCTTCCAACAGTATATTCTCTTTCTCCCACGATAGAAGTAGCTGAAGCTGCAATGGCTTCAGGCAATAATGGATTGATTTTTGTGTATTTATCGGCTCTGTTTGGTAATATGCCTGGCGGTACACTTATTGCTATTGTATTCTTTGCAGCTCTCGCTTTTGCAGCACTTTCATCTTTACTGTCAATGATAGAAGTTGGCGTTTTGAATCTGCAGGATGCTGGATGGAATCGTGGAAAAGCAACTCTTTTCGTTTGTGTGTCAGGATTTATAATTGGCATTCCATCAGCCTATAGCATACATTTTCTTGATAATCAGGATTTTGTCTGGGGAGTTGGACTTTTAATAAGCGGCCTGCTGATATCGATTGCGGTTATGAAATATGGAGTGGAAAAAGTTCGATGCGAAGACATAAATCATGCTGACAGTGATATGTATGTGGGTAAGTGGTGGTCATTCATGATTAGAATCTTTCCGCTTGTCTTTGTTGTTATTTTTGGTTGGTGGACCTGGCAGGCAATTGGTTGGTACCCGGGCGAATGGTGGAAACCTTTCGAAGTATTTTCCCCAGGTACCATGGCGTTTCAGTGGGGTATTGGAGCACTGATTATGATTTGGCTTAATGACTGGCTGGCAGATCGTATAAAACCAGGTAAAATATTGTCTTCAGAACAAAATGACAAAGTCAAAATCAGTAATAAAAAATTTAGCGAAGGAGGGATTAAATGACTGCTTCCACTATATTTTTCATGATCCTTATTTTTGGTTTTTATGCGGGAGGGTTTATTTTCTTCTTGCTTAAAGCTTTAAAAAGCGAAAAAACGGAACCTAACAATTAATAAATGCAAGTTGCTGTGCTGCTGTGAAAACAGCAGCTTTTTTTTGGAAAAAAAATAAACAGGATGAATTTATCAAAAAAATAGGAAAATAGTATTAATTTTTCTCGAAATCAGATATAATGTTATATAAGGTTAAACTATAATCAAAGTAAAGGGCAAATTCATTGAAAAATGAAGACGCAAAACCAAGGGTCTAAAGCAGATAATGTTTGCTATGACAGCCGGTTACCTAAGGTTTATATGTTTTTTTTATGCCTTATTGCGGAAATGGAGGTTTCAAATGAGGGAAACTGCATCCGGTACCGATAAATTCAGACAACTTGTTGATGATCTCCCGGTAATGATCTGCGAATACTTACCGGACACCACTCTTACTTACGTTAATCAAGCCTATTGCGATTATTTTAATAAGAGCAGGGAAGAGCTTGTTGGAAGCAGCTTTCTTAAACTTCTTCCGAGAGAAGCCTGGAAGGAAGCCAGGGATACATACTTATCTTTGACTCCGATGTCCCCGATGGCAGTTCATCTACAGAAAAATATCAGAAATGGTATTTGTAGATGGGAAGAATGGCGTGACAGAGCGTTCTTTGACGAAAACGGCAATGCAATGAAATATCAGGCAGCTGCCATAGATGTTACTGAACGTATAGAAGCAGAAAAGGAAATGAAAGCACAAAAAGAAAGATACTTGCATATTATTGATAATATGACAGATGTGATCTGGAGAGCAGACCTTAGTTTAAAAACTATGTATGTCACCCCTTCTATAGACAGGCTTCTTGACGAAACGGTAGAAGAACACATGAAAAAACCAGTGAAAGAAAAATTTCCGTCGGAATCTTTAGAGATCCTGAAAAACACTTTGGAAGAAGAACTGCAAAAAGAAAAAGACCCTCATGCTGATCCGTCCAGGACAAGAATGATAGAGGTGGAGCATTATCATAAAAATAAAGGGATAATTTGGATATCTATTCATGTTTCTTTTATCAGGGATAAGAACGGTGTGGTTGTTGGCATTCAGGGTGTGAGCAGAGATGTAACCGAAACTAAAAAAATTCAGCAAGAACTGGAAGTAGCAAAGATGAAAGCCGAAAATGCCATGAAAGCTAAAAGTAGTTTTTTGGCTGCTATGAGCCACGAGATAAGAACACCTTTAAATGGGATTATGGGAATGTTGCAGTTATTGGAACTAGAAGGTCTGCAAGGTGAACAGAAAGAAATACTTGAAATGGCTAAGCAGTCTGGAAACAATCTACTGCAGTTAATTAATGAAGTGTTGGATTACTCAAAGGTAGAAGCAGGGAAAAACAAGCTGATAAGCAAACGATTTAATTTGAAGCAATTAATTAAAGAAATTGAAAGCACATCTTACGCCGATATAGCTCAAAAGAGACTAGAATTCAGACTGGAAATAGCTGAGGATTTGCCGGAAATTGTGAAAGGTGATCCTATTAGACTCAAACAAGTCTTTACAAATCTTATTCACAATGCTTCAAAATTCACTCATAGTGGCGGCATTTACGTAAAGATTAACAAAGTCATGGAAAGAGATAACATTCATTTACTGAAATGCCAGGTGGAAGATACCGGAATAGGGATTCCAGAAGATCAGCAAAAATCTATTTTTGACGTATTCTCTCAGGCGGATGATTATATATTTGATAAATACGGTGGTTCCGGACTTGGGTTAACCATATCAAAGAAGATAATTGAAGAAATGAATGGAACCATTTGGGTGGAAAGTATAAAAGGAAAAGGTAGTTGCTTCTACTTTACATGTGAATTGGAACGAGTGGAAGTTTGAAGCCGGAATGATACAGTCTTAATTAAACTATCAATAATGCAAAATGCATGAATTCAAAATATGTGAATTCATGCATTTTTAAATACTGGCTTTGTCCGGCTTGACGGATGATAGTATTGGCTGCTGCCATGTTGATTGCGAAGGGTAACTTTTGACCTTTAACTTGTGAAATTGACGCTTTTTTGATATTATAAACTCGCTGTAGATAATGTTTCACTAACTTATTAGAGCTTGGAAGGAATGAAATTAAATGAATATTGGCATATATGGCATGCATTATAAAAATACACCTGTTGAAATTCGGGAACGAGCAGCTTTCAAGCCTTCCGGTCTTGAGGGTGCTTACAATAAGCTGCTTGGAATAGATGGTATCCGAAGTTGTGTCATTCTATCCACCTGTAATAGAAGTCAACTGATTTATGAGGCTGATGAAGGGGTAGATGGAAAAGGAAGGCTTGACCATTTTTACCGTGATTATTTTGGCTTTAGCGATAAAGAGGTTCAGGCCTATTGTCGACATGAAGTGCCGGCAATACGAACCTTTTTTAAAATGTGCTGTGGATTGGATTCGTTAGTTTTGGGAGAGGATCAGATTCTTGGACAGATAAAGGAAGCTTACTACACTGCCAGAGAGCATGGTGCCTGTGGTAAAGTGATGAACAAGTTTTTTCAGACGGGAATTGCTTTGGGTAAAAAAATCAAAAATGAAACTGCTATATCAGAAAACCCGCTTTCCATTGCTTCCATTGCGGTTAAGCAAGGTGAAAAAATTTTTCGAAATCTGGAAGATATCAAAGTGCTTGTGTTGGGTAGAGGTGAAATGAGTCGTACAGCAATAAGGCATCTTTTATCTTCAAATGCAGAGCACGTATATATTGCTACCAGAAGTAATTTGCTCACAGGGTTTGATGATTTGGACCGCACTAAGATTTCCCGAATTCCCTTTGAAGACCGCCATGAAGCTATTGCTTCTGTTGACTGGGTGATTAGCGCTACTTCTGCACCTCATCAGGTTATTGAAAAATCTCAGCTTCAAAAATTCCATCGTCATAACAAACATGTTCTTATTACAGATATTGCCATGCCCAGAGATATAGACCCGGGCGTTTCTGAGATTCCAGGTGTCTGCCTTTATGATTTAGATCAATTGGATGAAGTTGCCAGAGAAAATATGGATCAAAGAGCAGGCAAGCTTGAAATCATCGATATAAGAATTGCTGAGAAAGAGAAGGAGTTTTTTGACTGGCATCGATGTCTTCCTGTCTATCCGCGAATACGTGCAATACAGCAATATTCGATAGAGATGACTGAAAAAGAAATTAATGAGCTTTTTGATAAAATGCCACACTTATCTCAGAAAGACCGCAACAATATTGAGGCCTTTATTTATAGTCTTGTAAAAAAAATGTGGAGAACGCCTATTCATCAGTTAAAGCAAGTTGGGCTGGAAGGAAAAGGGGAGGAAGCAGGGGCTTTGCTTGATCGTCTTTTAACCTGTGATTTTCAAAATCTGGAAGAAGAATATGAAGAAGAACATAGAGAGGAGAAACTAAATTATGAATAATGAAAACTCGCGAGCAATGTATGAAAGGGCTCTTACGCTGATGCCGGGTGGTGTTAACAGTCCTGTTAGATCTTTTGCAGCTGTTGACAGAGATCCGGTATTCATTCAGCATGGAAAAGGCGCAACTGTTACAGATGTTGATGGGAATACTTACCTTGACTATGTCTTATCCTGGGGGCCAATGATCCTGGGTCATGCCGATCCGGATGTAATTCGTGCTCTTGAGAAAGCGCTGCAAAATGGGACAAGTTTTGGAGCACCGACAGAAGCGGAAAATATGTTGGCCTCAATGATTGTTGATAATGTGTCATCTGTTGAAAGAATTAGGATGGTCAACTCTGGGACAGAAGCGGTGATGACGGCTTTAAGACTTGCGAGGGCATTCACCGGCAGATCTAAAATTGTTAAGTTCAGTGGGAACTACCATGGTCATTCTGATGGCCTGTTAGTTGAAGCCGGATCTGGAATTTTAACTCAGGGAATACCTGGAAGTCCTGGTGTTCCAGACAGTGTTGTTGAAAACACCATAACTGCCCGTTATAATGATGAGGATATGATCCGCCAGCTATTTGAAGAACAGGGCGATGAAATTGCGGCTGTAATAGCAGAGCCTGTAGCAGGAAATATGGGTGTAGTACCAATGACAATGGAATTTGCTCAAACACTCAGAGAGCTTACAGAAAAGCATGAAAGCCTGTTGATTTTAGATGAAGTTATGACTGGATTCCGTCTTGCATTTGAGGGAGCTCAGTGCCTGTACAATATTAAACCCGACCTGACCTGCTATAGTAAAGTAATTGGCGGAGGACTTCCGGTGGGAGCTTTTGGTGGTCGTTTTGACATCATGAAACTTATGGCTCCTAAAGGACCTGTTTATCAGGCTGGTACTTTATCCGGAAATCCGCTGGCTATGACGGCAGGATACCATACGCTTGAAAAACTTGTAAATAATCCTGAAATATACCAGCAACTTGATCGTCAGGCGATGAAGCTGGAGCGTGGACTACGAAATTTAATTCAGGAATATGATGCGAAAGCAACAGTGAATAGAGTAGGTTCTATGATCAGTTTATTTTTTACAGATCAGCCTGTAGTAGACCACGAAAGTGCAGCAAAATCTGATACAGATTTGTATGGACAATTCTTCCGGGAAATGATGGAAAGAGGTATCTATCTTCCGCCTTCTCAATTTGAATCCTGGTTTCTTTCTGTTTGTCATGATGATCAGATAATCGATCAGACATTAGATGCTGCAGAAGATTCTTTTAAAACAATTTTCAAATAGGTTGACTATATTGGGCCGGAGGTGTTCGGAGATGAAGGTCAGAGAAGTTCTATCGGAAAGAGACCGATTAAAAAATCATCTATACGCGATCAAAAGAGCGATTGTTCTTAGCGAACTTTATTTAAAAGATGATGAAGTTATCCAGAACCTGAAAGAAATGAAGGTTGAATTGGAAGGAAGTTTGGATGAGATAAATAAAAGCCTTGAAACAATAGAGGATATGGAAATGTAAATTCAGTCTGAAAAATCAAATAGTAACCGGAAAGGCGTTGTCAGCAATGAAAGCACTTGTCAAAAAATATGAAAAGCCTGGTCTTTGGCTGGAAGATATTCCGGAGCCTGAGGTTGGTAAAAATGATGTGTTAGTTAAAATAAAAAAAACATCTGTCTGTGGTACTGATGTTCATATTTATCATTGGGATGAATGGTCACAGAAAACCATACCTGTTCCAATGACAATTGGGCATGAATTTGTAGGCGAAGTTGTGGCTATGGGAGACAATGTACACGATGTTGAAATTGGCGAAATCGTATCAGGTGAAGGGCATGTTGTGTGTGGTCGTTGTCGTAATTGCCTGGCTGGACGCAGACATTTATGCATGAACACCAGTGGAATTGGTGTAAACAGACCCGGAGCCTTTGCGGAATATCTGTCTATACCTGTAACTAATATATGGCATTGTGACCCCAATATTCCACTGGATGTTCTTAGTTGCTTTGATCCTTTTGGAAATGCTGTTCACACTGCCCTTAGTTTTGATGTGCTTGGTGAGGATGTCCTGATAACAGGTGCCGGCCCTATCGGCATTATGGCTGCAGCTGTTGCAAAACATGCTGGGGCACGATATGTAGTAATCACAGATGTGAATGAATATCGCCTGGAATTGGCCAGAAAAATGGGGGCTACCATGGCTGTTAATGTTACCAACACAACTGTGGAAGATGCATTTCATCAACTGGGAATGAAAGAAGGCTTTGATGTCGGACTTGAAATGTCAGGAAATGCAACGGCTTTTCAGTCTATGCTGAAAAATATGTGTCACGGAGGTAAAATATCGGTGCTGGGAATTCAACAACCAAACACGGTGATCGACTGGAATACGGTTGTGTTTAATGGACTAACTATAAAGGGTATTTATGGTCGCGAAATGTATGAAACCTGGTATAAAATGACTTCGATGATCCAATCCGGTTTAGATATATCACCCGTTATTACTCATCGCTTTCATTACACCGAATTTCAAAAAGCATTTGAGGTGATGGCTTCGGGTGAATCCGGAAAAGTAATTCTTAATTGGGAATAAAGCATAATCAGTGCGAAAGGAAGATGATTCGATGTATACTCCGGAAGTAGCAGAACGCTATCGAAAGGAACTTGAGGCTATTAAAGAACAGGGACTTTGGAAAGAGGAGCGAATTTTGTCAGGAGCTCAAAGTTCACGGATCCACACCACTAAACAATCGGATGTTATCAATTTATGTGCCAATAACTATCTGGGATTGTCAAATCATCCCCGGGTGATGGAGGCGGCGAAAAAAAGTTATGATAACTGGGGATATGGTCTCTCTTCTGTGCGATTTATTTGTGGGACACAGTCAATTCATAAACAGCTGGAAAGCAAACTAAGTAACTTTCTGGGCATGGAAGATACCATTTTATATTCATCGTGCTTCGATGCTAATGGTGGGCTATTCGAAACGATACTGACAAATGAGGATACCATTATTAGTGACGAGTTGAACCATGCAAGCATTATCGATGGAATGCGTCTTTGTAAAGCGAAAAAAATGATTTATAAAAATAACAATATGCAGGATCTGGAAGCAAAACTAAAACAATGGGATGGTACAGGGATTTGTCTTATAGCAACGGATGGCGTATTTTCCATGGATGGAATTATTGCCGATCTGAAAACTATATGCGACCTTGCTGAACAGTACGGTGCTATGGTGATGGTAGACGATAGTCATGCAGTAGGTTTTATGGGTGAAAGAGGCAGAGGCACCCATGAATTTTGTGATGTAATGGGCCGGGTTGACCTCATTACAGGAACGCTGGGAAAAGCCCTTGGAGGTGCCAGCGGAGGGTATACCAGTGGGAAATCAGAAATAATCGACTTATTAAGACAACGAAGCCGTCCATACTTGTTTTCAAATACATTGGCTCCGGCCATTGCTTCAGCATCAGTGGAAGTTTTGAACATGCTTTGTGAAACAACTGAATACAGAGATCGTCTTGAAAGCAATACCAGATATTTTCGGGAAAAAGTAAGCGAAATTGGTTTTGAAATTATACCGGGTGAACATCCTATCGTTCCAATTATGCTGGGAGATGCTGTTTTGGCACAGGATATGTCCGAGTTTCTCCTGGAAGAAGGAATATATGTTGTTGGATTTTTCTTCCCGGTAGTTCCGAAAGGTAAGGCGCGTATTCGTACGCAAATATCTGCAGCCCACACAAAAGATGATCTTGATCGAGCTTTGGAAGCTTTTAATAAAGCATATAAGAATTTAATGAGGACCTAAACCGATGGAGGTGGCTCTTTGAACTACGAGATTCAAAATGGAGTGCTGACTTTTAAATTCCAATATAATCCCACAGCATCAAATATTAATGAATTTTTGAAGTATATGTATCAAATAATTGACACCAAAGAAATCTATGATGAAGTTGTGATGGATTTTAGTGAGGTTCAGTATGTAGATTCTACCGGAATTACTTTTCTGATTGGGATTTATCGCTATTTAAGTAAAATGAAAAAATCCTTCCGCATTATAAATGCTCGTAAGGAGATTGTTGATCTTTTTGAAATTGTTAATATGACGAATTTATTTCAGGTAAATTACTAAGAATTGACCTCAGCTTTTGCTTTAATAGCAATATAGGCTGAGGTTTTTTGTTTTAAAGATATATCAATAAATAATATGGTAATGGATATATATTATCTGTAAGCAAATTGAGGAGGGATGACATCATGGATGACGAGAAGAAATCAAAAGTGCCTAAGCTGGATTTAACCAGACAAATGACTAAAAAGCAGGCAGTAATTCTTATTGCTTCAGTAGTAGTGATAAGTTTAGTTGTTACAACTATTACGATGCTGTTATTTTTGGAAAGAGAATCAGAAATGTTGGGAATGGATCCTCATGCGCCTGAGCTTGTCCAGGTTGAAGAGACACAGGATCCTCGTCATGCTGGAGAACTACTAGAGTCTGATGACGCAATGAATGATGACGGCGAAAAAAGGCTACCCATTAAAATGGGAAATCACTGGGGTTTTGTAAATGAATGGGGACAAGTGGTTATTGATACAGTTTACGATGAAATCGATATTTTTCATGAAGGTAGAGCTGCTGTTCGGTATCAGGGAAAAACAGGATTTATTAATCAAACCGGCACATGGGTAATTGTTCCCTCTTTTGAGCAGGCGCTACCCTTTCGAAATGGTGTAGCGGCCGTAAGATTAGATGGTTTGTGGGGTTATGTTGATATGGAAGGAAGGCTTATTGTCGAGGCTGAATTTCAAGATGCAAGAAGTTTTTCTGAAGGCCTTGCGCCAGTGAAGAAGAACGGACAATGGGGGTATATTAATAAAGAGGGGTATATAAAGATAGCTCCCCAATTTATTAGAGCCTGGAATTATTATGAAGGTGTTGCGCAAGTTGAGACGGAGGCAGGGATGGGATATATTAACGAGGAAGGAGAATGGATTTGGAATCCGGGAT
Organism: Tindallia sp. MSAO_Bac2; assembly: GCA_003838145.1. GTDB lineage: Bacteria > Bacillota > Clostridia > Peptostreptococcales > Tindalliaceae > Tindallia. The sequence goes on from QYZZ01000069.1 coordinate 32,208, forward strand.
GGGATGATTAAAAAATACTCATTCCTGATCATTTGGATAATTACAGCTGCTATTTTTTTAGGCATGATGATACTTTACATCCCAACTCAGTTTATTTTGGACTCCTATGAAGAATATTACCCGAGCACAATCTTTACCAAAGAAGCTCAGCTGATTCACCACCGGGTTTCTGACCCTGGAGAAAGCAGGCACATGGAATACCTGAAAAACTATTATCACCCTTATTTCCATAGTGAAAATCTGCTTACTGCTGAAGAACATAGGCTGCATGGCTTTTTACAGAGTGAAACCGGTATGAGTCATGAAGCAGTATGGATTTTAATGAGGCATGTGGATGACAAAGATCTATCAATTTGGATGGTGTTAGGACTAATACACGTTGAAACGGGAGGCAGATTTGACGGAAATCTGGTAGGGAGACATCAAGACCGTGGTTACATGCAGATAACGCCTATTACGGAAAAACATCTTTTTGAAAATTATGGTGAATTATGGAATTTTTCATATAACCCGGAACATATTTTTGAGCCATGGTACAACCTGACACTGGGTACAAAATATCTGGCACAAATTGCTGCCAATTCATTACAGGAAGATGGAGAGATTAATTGGCATCGCGTCTTAAGTGAATATAACTTGGGACCATCCGGAATGGAACGTCTTTATCGGTGGCGAAACACGTATGAAACCATCTACTCAAATAGGATTCTACAAAGGAAAAATGAATGGAAAGAAAAATACAAAAATATAAATATACAACAAAAAGAATAATATAACATGACGGATTGAAGTGCTTCAACCAAAATGAAGATGAATCGAAAGCGAACTTGCATAATTAGTCGTTTTCCGGTATAATGGAAAAAATTATTTGCAGTAAGCGCCCAAATTTAAGCGTTTTGACTGATCATAAAACAGAAAGGCAATGGAGGGAAATGAAATGTTAAAGGCAGGTATAATGGGATCTACTGGATACACAGGAGCAGAATTGGTTCGGCTGTTGGAAGGACATCCGGAAGTTGAATTAACTTTTGTTGATTCCAGAAGTTATGATGGACTGAAATTTAGCGACGTCTATCCCAATCTTCGTAAAAAAGTGGATAAGGTTTGCAGATCGGTGGAAGTGGAAGATGTACCTAAGGATACTGATGTTGTTTTCTGTGCACTGCCTCATCGCATCAGCCAACAAAAGGTGCTACCATTAATTAAATCTGGTTTCAGGGTAGTTGATTTTTCAGCTGACTTTCGTATACATGATGGTAAAATTTACGAGGATTGGTATAACACAGAACATTTGGATCATGAACTACTTAAAATGGCAACTTATGGATTACCTGAATGGCATGCAGAAAGCATAGTAAATGCAGAACTGGTGGCAAATCCTGGATGCTTCCCGACCAGTATCTTATTGCCCCTTTTACCTTTGGTAAAGGATCGGTTAATTAAGAGTGATAATATTATTATCGACTCCAAGACGGGCGTTTCTGGCGCTGGTAGAAATCCTTCTGCTGTTAATGTTTTTTCCCAGGTAAATGAAAATGTAAAAGCATACAATATCGGTGGACACCGTCATACACCTGAAATAGAACAGGAGCTGTCTATTGCGGCAGGAGAAGATCTTAAAGTTTTGTTTACTCCTCACTTAATACCGATGGATCGTGGTATTCTATCAACCATTGTATTACCGGCTGAAAACCTGAAACGTCATGATATAGAGGAATGCTATGAAAAATACTACGGTCATAAGCCATTTATTAGAATTCTTGAAGATGGTAAACTACCAGAGACAAAAGCTGTAAGCGGATCTAACTACTGTGATATTGGATTTGTAATTGAGCCGCGAAGTGGAAACCTGGTTATCGTATCGGCTATTGATAACTTGTTGAAAGGATCTTCCAGCCAGGCGGTTCAGAATATGAATATAATGTTTGAATTGGAAGAATCGACTGGAATTGAAGCAACATCTATGTGGCCATAGATTAATTAAATAAAATAGAGTTTCATATGGAGGAATGATTAGATGAATAAAGCGCATTATTCAGGCAAGGAAATTGCAAACGGAACAGTTACAAGCCCAAAGGGCTTTATAGCGAGTGGTGTTCATACTGGTGTGAAAGAAGATAACCAGTTGGATTTAGCAATATTATTCAGCAAAACAGAGGCAATCGCAGCTGGCGTATTCACCCAGAACCAGGCAATGGCAGCACCGGTAATTATCAGTAAAGATGTTATTAAAAATCACAGACTAAGGGGTGTTGTCATCAATAGTGGTAACGCCAATGCATGTACGGGTAGTCGTGGAATGGAAGATGCTAAAGCAATACAAGCTAAAGCTGCTGAACTATTAAATATCTCACCTGACGAGTTAGCTTTGGCATCTACCGGTGTGATTGGGTTGCCGTTGCCGTTGGATAACATTTTAAGTGGTATTCCGGAAGCCGTCAGTAAACTTAGCGAAAATGGTGGAAAAGACGCGGCAAAAGGAATCATGACAACCGACACCATTAACAAAGAAATAGCTGTTGAGGTGGAAATTGATAATAAAATTGTAACGGTTGCAGGAATGGCCAAAGGATCAGGCATGATACATCCCAATATGGCTACCATGCTTGGTTTTATAACCACGGATGCAGCAGTGAAACCGGAATATCTGCAAAACGCATTGCAGGAAGTAACAGATAGTACATTTAACATGATTACGGTGGATGGAGATACCAGTACCAATGATACGGTGATTGTCCTGGCGAATGGTAAGGCGGAGAATCATAGGATAGATAAAGACCATCCGGAGCGGGATAAGTTTTTTGAAGCACTGCAACAAGTAAGTGAATACCTTGCAAAATCCATTGTCAGAGATGGTGAGGGAGCATCAAAATTTATAGAGGCTGAAGCCCGCGGCTTTAAAACATTATCAGATGCCAGAAAAGCGGCAAGGACGGTTTTGAGTTCCAATCTTGTAAAGACAGCTATTTTTGGGGGAGACGGAAACTGGGGAAGAATGATTTGCAGCTTGGGATATTCGGGAGCTCCTTTCAACATGGAAACTGTAGAGCTGACCCTGGGAAATGGTCAGGGCGAAATGATGAAAGTTCTGGAAAACGGTCTTCCGCTTGATTATGATGAATCATTTGTAGAAAAAATTCTTGAAGATAATCATATTTCAATCATAATAGAAGCTAATGTTGGGGCGGTTTCAGCAAAAGGCTGGGGCTGCGATCTGACGTATGAATATGTCAAAATTAATGGCTCCTATAGAAGCTAGAGGAGGCACTTTCATGGTAGAGAATATTGATTACGATTTTAAACCGGAAGCTTTACTGCGGATCCTTCCGCACATCAGAAAATACCACAAAAAGATTATACTGATAAAATATGGCGGCAATGCGATGATTAATGAAGAGCTAAAGAAAAAAGTGGTGAAAGACATTGTTTTCATGAAATATGTAGGAATTTATCCTGTAGTAATGCATGGTGGTGGTCCCGAAATAACCAATATGCTCCAGCTGATGGGCAAGGAAACTGAATTTGTCGACGGCCTGAGGGTAACTGATAAAGAGACTATGATGATTTCGGAAATGGTACTGTCTGGGAAAATCGCCAAAGAACTTGTGGCAATGATTAGTGCTTATGGAGTAAAATCAATAGGTATTAGTGGTCAGGATGGCGGAGTCATAAAAGCGGATCAAAAAGATCCGAAACTTGGTTTTGTAGGCGATATTAAAAGTATTAACTCGGAGTTGATTCATGATTTGCTGGAAAAAGACTATATTCCGGTGATTTCTTCAATAGGATGCAATGAAAATGGAGAACGTTTTAATATAAATGCAGATGAAGCTGCCGGTAAAATGGCGGTTGCTATGGGAGCCAAGATGCAGCTTATGTTGACGGATATTGAGGGAGTAATGAAAGACGATGGAAATGGTCTGGAAGTTATTCCTGAGATGACTGTAACGGATATAAATCGATTTATTGAAGACGGAACCATAACCGGCGGCATGATTCCAAAGGTGAATTGTTGTGCAGAATCTGTTCAGGGCGGCGTTGAAAGAGTTCATATTATTGATGGAAGAAAGGATCATTCGATACTGTTTGAAGTTTTTACGGATATTGGCGCTGGAACAGTTATAAAAAAATAGAAGATTATATGTGGCAACTTCAAGTTAATAGAATACAGGAGGATTAATCATAATGACTAAAAAAGAATTTATTGCAGCAAGTGAAAAAGTATTTATGAATACGTATAAACGGGTTCCTGTTGTTTTTGTGGAAGGGAAAAACTGCACTTTAGTGGACTCGGAAGGGAATAAATATCTGGACATGGTGGGGGGACTGGCTGCTTCTGGCATGGGACACTCTCCTGACTTTCTGGTGGACGCCATTCAGAGTCAGGCAGCTAAATTGATGCATGTTACCAACTACTACTGGAACGAGCCTCAGTATGATCTTGCAATGCTCTTAGTAGATAATTCTTTTGCAGATAAGGTGTTTTTCTGCAATAGTGGAGCTGAAGCCAATGAAGCTGCTATAAAGCTGGCTAGAAAATATGGCTACAAGCATTTTGGAGAATCCAGATATGAAATAATTACAGTCAGTGAATCTTTTCACGGAAGAACCCTTGGAACTCTCAGTGCAACAGCAAATGAAAACTATCGGGAAGGGTATAAACCTTTACCCGGTGGTTTCAAGCAAGTGCCATTCAATGATGCCGAAGCTCTGGAAAAATCCATAACAGAAAACACTTGTGCAATTATGTTTGAGCCTTTGCAGGGGGAAGGTGGGCTTACGCCTGCCTCGACGCAGTTTGTGGAAAAAGTAAAGGAGCTGGCGGAAAAGCATCAGCTTTTAATAATACTGGATGAGATTCAGTGTGGATTTGGAAGAACTGGTACGATGTTTGCGTATGAGCAATTTGACTTGAAGCCGGATATCATGTCTCTGGCAAAAACTATGGCAGGTGGGTTTCCTATTGGAGCCATTGTCGCTACTGATAAAGTAGCGGAAGCATGGAAGCCGGGAGACCATGGAACTACTTTTGGTGGAAATCCATTAGCGTGTGCAGCTGGTGTGGCAACGGTAAAGGAAATTATTAAGCAAAACATACCTGAAAAAGCACAGAAGGATGGAGAATACTTGAAAGAAAAATTGGATGGTCTGGTGGAAAAATATCCTTTTGTAAATAAAACAAAAGGAAAAGGGTTTATGATAGGTCTTGAACTTGACTTCCCTGGAAATGAAGTGGTGGAGAGAGCCTTTGAAAAAGGACTGATAATAAATTGCACTTCGGGGAATATTCTTAGATTCGTACCACCAATGGTTATTACCAGAGAGGAGATTGACCATTTTATTCAAATCCTCGACAGCATCTTTAGCGATATGAAATAGAAAAAATCCCCTCGTCTTGAGGGGATTTTCATTAAATATAAAAGATAAAGCATTTCCTGGATGGGTATATATAATATGGGTGTTTATTGTTTGATAGATGACATATACCAGGGAGTGAAGTGAATGGCAGATAAGCGGAAAGCTACACGTATTGAATTTCATATTAAGGGTGTAATAACAGGCAAGACTCGCCAGGTATCTGGCAAAGTTAATGACTTGAGTCTTAAGGGACTGTTTCTTGAGGCGGATACATCTACAGACAAATTAACAGTTGGCGAAGAAGTCGCAGTTCAGATTGAATTATCTGATTCTCCGTCAAATATAAAAATCTCTGCAGAAGGAACCATAGTTAGACTCGAGGATAATGGAATAGGCGTTCAACTGGACCATATAGATCTGGATTCTTTCACACATTTAAAAAACATAATATCCTATAACGTCGGTGATCATGATAAAGTTATGGACGAGTTTATCAATTCCATGTATGAGAAAGACTAATCCAACGTGAGCAACTTGCTTCCGCCTAATTCCTGATTGATGGAATCGAATACATCCGAAAGTAGCTGTCCGGTAGAATATTCCATTACTTTTTCTGTGTCTATGAGTGGTAAAATTTTTACATCCACATTAGCTGGCTGTATACGATTACTCGTTTCAAAGATGTCGCAGGTGCCCTGAATGGCAATGGGTAGAATGGGAACCTGTGATTTTTGTGCCAACTTTAGGCTGCCGGGCTTAAAGGAAGACATTTCCTTCTTTTTGCTTCGGGTTCCTTCGGGAAAAATAACCATAGACTGGCCGTTCTTCAAGGTTTTTTGTGCCTGTTGAATTGCTTTTAACGACTGGCGTAAATCTTTGCGGTCAATAAAACTACACTCAATTAACCGCATCCACCTGGAAATAACCGGAAGCTTGCCAAGTTCCTTTTTCGCAACAAATCCCATTGGTAACTCTATGATACTAACCAGAAGCGGAATATCAAAATAACTTTGATGATTGCTGACAATAAGAACCGGTCCCTCTGAAGGAATGTTATTTAAACCCGTCACATTTATTTTGCTTCCGGATTTAACTAATAATCGGGTGGCCCATTTTTGGCCTACTTTCTGTGTGAAAGCTCTTTTTCTGTCAGTGTAGCCACTTTTCTGCAATTTTTCTGCCCGTAATGCAGCGAAAAAAACATATATGAGATATATTAAAAAGTCTGTAAGCCAATAAATAGTTCGAAGCATATGATCCTTCCTTTCAGTGTTGTGATAACAGCAATATTTTATCATAGAAACCGAATTCAGACAAAGTGAAAAGACTAAATACTAATTGAAAGGATGATTTAATGAGTACTTTTGTTTTATCTGTCTGCCAAATGAAAGTGAAAGACGACAAAATGGAAAATTTACAAAAAGCCGAAGGTATGATCAGGAAAGCTGTACTGCAAGAAAATGCAAATATGGTGGTGTTGCCGGAAATCTTTAACTCTCCATATAGTACTGAAGTGATGAGCAAAATGGCAGAAAAAGAGGGGGACGTAACAACAAAAATGCTGTCGTCCCTTGCAAAAGAGCTGAATATATACTTAATTGGTGGATCTATTGCAGAAAAGTCCGGAGAGGATGTTTACAACACATCTTTCAGCTATGACCCTAAAGGTAAATGTATTGGTAAACACAGGAAAATGCATCTTTTTGACGTTGATATTAAAAATGGTGTGCGATTTATTGAATCAGATGCTGTAAAAGCAGGAAACAAAGTTACAGTATTTGATACCGAGTATGGAAAAGTGGGAGTTGCCATATGCTTTGACATGCGATTTCCTGAATTAATGAGGTTGATGGCTCTGGAAGGGGCACAAATGATCATTGTACCGGCGGCTTTTAATACAACGACAGGTCCGGCTCATTGGCACGAAACCATTAAAATGAGAGCTGTTGACAATCAGGTTTTTTTCATTGCTGCATCGCCAGCCAGAAATAAAGAGGCAAACTATCATGCCTATGGTTACTCCACTATTTGTGATCCTTGGGGCAGTGTTTTATCAAGCACAGATGAAAATGAATCTATCGTTACTGCAAAAATAGACACCCAAAAAGTTGAAGAAATCAGACAGCAATTGCCATTATTGAAATTAAGGCGGGAAGATTTGTATGATGTTGTGAAAAAATAGAAATTATCCAAATAGAAATTATCCAACCTTGACAGCGCTTTTTGAGATGTGGTACCATTACATTTAGTATTTCAAAAATTAATGATATTATCGATAGAGGTTGCGCTGCAGATTAGTAGAAATCAGATAAAGTGAGGAAGCACTCAAGGCTGATGTTCGAAAGGCTGAAGCGCCGAAGTTTCTGAAAGTGCTTCCTTTACAGAAACTGGGGGCAACTGCGAAAAGCGTTGTCACTGTCATGGTTAACCCATGGAGTGCTATTGAATAACAAAGCCAATTCAGTAACGGTCGATGCAGGCGTGTTTCTGGTGGATTTGTGTTTAAGTGCATATTTTACTCCCGGGTTAATTCCGGGAGTTTTTTTGTGGATAAGGAAATAGCATGCGCAAAAGAAATGTGGATAAGCTGTGAATAAGTTATTGGAAAACTTCAAGAGGAACGATAAACTGAGAGTATGAAAAACAACAGCAAAGCCAAG